>JBBAFK010000028.1:0-38434 GCA_041655455.1 Leucobacter sp. | reverse complement strand
GACGTCATCGCCAAGAACAAGGAGCGTCTCGCACAGGTTGACGAAGACGGTGTCACCTTCAAGTCATTTATCAATGGCGATCGCCACCGCTTCACACCGGAAGTTTCGATGCAGATCCAGCACCAGCTCGGCGCGGACATCATCTTCGCCTTCGACGAGTGCACCACGCTCATGAACACTCGGCGATACCAGGAAGATTCAGTCGACCGCACGGCTCGCTGGGCGGTTCGGTGTCTCGATGAGCACGCTCGACAGACGGAGTTGCGCCCCCATCGCCCCTACCAGGCGCTGTTCGGCGTCGTCCAGGGGGCGCAGTACGAGGATCTGCGCCGGAAGGCCGCGCGCGGACTCACCGAGATGACCGGTGCCGAGGCGCATTCGCAGACCTTCGACGGGTTTGGCATCGGTGGCGCGCTCGAGAAGCGCGAGCTCGGCACGATCTGCCGCTGGGTCGTCGACGAACTACCGGAGGATAAGCCCCGGCACCTCCTCGGGATCTCGGAGCCCGATGACCTCTTCTCGGCAATCGCGGCGGGCGCCGACACGTTCGACTGCGTCGCGCCGTCGCGCCAAGCTCGCGGCGGCACAATGTACTCGTCGAAGGGCCGGATCAACGCGAAGTCGGCTGCGCAGCGGCGCCGTTTCGAACCGCTCGACCCCGACTGCGACTGCTACACGTGTGCGCACTACACCGCGGCCTACCTGCATCACCTGTTCAAGGCGAAAGAGATGCTGGCGTCGACCCTCGCGACGATCCACAATGAGCGGTTCATCGTCCGCCTCGTCGACCGCATCAGGCAGTCGATCATCGAGGGCGACTTCGCAGAACTACGCGACGACACGCTCGGCCGACTCTACGGCGCGCAGGTAGCGCGCGAGGCGGCGGGCCAACAGGCATAGGGATCCCTGTCCCCCAAGCGACATCCTCCGGTCAGGCGACCGTGCGCTCCTCGGCAGCCCGCACCCACCGGATGACGCGAGTCGTGATCGGAAGCAGCACCACCTCCGCGAGGACCTTGACGAGGTACCCGAGCACAACGTACATCACGAAATCGATCCCGGTGATGACACCGGCGAAGGCGATCGTGCAGAAGAGGAGCGTGTCGACGAGCTGACCGGCGAGAGTAGACCCGATGAGCCGTGTACGCAGGAAACGGCCAGCGGTGCGACGCCGGAGTCGATCAAGCACCCAGGCGTTGAGCAGCTGACCAGCGAGAAACGCGATCAGGCTCGCGGCCACGATGCGCGGCACGAAACCGAGTACCGCGGCAAAGGCCTCCTGGTGTTCCCACCCAGCCGCGGGTGGAGACACCTGGACGGCGAGGATCGTGAGCGACGCGACAAGAGCGAGGCCAAAAGCCGCAAAGATCGCTCGACGCGAGGCTTTCAGCCCGTACACCTCTGCGATCACGTCGCCGAGAATGTAGGCAAGAGGGAAGAGAAACACGCCGCCGTCGAAGACGAGGGGCAGCACGAAGCTCCCAATTGCGACCTCGCCGAAGGCGATCGGTTTCACCGCGACCACGTTCGAGATGAGCAACACGCCGACGAACACCGCCGAGATCATGGCGTAGCGCGCTCCCGCGACCGCAGAACGCGCCCCCGGTGTCATATACCTGGAGGAGTCTTCCGCCTCCTGCGCTCCAGCCACCGCACGATCCTTCGTTTCAGCCATCGATCATTCCCACCCCGAGCATGCCTCGAATCATATCCATGTTGAGCCTCGCCGCGACGCGGGCCCCGTTCCCAGCGGCGATGATGAGCTGCTGCGGGCCGGGAGGCACGATGTCCCCCACCGCATACACACCACGGACCGAACTCTCACCGCGATCATCGACGACCACGAGCCCCCAGTCGTCGCGCTCGAGATCAGCATCGGCGAGGAACTCGACGGGGGCGTGCCAGCGCGGTCGCACGAATCCACCGACCCGCGGAATCACCTCGCCGTCGATAAGTCGCACGCCGGTCATCTCCGCTTTCTCACCGACAATGTCATCGATCGGCCGACGTTCGACGCGAATGCCGACCGCGGCGAGCTGCGCTTCCTGCTCGGGCCGCACGGTGTCTGCCCCGTTCGTGAAGACGATGAGGTCGGAGCTGAATCGGCTGATGAGCAGCGCACGCGCGAACAGATCCGCGGTCTCCCCGATGAGCACGAGTGGCTTATCGGTCTTCTCGAACCCATCGCACTCGACGCAGCTGTGGAGCGCCGTCCCGTAATAGGCGCGGATCATGGGGAACGGGGGCAGCTCCTCGGTAAGACCCGCGGCGATGAGCACCCGCCGCGCGATGAACTCGACGTCAGCAGAACCGCGAATTCCCGTGCCGCGCACGCGGAACCCGATCCCGTCAGGAAACCCGACCGCAATCGCCTCGTCACGGCTGAGCGGCGTCACCTCACGGGTCATCGCCTGTGCGAACACGGCCGTCGGGTATGCTTCAAACTCTTCCCGCCCGATGCGCCGCAGATCAAGCGGCGACACTCCGTCGCGGGTGAGGAAGCCGTGCGACTGCAGCGTCGCGGAGTGCCGCGGTCGATTACTATCGAGGATCGCGATCCGCCGGTTGGCACGAACGAGTTGCAGGCCGGCCGACAATCCGGCTGGGCCGCCGCCGATGATCGCCACACCGACCTTCGAGTCCACCTCGGTCATTTCCCACCTCCCGGTTACCGAACGATTGTGCCTTCAGTCGCGGAGTCGTTCGAGAAGACGTCGAACTCGCGCGAGCGATTCGTCACGACCGAGCAACTCGAAAGATTCGAACAGCGGCGGCGAGACCCTGCGCCCCGACGCGGCCACTCGCAGGGCACCGAACGCCACACGCGGCTTCAGCCCCAATCCCTCATCAGGGTCGGTGAGTGCGGTCTGCAACGCAGACTGGATCGACTCGGTCGTCCAGGATCCCTCAGGGATCGCCCCGAGTGCCGCGAGCCCGGCCTCCAGAACCTGCGGCGCATCTGCCTTGAGCGATTTCAATGCGTCGTCCTCGACCACCAGCTGCTCCGAGGTAGTGAAGAGGAAACCCATGAGGCCGACAACTTCGGAGAGCACCGTCACACGGCTCTGCACCAGCGGCACTGCAGCGCGGACTGTAGCGAGCTGCGCCTCGCTCGGTTCCACTGGAAGCGCACCCCCGGCGATGAGATACGGGAGGATTCGCTCCCCGAAATCCTGCTCCGAGAGCAATCGAATGTGGTCGGCGTTGATGGCGTCAGCCTTCTTCTGATCGAACCTCGCAGGGTTCGGATTCACATCGGTGATCTCGAATGCGGCGATCATCTCTTCGCTCGTGAACACATCGCGATCGGGTGCGATCGACCAGCCAAGCAGTGAAAGGTAGTTGAGCAGCCCCTCCGGGATGAAACCGCGGTCGCGGTGGTGAAGGAGGTTCGACTGCGGGTCGCGCTTGGAGAGCTTTTTGTTCCCCTCACCGAGCACGTACGGCAGGTGCCCGAACTGTGGGATCTCGCGTTCGATCCCAAGTTCCACGAGCGCGTAATGGAGCGCGATCTGTCGCGGGGTGGAGGAGAGGAGATCTTCGCCGCGCAGCACGTGCGTGATCCCCATGAGCGCATCGTCGACCGGATTCACGAGCGTGTAGAGGGGAGCTCCGTTCGGACGAACGACAACGAAGTCGATCGTCGACCCCGCTGGAAAGGTGATGTCACCACGCACGAGGTCGGTGAAGGAGAGGTCGGTGTCTGGCACACGGAACCGGAGCGCGGGCTCGCGACCCTCCGCACGGAAAGCGGCGCGCTGTTCGGCGGTGAGGTCGCGGTCGTGATTGTCATAGCCGAGCTGCTTCGGGCGCCCGGCGGCTTCGTTCCGCGCGTCGATCTCCTCGGCAGTCGAGTAGCTCTCGTAGAGGTAGCCAGCCTCACGCAGCCGTTCGATCACGTCGCGATACACCTCACCGCGCTGCGACTGCCGGTAGGGGCCGTGCGGGCCACCGGCGTTGATCCCCTCGTCCCAGTCGAGTCCGAGCCAGCGCAGGGAGTCGATGATTTGCCCGTAGCTCTCCTCGCTGTCGCGGGCGGCATCGGTGTCCTCGATCCTGAACACGAACGTGCCGCCGGTATGGCGCGCGTACGCCCAGTTGAAGAGGGCCGTCCGCACCATGCCGACGTGCGGCGTACCGGTGGGAGAGGGGCAGAATCGGACGCGGACATCGCTGCCGGTCGCCGTGGAGAACTGGGGTGCGAGACTCGTAGACATCGCCCTCCAGTCTACTGCGTTCGCGCAGAGATCACCCCGACCGCCGCTGACGGGCGAGCGCAACAGTCGCCGCTGCGCCGAGCAGGAGGAGTCCGCCAGCAACCGCGGAGAGCAACCCGAAGCCTCCGACTGCGAAAATCGCTCCCGATACCGCACCGAAAAGTGCACCGGCCGCGTTCATGCTCGTGTCGGATTGCCCCTGCCTGCGGGGCCGGTGCTGCACGGGGGTCACCGCCGTGAGGTGCGCCGCTCCCGCGACCGTCACCATGCCCCAACCGAGCCCGAGCAGCACGAGGGCCGTCTGGATCACAAGCATCGATCCCCCACCGAACCCGGTGCCGACTGCGGAGAGAGCGAGCACGACGATTCCTGTGGCGATGACCGGGATGCTGCCGAACCGCCCGGCCAAAATCCCGAAGACGGGAGAGAGCGCATACATTCCCGCGATGTGCATGCTGATCGTCAGGCCGACGACGGTGATGCTGCCGCCGTGATGGGTGATGTGCAGCGGCGTCACCGCCATGAGCCCCACCATCACGGCGTGCGCCAGCGCGATGACCGTAATTGTGAGCCACTGCGCGGCGAGGGATCCAGCTGCCCGGCCGCTCGCTGTCGGCTGCGTGGATGCCGCACCGCTCGGGCTCTCGACAAGCGCCGCGAGTCGCTCGTGTTCGATGCGGCGCGCCTCGAGCAGCGGATCAGGCCTGAGCCCGAACCATACGACGCACCCCGCAGCGAGCTGAGCGACGGCGGAGAACACAAACACCCCCGCGAGGCCGGGCACCCCGAGCGCGTCGCCGATCACCTCACCGGGGGTGATGAGATTCGGCCCGATGACCGCACCGATCGTGATCGACCACACCACGAGAGAGAGGTCTCGGGCTCGATTCGCAGGGGTCGCGAGATCGGTCGCCGCAAACCGCGCCTGCAACTGCACCGCCGACCCGGTGCCCAGCACTCCGAGCCCCGCGAAGAGCAGCGGACCCGAGCCCATCCCCGCAGCAACGATCACGAGCAGCGCGCCGAGCAGCGCAATCAGGTTGCCCGTCGTGAGCGCGACCCGTCGACCGCGCCGCGCCGCATAGCGCGCCAGCGGAATACCCGCCGCCGCGGCACCGACCGCGTTCATGGTGGAGCCGAACCCCGAGAGCGCATCGCTCGCCGTCACGTCGACGATGAGCAGCGCGCCGGCCGAGATCGATGCACCGATCCCGAGGCCTCCGAGCACGGTCGCGAGCGAAAGTACTGTGACCGACCGCCGCTGCGCCGGATGGCGTTCGGTCGCCACCGCCGAAGCAACGGTCATGCGACGGGCTCCAGTCCCCACACGGATCCATCGACCTGGCTGAGCAGCCGCTTCGCGAGACGCACCTGCGGGCTCTCGTTTGCAGTGTCCATCGCCACGATGCCGATCGTCCGAAAGCGCGGCGGGTCGAGCGGCAGTGCGCTCGCGTCATCCGGGAGCGAGTGGGCCGCAGCGAGGGCGAGTCCCGGCACCAGCGCCACCGCACCACCGGCGGCGGCCATCGCCAGCATCGCCGGCACATTGTCGGTCTCCTGAATGATGTCCGGTTCGAATCCGGCCTCACCTGCAGCCGACATGAGGTGGCCCCGGCACTTCTCGCAGCCGGCGATCCAGTGCTCGGCGGCGAAGTCTCCAAGCGATGCGGCTCCGCCCGTCACCACCCGAGCGTCCGACACGACGAGGCTCACTTCTTCCCGCCATAGCGGCACAAACGCGCTTCCCGCCGGCAGGTCAGCGGCGCCCTCATAGTCGAAGATGAGTGCGCAGTCGACCTCACCGTCTCGCAGCATGGTCGTCGCCGCCGGGGGCTCCGCTTCACGGTACTGGAGCGCAACATCTGGAGCCTCCTTTGCGAGCAACCGCATCAGCGCGGGCACGATCGTCGCCGAGGCTGACGGGAAGCCCACGAGCCGGAGGGTTCCGGCCCGCTCTCCTCGGAGATCGTCGATTGCGGCGAGTGCAGCATCGATCTCTGCGACGACGGTGCGGCCGTGTTCGGCGAGGATGCGCCCCGCGGTGGTCAGGCGGATCCCTCGCCCGCTGCGTTCGATGAGCGGCACAGCGAGCCGAGTTTCGACGCGTTTGATCCGCTGGCTCACGGCGGGTTGGCTCAGGCCGAGCGCCGCGGCGGTTGCGGTTAGGGATCCGGTGGTGGCGAGCGTGTGCAGGATCCGAAGCTCGGTCGAATCGACCGTCGCGACCGGGTCGACGTTTCGGCTGGTGGTCATAGCGGCGATTGTACGCCGATCATAAGGTTTTATGAAACGAGAGAGTCAGGCCATTGCGTCAGGTTATGGATCGGCCGGTGCTCTGCGAAATCCGGGCGCCGTCAAGTCGCGGCGACGAACGCGGCCGCATCCGCCCGATCCTGCTCCGTCGCGACCAGTTGCCCGCACGCACCGTCGATCTCTTTTCCGCGAGTGTCACGCAGCGTCGTCGGCACCCCCGCAGCATTCAACCGGTCGATGAACTCCCTCGTCGCTTCCCGAGTCGAGGATGTCCAAATCGAGCCGGGTGTGGGGTTCAGCGGGATGGGGTTCACATGCACCCACCCGCGACCGCGCTCATTGAGCTTGGTCGCGAGCAGTTCCGCCCGCCAGGGATGATCGTTCATGTCTTTGATGAGGGCGTATTCGATCGACACGCGACGACCGGTCTTTTCGTAGTACGCGTACGCCGCGTCGAGCACTTCTTCCACCTTCCAGCGGCTGTTCACTGGAATGAGATCGTCCCGCAGTTCGTCGTCGGGAGCGTGCAGCGATAGCGCGAAAGTGACGGGGATATCCTCATCTGCGAGCTTCCGAATGGCCGGTGCCAGGCCGACCGTCGACACCGTGATGCCGCGCGCGGACATTCCGAGCCCCTCCGGTGCAGGGGCGACCATTCGCCGCACGGCATTCATCACCCGTTTGTAGTTGGCGAGCGGCTCCCCCATCCCCATAAAGACGATGTTGTTGACGCGCTCGGGTTCTGCGCCGTTACCCGCGGTGCGCTTGTGCCCCAGTCCACCCTCGGCGATGAACCGGTTCGCCTGCACGACCTGGTCGAGGATCTCCGCGGACGACATGTTGCGGGTGAGGCCAGCCTGGCCGGTCGCGCAGAACGGGCAGTTCATGCCGCAACCGCACTGGCTCGACACGCACAGCGTGATGCGGCCCGGGTATCTCATCAGCACCGACTCGACGAGAGCACCATCGAACAGGCGCCAGAGAAATTTGACCGTGGCGCCGTCGTCCGTCACGAGCCGTTTCACCTCGGTGAGGAGCGGCGGGAAAAACGCCTCCACGAGCTCCAGTCGGCGGTCCTTCGGCAGATCCGTCATCTGTTCCGGGTCGGTCGTGTGGTGCTCGAAGTAGTGCGTGGAGAGCTGCTTCGCACGAAATTTCGGGTGCCCCATTTCGACGATCTTCGTTTCCCGCTCGGCGAGCGTCAGATCGGCGAGATGCGTGTCGGGCTGTTTGACGCGCGGCGAGGCGAACTGGAGCGTCGGCCGACCATCCGGTCCCGACAGCTGCGTCCACCCTTCGGCCTTGGGGCGCACCTGCGGGCGCTTCGGGTCTCCGACGCCACGGCGCCGACCCGTCGGGATGAGTTTCCCCTCGACAGGCTGCGCAGTACGCTCGACGGGCTGCGCAGTGGGGTCGACGGACGGCGCAGTGTGATTGAGCTTATTCGGGTCCACCACCCCATTCTCGCATCCGCGGCCTGAGGGCTCGCGGCGAACGCGTTGGTTCAGAACTCCTCGTGGTGGGCGGGATCCTGATCCGCGAGCCTCCCATCGGGGCGGCCCAGAGCGGTAATCGCAGCAACCTCGTCGGCCTCGAGCACTATTTCCGCTGCGGCAAGGTTCTGACGCTGGCGCTGCGGATCCTGAGACTTCGGCAGCGGAACGACCCCGCGGGCGACGTGCCAGGCAAGCACCGCTTGAGTTGGGCTGATGCCGTGCGCAGCAGCGATCTCCGTGATCACCGGTTCCTCGGTGATCGGCCGTTCGAGCACCGCGTCGGCGCGACCGACCGGGCTCCACCCCTCGACGATGATCCCGCGCTCGCGATGATATGCGAGCGCCTCTTCCTGCGGGAAGTACGGGTGCACCTCGATCTGATTCACGACGGGCCGCACGCCGGTGTCGGCTTCAATGCGTTCGAGGTGCGCGGGCAAGAAATTCGACACTCCGATCTCGCCCACGAGACCGCGTTCCTTCGCGGCCACGAGGGCCCGCCAAGCTTCCGGGTACTTACCAACGTTCGGGTTCGGCCAGTGAATCAGGTACAGGTCGATCCGGTCCAGTCCGGACCGGAAGAGGCTCTCCTCGATCGTGCGCAATGCAGCATCGAACGAGTGGTGCCGGCCCGGGAGCTTGCTCGTGAACACGAGGCGTTCACGGTCAGCACCGTCGGCCACCGCCTCGCGCAGTCCGCGACCGGTCGCGCCTTCGTTCTCGTAGTTGAACGCCGAATCGATGAGCTGATACCCGTTCTGCACCGCGCTCCGAACCGCGGCGGCGCCAGACGCACCGCCCAGCCGATAGGTGCCGAGTCCGATCGCCGGCAGACTGAACCCGGTGTGTGCGCGCAGTGAGACTGTCATACCTCCAGGCTACGCATCGATCACAACAATCGCGAACGAATGAGGAACCGCTGGCCCTCGGGCGCTTCGAGCGAGAAGCCGGACCCCCTGCCGACCACCGTGTCCACCGTGAGGTGCGTGTGCGCCCACACCCCGAACTGCTCGCGCGACATCCAGAACTCGATCTCGCGCGCATCGGGGTCCGTGGATCCCTCGTCAGGCGGCAACTCCAACGTGCCGAGCAGCACATCCTGTCCACCGGTCTTGAACTCGCCACGCTGGTAGCACATCGGTGCGCTCCCATCGCAACAGCCACCGGATTGGTGGAACATCAGCGGGCCGTGCATGTCCCACAGCAGTTCGATCAGCTCGATCGCGGCTGGTGTGAAGGCAAGCCGGCTTTCAGTTTCCCCCTCGACCTCGGGGCGGGCCTCGATCGTGCCGGGAATCGGCGCGGTTCCGGCGGTCGCGGGAGCGTCAGCCGTGAGGTCGCAAGCCTCCGTCAACGAATCGTTCATCGCTCTCACCTCTCTGTAAGAACCGTCTCACTCCAGGGTACGCGTGGCTCCACCGCCCCGACAGGGGTACCTCCCCGAGATCGACGGAACGGCTCGCGCGCCGCCGTCTCTGAGAGGCATCCCGAGTCAGAGCCGTTCTTGCCCCGCCGGCCTAGAAGAAGCCGTCTGGTTCTTCCTTGTAGCTCACCAGCAGGTTCTTCGTTTGCTGGTAGTGGTCGAGCATCATGAGGTGGTTTTCGCGACCGATTCCGCTCGATTTGTATCCACCAAACGCCGCGTGCGCGGGGTAGGCGTGGTAATTGTTCACCCAGACACGCCCAGCCTGAATCGCGCGCCCCGCCCGATAGGCAGTATTCCCGTTGCGGCTCCAGACCCCCGCTCCGAGACCATATAGCGTGTCATTCGCGATCCGGATCGCGTCATCGAAATCCGTGAACGTCGTCGCCGACACGACCGGACCGAAAATCTCCTCCTGGAAGATTCGCATCGAATTATCGCCCCTGAAGATCGTGGGCTGAATGTAGAAGCCATCAGCGAACTCGCCGCCGAGATCTTCGACCCCGCCACCCGTCAGGATCTCGGCGCCCTCCTGGCGACCGATGTCCAGGTATGACTTGATCTTCTCGAACTGGTCGTTCGAAGCCTGCGCGCCAACCATGGTGTCGGTGTCGAGCGGGTTTCCCCGCTTGATGCGCTCGGTCCGTTCGACCACGGCATCGAGGAAATCCCCCGCGATGGACTCCTGAATGAGCGCGCGCGACGGACACGTGCAGACCTCGCCCTGGTTCAGCGCGAACATCGCGAAGCCCTCCTTCGCTTTCTCGAAGTAGGCGTCCTCCTTCGACATCACATCGTCGAAGAAGATGTTCGGGCTCTTCCCGCCGAGCTCGAGCGTGACCGGAATGATGTTCTCGGAGGCGTACTGCATGATCAGCCGGCCGGTCGTGGTCTCGCCGGTGAACGCGATCTTACGGATCCGCGGGTTGGATGCGAGCGGCTTTCCGGCTTCGGCACCGAAACCGTTCACGATGTTCACCACGCCGGGTGGGAGGAGATCCCCAATGAGTTCGAAGAGCACGAGAATCGACGCGGGTGTCTGCTCGGCAGGCTTCAGCACGACACAGTTGCCTGCGGCGAGCGCGGGGGCAAGCTTCCAGGTTGCCATGAGGATCGGAAAGTTCCACGGGATGATCTGCCCGACCACGCCGAGCGGTTCGTGGTAGTGGTAGGCAACAAGATCCTCGGAGAGCTGCGAGATGCCACCCTCCTGGGCCCTGATCGCCCCGGCGAAATAGCGGAAGTGGTCGATCGCGAGCGGGATGCCCGCGGCCAGGGTCTCACGAACAGCCTTGCCGTTGTCCCACGTCTCAGCGACCGCGATCATCTCGAGGTTTTGTTCCATGCGGTCGGCGATCTGGTTGAGGATGATCGCGCGCTCGGCGGGGCTCGTAGCATTCCAAGCGGGTGCCGCGGCATGTGCGGCGTCGAGTGCTGCTTCAATGTCTTCCGCGGTTCCGCGGCCGACCTCGCAGAACGCTTTTCCAGTGATGGGTGTGATGTTCTCGAAGTACCGGCCCTTCACGGGCGGCACCCATTCACCCCCGATGTAGTGCTCATAGCGGCTCTTGAATGTGACGGGCGAATCGGGGCTGCCCGGGGCTGCGTACACGGCCATGGTGGTGTCTCCATCTGACGTCGTTGTCGAATTTTCCGGGTGCGGTTACTTCGACCCGGTGCTCAGAGGCTACGTGGCGCCTCGTTGCACCGAGGTTGCACACCGCGGCGAGCAATCAGGGCCGGGGAGTCAGGCTCCGTCTCAGCTCGCGAGTGCCTCAAGGCGTGCCACGGCCCGCCCGCGTTTTGGCGAATGCTGGGGCAGCACTTGCAGCAGTGTCGACCACACCTCGGCGTCATCCACGGCCCAGTTCTGCGCGTAGGTGAAGAGCACGTCCGAGGCCGCGGATTGCAGCATCGATTCTCGCAGGGTGGCGTCGACTTCAGCGCGAAGCTGTTCGATGACCGGAGCCACCGAACCTGGAAGCACCGGCCCCTCGTACGCGGCGAGAGCGAGACGGTGCGCGCCCCGCGCGAGCGCTTCGAGTGCTTCGGATGCGTCGAGTCGCGGACGGGTCGACAAGCGGTACGGACGTGAGTGAAGTTCAAGACCGGTGCTCTGGGCCGCAAGCCACTTCCGCAGCCGGACGAGTTCTGGCCGAAGGGTCGGCTCGGCGTCGGCGCTGCCGTACACCTGCTCGGCAAGCTGCGCAGCGCTGAGACCGGCGGGGGCATCAGCAAGGGCGACGAGGATCTCGGCGTGCCGCCCGCCGACCGCGACCGTCTCGCCGCCGCGCTCGAGCAGAGCTGGCTCGCGGCCGAGCACGATCAGGCGCGGCGGCGCCGCAACGTCTGGCACCGCGGAGCGGGTCGGCTTGGCGTGCCGACTCGGGCGCGGGCGCTCGCGTTCGATGAGGGATCGCAGCGACTCCAGCTTGAGTTCCGCCTCGACCGCGGCGAGCGTTGCCTCCACGAGCGGGAGGATGTGCGGCGAGGCCACGGCGTCTCCCCCGGTCACGTCAATCACCCCGATGATCGCGCCCGTCACGGGGTCGTGCACTGGTGCGGCGGTGCAGCTCCACGGGTGAACCGCACGATGGTAGTGCTCGGCTCCCATAACCTGGATCGCATGGTCGAGAGCGAGCGCGCTCCCCGGAGCGCTCGTGCCGACCGCGGCTTCTGACCAGTCCATACCCGCCCGGAATCCCATCTCCTCCGCCGCCGACCGGAGAGCATAGTCTCCGTCAAGCCACAGCAGACGGCCCGAGGCATCACCGATCGCAACAATGAATCCCGAATCCGCAGCGTCATCGATGAGGAGCCGTTGCACGATCGGGAGCACCCGGGAGATCGGGTGCTTCGTACGTTCTTCCTCGAGCGCGGCCTCGTCGAGTACGGGAGAGGTCGGCGGGCGGTCGAGGTCGATCGGGTGCCGCTGCGAGCGCAGCCAGGATTCAACGACGAGAGGACGGATGCCGGCGAGCATGGCGAAATGGGCGAGCCGAGCCGGGTCGTCAGCGATCTGCGCGTCCGTCGTGAAATGCTCATGTGCACGCTCAAGCTGCCGCCGCCGCTCCCGCGCCGATTCGCCAACACGCAGTGCCCGCCACTCGCTCGCCACCGGCCCTCCTTCGCGCCTGTGCACCCGAGAGTAACACCTGGGGCAGACACCGCGTTCAGTCAGCGCTGAGGGATCCCTGCCGATACAGGTCGAGGAGCCCCGCGATGCCGCCATCGGTCCAGGCCCGCCGCTGCAACCGAGCGCCCCCGCCGTCTTCACGACGTCGGGCGATGAAGCGCTCAACGTGCATGAGGTCACCGGTCGCCTCGAGTGATGGCGCGAGATGATCGACGAGGCTCCCGACGACGTCAAACGCGGGTGCCGGCGCTCCGGTCAGCGGATCGACGAGCTCGGAATCGACACCGTTCCGAGCGGCAACCCAGTGCACTCCACGCAGCAGGTCCGGTTGTGCGGCCCGCAGCGGTACCCCCCGTTCGCGTTCTCCGAGGGCAGTGTGAACGAGTGCCCTCAGGAGCAGCCCGAAGACCACTGCCTCGCCACTCGTGAGCTGCGCGTCCGCGGTGCGCAGCTCCACCGTCGGAAACTTTTCGGAGAGCCGGATCGACCAGTTCACAAGTGCCTTATCGAGCAGCGCCCCGGCGCGCACGAGCCCGTCGACGATTGCGTCATATTCCGCAGCGTCCCGAAGAGCCGGCGGATACCCGGAGCTTGGCCACTGCTGCAATTGCAGGTACCGCCAACTCGCGTATCCGGAATCAGTGCCCAGCCAGATCGGTGAGTTCGCCGTCAGGGCAAGCAGCGCGGGCGACCACGGGGCGATCCGCGCGAATACTTCGACCCCCGCGTCTCGCGACGGGACCTCCACGTGGACGTGCGTGCCGGTGGAGTGGTAGCGGTGCACCATGGCCCGCATCTCCCGGTGAATGCCACGGTAGCGCTCATTGTCGGTGACGCGGCCGACAAGATCACCGCCCACGGGCGGCAGCCCGGTACCCGCGAGAACAAGGCCGTGTTCGGCTGCGGCGGCTGCGGCTGCGGCACGGAACTCACCGAGCGAAGCGAAGGCCTCCCCCGCGCTTCCGCACACCGGCGTTGCGGTCTCGAGCTGATTATGAAAAAACTCGTGCTCGGCACGCAACCCCGTGAGCGACGAGATCATCGCGTCGGCTCCGTCGCGCGGCAAACCGGTGTCGGCGTCGAGCAGGAGGTATTCTTCCTCCACTCCGAAGCGCGGAGGTGCCGTGGTTCGTGCGGTCATCTCTGGGTCCGCCCTTCGCCTGCGTCGATCATTCCGGCACCCGCAACGCGGTACGTGCGCAATACTACGCGCGCAGAAAACCCCGTGTCACCCTGACGCGCCCACCCTGAAGAGGCCCTGCCCGTGTTTCTGCAGCATCTCATACGCCTGCGCGAACGTCGTCGGCGGGTTCGCCTTCTCCTCAGCTGTGCCGTACCGGGCGATCAACAGGCCGAGCAGTCCCTTGGCAGGCGGGCTGAGCGGCCGGTCCGGGTGCGCTTTCGCCGGATGCGCCCCACCCTCCGGGTTCGAGGGAACAAACGCGGGCGAAGGCTGCGGCCAATCGGCGACGTGCCGGGGCACCTTACGATTGAACGAGTCGACGATGGATCTCGCCCCTTGATCCCTTGCCGTGAGGGGTTCCAGGCCGAAGCGATCACTCAGTGTCGCGGCGAGGGATCCGTGATGCATCTCGTCAGTGAACACGCTTCCCCGCTCGACGTGCGCCGAGACGAGCACGGTCGGCACGCGGCACCCGAGCCGGTCGAAGGTGAATCCCATTTCGCCGGCTCCCGGCATCGGCGGGACTGCAGCGGGGGGAGGTACGTGGTCGTAGGTTCCGCCGTGCTCGTCGAATGTGAAGAGCATCGCCGTGTTGAGGTAGTTGGAACCACTCTTCGACATCGACGTGCGGATCGCCGTGTAGACCCGGTGCACGAGCGCGTCGCCCGCACGCACGTCGGAGAGTGCCCCATTATACACGGCGCTCCCGTCAACCTCCGATTCGTGCGGTTTCCCGACCGGCGGATGGAAATCATTGTGGTTGTACACCATGCGCGGTTCGATGAACGCGTACGCGGGCAAGGTGCCGTTCTTCGCGTCCTCTTCGAACTGGTCCATCGTCGCGAAGTGGTCGGTTTTCCAGTACTGCTCGAGCACGGGAGCGTGAATGATGCCGGTGAACGAGACGAGCTGCAGTTCGTCGTAGTAGATGCGCCAGCTCAGGCCGGCCTCCTCGAGCCGGTTAAACACCGTTGGCGTCGGCGCGGCATCCAGCCACTTCTCATACCCGCCGTGGTGCTGATTCGTGACGAACCCGTGAGAGGTTGAGGCGTGGAAAAAGCTGCGATTGCAGAACGTCTGACTCGGCACCGCGCAGAACCAGTGGTCGAATACACCAAACTCCCGAGCGAGAGCCGAGGTCACGGGGAGCATCTGCGGACTGAAGGAGCCCATGATCTGATCGCGCTGCTCGGCAGTCGGCTTCTTCCCGGTGCGCCCTTCGAAGTCCACCTCGTAATCGAGCACGAAGCCCGACATCGTCACTTCCTGCCCGGCTTTCGGCGCGTTCCACGGCGCCTGCATGTCACCGACCTCACGACCCCGGTTCGTCTCATCGAGCGAACCGAAGAGCTGGGTGTTGACGTGCGGATACTCCTCCCCCGGGTCGGGATCGGGTCGTCGCATGATGCGATCGGTTTGCCCGCTGTAGACGTGAGCCGGAACCACCGTCCCGTCCGAGGCGAGATTCGAGTAGTCGCCGAACGCGAGCCCCTCAAACACGCCGCCGGGTGGCGGGTCGTCGGGGGTGTAGAGATTGCCGAGCAGGTTGTCGAAGGAACGGTTCTCACCCATGAGCACCACGAGGTGATCGAAACCGGCCTCCTCACGAGGCTGCGGGGCAGAGAACTCTTCGGGGATGTAGGGTTGCCCCGTTTGCGCGCGGCCCTGCATCCCGCGCCACGCCGCGACGCCGCCGATGCCTGCCGCCGCACCGGCGACGAGGAGTCCGCCGCCCCGCAGAAGGTCGCGGCGGCTCGTGCCGCGCGAACGATCCTCATCTTCGGCGGCGGCACGCTCGCTCATGCGACCCGGTTTCGTAGGATGCCGATCCCTTCGATCTCCACTTCGACCGTGTCGCCCGCCTCGAGCCGGCCGACGCCCGCGGGCGTGCCCGTGAGGATGACGTCGCCGGGAAGCAGGGTGAAGGCCTGTGAGGCGTGCGCGACGATGCGGGAGAGCGAGAAAATCAGCTGCGCGGTGCTGCCCTCCTGCCGGACCTCGCCGTTCACGCGCGTGATCACCCGCGCGTCAGCAAGGTCCGGATCCGTCTCAATCACCGGACCGAGGGGGCAGAACGTGTCGAACCCTTTGCCTCTCGCCCACTGACCATCCTTGATCTGCAGGTCGCGCGCAGTGACGTCGTTCGCGCAGGTGAATCCGAAGACGTAGCCGAGAGCATCCTCTTCTGACACGTCCTTCGCCACGGCTCCGATCACCATCGCGAGCTCACCCTCGTGCTCCACGCGTTCAGAGATCGTCGGTCGCACGATCGTGTCACCAGGCCCAATCACTGAAGTGTTGGGCTTCAAAAAGAGCAGCGGCTCCTCCGGCGCATCGCCACCGGTCTCGGACCGCATTTCCTCGATGTGATCCGCATAGTTCTTTCCAACGCACACGATCTTCGAACGAGGAATCACCGGCGCGAGCAGTCGCACGTCCGCAAAACGGAACCGGCGACCCGTGGTGTCGTAGCCGGCAATCATCGGGTCGCCGGTAAGCTCGACAATCTCGACCCCGTCGCCATCCGCTGCCGCGTCGAGGATCCCGTAGGAGATCTCCCCGGCGACCTCGAACCTTGCGACCTTCATCGTGCCGCCTCCACGATAATGTCGAGCCAATCGTGCCGGTCCTCACGAACCCCCGTCTGAATGCCGACGAGCTCTTCACGCAGCGACATCGTGAGCGCGCCAGGAGCACGCTCCCCGAAGTCAACGATCGTGCCGGCCTCACCGAGCAGGCGACCGATCGGGGTGATGACCGCAGCGGTGCCGCACGCGAACGCCTCGGTAACGCTGCCCTCCGCGACCCCCTCGCGCCACTCTGAGACGGTAACGGCGCGCTCTTCGACGGCGTGCCCGCGATCCCTCGCGAGCTGGATCAGACTCTTGCGCGTGATGCCGTCGAGAATGTTCCCGTTCAGTTCGGGGGTGACGAGCGTACCGTCAGCGCGCACGAGAAACAGGTTCATGCCGCCGAGCTCATCGATCGTGTCCGGTGTCGCCGAATCAGTGAAGAGCACCTGCGCGCACCCGTTCGCCGCAGCAATGTTCGTCGGCAGCAGGGAGGACGCATAGTTCCCCCCGCACTTCGCTGCGCCCGTGCCGCCGTGACCCGCGCGTGCGAGATCACTCGACAGCCAGATCGAGACCGGCTTCACCCCGCCCGTGAAGTAGGCACCCGCGGGGCTCGCGATGACGAGGAAGCGCGCCCGCTGCGCCGAACGCACCCCGAGGAAGCTCTCGTCCGCAATCATGAATGGGCGGATGTACAGGCTCTGATCGTCGCCGCCCGGAACCCAGTCGGCATCGACCTTGACCAACTGGTGGATCGCCTCGACGAAGAGCTCTTCGGGCAGCTCGGGAAGCGCCAGGCGCCGCGCACTCGCGTTGAGGCGACGCGCGTTCTCGACCGGCCGGAACGTGACGATCGACCCATCCGGACGGCGATAGGCCTTCAGCCCCTCGAAGATCTCCTGCCCGTAATGGAGCACTGACGACGCCGGATCCATCGGGATCGGGCCGTAGGGCAGCACTTCGGCGTCATGCCAGCCCGCATCCCGTGTCCAGGCGATCGACACCATGTGATCGGTGAAGCGCGTGCCGAAGCCCGGATCCGCGAGAATCGCGTCGCGTTCGGCGACGGAGAGCCGATCGGCCGCGGTGTGGGAGAAGGCAAGGTCGTTCATGTGGGGGTCTTTCTGGTGGTGAGACCGGGTCGTCGATCAGCCGCGGAGCGGAAGTCGGGAGATCACGGCGTCGCCGACCTCCGTGGTTGAGCGGGCACCCGCGCCGCGCGCTGCGAGATCAGCGCGCACGGCGGCTCGCACACGGTCGGCCTCTGCGGGCAGGCCGAGGTGCTCGAGCATGATCGCCGCCGACAGGATCGCTGCCGTCGGGTCGGCCTGCTGCGTGCCAGCGATGTCAGGCGCCGAGCCGTGCACCGGCTCGAACATGCTCGGGAAGGTGCCATCAGGATTGATGTTGCCGCTCGCGGCGAGGCCGATCCCTCCACCGATCGCGCCGGCGAGGTCGGTGAGAATATCGCCGAAGAGATTGTCCGTCACGATCACATCGAATCGCTCGGGATTTTGCACCATGTGGATCGTCGCGGCGTCGACGTGCATGTAGTCGACCGCGATCTCCGGGAATTCCGCGGCGACGCTCTCGACGACGCGCTGCCAGAGCGCGCCGGAATGGACGAGCACATTCGTCTTGTGCACCCAGGTGAGCTTTTTGCGTGGCCGAAGCTCGGCCTGCGCGAAGGCGAAGCGCACTACTCGCTCAACCCCGAGCGCGGTGTTCACCGATACCTCGGTGGCGACTTCGTTCGCGGTGTTGGGTCGGAGCCGGCCCCCGTTTCCTGCATACGGGCCCTCAGTTCCTTCGCGGACGACGAGGAAGTCGACCTCGCCGGGGTTGCGCAACGTCGATTCCACACCCGGGAACAGCGTGCAGGGCCGGAGGTTCGCGTAGTGCTCGAAGTCGAAGCGCAGCTTCAGCAGCAGCCCACGTTCGATGTTGGCGTCACGCAGCCGTGGGTCGCCGGGCACGCCTCCGACGGCCCCGAAGAGGATCGCCTCGTGCTCGGCGATTGCCGCCTGCTCGTCCTCGGGAAGCGTGTCGCCCGTCTCGAGGTACCGCTCTGCGCCGAGCTTGAACTCGGTTCGGTTGAGCGTGACCTCACCACCCTCGAGTACAGCGTCCAGCACGCGGTTCGCCTGCGCGATCACCTCGGGTCCGATGCCGTCTCCCGGAATGACGGCGAGCTTGATGGTGCGGGTCACTGAGCGCTCCTCTTCGTGCCTGGGTCCGCGCCCGACAGACGCCGGGCCACAACCACTCCAGCTTACTCCGCCGCAAGTCGGGAAGAGTCCGGCAGTTGTGCAGGTTTCCCCACAGGAATATCGAGCACAACTGCCGGACTGCGCAGCGCTCCACCCAGTAGGCGCCGCGCTCGAGCCACGCACACGGGTCGGAGCCAGCACGAGTGGCCAAGACGACGAAAGCCTCACCCGCGGGTGAGGCTTTCGATTCCGGTGACCCCAACGGGATTCGAACCCGTGTTGCCGCCGTGAGAGGGCGGAGTACTAGGCCGCTATACGATGGGGCCGGAGCTGACTCGGCGCTGTCAATTACTCTCCTGCGCTGTCAACTCATATATCTTGGCACACTCGCACGGTGCACGCAAAATCGGGCGTCGACATCCGGGAGTGTCCGCCCGCCAGAGGTACGGGATCCCTCGATCACTACAGCTCGTCAGGTTTCGGACGGAAGGGCTTCGCCGGCAAGCCCGGACCATCCCACACCTGGATAATGCCCCACCCGACCGCGGCGATCGGCACTGCGAGCACCGCACCGAGCACCCCGCTCAGCACCGTGCCGATCGTCAACGCGAGCAGCACCACGAGCGCATGCAGTTTCAGCGCGCGACCCATCAGAACCGGCTGAAGGAAGTTGCCCTCGAGCTGATTGACGAGCACCACGACCCCGACCACGAGCACGGCACTCAGCGGCCCGTTCGCGACCAGCGCCACGAGCGCGGCAAGGGTGCCCGCCAGGGTGGCTCCGACGATCGGAATAAATGCGAGCACGAACACGAGGACCGCGAGCGGCAGCGCGAGTGGCACCTGCAGAATGAGGAGACCGATTCCGATGCCGACCGCATCGACCGCGGCGACCGTCGCGGTTCCCCGCACATACGAGCCGAGCGTGTTGACGGTCTTGTCGCCGGCGCGCCTCGCCCGCGCGAGCGCCTCACCCTCGAACGGCCGCAGCACGAACCGCCAGATCTGCGGCCCGTCCTTCAGGAAAAAGAACAGCACGACCACCATGAGCACGAAGCCGGTGATGAAGTTGGTGACGATTCCCACGCCAGCGAGGGCACCGGAACCGAACTGCGCGCTCGTGAGGAAATCGACGACGCCGTCGCGCCACTCCAAGAGCTGCGCTTGATCGGGGGCGAAGGGCAGGGTGCGCACCCAGTCGAGCACCTGCGCAAACCCGACCTGAGCCTGTTCGGAGAGGTCCTCCCACTGGTCCATCACCGCCCACACGATGAGCCAGCCGATACCCGTGAGCAGGAGCACGATCGCGAGCAACACGAGCACCGTTGCGAGCGCCGGCGGCATTCGCACCCGCAGCCACGACATCACCGGTGCGAAGGTGCTCGCGAAGATGAGCGCGAGCAGAATCGGGATGAATACGACGCTGAGCGTGCGTACCCCGATGACGACGAGGGTGGTGAGCGCGAGCACGATGATGATCTGCAGTGCCCGGGTGGCGAGCAATCCGAACTGGTCGCCCCAGGCCTGGCGTGCGGTGCTCGACGCATCTGTGGGCCCGCCCGTCCGGCCCGGCGCAAGGCCGTTTACGCTCTCACCACGTCGATTCGCGAGGGATCGCGTGCGCGACCCCGTCTGCGATTCAAGACTCGTCACACGCGCGTCGAGTTCACGAATCCGTCTTCCGCGAAACATCCGGCACCTCCCTGCTGGCTGCGGCTCCGGGCCCAGCCTATGGGGCGGAGCCACACTGCGAAACCCCTTGCGCCCCAGCCGGCCCCAGCCGTACCCCGGTCGGGGCTGGATCCCTCGCGCCGGTCAGCGGCGGGTCGCGCGCGCGGCGATGAAGTCGCGCAGCTCCCGTTCGTCGTCATCCATCTCGGTGACGTGCTGCGGCAGGTCGAGCAGGTCAGAGAGGTGATCGGGCAGACCGATCCGCTCCCCCGTCGCCTCGAACACGATCTCGGGGAACTTCTCGGGCTTCGCGGTCTCGAGCACAAGCATCGGAACGCCGTCCTCCAGGTGCTCTCGTGCCACCTTCACTCCGTCCGCGGTGTGGGGGTCGATGAGCGTACCGCTCGCTTCGAAGACGGAACGGATCGTCGCGACACGATCGGCGTGCGTGCTCGTGCCGCTCTGAAACCCGAACTCCGATTCGAATCGCGGCTGTTCCGATGAGAAATCGATCCGGCCGGTCGCGTCGAGTTCGCGCCAGGCCGCAGCGAGCCGTTCGGGGTCGCGGCCGACGAGGTCGAAGATGAAGCGCTCGAGGTTTGAGGCCTTCGAGATATCCATGGACGGGCTCGAGGTTGCGTGGGTCTTCGCCGCGGGCCGGGGCGCGTACAGGCCGGTGCGGAAGAACTCATCCAACACATTGTTCTCGTTCGCAGCCAGGACGAGCCGGCGGATCGGAAGCCCCATGTTCTTCGCGAGGTGGCCCGAAAGAATATTGCCGAAGTTCCCGGATGGCACCGTGAAGGACACTTCAAAATCCGCGCGAGCGTCGGCCGCAACATCATCGGTCATGCGCAGCCAAGCCCAGAAGTAGTACACCATCTGGGCGGAGATGCGCCCGAGGTTGATCGAGTTAACGGTGCCAAGGTCGTGCGCGCGCTTGAACTCGAGATCGCCCGAGAGCGCCTTCACGAGGTTCTGGCAGTCGTCGAACACGCCGGCGATCGCGATGTTGTGGATGTTGTCGTCAGTCAGGGAGTACATTTGCGCGCGCTGGAAGTCGCTCATGCGGCCCTGCGGTGAGAGCATGAACACGGCGATCCCTTCTTTGCCGCGCAACGCGTATTCTGCCGCCGAACCGGTGTCACCCGAGGTCGCACCGACGATGTTGAGCGCGCGGTCGCTCCTCGCGAGCACGTACTCGAGCGACTGCCCGAGAAACTGCATCGCCATGTCCTTGAACGCGAGCGTCGGGCCCTCTGACAGGCCGACGACCGAGAGGCCAGGTTCGAGCGGTGTCACCGGAACGATCTCTTCGGCCTGGAAATTTTCTGCGGAGTAGGCAGCCTGACACATCCGCGCCAGGTCGTCACGCGGAATATCCGTCGCGTAGCGGCTGAGGATCTCGGTCGCCAGCTCCGGGTAGGTGAGGGATCGCCACGACTCGATCTCGTCAGCGCTCACTGCGGGCACAGTTTCGGGGACGACGAGGCCCCCGTCAGTGGCGAGCCCTTCTAGCAGGATCGCGCTGTAGGGTGCGGGCGCCATACCGCCGCGGGTCGAGATGTACTTCACCGATCTTGCTCCTCGTGTTTGGACCTGCGATCTATTCTCGCAGGTCCGTGGGGTGGATCCGGTCGGGGTGGCATCACCAGGACACGGGGAGCGCCTTACCCTCTTCATAGCCCGCAGCCGACTGCAGGCCGACGCGTGCCCGCTCGTGGAATTCGGGAAGCGTTCCGGCACCAGCGTAGGTGAACGAGGAACGCACGCCTGAGGTGATCATGTCGACGAGATCTTCGACGCTCGGCCGCTGCGGATCGAGGTAGATCTTGGACGAGGAGATTCCTTCGGCGAAGAGCTCCTTCCGTGCGCGTGCGTACATGTCCAGGTCTCCGAACCGCCCCTGCACCGCCTTTGTGGAGGCCATGCCCCACGATTCCTTGTACTGGCGCCCGTCGGGCTCGGTCACGAGCTCGCCAGGCGACTCAGCGGTGCCCGCGAACCAGGAGCCGATCATCACGGCGGCAGCCCCGGCCGCAAGTGCGAGGGCGACGTCGCGCGGGTATCGGACCCCGCCGTCAGCCCACACGTGCGCCCCGAGCTCGTTCGCGGCCCGGGCAGTCTCGAGCACCGCGGAGAACTGTGGCCGTCCCACCGCCGTCATCATGCGAGTGGTGCACATCGCCCCCGGCCCGACTCCGACCTTGAGAATGTTGGCGCCGGCGTGCACGAGGTCAACCGCGCCCTCCGCCGTCACCACGTTCCCCGCAACGATCGGAAGACCAAGATCCAGGTCTGCGACCGTGCGGAGCGCGCGCAGCATGCCCTCCTGGTGGCCGTGTGCCGTGTCGACCACGAGCACGTCGGCTCCGGCCGCCGCGAGGAGCCTCGCTCGCGCTGCAACGTCCCCGTTAATTCCGACCGCTGCGGCCACGGCGAGTCGCCCTTCCCCGTCGAGAGCCGAGCGGTAGATCGATCTGCGGAGCGCAGATCGCCGAGAAAGGGTCCCGACAAGCCGCCCCGCATCGATGACGGCGACGGCCTCGACGTCGAACCGCTCCGTCAACTCGAGCACGACGCTGAAAGCATCTCGCGGGTCGGCGAGCTCTTCGAGGTCCACCTTCGGTGCCGCGCCGCGGATCAGGTCGCCGAGGCGCGCGTCTTCTGGAACCGTCATGAGCCTGGTGGCTGAGACAACCCCGAGCACCCCGCTCGCTGCGACAGGAACCTCCACGCCTGCGGCAGAGCCCGCACGCTCGTCGACGTGGGCCACGACAATGCTCTGGCCCTCCGCACGCGGAATGTGCCGGAGCCCCTCGGCTGCGGTTGCCGCGGGAGGGAGCACGAGCGGGCTGTCAACCTGCGTCGGCTGCGCTTTGACCCAGCGAATCGCATGCTCGACCGACTCCCGCGAGAGATCCTGAGGAAGCACCGCGAGCCCACCGCGCCTGGCGAGAACGGCTGCGAGGCGTGGCCCGGTGACGGAATTCATATTCGCGGCGACAAGCGGCAGCGTCGCGGGCGTCCCGTCGTGTGGCGTGAGATCGACGCCGAGCCTGCTGCCCACATTCGAGTGTCGCGGAACGAGAAAAACATCGGAATAGGTCAGGTCCACGGTGGGCGTTGCGCCGAGAAATTCCATACCCCCACGCTACCCGGCCCATCTGACAGGGGCGCGGGATCCAACCGAATCGACCGACCGCGCCATAGGATGGTCGTTGAGGGTTCTCCGAAACCTCCGCCCGGACCGGGTGCCCGTCGGGCGCACCGGAGTGGCAGTAGACAGTCCCGGGACGCACCGATTCGAACTCAAGGAGTGGAGACCGGACATGTCCGACACCAACACGCCCGGCGGCCAACCGCAGAACACGGGCCCCGGCCCCGACGGCACCCCGCCGAACGTGCAGCCTCCGGCCGCACCGATTCCCCCGCAGAATCCCGCCGCGCCGCAGCCGGATTTCGCCCAGCCCAGCGCGCCCGCGCAGCAGCCCCCGCTCGGCCCGGGGTCGCCGCAGGCCCCGCAGACGCCGCAGGCTCCGCAGATGCCACAGGCGCCACAGCAGTCGGCCCCGCTCGGCCCCGGTTCACCACAGGGTCAGCAGTTCCCGCAGGCGCCGCAGCCCCCGCAGGCACCTCAGATGCCGCAGAACCAGTACGCACCGGGCGCTCCGGGAGCCCCGGGTGCGCCCGGCGCACCGGGAACGCCTCAGCCCCCCGCCTACGGCGGCTACGCTGGCGGCCCGAAGCCGCCTTCGAAGGGGCTCGCCATCACCGCCCTGATCCTCGGACTCGTGGCCCTCGTGGGCGGGGTGATTTTCTCCTGGATCCCGTTCGTCGGCGGCGTGATCACGATCCTCATCGGTGTCGCAGCGATCGTTCTCGGCGCGCTCGCGCTGAAGAAGAAGCAGTCGAAGGGCATGTCGCTCACGGGCCTCATCACGGGCGCGGTCGCCGTTCTGGTCGGCATCATCGCGATCATCTCGTGGTCGATGTTCTTCGCATCAGCCAGCCAGATCATTGAGGAGAGCGGGATCACGCTTGAGGAACTCGAATCCTCGATCGAAGATTCGCAGGCGGAGTTCGAGGAGTTCGATAACAACTCCTCCGCACCCGATGAGAGCAACACCACTCCCTCGGGTGATTACTCACCTGCATTCTGCAGCGCACTGATGCAGCTCGACTCGGCGGATCCAGGATCGGATCCGAACGGGATCTCCCCGGAGATGCTCTCAGCGCTCGAGGCGCTCGCAAGCGAGCCGAGCCCGAACCAGGCGGTGTACCAGAAGTTCTATGAGTTCGCTCAGGACCCGCTGAACGCCGCGCAGTCAGAGGACTTTGGCACGATGATGGGCGACCTCACGACCGCGATGATGGAAGATTACATGGCCTGCATGTAGCACCGGTTCCGGAGTCAAAGAATTTCCCGACTCCACCAGGCGGAAGTCCTGCACGAAACTCTCGTGCAGGACTTCCGCCATTTCTGGACGCAATCCCGATATCGTTGGAACGCAATAAGAATCCGACCGAAGGGGTTGCACCGTGCTGAAGGGCTTCAAGGAGTTCATTCTCCGTGGGAACGTCATCGATCTGGCGGTCGCCGTCGTCATCGGTGCGGCGTTCAACACGGTCGTCGATCGGGTCGTCGAATCGCTGATTAATCCCGTCATCGGCATGTTCTTCAGCGCCGACTCCCTGGACGGCGCCCTGCAGGTTGCACTCCCGGGCGGGGGCACCCTCTCCTTCGGTGCTCTGCTGGGGGCACTCATCAACTTCCTCATCATTGCGGCCGTCGTTTACTTCGTCTTCGTGCTGCCGATGAACAAGCTGCGTAGGCCCGGGCCCGACAGCGACGAACCCGAAGTTCCGACCGAGCAGGAACTACTCACCGAGATCCGCGACCTGCTCCGCAGTCAAGCGGGAGACGCAACGGGCGCACCGAACGCACCCGAGGGCGACACCCCGAAACACGGCTGACCGTCACGCCTCGTTCCGGTGACCGTCGTCTGATATTCCAGCACCCGTTGCGCCCGGGGAGTCACCTACGCGATCCTGCTCGATGGTGATCACGCGACGAACCCGGTCCATGAGGCTCGATACAACGGTCCCTGTCGTGACCGCGACCACGATGATTCCGCCGACCATAAGGCCGATCGCGATCACCCGGCCAGGAACGGTGACCGGCACGAAGTCGCCGTACCCCACCGTCGCGATCGTCACGAATCCCCACCAGATGGCGTCGCCAAAGCTCTTGATATTAGCTCCGTCAGCGTGCCGCTCGACGGTGAACACGAGCGAAGCACACACGTAGACGTACAGGAACGACCCGATCACGGTCACGATCAGGTACCGGAGTCGCTGCTTCGAAGCCTCGCCGTGCCGCAGCGCCGGAATCCGCCAGATAAACATGATGATGAGGAACGGCCGCAGAAACGGCAGGGCGAGGCTCACCAGGTCGAATCTTCGGGTCCGCAGAAACCACTTCCGTGCGCCGCGCGCGAGCACGAATCGGATGAGAAAGTCCACGAAAAACCACACCCACAGCACCATCACCACGAGCCCGGTGAACGCGCCCTTCGCTCGTGACGGCTGGTCATCGACCAGGTACCAGGTGGCGAAGCCGAAAAGTATCACCGCGCCGAGGAACAACCACTAGGCGGTTCGGTCCTCCCAGCGCACCACGCGAACGTATGGGTTGCTCTGCTTGGTCACCCCGCCAGTCTAGATCGACGAGGCTTCGCCGTGCCCGCCGAGACCACACGGCCTCGGGGCGATCCGAATCGCGGTGACCTCACATCGTGGACGGGTTCGGTGGGGCGGCCGCGGTGCGGTAGAGATCAAGGAGGCCAGGGATCCCTCGCTCAGAGAATCGCCGAATCTGGCGTCGTGCCGGGCTCCCCTCCCGCCGCAGCAGTTCGACATACCGTTTCACCCGCGCGAAGTCGCCGAAGCGTACGAGCTCCGGCCGGATGGTGCCCAGCATTTCATCAACGACGTCGAAGGCGGGTCGCGCGGCTGCCCGGACCGGATCAACCAGGTCGGATTCGAGTCCGTTGCGGGCCGCCACCCAAATCGCACCATCGACGAGTCCCGGCGCGATGGGAGGCGCAGCAAGGCCGTGCTCTTCGTCGTGCAGGGCACGCTCGACGAGCGCTCGCACGAGCACCGCGAACGAGACGGAATCGGCCGGACTGAGCTGTGCATCGGCGATCCGCAACTCCACCGTCGGATAGTTGTCTGACAGCCTCGCCAGCCACGTGACGATGCCGGGGTCACGAAGAACCCCGCTGGAAACCAACTGCTCAACAGTGTGAGCGTATTCCTCGCCATCGGCGAAGTCCGGCGGGTAGCCGGTGAGCGGCCAGTTCGTACCCATGAGGGTGCGCCAGCTCGCAAACCCCGTCGCCTCGCCGCACCACACTGGCGAATTCGCGGTCATGGCGAGCAGAACCGGTGCCCATCTCGATAACCGTCGAAGCACAGCGACTCCGGCGTCTCGCGAGGGCACTTCGACGTGGATGTGAGTGCCCGTGACGTACTGATAGGCGCCCGCGCCACGCATGTCGGCATCGATCTGCCGGTAGCGGTCGTGTCGCGTCACGGTTCCGACGGTCTCCCCGCCCACGGGTGGCAGCCCGGTGCCGGCGAGCAAGGCCCCATGCGCGGCCGCGATCCTTCCCGCTTCACTGCGAAACCGTCGCAACTGTGCTTCGGCCTCAATCGCGTCAACGCAGATCGGGGTCGCCGTCTCGAGTTGGCTGGAGAAGAACTCTCGTTCAGCGGGGCCAGCATGCGCTGAGAGTTCCCCGATCACCACGGACGCGATATCGACCGGTCGCCCATCGGTCGCGTCGAGCAGGAGGTACTCCTCTTCCACGCCGAAATTCCTCGGCTCTGCGCTCAACCCATCCCTCGGCATCCTCTTCTCCCATCAACAGTCGAAGCTCGAAATCTGACACTCGACACACCCCGGTTGGCATCGGCACCTTGAGCTTATGTTGGGTCGCAGGGCGCCCGTCAGCCCGTTGACACCGGCTGGATCGGCGCGATACCCGGCTTGCGTTTCGAGGCGAACCCTGCAGGCGGATCCTGCGCCCGGCACCACCGGCACAATCAGGTTTCGGGCAGAATGACCGTATGCACGCTCCCTCTTTCCGATCGGCTGCAGCCCGCCCAACATGGAGGCGTACCCCTCCTCGAAGCCCATCCCGCCGAGGTCCAATGTTTCTCAGTGTCGCGGTCCTCGCAAGCACACTGCTTGCACCCCTCTCCCCCGCGTCACTCACCGTGCAGGCGCACGCGAACCCGGGCCCCGAAGCGAACACCGACGCCGGCACGACGACGGTGCAGGTGCTCACAATCAACGATTTCCACGGCCGACTCGAGGCGGACCCCTGGCGGTCACCCGGTATCGCGGGGGCAGCAGTCCTCTCCGGCGCCGTTGACAAGCTCGGCGCCGAACACCCCAAGACGATTTTCGCCTCGGCGGGCGACAGTATCGGTGCATCGACCTTCACCTCGTTCATTGCCCAGGATGCGCCGACGATCGATGCGCTCGTGCGTGCGGGCCTCGATGTCTCCGCGGTGGGCAACCACGAGTTCGATCAGGGCTCCGCAGATCTCATCGATCGTGTGCTGCCGAGATACGGCGATCTCGCCGGCGGCGACGGGCGTGCGTACGGGCTTGGTGCAAACGTGCGCGACCGCACGACGGACAACCCGATACTCGACGAGTACGCGATCGTCGAGCGCGACGGCATCAAGATTGGCTTCATCGGTACCGTCACCGAACAGACGGCGACGTCGGTGAACCCGGGGCTGATTGAAGAGATCGAGTTCACCTCCCAGCTCGATGCGGCCAACCGCGTTGCGTCCGAGATCGACGAACTCGTCGACGCGACTGTGCTCCTCACCCACGATGGCGCTCGCACAGGCGACTGCGACGCGGTTGCCACCGAGCAGAGCGTGTTCGGCACGCTCGCCCGCGAAGCGAGCCCGCTCATCGACGCCGTCGTCTCCGCTCATACACACCAGGCGTACGCGTGCACGATCGCGGACCGCCCCGTCATTCAGGCCGACCACTACGGAGCTGCGCTCGGTCGACTGCTGCTCGAATTCGACACTTCTGGTGAGACGCCACAGCTCTCAGAGGCTTCAGCGGATCTCGTGAGGCTCGCAGGCGAAACATACTTCGCCCCAGACCCTGCCGTCGAGGCGATCGTCGATGCGGCGGTCGAGCAAGCCGACACACTCGGACGCGAACCCGTCGGCCGCATCAGCGCCGACATTCTTCGCGGTGGCACCCCGCCAGGCACCGATCGCAGTGTCGAGTCCGCTCTCGGAAACCTCATCGCCGACATCACCCAGCAGTCGATCGCGGGTGCCGACATCGGAGTGATGAATGCGGGCGGGCTGCGGGAGGACCTTATCTACGTCGAGGGAGCAGCCGACGGCTCGGGCGGCCTGCTGCCTCCCGGCACCGTCACCTACCGCGACGTCGCGAATGTGCAGCCCTTCGCGAACACCATGATGACGGTGCAGCTCACGGGCGCCCAGGTCAAAGAGCTGCTGGAGCAGCAGTGGACGGTCGCCACGGTGGACGATCAAGCTGTCGAGCAGAAGCGCCACCTGAGCGTCTCAGCGGGACTGAGCTACACGTACCGCCCAGATGCTCCGCTCGGGTCCCGCATCACCTCCATCTCACTCCACGGCGCACCCATCGACCCGGCCGCAAGTTACACGGTCGCCACGATCTCATTTCTTGCGAACGGTGGAGATCGGCTCTCGGTACTTCCCGAGGGATCCAACCACACTGACACCGGGCTCAACGACCTCGAGATGACGGTCGACTACTTCCGCGCCCAGGAGCGCGCGGGTCTCGCGGTCGAGCCGCCGTTGATTGGCCGCGCGATCGCCGAGGCGCCGACACCGGAGCCAAGCCCGCAGCCGACACCCGAACCTGCCCCGCACCCCGCACCCGGTCCGGGAGGTTCGGGCAGCACCGCACCGAGCCAGCTCCCCGCGACCGGGGCCGACGCGCACTCCGAGCTGCTGGTGCTGGGGCTCCTGCTCGGAGCCACTGGGATCGTGATCCTTGGCGCATCGCTCCGGCGAACTCACGGCAGTGTTCCGGGCAGAAGTCGCAGCATGCCCACCGCCCGATGATGGCCGCTCAGCTGAACGCCGCGAGTGCGAGATCAACACGGTCCGTGATGATGCCATCGACGCCGCGGTTCACGAGTACTCGCATACGGTCTGGATCGTTGACGGTCCACACGTGCACCTCAACCCCGTGCGCGTGCGCGGCGGCGAGGAGCGAGGGTGTCAGCACCCGCATGCCCCGCCAACGTTCGGGGATCTGAAGCGCGTCGAAGCCTTCGAGCGTTCGGGTGATGCGGCCGGGTGAACGGGTGGCGATGGCGAGCAACAGGCTGGTCAGGGCGCTGCGGTCGGGTGACGTCGCAGGGAGTGCGGGACTTCGGGTGAACTCAGCGTGGGTCATGTGCTGCGGACGAACGAAGCGATTCGCGCACGCCGCAGCGCGCAGCGCCCGTCGGCGAGACTCGGCATGAAAACTCGTGAGTAGCACCCGGCCCGCATGCGGGGCGACGCTTCGACCCGCGTCATCCGCAGCCGCATCGGCTTTGACGTCGACGTTGAAGCGGGCATCGGGGAACGCCTCGAGCGCCTCGTCGAGCGTGAGCATTCCCCCGCGGTCGGACATGATCTCCGTCAGCTCTCGAGAGTGGACCTCTGCGATTTTTCGCGGGTCACCGGTGATTCGGCCGAGGTCGTCGTCGTGGAACAGGACGACACGGCCGTCGCTGCTCAGGTGGCAGTCGGTCTCGAGATACGCGGCACCAGCGTCTTGCGCCTCGGTGAATGCGGCGTGAGTGTTCTCCGCGATCCCTCGCGACGCCTGGTCGTCAGAGACGAAGCCGCGGTGCGCAATGATCCGCGGGTGAGCGGCGTCGAGGAGATACGTATGCGACATACCCCCATTGTGACGCAGCCACCCGCGGATCAGGGGTGAATCGGGTTACTCGCCGAAGACCGCGACGAGTCGACCCTGCACCTTGCCGGCCTGCAACTGCTCGATGCCGTCAGCGATCTCGTCAAAACCGATCTCCGTGAGCTTGGGGTTCAGGTCGCCGGACGCCATGAACGCGTAGACGCCCTCGATGTCGGCCTTCGTGCCACCGTTCGAACCCCTGAGGTTGCACTGGTTGAGGATCAGCGACATCGTGTTAATCGTGGACTCGAGCTTGCCCATTCCCACAAGAACCACCGTGCCGTCGCGACGGATGACGTCGACGGCGTCGGCGGTGGTCGTGCCAAACCCCGCGTAGTCCACGATGACGTCGAAGGAGACACCTTCGAAATCCTTGATCGACTTCTTCACGTCGGTGACGCCGATCTCTCGCGCCGCATCCCACACGCTCTCGTTCACCTCGGCGACGTACACCTTCGCACCGGTGAGCACGGCGATGCGTGCTCCGATCTGGCCGAGCCCGCCGAAACCGATCACACCCACGGTGTCGCCCGCCTTGACACCGCCGTTGGTGATCATCGCAGCGTGCGCGGTCATTCCCGCGTCAGTGGCTGCGGCGCCCTGCGCGTATGACAGGCTGTCGGGCAGCGGCACGAGCGCGTGCGCGTTGATCGCCATCTGCTCGGCGAACCCACCGTCGTAGCCGTATCCAGGCGAGGCCGCGGCGCCTACGCCCACCTCGGGTACGGTCGGGCACACGCCGACCCGGTCACCGACCGCCCAGCCGTCAACGCCCTCGCCGACGGCGATGATCTCACCGGCATTCTCGTGGCCGAGCGTGATCGGGCGCTTCGCGAGCATGCTGAGCCAGCCCTCATCGGTGAGCACGCCGACGTCGGAGTGGCAGATGCCGGCCGCACGCATCTTCAGCACCACCTCACCGGGCCCCGCAACAGGTTCGGGAACCTCGTTTTTCACGAGCGGCTCGTTGGTGTTGGTGAACTGCCAGGCCTTCATGGTCTTCCTCATTCTCTCGGTGGTGAACTCGGGTTCGTGGGTTCCGTGTGAGCGCCCACGACGCTGTCGGTCGTCACCCAGACCGGCAGCAAGTCGATAATCTGCCCGCGCAGTTCCGCGGGCGCGGGAGGGTTGTCAGAAAAAAGAGCGTCGATGACGGTGGCGAGAATACCTGCCGCAATGAACCTCGCAGCCACCTCAGGATCGATGCCCTGGGGCGCCACCCGACGCATCGTCTCGAGCGCCCCCTCAGTGAGGATGCCCTGCAGATTGCGGTAGGCATCACTAGACCCGGCGCTTCCCAGTACTGCCGCATACAGCGTCTGGTGCCGCTCGAATTCGTCGAGCAGCAGCGACAGCGTCTCTCGTGTGGGCTCAGCCGCGGCGCCACCCGCCCGGAGTTCAGCGTCGATCCGAAGAATTTCTTCGTATCGCTCGCGCATGAGCCGAACAGCGACGTCGCCAAGGTCACGAAACTGAGCATAGAAGCTCGTGCGGCTGATTCCCGCGGATGCGGCGATGGCGGCCACGGAGAGCGCGGATCCCTCACGATCCAGTCGCTCGATCGCGTCAATGATCGCGGACCGCGTGCGCACCGTCCGCGGGTCGACAGCTCGTGGAACTTCCACGGCCGATGTCCGGGTGACCATGCCCTAATCTTACCAGATAATGAACACCTGTTCAGAAGCTTGCGGCGCTGGAAGGCCCCCTGCCCGGCCACCTTCGAAGCCGATCCGACCGGGTGCAGTCGGACGACCCCGTTCTCCACTCTGCGGGGGATCTCGCCTCTGCGTACCAAATTGTGAAGATTGCGGTACGCAGAGTGGAGATCCCCCAATGAGGAGATATGGAGACATGCGGTGGGGAGACCCCCACTGAGGGGACACAGGGATCGGCCCTGTCATGCGCGCCGAGGCTGCACACACAGTGTTTCCACATTGCCTTTCCATAGTCTCGGCAATAACCCCAAGTCCGGCCCGCACCTGTTCACTACATGCTGGGTCTGGCTTGGCAACAATGATCCTCAACACCTCTTTCGGAAAGGTCTGATGTGAAGATGAAGGGCACGCGGGCGAGAGCCACGACAGCATGTGGCTCCGTGCGACGGGTCTTTCGCCCTGCAGCTGACCACTCCCCAGGCTTCGACCTCGCCTACGTGCGCTCAGGCCCCCGCACCGACACGCCCATCGTCGTCATCCCAGGCGGCCCGGGGCTCGCATCAATGAGGCCGTACCGCGCACTGCGACGCCTCGCAGCTGCGGGTGGGCTCGATGTCATCATGGTTGAGCACCGGGGCATCGGAGCCTCACGACGCGACACCACCGGCGAACCGCTCACCCACGATCACATGCGCATCACAGCAGTCGTCGACGACATCGCCGCCGTGCTCGATCACGAGCGGGTCGAGCGGGCCGTCATTGCAGGGTCTTCCTATGGCAGCTACCTTGCCTCGTCGTTCGGCGCCCGGCACCCGGAGCGGGTCGCTGGAATGCTCCTCGATTCCGCGCTCCAGTCGACTGGCGCCCTCGAGCTCGAGCGACTCCTGATCCGGCAGCTTTTTTGGAACGCCGAGACCCCGATTGCCAGCGCAACCCGGGCCCTCTCCGAACGCGGCCTCGACGAACGGCTTCTGCTCGACGTCGTGCGTGCCGCATACGAGCTCGCAGGCGCCCCGCTCCTCGAGCCACTCCTCGCGAACCGACTACGCAGAAGCTTCGGCCCGGCTTGGAAGGCACTCGAGGTCTATGCGCAGCGAGATGAGTCGATCGCGCGCATCCCCGGCCACTACGAGTTCGACATCGCGGGAGCGATCGGCTTCCGCGAACTCAATTACGGTGCAGAGCTCGACGGGCTGCCCCTCGACCCCGCCCGCACGTACGCGCCGATCGCTCATCGTTTTCCCGCGTTCGAACATGAGCCATTCGACCTCGCTGCAGAGGCCGCGAAATTCGACTGGCCGATGGTGCTTCTCGCGGGCAGCCGTGACGTGCGCACGCCTCCGGAGATCGCCGCTCGGGTCGCGAAGATCGTCCCGGGGTCCGTGCTCGTTCAGATCGAGAACGGGCACAGCACCCTCGACACCCACCCCGTGGCGTTTCTCAATGCGGTGCGTCTGCTCGTGCAGGGCCGCACCGCGGCGCTCCCCGACCTCGCGGCACGGCTCGACGCGCTCCCCCGCCGCGGCCTTTCGGCCCGCTTCGCGCGAGCGCTCAAGGCGGCGGTGCGGAGCGAGTCGCGACTCCTGAACTAAACCCGCTGCTCGTGCACGGCCTCGAGCACGGACGCGTCCTCAGCCGTCATCCCGTCGATGGTTTCACCGTTCCACACGATGTCGTCACCGAGCGCCGCGAGAATTTCCTTCCGCTTGCCGTGCGTCATCTTCGCGCCGTGCACGAGCGTCGCGGGGCTCCACATCATCGCGATCGAGTCGTGCCAGCCCGAGCCCACGTCCTTCACGTGAATGAGGTCGTGCAGCGAGGTCTTGAGGTGCTTCAGCGGCTCGGTGAATGCATCGGCGAGCACCGCGAGGGTCACCTGACGCTCAACCCCCGGCTCCACGACGACCGCTTCCTCGTTCGCGCCGGTGAGGGCGTTCGAGAACTCGTCCGCTTCGAGCAGGATCACGCCGTTCGTGGGGCGCGGGTTGCACTCGATGGCATAGAGCTCGCCGTCGTTGTCAACGTAGTCGAAGGAGAGCTGCCCCGTAAACCCGGGGTCGAGGGTGTCGATGATGCGCTGCGTGTATGCGAGCGTTTCCGTGCTGTCGACGGCGAGGAACGTGATCCCGGTGCTGTGCGCCCACTGCTCGGGAGCCCGGTAGGTGCAGTGCGACGTGACCCGGCCGTCGACGATCGTGCTGTAGGTGCACACCATGGATCCGTCGACGAAGGGCTGCACGAGCCACGGCTGTTCGGGGGTCGGGTGGCAGTCAGCGACGTCCATCTTCCCGGCGAGCGGGCCGGTGTTCGTGAGGAGCCCCACGCCGCCACGTGAGAACGCGGCGCGCGCAAAGAACTTCGGGAACCGGTCGATCGCGGCGTGCAGCTCATCTTGGTTCGTGACGACGACCGTCTCGGGAACCGGGACGCCGGCCTCGATGACGAGGCGCTTGAAGCTCGCCTTGTCGTGAAGCCGGGCGAGCTTGTCGAAGCTGCCCGCGTAGAGCTTCACGCCCGCCGGCAGATCCGCAGCACGGGCCGAGAGGTAGAAGACCTCTTCGAAGGTCGGGATGATGAGGTCGATGTCGTTCTCTTCGACGATCTTCACGATGTCGGCGATGAACTGATCGGTCTCGAACCGCGGCGACGCAGTGATCGAGTGTCCCGTGAGGTACTTTGAGTGGCTGCCGACGGCACCGTGATAGGTGTCGGAGGCGAAGACTGCGTGCCCGGTGCTCCCGAGCTTTCGAATGATATCCAGTGCGAATGTATTCCGAGAGCTCGTGACGAGGACGCGCATGTGTGACCCTTTCGTAGGCTTTGCGTTCACCCCTCACCCTATCGGTGCGCACCGACGGTTTACAGGGGAGGTCACAGCGGTGCGCCGAGCAGCAGGGCACCAAACCCAAAGGCACTACGATGCTGTGAGGAAGCGGAGCCTCGCTCCAAGTCATGAGTTCGACCAGCGTGGGAGTCGCGTGCAAGAGCTGTTGAAGTGGATCGGCGCCCTCGCCATGCTCACTGGATTCGCCCTCACGATGGGCGGCAACCCCGCTCTGTATGCGGCGACGGCCGACATGCTTGCGCGGAAGACGCGTTGGCTGCCACGAATCATCTGGATGACCGCGGGGCTTGCGCTTGGATCAACGGTGCTCTTCGCGATCTTCCAGTTCGTCAATCCGAACAGCTTCGTGCATGCGGTCCGCGGCCGCGTCGACGACCTCCTTCTCAACATCTGGGTGGATCTCGTCGCCGGGGTGGTGTTTCTTCTTGCCGCGGCAGGGATCGCCGCCTGGAGGATCCTCAGACCAACCCTGCCTGTCCGCGCACCATCGGAACCGAAACCCGACGCCAAGCCGTACAGCTATTTTGTGATCGGCGTGAGCAGCTCGATCATCGGGTTTACGACTCTCCCGGTGATGTATCTCACGGGGCGCGTGGTGACGAGCCTCAGCCACGATTTCGTGCTCCGAGGGATCGCGTACCTCTTTTTCCTCGCGGCGCTGATCGCGCCGTTCTTCGCGCTGGCCTGGGTATGGACGAAATTCCCGGGGATCACGGGGAAACTCACTGAGACGTACGAACGAGTCCTCCGCTGGGACTATCGGTGGGCCCTTGTCGCGTTCCTCGCGGTTGCGGGTCTCGTACTCCTCGCGATTGGTATCTTCGCACACCGCTGAGTATGTGAGCTACCCGCCATCCGCCGCCGGGCGATCTGTGCGACAGCGCCACCGGGCGATCAGAGCTCGAGCCACACCGCGCAGTCGGTGGAGACCTGAGCACCGGAGACGGGCTCACTCGCGATGAGCACGCGTGCGCCTTCGGGGAGCACGACGGCGGGCCCGAGGTTCAGGAGCACATGCGTCACGCTGGAGCCAGAACGCACCTCGACCACGACGAGGTCCCCGTGCGCGGCATCACCGAGCACGGTGCGCGGATCGACGATGGTGAGGGATCCCTCCCCGAGACGGTGCTCCGCACGCATCGCGATGAGCGACCGGGTGAGTTCCAGCGTCGATCCCGGCACCCCCACCTGCTGGTCGACAGCAAGCGCCGCGAACTCGCCCGGCTGCGGCAGCCAGGCCGCTCCAGTCGGGCTGAACCCGAAGGCCGGGGCCTCCCGCCGCCAAGGAAGCGGCACCCGGCAACCGTCGCGGCCAAGCCGCGCTCCCCCGGTGCGCGCGAACGTCGGGTCTTGACGCACCCCCGGCTCGAGATCGAGCACCTCGGGAAGACCGAGCTCTTCGCCCTGGTAGAGGTAAGCGCTGCCCGGCAGAGCGAGCATGAGCAATATCGCGGCACGCGCTCGGCGTTGCCCGACCGTCGGATCGGGTGGTGTCACCGGTGGGCCGAGCTGCGTCGCCCGTTCCTTCGCCGCGAGCGCAAGCCGGGTTGCCGGCCTGATCACGTCGTGGTTCGAGAGCACCCAGGTCGTCGGCGCACCCACCGGCTCGTTCGCAGCGACCGATGCGGTGATGCGTTCCCGGAGTTCAGTGGCGGTCCACGCAGTGTCAAGGAACGTGAAGTTGAATGCCTGGTGGTGCTCGTCGGCGCGCACGTAACGGGCGATCCGGTCGGCGGGATTTACCCAGGCCTCGGCCACCATCACCCGTTCTCCCGGATACGAGTCGAGCAGCCGCCGCCACTCGCGGTAGATCTCGTGCACACCATCCTGATCCCAAAAGGGTGCGGCGCTCGTCGGCAGAGTGGCCAGTTCGGCGCGCGAGTGGCCTGCGTCAGGGAGTCCTGGAGCCTTGATGAGTCCGTGGGCGACATCGACGCGGAAGCCGTCGACGCCCCGGTCGAGCCAGAACCTGAGCACGTCGAGGAAAGCAGCGCGCACACCGGAGTATTCCCAGTTGAGGTCGGGCTGCCGTGAGTCGAACAGGTGCAGGTACCACTGGCCGTCTGGCGTACGGGTCCATGCCGGTCCCCCGAATTCTGAGGGCCAGTCATTCGGCGGGCGATCGGGGTCGCTCGGGTCGCTGTCGCGGAAGTGGTACCAGCCGCGCTCGGGTGAGCCGGGGCCTGCGGCGAGCGCCCTGCGGAACCACGGGTGCGCGTCGCTCGTGTGGTTGGGTACGAGGTCGATGATGACGCGCAGGCCGCGGGAGTGCGCCTCGGTGACGAGGGTGTCGAAATCGGCGAGGGATCCGAACAACGGGTCGACGTCGCAGTAGTCCGCGACATCGTAGCCGGCATCGGCCTGGGGCGAGGGAAAAAACGGCGAAATCCACACTGCGTTGACGCCGAGGCTCGCGAGGTAGCCGAGCCGCGAGGTGGTGCCGGGGAGGTCGCCGATACCGTCGCCGTCTGAGTCGGCGAAGGAGCGCGGATAGACCTGATAGATCACAGCGCTGCGCCACCAGTCGCGGCGGTCTAACGTTCCGGTGAGGTTCTCGTCAGGCACGGGAAATTGGCTCCTTGTCAGCATCAGTCGCACGGTGCAGGTCTGCAGGGATCGCCCTCGCGTACCCGTCATCTGGTTTTGGCGAGCTCGACAGCACGGTCACGGACTGGGCGAGCACGTTGATCGGTGAGACAGTGGGGCGGTTACTGCGCGCCTCCGGCCGCGCGGTGTCGACCTCGATCTCCCACCACTGACCTGCTCCCGGGTCGGGCAGACTGACGTCGGCATCGCCGCCGGTGTTCAGGATGACGAGCGCCGCGCCCTGCAGCTGCTCGCCCTCCGGACCTCCAGCAGCTCCACGCAGTTCCGCGACGAGGCATTCGGCGTCGTTCCAGTCCGCGTCGCTTGCTTCGGCAGCGTCTGCGCGGCGCCAGACGATGTCCCGGTGCCCGTCGCCACGTTCTCGGCCGTGCAGAAAGGCGGTCTGTCGCAGCACCGGCACGCGCCGGCGCGCGGCGATGAGATGGCGCACCAGCGAGAACAGCTCCATGTCAGGCGCCGACCAGTCCACCCAGCCAATCTCGTTGTCCTGGGCGTACGCGTTGTTGTTCCCGGACTGGCTGTTCCCGATCTCATCACCCGCGAGCAGCATCGGTACGCCCTGCGCGACGAGAAGCGTCGCGAGCATCGCTCGTGCACGTCGCGCACGGGCGGTGACGATGCCGGGATCGTTGCTTGGCCCTTCGACCCCGAGATTGTCTGAGAAGTTTTCGTCGCGACCGTCGCGATTCTCCTCACCGTTCGCCTCGTTGTGCTTGCGCGAGTACGAGACGACGTCGGCGAGGGTGAACCCGTCGTGCGCTGTCACGAAGTTGATGGATGCGGTAGCGGGGCGACCCGAGTGGTCGAAGTGCGCGGCGGAGCCGAGGAGCAGCGAACCGATTCCCGCGTCTCCGAAGCCGTCGCCCCGCCAGAGGCGGCGCACGCCGTCGCGGAAGCGGTCGTTCCACTCGGCCCAGGGGTGAGGGAACGCGCCGAGTCGGTAACCGCCCGGGCCGAGATCCCACGGCTCCGCAATAAACTTCCGTCCGGCAAGCGCAGGGTCCTGCGCGATGGCCTGGAAGAAGGCAGCGGCGGGGTCAAATTCGTCATCACCACCGGCCCGCCCGAGGGTCACCGCGAGGTCGAAACGGAACCCGTCGACTCCGTACCGCGTGGCCCAGTGTCGGAGGCAGTCCATGATGAGCCGGAGCAGCAT
>JBBAFK010000027.1:0-38576 GCA_041655455.1 Leucobacter sp. | reverse complement strand
ACCTTTCGAGTGGGATGTGAGAGTTTCCTCGAAGGAAGATCCCGGTGGCCACGCTTACGTTTGCTGGCCGGGATCGTTACACCACTCTACGGGGCACTACTGATGCGATCGGGTATAGGCGCGGTCGTCGGGTACGGGCAGCGCGTAACCCGTTGGCAATGACAAAAACTTCGGCGACCTCGTGAACCAGGACGACGGCGGCAAGACCGAGTACACCGGTGATCGCCAGTGGCAACAGCACGACGATGATCGCTAAAGACAGAACGATGTTCTGGTTGATGATGTTTCGCCCGCGACGCGCATGAAGCAGCGCTTGTGGGATGAGGCGAAGATCATGACCTGTGAACGCAATATCAGCAGACTCTATGGCTGCATCCGACCCGGTTGCGCCCATTGCGATGCCGACGGTCGCCGAGGCCAGCGCGGGGGCGTCATTGATACCGTCGCCAATCATGCCTGTCGGCTGCTGCTTCACTGAGTCGGTGATTTCGCGGGCTTTATCTTCGGGGCGTAGTTCCGCGCGCACGTCAGTGATCCCAGCGATCTTCGCGAGAGCGTTCGCGGTGCGGGAGTTGTCGCCAGTGAGCATCATTACCTCGACCCCCTGGTCACGGAGCGCGGCAACGGTTTCGGCGACCTCTGGCCGGAGCTCGTCGCGGATACCAATCGCACCGACAGTGTGCCCGTCGCGGGTGACCATGACACAGGTCTGCCCGTCTGATTCCATCGCCGCGACCCTCTTCGCGAGGTCGGCTGTCGGGGTGATCCAGCGGGGGCTCCCGACAGTGATTTTGTGGCTCTCGACATGGCCAGTGACGCCGTTGCCGGGTGTTTCGCTCACCCCAGATGCAGGGGGTGTGCCCGGAGCCGCGGCGGTAATGGCGGCTGCCAGTGGATGGGTGCTGTGCTGCTCGATGGCCGCTGCCCAGGCGAGTACTTCTTCGCTGGAAACACCGTCGGCTGCCTCGACCGCGGTGACTGCAGGCTGGTTGCGGGTGAGGGTGCCGGTCTTGTCGACAGCGATACGACGCAAGGTGCCAAAGCGTTCGAACGCCGCACCGCTCTTGAATATCACTCCAAAGCGACTCGCGGCACCAATTGCGGAAACGACTGTGACCGGCACCGCGATCGCGAGTGCACACGGGGAGGCCGCGACCAGCACGACCAAGGCGCGAATGATCCACGTCTCCGGGTCACCGAACAACGACCCGATCGTCCCGACGAGCACAGCGAGGATAATCACGCCCGGTACAAGTGGGCGTGCGATGCGGTCCGCGAGGCGGGCGCGCTGACCTCGGTCCTGCTGCGCTTGCTCCACGAGCCCGACGAGAGTAGTCAGCGAGTTGTCTGTGCCATCAGCGGTGGCGGTGATTTCCAGTGACCCGGAGGTGTTGATCGACCCCGCCGCGACCTGATCGCCAGCGGTAACTTCCACGGGGATAGATTCCCCAGTGACCGCCGAGGTGTCCAGCCTGCTCGCACCCCGAGCGACCGTGCCGTCGGTTGCGATGCGTTCACCGGGCCGCACCCGCAACACATCACCGCCCCGGATCTCTCGTGCAGGAGTCTCGACAGGTATGCCAGCGCGAAGGATGGTCGCCGTCTCGGGTACCAGCTTGAGCAGAGAGCGAAGGCCGGACCGGGCCCGATCCATCGCTTTGTCTTCGAGCGCTTCGGCGATGGAGTACAGGAACGCCAGCGCCGCGGCCTCCTCGACATACCCGAGGATCACCGCCCCAACGGCACTGATCGTCATGAGTAGCGCGATGCCGAGCTTGCCCTTGGTGAATAGACCCCGCAGCGCCCCGGGCACGAACGTGTATGCCCCGAGCAGTAGCCCAATCCAGAACAGCACCAACGCCACCATTTCAGCGGTCGGATTATTATTCCCCGTCGTCCACTCGGTGACCAGGCCCACGATGAAGAAAAGTCCAGAAGCCAGTGGAATCAGGATCGCTAGATCACGCCACCATGGGCGCTCCATCTCCTCCGTCTCAGCCCCTGTTGTGCTGGGCAGCTCGCAACACGACGCGCTCAATGGGCTGCCTCAGCGGTGTCCACGGTGATGCAGCAACCGGGAACAGTGCAGGCCGGATCGATGCACGGAACCTGCTCGTCGACTGCAAGGGTCACATCCACCAGTGCCGTCAATGCCGCCGTCAGGTGAGGGTCGGCGATCTCGTAACGAGTCTTGCGGCCCTCGGGCTCAGCGGCCACGATCCCGCACCCGCGCAGACAGGCCAGGTGGTTCGACACATTCGTCCGTGTCAGCTCCAATTCCCGCGCCAACTCCGCTGGGTATCCTGGTCCCGAAAGCAATGTCAACAGAATCCTCGACCGCGTCGGATCAGCCATGGCGCGACCCAACCGGTTCATCACGTCCACACGAGAAGCAATAGTCAGCATGTGCTGAACTATACAGTCCTAGATGAACAGTCAGCAAGTGGTGACCTATGAGCTGACGCTTTGGCTGGAACCTCAGAGAAGATCCCGACAATCGCCATCACGCGCGTGATTCCACGGGTCGTCGGCGGCGTGGAGTTTCCGCGTCCCAGCGCTCCTCTCGTGAAGCGTTGCGCGCTCGCTAGCCGCAGCGGGGCCATGGCACACCCGCAACCTTATAGTTGAACACCACCTAACGAGTCAGTGAATTTCGTCACACGAGGTTGCAGCATGTATCGAAGTTTGCCAATATAGATACATGTCGATTCAAGAAGTAGAGCTAGTTATTGTCGGCTCCGGACCTGCTGGATACACGGCCGCGGTATACGCAGCACGTGCGGGCCTTGCTCCGGTAGTCCTCGCAGGATCCGTAACTGCGGGCGGCGCGCTGATGACAACAACCGAGGTCGAAAACTTTCCCGGCTTTATCGACGGGATTCAGGGCCCAGACCTGATGGATGCGATGCGCGCCCAGGCCGAGCGATTCGGTGCGCGAATCATCAACGACGATGCTGTAAGCATCGACCTTCAAGGTGCCGTCAAAACGATCAAGACCGGTAACGGTGAGGCCTATGCCGCTCGTGCTGTAGTGCTGGCGATGGGGTCCGAGTACCGCAAGCTCGGCTTGCCCGAGGAAGATCGTCTTTCTGGCCATGGTATCTCGTGGTGTGCCACGTGTGATGGATTCTTCTTCCGCGAGAAGCAGATCGCCGTAGTTGGAGGCGGTGATTCCGCGATGGAAGAGGCGCTATTTTTGACGCGATTCGCGTCAAAGGTCACGATCGTCCACCGTCGTGATGAGTTCCGCGCCTCAAAGGTCATGGTCGATCGAGTGCTCGCTGACTCCAAGATTGAAGTTGCCTGGAACTCCGAAGTGGCTGAAATCCTTGGCGAGGAGCAGGCCGATGGACTCCGGCTCAAGAACACGGTTGACGGCTCGGAACGAGTGTTAGATGTGACGGGGGCATTCATTGCCATCGGCCATGACCCACGATCCGCGCTTGTCGCAGAGCAGGTGGCAACCGATAGCGACGGCTACGTGAAAGTTGAGCATCCATCCACCCGAACGAGCCTCCCAGGCGTGTTCGCGGCGGGCGACTTGGTCGATCACACTTACCGGCAGGCGATCACCGCTGCAGGTACAGGATGCGCCGCAGCGCAGGATGCACAGCAATTTTTATCAAGCCTCATCCCATCTGAACAACGCTCGGATCTCGTTCTGGAGAGTGCCATATGAGTATCGTCAACGTCACCGATGAGACCTTTGAACACGAAGTGCTCCAGTCAGGTCTCCCTGTTGTCGTCGACATCTGGGCGACCTGGTGCGGCCCGTGCAAGGCGATCGCACCAGTGCTTGAAGACTTAGCAGCCGAGTTTTCGGGCCGAGTGAAGATTGTCAAAGTTGATGCGGATGCCAATCCTGCCACCGTATCTGCGGCGGGTGTCACTTCGATTCCAACCCTCGGTTTTTACCGGGCCGGAGAGCGAGTGGATGTGCTTATCGGGGCACACCCAAGACCAGTTATCGCGGCAAAAATTAAGGACCTGCTCTCATGACGAATACCTTGGCAACTCCGTCGCGGGTGACGCCCAAGCGCATGTCGGCCCTCGACAAGTGGCTCGCGGTGTGGATCGGCGTCGCCATGATCGCGGGGCTCCTGCTCGGCCGCTTTATTCCGGGTCTCTCCGAACTTCTGACGAAACTTGAAGTTGGCGGCATTTCGGTGCCCATCGCCATTGGCCTGCTCGTCATGATGTATCCGGTGCTCGCGAAGGTGCGCTATGACAAGGTCGCAGCGGTCACCGGAGACAAAAAGCTACTCATTTCATCGCTCGTGCTCAACTGGCTCGTCGGCCCTGCGCTTATGTTCACGTTGGCCTGGATCTTCCTCGCGGATCTCCCCGAGTATCGCACCGGTGTCATCATCGTTGGGCTTGCTCGCTGTATCGCGATGGTCGTGATTTGGAACGACCTCGCCTGCGGTGATGGTGACGCGACCGCGGTACTGATCGCGGTGAACTCGGTGTTCCAGGTCGTCATGTTCTCCGTGCTCGGCTGGTTCTACCTCACGGTACTCCCCGGCTGGCTCGGTCTCGACACCCAGGGCCTCGACGTCTCGGTGTGGCAGATCGCGCTGAACGTGATCATCTTCCTGGGTGTTCCGCTGCTGGCTGGGTTCATGTCGCGGTGGGTCGGTGAGAAGCGCCGCGGCCGCGAATGGTACGAAGCGAAGTTCCTGCCAACGGTCGGCCCCTGGGCGCTCTATGGCCTGCTGTTCACCATCGTGCTGCTCTTCGCCTTCCAAGGTGAAGCCATCACCAGCAAACCGCTCGATGTTGCACGCATCGCAGTGCCACTCCTCGCATATTTCGCCATCATGTGGTTCGTCGGCATGATCGCTGGTAAAGCGATCGGTCTCGGCTATGCCCGATCCACGTCCCTTGCGTTTACCGCAGCAGGCAATAACTTTGAGCTCGCGATCGCAGTCGCAATCGGCACGTTCGGCGCCGCCTCTGGCCAGGCGCTCGCGGGTGTGGTCGGTCCCCTCATTGAAGTGCCGGTGCTCGTCGGCCTGGTGTACGTCTCCCTGTGGCTGGCGAGAGTTTGGTTTAAGACGGACCCATACGCGACTGAAATGAGCAAATCATGACCCCGGACATCGCGCTCCGCAACCCAGAAATATGCACACCAGCAGTGGAGCACGCGATGGGAACTGCAGCCGCTTCCTCTGTCGCAACCACACTCAAGGCGCTCGCTGAGCCACTCCGCCTGCGAATGCTCTCTGCCATCGCGACAGACCCCCGCGGTGAAGCGTGCGTGTGCGATCTTGCTGAGCTTACTGAAGTGTCGCAGCCCACGGTGTCTCACCATCTGAAAGTCATGAAGGACGCTGGATTGCTCGCCTCAGAGCGTCGTGGCACCTGGGTCTGGTATCGAGTCGTCGCATCTCGCAAAAATGCTGTCACCGCGCTACTAGATTCTTTTGCACCGGCGACCCTCCTTGAAGATGTTGAGAGCGAACAGGATCGCGCTGTCGCGCTGCGCACTATGGATGCTCGCGTTACGCGGCTCGCGGATGAACTGGCCGACGAACTTTCCGAGTTGAATCGCGACCTGGTAACCGCGATCGTCCGGGAATCGTATGCGGGTCTTGTCAGGTCTGCGAAACTTACCCAACACATGATCCCCCTCACTGAACGCTTCGCGAGACAACGTCTTGCTGACCTGATGCGTGACCGTGAGATTTCTGTACCGCAGGTGCTGTTCGTATGTGTTGCGAATGCCGGGCGTTCGCAACTCGCGGCAGCCCTCATGAATCAGCTGTCGGGTGGCACCGTCATCGCTCGCTCGGCCGGATCGAACCCAGCTGTCGATGTGCACCCGAGTGTACGTTCGCTCCTCACAGAAATTGAGGGTGACAAGGATGCGGCAACAGCGTTTCCAAAGCCACTCACCGATGACGCGGTGCGTGCTGCAGATGTCGTCATCACCATGGGCTGCGGCGATGTCTGCCCCATCATTCCCGGTGTGCGCTACGAAGATTGGGCGGTGGGAGACCCCGCCCTCGCCTCTGATGACGGTGCCAGAGCGATCCGCGACGACATCGCCACCCGCGTACACACATTGCTTGACACGCTCACCACATAAGGAAAAACTTCAATGACCACTCAAACCAAACCCTCCGTGCTATTCGTCTGTGTGCACAACGCCGGGCGTTCACAAATGGCAGCGGGATACCTACGCCACATTGCTGGCGATCGCATCGAGGTACGCTCCGCCGGGTCGATGCCCGCCGACCAGATCAATCCCACAGCCGTCGCCGCCATGCGCGAAGAAGGCATCGACATCACCGCCGAGCAACCCAAAGTGCTTACCACTGAGGCTGTGCAGGACTCTGACGTAGTGATCACGATGGGCTGCGGTGATGCCTGCCCATTCTTCCCAGGCAAGCGTTACGAGGACTGGGAGCTTGATGACCCCGCAGGGCAGGGAATCGAGACAGTACGTCCCATTCGTGACGACATCAAACAGCGCATCGAAGAGTTGGTGGCGTCGCTACTCGATTAGTTAGCGCTGCGCCGGGGTGGGGCTCAGTAACATGAGCACTGCCCCGGCACAGTTCAGACGATTGGAAACGGAAGACGTCACTCCCCAAGGGAATTAGCGGTTGAGTGAGGTAACAAGCTCAACCGGTGCAGGAGCGGTTGCACAGCAGCTACCGCCCGACGTTTCCTCAGGAGCATCAAACAAGCCAGCACCACCACACACACCCGTATCCGGCAGCACAAGATCAACGCGCTGTGCAGCTTCAAGGTCGCCCGTTAATGCCGCGGCGACGCTGCGCACCTGTTCGAATCCCGTCAGCGCCAAGAATGTTGGGGCGCGCCCGTAGGACTTCGCGCCAACAATGTAGAGATCTTCTTCAGGGTGGGCAAGATCCGCTGCACCAGTGGCACGGATCGATCCACATGAGTGCAAATTGGGATCTACCTCGGTCGCCACACGTGCGGGTGCCTGAAGACGCTGATCGATCTCCAATCGAACTTCCGACAAAATCGACAGGTCAGGGCGGAACCCGGTCAGCACGATGATCTGGTCTGCTGGGGCAAGCGACCGACCGTCTTCCGCGACCAAAATCGCACGATCACCGTCACGATTCACTCCTACAACCCTGAATCCCGTGACAAGGTCCGCGAGCCCGTCAGCGACGTACTTTTCTGCAAGCTGGCCAAGTGCGCCACGCTCTGGAAGCTCATCCGCAGTGCCACCGCCGAACGTATTACCGACTACACCGCGGCGCAGCACCCAGGTGATCTGGGTAGAAGGATCGCGCCGGGCGATCCGAGCCAACTGTGTAATGGCTGTTTTCGCCGACGCACCATTACCAACGACAACGACGTGTTTACCCGAGAGCGCACGGGCATCCTCTGGCGTCGGAATCAGGTAACTGAGGATGCCTGCTGCCGCGACAGCTTGCTCTCCCAACGCGGGGAGACCGTCCGCACCCGCTGGACTTGGTGTATTCCAGGTTCCCGAAGCATCAATTACGGATCGAGCTTCAATTCGCTCTTCTCCACCATCCGAATACACCATATGAATGGTGAACGGTTGATCTGACCGGCCTGCATCTACCGAGCGGTCCCGCCCCTTCTTGCTGACTCCTGTCACGCGAACGCCGTAACGCACCCGCTCCGCAAGTGTCTCGGCAAGGGGCGCGAGATACTCAGAGATCCACTGTGCCCCCGTCGGGTAGCCTTCAGCGGGTTCGATCCAGTCAGTTGTCTCAAGGAGACGTTTGCTCGCACCGTCGATCACTTCAGACCATTTCGAAAACAAGCGCACGTGCGCCCACTCCGATACTGCTGCGGCCGGGCCATCGCCCGCTTCCAGCACCAGTGGTTCAACTCCGCGCTCCAGCAAATGGGCAGCAGCTGCGAGCCCCTGGGGTCCTGCTCCAATCACGACGACTTCGTGCATTACATTTCTCCATCCATTGATATTCATCGATATAAAAACCTATCGCCTCACATCGACAACTGTCAATATATTGGGCAGAATGGTGATATGAACAATTTGCAGGATGCTGCGCCTCCAGTTTTGTCGTCAAGTTGCTGCGCGACGTTTGACCACAATGTCGTGACTGATGTGGATGCCCAGCATTTGGCGAAAGTATTCAAGGCTCTCGGCGACCCGACACGAGTAAAGCTGCTCTCACTCATTACTGCCAGCGCCAGCGGCGAGATGTGCGTGTGTGACCTCACGGAACCAGTCGGACTCTCGCAACCTACGGTTTCACACCACATGAAGCAACTCGTCGAGGCCGGACTCGTCACTCGACAGCAGCGCGGCCGATGGGCCTACTACAGTCCGGTCATGTCTGTGCTCGCGGCGGCTACCCGTAGGTTGGCACCTCAGCCAACCCAGTAGCTCAGGAGCGCCTCTCGATGAGAATCTCGAATTGCCAGTACGAGTATCAGCCTCTCGGCTGCGCACCCGAGCCATCTTGATAGACATCAGGGATGCCGTCCTGGTTCGCGTCAAGACGGTCGCGGTGTCGGATGCGCCTGTACTGGCGGTTGCGGATTCCAAGCAGAACCGCCGCGAGTACGGCGGCGAGCACGGAAGCGGTGAGGATCGCGACCTTCGCGTAGTTGTGCTCGACTGAGCCGGGGGTAAAGCTGAGTTCCGCGACAAGGAGCGAGACGGTGAACCCAATGCCTGCGAGGAGTCCGACACCGATCATGTCGATCCATCGCAGTTCAGGGTCCAGCTTGGTACGCATGGTCTTCGTCATGATCCAAGTCGTTGTGACGATCCCGAGTGGCTTGCCGAGCACGAGAGCCGCGACAATGGCGAAGGTAATGGGATGGGTCATCGCGGCATGGATACCTTCCCACCCTCCGACGGAAACGCCTGCAGCGAAAAATGCAAACACCGGCACGGCGACACCGGCAGACAGTGGCCGGAATCGGTGCTCGAACTCCTCAGCAAGCCCGACACGGTCTGCAGATAGCTTGGAATCTCTTCTGCGATGCAGGACCGAAATCGTGAAGCCCAGCAGGACGCCTGCGATGGTGGCGTGGATCCCAGAGGCGTGCATAAGTGCCCACGCGACCACTCCGATGGGGAGCAGAATCAGCCATGCTGCAAATGGGCGCACCCCGAAGAATCCCCGATATCGCTGCGCGATGAACCCGTAGACCACAATCACCGCGAACGCGAGCGACAGTGGCACGAACGCGACGTCATCGGTGTAGAAAATGGCGATGATGCTGATCGCAAGCAGGTCATCGACCACGGCGAGAGTGAGCAGAAAGATGCGGAGCGCAGCTGGCAAATGGGAGCCAATGATCGCGAGCACTGCCACCGCGAACGCGATATCGGTGGCGGTGGGGATCGCCCACCCTTGCCGGAGTTCAGGATGAGTCCACACGATCGCGGCATAGATGAGCGCGGGTAAGCAACCCCTCCGGCGGCAGCGGCGATCGGCATGATTGCCGTGCGGAACCGGCGCAGGTCGCCAGCGACAAACTCCTTCTTGAGCTCGAGCCCTACCAAAAAAAGAAGATCGCAAGCAGCCCGTCTGCTGCCCACGCCCCCAAGGTCAATCGGAGATGCCAGGGCTGAATCGTGTCGTGACGGTCCTATAGATGTCAAGTTGTTCCGAGGTCGGTTTTCAGGTCATGGAATACCTCTCGGGCGATAAAGCGTTTGAGACAGCGCAGAACGTCTTTTTTGGAGAGCCCTTCGGTGAGTCGACGCTGCATGTAGTCAATGGTTCGGGGATCGTATCTGAGCCTGACGACAGCGATCATGTGGAGCGCGCGGTTGGCTTTCCGGTCACCACCACGGTGGAGTCGCATCCGGTGGCTCTTCCCTGAAGAGACCGGCACTGGGGCGGCTCCGCAGAGCCTCGCGAACGCGGCCTCGCCCCGGAACCGGTCAATGTTCTCGCCAGCAGTGATCAAGAGCTGGGCGGCATGGATCGTGCCGATCCCGATCTTGCTGATGAGGGTAGGGGCCGTGGCCTCTACTAGGGTAGACAGTGACCGTTCGAGATCCGTGATTTCTGTGTCGAGATCAGCGACCCGCATCGCGAGTGCGCGTAAGGCGAGTTTCACGGCTTGGGCAGGGTCGTTCAGGCGTGAACGATCGATGCGAAACTTCCGGCAGTGGGTGACGGCTGCACGCCCGCCGGAGGGAACTTGCTCTCGGATCTGGGCGGGAGCAGTGATGAGGACATCTTGCAATTGCACGATTGCCGCGGTTCGGGCTTTCACCGCGGAATCACGGGCGACCATGAGGAACCGGATCGACTCGATCACGCTATCGGTGCGCTTGGGAACCGCGGTCGCTTCACCTGCAAGTACTTTCCGGGCGGCAGCTTCGGCGTCGATCGCGTCGTCTTTGCCGACCCTCGCTTTTGTGTGCGCGTGCGGGGTATTCACCTCGCGAACCTCGATCCCGTGGTCGGTGAGGAAGCGAGCGAGGCCGGCAGCATAGGAGCCGGTGGATTCCACTCCGAACGCCACGATCTGGCCGTGATCGTTTGCCCAGGCAAGCAAGTCCGCATAGCCGCGAGTGGTCACCGGGAATGCGCAGTTTGCCAGGCGCTTCCCGGTGCTCGTGAGGGCGACTGCGTGGTGAGTGTGTTTATGCGCGTCGACGCCGATGATAATGTCTGGTTGACGCTCGATCGTCGCTGTCGTCATGATGGTGGTGTCTCCATCACTTCAATGTGTTGGATGACCGAACCGGGCCGGGCGGACATAACAGTGACGGGGCACTTTGAGCAGGGTCCTATGAAGTCACATCCCCGCCCGGTCTGGCCTCTCCCTATTTGGGAAGTAGCAGCCCCAGGCGGCGACGCGTCCCATAAAGGACAGCACCCCTCGGCGCGTCAGTTTAATAGTCGGTCAGCCGCCCTGAGCCACTACCTCTATCTTCACTGTTTGATGGAGGGTAAAGATTCCCGGAAGGAAACCTACTCCTCATGCCCAAGCAGTACCCCGCTGAGCTTCGAGAGCGCGCAGTACGCCTCGTTCGAGAAGCACAGCAGAACACCGACACCCCCTACGGGGCGCCCGCGCGGATCGCGAAGCAGCTCGGCATTAACGCCGATACGTTGCGGGGCTGGCTGAAACAAGCTGACATCGATAGCGGTGTACGCCCCGGTGTCACCACGAGCGAGGCTGCTCGGATCGCTGAGCTCGAGCGTGAAGTTCGCGAGTTGAAGCGTGCGAACCAGATCCTCAAGTCTGCCTCGGCTTTCTTTGCGGCGGAGCTCGACCGCCCATCACGATGACCGAGAAAGTGGCCTACATCGACGCTCATCGCGCCGAGTTTGGGGTCGAGCCAATCTGCCGCGCACTCGAGGACACTCCCGCACAGATTGCCCCGTCCAGTTACTACGCCGCGAGAACCCGGCCGCAATCCGCGCGTTCGCTGCGTGACGAGGACTTGTGCGCCGCGATCACCCGTATCCATGAGGAGAACTACGGGGTGTACGGGGTGCGGAAGATCCATGCAGAGCTTCGACGCGAGGGGCAACGTGTTGCTGAATCGACCGTGCGCCGGCTCATGCGACAGCTCGGCCTGCGGGGCATCGCGCGGACGAAGGGCCCGAAGACCACGAAGCCCGCGCCCGAGACCGACCGGCCCACGGACTTAGTGCAACGGCAGTTCGTGGCGTCACGCCCGAACGAGCTGTGGGTGGCGGATTTGACCTATGTGCGCACGTTCTCCGGGTGGGTATACGTTGCGTTCGTGCTCGATGTGTACTCGCGCATGATCGTCGGCTGGCAGGTCTCGACCCGGCTCTACACGGATCTCGCGCTCGACGCGCTCAATATGGGGATCTGGCGGCGCGAACACGCCGAACAGGACCTTACAGGACTCACCCATCACAGCGACAGGGGCGTGCAATATCGTGCCATTCGCTACGCTGAACGCCTCGCCGAGAGCGAGGCCGTCGCGTCCGTGGGCTCAAAGGGCGACAGCTACGACAATGCCATGGTCGAGGCGCTGAACTCGCTCTACAAAGCTGAACTCATTCGCAACCGCGGCCCCTGGGTGGGCATCAACGATGTCGAGTTCGCGACCGCTGAATGGGTTGATTGGTACAACGAACGCCGCCTCCACGGCGAACTCGGGCACGTCCCGCCAGCAGAATTCGAGACCGCCTACTGGGCGGCGAACCCTCAACCCGTTCTTCTCGAAACCCGATAACAGAACCCTCTACCAAATTCGACACTTGACAGCTACGAGCGTGACGGCCAGAACGTGGAGAGCGAAGAGTTCGTGGCGAAGCGCATTGGTCACGACACGGCCCGCACAAGGTACGAAGTCGACCGTGCGCCTCGGCAAGCCGCCGATCGCACGAGTGCGAACCCGGAGCGGAGTCGGGCGTTCGCTCCCCGTCGGGCAAGTGTCGTGGCCGATGCGCCCGTGCTCGGCCTTTGAATCAAGTGGGTAAGTCTATGAACGCGCACGACCCCGCCAACGAAAGACCTCGGACCGGAGGGACCGATCAGTTCGAAGCTGATCTCATCGCGGAGCCTCCGCACCCGATTAATTGGAACCTCCTCACTTCACATGACCTTGAGCAGGAACTCCTCGAACTCAATCGTTGGGTAAATTGGCTTCGCACCGAGTACGGCCTACCGGCATCGGTGATTCCGCCACTCTGGCACCGCCATCCCGAATTGCTCTGGGAGCTTTCTGCACTGCATCTACATTGGCTGTGCGCGTACGATCCAAACCAAGACGGATCAGCACCCTTTGGTTGGCATCGCGATTTTCTGGATGCGCGCCAACGTCTCCGTGACTGGGTCGCAACAAGCGGAACGCGCCTCGACCGAGATCGTCCGACCCGGCACACCATCTGGCCCGGAGAGGGACCCCCGGCTGACAGCGTCGAGCAATCGATCACGGATCGAGATGCCGACTTCGTGCAATTCGTGCTTGAGCAGGTCGAAGCTCGCAGGGCTGCCGAGGATGCGTTCTACGCGGACTTGTAACCAGCAGACCACACCTGGGTGGCGTGAGTGCTCGATAGCGGGGTGCGTGGCGTTCCTAACGCTCGCACCCCAGGCCTCGGCAGGGGCCCCAGGCATGTGCTTCATCAAGCGAGTACTTTGGGTATGTAGTTACATCATGTAACTAGGTGGTATTGTAACTATATGCGGATCGGATTATTGGATCGAATTCTTGAAATCAGCTCACTTCTTCAGCTCGACATGAAGCACGCCTTTACTGGCACTTCCCTCACCGAGTCTCGGGTGCACGTTCTTTGGGTGCTTCATCACTCGGGACCCAGCACGCAGCAGGCGTTAGCCGAAGCACTTAAAGTAACGCCTCGTACTATTTCTGCCCTTGTTGATGGGCTCGCTGCGAGTGGATATGTCCAGCGTCGCACGCATCCTTCCGATCGTCGCGCGGTTCTCGTGACTCTCATGGAGGACGCGGAACGCATGATGTCGAAGATGGCCGCAGATCATGCACGACTCACAACCGACCTTGAAAGTGTCATCGATGAGGCCGACCGGCCTGCATTCATCCGCGGCGTTGACGCTGTCGCGCATCGACTTCGACAGCTCGTACACGAAGAGGAGGTCCGATACGACACCGTTGGGGGCTCGGACCTGAGCCTAGACGAGGATTCGACGGCGTGAGGACATCTCAGAAAGCGACTGATTCACCGACTATCTGGCAGCGGTTATGGAATCTGTTAGTGCGCGTCACGAAAATGGAACTGCGTATCTACGAGAGCATCTGGCGAATCATTGCAAGAAAACCACGTATCCCCAGCGACGCGGTCGGATTCAAATACCACCGTCCTGTGCTCACCGTCCTCATCGTATTGATCATTCTGTCAGCCATTGAGATCCCTATTATTGATGCCATCGTGCATCGGTGGACACCCATACGAATCGGCTTTCTCATTCTCGGCATCTGGGGTGTGACCTGGATGCTCGGTCTGCTCTTTGCATTCTTCACGAGGCCTCACGTCGTTGGCCCGAACGGGATTATCGTGCGTGAAGGCCTCGAAGTGGAGCTGCAGATCTCTTGGCAGGACATTCAATCGGTCAGCTTCTTCGAACAACGAAGTGGACGCGTATCCGGTGAGCCAAAGACACCAAAGGTTTTTCGTGAAGACGACAAATCAGTGATGGCTATTCGCGTATCAGACGAAACAAACCTCGAGATCACGCTTGAACGACCGCTGGAATTGTCGTTACCGGGGTTACGCCCGAAGGGCGGCGCGCACACTTGTAACATCGTGCGTTTCTGGGCTGACGATCCTCGGAGTTTGCTCGAGGAAGTCAGGGAACATATCGGGTAGATTTCGCTGTTCGTCAGCGCCTCGAAGAACCGATGCATGATTGCGAATCACCTCCCAGGCGCGGCAACTCCCAAAACCCCACGGTATTGTGCACCCAGAGGGAGATGACTGCTGGCTGGTTACCTCATACCAGCGCGGATCTTTCGGCGATCGTGCTGAGATGACAATGAGGCCATTCAGCGACATCTCGTAGAAGTTGCCGGTCGTGAGTCGACAGTACGACGGCCGCTTGGGTAGCCCCGAGTGCCTCGGTGAGTTCGTCGACGAGCGCGATAGAGAGGTGGTTGGTGGGTTCGTCCAACAGCAGCACGTGCGGGCGTGTCGCGAGCATGAGCGCCAGATCGAGGCGTCGTTGTTGACCCATCGACAGCTCACCCACCCGTTTGCCCGCCTCGCGCGATCGCAGCAGACCAAGCCCCGACAGGCGGACCGCCTCAGATGATTGCAGGTTTCCTTGAGCGACGAGTTCGTCGATGTGCCGGGCATACACTTCGTTCGCACGCCGATCAGGCGGCAACACCGACTCCTGGCGCAGAAAGCCCAAGCGCGTGCCACGGGATATTCGCACTGTTCCCGTGTTTGGCAACAGTTCGCCCGCCGCGATGCTTAAGAGCGTCGACTTCCCTGCCCCGTTCGGGCCAGTCACTACAAGCCTGCTGCGGTGCGAGAGTTCAAACGACACCGGCTGCGTTAACCGCTCGGCAAGGCTCACGTTGTCGACGTTCAGCAGCACTGCGCCCTTTCGTGTGGGCAGGTCTGGAAACTGGAACAGCTGCGGTGGTTCAGGCACCGTCACCGCGTGGGCTCTCAGTGCCTCCTGTCGTCGGTGCACGCTCTGCACCAGCCCGCCCGCACGTGTGGCGCGGCCGTGTTTGGGCGAGCCCTTCTCCGGTCGCCACCCGGACACGAGCCGATTCTGCGCAGCGCTGAGACTGTCCTGCAGTCGCGCTTGCTCCTGCTGCTGGCGCTCGTACTCCTGCTCCCACCGTTCCCGGTCAGCCAGGCGCCCTTCTCGGTACCCCGCATACCCGTTGCCGTAGATACGGGGGCGATCATCGGGCGTCGGATCGAGGTCAACAACCGTCTCCGCAATGTCAGAGAGCAGCGCGCGATCGTGGCTAACGATGACGACACCACCCTTGCGCGCGCGGAGTTGCGCGGTCAGGAATTCAAGCCCGCTGCGGTCGAGGTGATTCGTGGGCTCGTCCAGCAGCAGGAAATCATCCTCTGCCCCCAGCAGGCAGGCCAAGCGCACTCGATACCGTTGCCCTACCGAGAGATCGGCGAGCAATCGTGTCATGTCGGTTTCTGCGTCGAGTGCTTCGAGCGCGATCTGTACGCGGCGCTCGGCATCCCACGCGTTGAGTGCGTCAGCACCTTCCAATGCTGCGGCGTACTGCTCTGCGGCCTCGCTGCTCCCATCTGCGAGAGCGGCAGCGGCGGCGTCGAGTGCGGCCAGCGCTGCGAGCGGTTCAGCGATGGCCTCGGCGACGGCCTGCCCAACGGTGCGGTTGTCGGTGGAGTTCATTTCTTGTTCAGCGAGCCCAAGTGTGCCGATGCGCTGGATCGTGCCGCTGTCAGGAGGCAGCGTGCCAGCGAGCGCATGGAGAAGCGTGGTCTTTCCACGCCCGTTCTCGCCAACGATCGCCACACGAGACGAGGGAGTGACGACGAGATCGACATGGTTGAGCACCGGTGTTACGCCTCGCATGACGGAGAGGTCGGAGGCGGTGAGCTGCGCGCGATGGCGCGCCGGATGACGGTTGGTAGGGGTAAGCATTCAAATCCTTCAGAACAACGCACCACGGCAAGCCGAACAGCCAACGGGTACGCAAATGACGGCGACCCTCCATGGGGTCAGAACAAGCGGCCGCCGCAAGCTCGGAGTTACTCAACGAGCGCGGTAGGCCTGCTCAGCCATCACAAGAAGTACAAATGCATACCGTCAATTCTACCCCACACTCACACCGCACCAACGAATCGGGTGCCGACTGTGGCTTCGGAGGCTTGATCGGTCTGACTCGGTCGCACTATCGGCGCCGCTCTCGCGATCTGTAGGAATCAACTCAGGGCCAGCTCAGACACCTTCTCACCGTCACGCCGTTCATCGGGTTGCTTTGCACGCACGCGACACAAGATGATCAGGCTAATGGGTCCAAACATGATGAATTTCATCGCATTCCACAGGCTGAGAAGGACAAGGAGATTCAGCCATCCTGGGCCGCCACCAGCTGCCACAGATGAGCACCAAAATGCAAAGCCGAGGTATGGCAGGGCGAGGAGCATGGCAGGGCGAGGAGCATGGCAGGCACTCCCCTCTTCAACCCACGCCGACTCCGGATCCACCGGAGCACGATGTTGCTCGGGGCGTAGCGCTGCAGGAGCGAGTAAATGAAGCTCGTAATCGCCAAGAGTGGGCGAATCATGATGGGCCTCTCGTCACACGTCGTTCTCCGTCGAGGAAGCAGCGTGTGATCGAACGCCCAAAAGGGCCGCCCCGGAGGGCCCGCAGAGTTGAGAACCTGCTTCAGCCTCCAGGGTACGCCGACATTCCGATTGGCGAAAGGGCAGCTCCCGCGCACCTCCTGAGCGATACATAGCCAAGGAGGCTTCCCATGCCAACGCTCACTGCCCTCGCCAAGGACGAAAGTACGGCTCGCCAGCTGTTGGCCGTGATCGGTACACCGGGCGACATCTCGACCGGTGCGCTTATAAACAACGTCGGCGCGGTTGAGGCAATCACTCTCATCGAGCGCGACATCACAGTGCCAGGAATGGATGCGGCCGAATCGGCCGTTTGGTGAGATCGTATGCGTCCCCGAGCCGGTGTGGATTATCTTGCCGCACAGACACTCAGCAACGAGAATTACCGGGTGCTGATCCCGAGCGATCCAGATTGGCCGACTGGGATAGCCGACCTCGGAGATCGTGCCCCGTATGCGCTGTGGGCGCGCGGGCGTACAGATCTACTCGGCAACACACTCTCACGATTCGTCACCGTCACTGGTGCGAGGGCAGCCACAGCGTATGGCACGCACATCACCGAGGACCTCGCCGGTGAGCTGGTCCGAAACGGCAAGACGCTGGTCGCTGGCGCGGCATACGGAATCGAAGGATCAGTACACCGTGCCGCGCTCACCGAAGGGGGCAACACCATCGCAGTGCTCGCTTCCGGGATCGACCGCCCCTACCCCGCGGGGCACAGCGAACTGGTGGCCTCGGTCGCACGCGCTGGTCTGGTGCTTTCTGAGGCGCCGCCCAGCGTCGCACCAACCCGGCAGCGATTTCTGGATCGTTCTCGCATCCTCGCAGCAATATCCGGAGCCACGGTCGTTGTTGAAGCAGGGTATCGGTCCGGTGCGCTTCATACTGCTCATGAGGCCAACGCACTCGGCCGAATCGTTGGTGCACTGCCCGGCCCCATCACGAGCGCTGCCAGCTCCGGCACGAATCATCTGTTGCAAGACGGCGGAGCGGAAGTCATTGTCCGCGCGTCGGACGTGGTGCGCGCCCTGGACACCGAAGACGCTCCCAGTCGGAACTCCGTCCGTCCGGGAGCGTCTCGATCACAATCTCCAACGAGCCGTGCGTTGTAGCGGCTACTTCACTGTGGGAATCTCCACGACCAAAGCCTTTCGCACTTCATCGAGGTCGACGCGGATGAGCCGACCGATACGGTACCCGTGCACGGTTCCATCAGAGATCCGGCGTCGAAGGGTCTTGACCGAGACACCCAGGCTCGCTGCTGCCACTGTCAGTGAAACCAGCACAGAGTTCTGGAGTTCCTGCGACTGTCGAGCGATCATCATGAGGCCCTCCTGTGAGCTGACTACCTTTGCTTCACAGGTGTCCAGCGCTGTCCGGTTACGACGTCTCGCCCTCGCTTGGTGCCCCGGAGATCGTCGCGGCGACACGTACACTCATGCGATCCGCCAACTCCCGATCTCGACTCATCGTGGCGTGCTGGTATCGGAGCACGATATGGATGTCAGCGTGGCCGCCGCGTCGCATCAGCTCCGCGAGAGTTGATCCCTCCTGTGCGAAGAGCGTCAAGCCTGTATGCCGGAGGTCATGGAACCGGAAGCGATGCGGCAGGTTTGGAACGCGCTCACGTGCGTCAGCCCAGATGTACCCCCAGCGCGTGTTCGACAGCGGCATGCTGCCGCGGGGGCTCGATGGGATCACGGGGGCTTTGGCCTCCGCAGCGACATATTCGTTGAGGTGTTCCTTCAAACGACGAATCATGAGTTTCGGAACGCTCAACGAACGCTTGCCCGCCTCACTTTTCAGCTCCGTGTAGTCGCCGGTGTTGGCGTTGAGCTGGCGGCGCACGTGCAGTGTTGCACCGCCATCGTCATGCCATTCAATATCTCGGCGCTGCACGCCCAGGCACTCGCCCCGCCGGAGTTGGCACCACGCGGCAAGCTGCACCATGATCGCCCACTGGGTCGGCACTGCCTCATACAGGGCTTCGACCTGTACCGGCGTGATGATGTCTTCGTTTTCGTCATGGTCGGCGTCGTAACGGACGGACTCCTGACGCGGAATCGATACGTTCGGTGCCGCGGGGATGATGCCATCGCGAGCAGCTTGGCGCAGGATCATCATGAGCACAATCAGCACCGGCCTTGTGATGCCGTTGAACTTCGACTTCGGATTCAACGGTGCCGGTATCTGATCGAGCCGATCTGTCATCTCGCGAATACGATCGGCGTCAATCTCTTTCAAAGGAGTATCACCAAACTCCGGCACGAGATACCCCGTCACTTTGCCCGCATAGGAGCGCACAGTTCCAACGGCTCGCATCTTGCCGCTGCGGTTCGGTTCGGTCCCGATCATCTCCAGCCAGCGCTTCGAGTACTTTTCGAAGCCCATGGATCGTGCTTTCTCCTGCTCCGCATGAGCGCGGTTTCGTGCCGCCACAACCGCCGGTGGCTCCCACTGCCCGAGCGAGATCTTGGTATGGACCGCAGCGAGCCATCGACGGGCGTCCGTCTTGGTGAGAAACGTGAGCGACTTATCGTCTTCAGTTCTCGCCGTATAGGTCTCACCGTCTGGGCCCGGGTACCGAGCCTGCCAACGCCCGGAGGGCAACTTCCGCAGGCTCCCCCACGATTCCCTCTTTGTCGCACTCATGATGCCCTCCCGTGTACGCGGATGGACGCGAATGGACGCTCGTGCCACTCCGTGCCACTCATTCCGTGTACCGACGAACATCCGCATGATTCTGCGGATTTCATGGGGTTGACGCGACCTCCTGTGGCACGAAGTGGCACGGACTCGGCGCAGTGCCGAACCCAAATTTCAGTGGGTACGATCCCTCGCTTCCAACCGGAAGGTGCACGCGTGCCATCCGCGTGCCACTCCGAACGGGCATTCCTGGTCATTTCTGTCCTCCTCTGTCGTCGAACAGAGAGCACGAAAGAGGCCCGAACCCGCGAGATTTCGCGGATCCGGGCCTTCGACCAAGTTTTCAGCCGGGGCGCTTCAAGAAACTTCTAGAAGTCCCAGTACTCGTCACCACCCGCGTGATTCCGCGGATTCTCGGTAGTTGTGGAGTTGCCGTGCCCCCAGCGTGCCACTGTGAAATGGGCCTCGTGTCCAGCTCACAAAAGCGATCAATGGGACACTTCAATACTATCCTTCACCACCGTAAGCGAACAGCAGACGGCCCTGCTCATCGGTTGATACCGAATCAGAGATCGATTGCTAGATCAGGCTCCGAAAACCACACATGCCGGATCGGCGAATCGTCACTCTTGGGCTTTGGAGAAGCGTTTCTCACCCTAAACGTCGTCGGGATGCTAACGGAATTGCCAAAGATGAGGGCATGCTGTTTCGGGAGTGATGGAAGTCGGCTAAGCACGGACTCTGAAATATAGGGCGTCATGCGTCGAACATGCTGCAAATCCTCAGGATTTTGAATCCTGTGCACGACGAAGTTCGCGCATTGAGAGAGCACCGTACGTGACAATTCACTCGGTCGTTGCGAGGCGAGCAAAATGAACAGGCCATATTTTCTTCCCTCCTTTGCAGCTCGTTCGAATATCTTGGTCGCGTCAATTGCAAAATCTGATGGCCGTTCAGCAACGTAACGATGTGCCTCCTCTAGCACAAGGTTTACTGGAAATGAGTTTCGAGCCGAAGAGCGTCTGAGCCGTTCGAAGATCATTCGAGTTACGACCGCTGAGATGACCTCTACGACCTCATCCTCGACCTCGTTCATGTCGAAAATGGTTATTTGAGAGCGCTTCCGAAGCGGACTACCCAATGGCTCTTCGATGAGCCCGAGCCACTTATCTATGAACACCTTCGCATCAATTTCGTGTGGCGCAAGGCTGCTAGTCGCGGGGCGTAGGAACTCGAACTCGGATCGGTCTCGGATTGACTTGTACCGAGTGATCAGTGAAGAACTATAGTCACGTACATGTCGGTTGCCATGCGCCTCCTCGTAGAGGATCGCAAGGTCAAGAGCTTGTTCGAGCAAAGCAAACTCGAACGGTGCATTGCGATAATCCGGAAGCGCGACATCAACTTGAATAAATGGACGCAACATACTTGGAAGAGAGTCTGGTCTCGTAAAGGCGCCGAAATGGAGATCGAGATGTGGGTGTACTGTCTGTCGATTCAGGTCTGGTGTACTGAAAGAGAGAAGCAAGCCCTGAATTCGCCCAACACTGGCTGTTGCGCTTTCAGAACTCGCAAGGATTGCCAATATTGCGGAAGCAAGAACATGGTTCTTGAGAGAAGCCAAGGAAGGATCATTCGTTGCGAATAAGCTAGTCAGGCCCAACGCGTTGCGTAAGATCGGTCGCTGCGCACGATCGCTAGCGCGCAGTAATAGTTCCCATTCCTCCGGAGACAGAAACCAATGTGGCAATCTGAACCTGACAACTTCTTCCCTAATGTGTTCTGGCGGCAAACTATGTGTTTCGCGCCCCGGCACCAGGGCATAGAGCCTTCGGATCGGTTTCGGAAGCTCGGTGAAGGCTTGCCTATACTCACCATTGGTGTCGAAGAAGACAAACGTCGCGCCAACAGCTGCGTGAGCATCTTGCTTGGCAAAAATAGACTGAACAACAGATGCCACGGTGCAGGACTTTCCGCTTCCGGTATTTCCCAGAATTGCCGCATGTCCACCGAAAAACTCATCCACGGACACCTTTACGTCGTAGTCATCAAATACGACTGACGTACCGATGTTGAACGCACGCAAGCGCGAAGGCGTCGGCTGCGTTTCAGATTCCTTGTCAAGCTCGATCGCGTCTGCCGCATCAAAAATCCTGTCCAGATCTTGGGATTCAGCGTAAAGCGCCTCCGTGTACAACGCAGGAAAAACTGACACGCCGAATCGGAATCTAGCGTCGGCTCCGAAGGACAATGTCCCGATCGGAACAATATCGAGGAACTTCAGTGCGCGAAGTGCATGTGTATCTTGCAGTTCGGACTGAAGCTGCTCACTTGCCGACAGCTCGCGCTCATGGAGACCTACGACCTCACCAACCACATGCTCAGTCTGAAGAGCGATTAAAACGAATGATCCGATTCGTGCGACGTAGTGCTGAGCGTCGAATCCGACAAGGGTGAAACTATCCGAACCGGCATTTAATTCCACGGTGAACTTTTCCGCTGTGACCGCAATGACCTTACCAAGGGATCGTCGGCGTTCGATAGAACTCAAAGATTTACTCCATCACCATCGGACGCGTGACGTCGACCAAGAAGATTTGTCAAAACCGAATTAATGGCTTCCTCGGCGTTATCGGTATTACCCGTCACGAGGATTTCTTCAACAAGAGTGTCGAAGTAGTGTGCCTTCCAGGTTGAATCCTTCTCCTCGGTGCCGATAATCCACACGCGTGGGTCATCGAGGTCTCGAAGCTTCGTCACCATATCGTTAGCCGAAGGATCTACGAAAGCCACGAGGCGGAAGGTAGGAATTGTGAGCGCCTGGAAGATGATGTTGTTCACATGCTCATCACCAAAGCTGTAGCCAACAGTAACAAGCACACTCTGATCTCTAACAACACGAGTCTGGAACTCGCGAAACAGATCCGAGTAAGGTGCAGCGAAACTGGCATTCTGCTTCGCCGGGCTTGGGTAGATGAGCAGTTGGTCATTCGAGATGAGTGACGGTGCTGTTTCTACGACAGGGAACAAGCCATCGCCGCGAGACTCCCAGCTCACTGAGCCATGCAGCTTGGCGAAGTACATCAAACTGTCGACCGAACTCCATTTTCGGTTACTGATGTCGAGCTGCTCGGAAAGTGCATATCGAAACACCGAAGGATTGAAGCGCGGGTGTGAATTGACAGCGAAGTTGGCAATAACTCAATCAAGTTGGCAATAACCGTTATTTTGACACAGTACTTGGCAACAGCCGCGAGGTAGCTTTGGGTTAGCGGTTAGAAGCTACACAGCTCACCAATATCAATAACGTCAGCGGAACAGTAAACGTATCCGCTTAGTTGTCATCAGCTGGCAAGGATCAACCATCCTGGCGCTTTCACCTAATTCATGGTGAAGCCCGTATTATTGAGAACAATACGGGCTTCACTTCAACTGCGTGAGACATCGGGCAGTTTTGCGCCTGCAAAGACGCCGACGAGGCCCATCGCCGCGAGCAACAGCAGCGCCCACGAGACGTGCACGGTCGCGAGCAGCGCGCTCACCCCACCCACGACGAGAAGAATGATGCCCATTGCGGTGTTTGAGACTGCAACATAGGTGGTGCGAGTATCGCCCTCTGCCATGTCGACCACATACGTTTTGCGGCCGATGCGCACGCCCGTGTGCATGAGCGTGAGTGCAAAATACACCGTGATGTAGAACAGGTTTACCCACCAGCTCGCGTCTGATTGGAATGCCGACGCACTGCCAGCCTCGGCAAGCGTAGCGACGATCACGGCCGAGAGAATGATCGCCGAAGCAACCCCTGCCCCGATACTCATGACCTTGCGACTCGAGCGATCTGCGAGCCTGCCAAACAGCCTTCCGCCGATGAGCGCAGCAAGCCCAGAAGCGATAATGAACCCGCCAAGCCCCGCGAGACTCGACGCGCCAGACTGGATCGACAGCGTCACGATAAACGGAGGGCTCAGCGACGAAACGAGAAGCAACCCGCGGACCCCGACAAACTGCCTGAAACGCGCGTCTTCACGCAACAATTGCACCGCCTGAGAGAGCCCATGAAACGGTTTGGCTGGAGCGACCTCGGTGCTCTGCGCCTCTGGGGCTTCCTCACTCGCAGGTTCACGCACTCCGGCATAGATCACCGCGACCCCCACCCAGAGCGCTGCACCCGCGGCGAGCAACCAGGCGAGGTGAGCAGCTGCGAGTTCCGCTCCCACAAACGCTCTGATCGCAAGGCCCAGGGTGATCGCAACAATGCCTGCAACGGTGGTTGAAATACCATTGAGCTGCCCCCGTTCGCCCTTCGGAATCGTGCGTCCCTGCACATCTTTTGACGCGATCGAGCAGAGGCATCGACCGAGCGCAAAGATCGCGAGCGCGACGAGAATGCCGACGCCCGCTGCCAGCCCTGAGCCGAGCGCTGCGATGAACGCCATCACCGCGACCGCCCCCGCCTGCACGAGCGCGCCAACTACGAAGATCCATTTGCGATGCTTCACCCGCACAACGAGTGGGGTAAGTAGCGCTTGCGGCAACATCGAGAGAGACTCGCGGATCGGCACGAGAAGTCCCGTCAACGCAGCCGGGGCCCCGAGTGACGCGAGCACCCAGGGCAGCACCGTCGATGCGTTGACAGCCTGATCGCCAGACGATTGCAGGGCACCCGCCGTGATTTGGCGCAGACCATTTGACGCCACCTTGTCGCGCAGCCCTTTGGGCATGCGCTGCTCGGCGTCTCGGGAACGACGGATGAGTTTCGAATACCACCACTCGCTGGCGGTCACGGGGGCAGACTCGCCCCCGTGTTCACTTGCCGCGATCAGTGGTCGTGATCCTGATCCGCCTGTGTTTCATGCACGGTGCCCGGCGCGTGATGCGGTGGAGCATAGATGCTGTAGACCTTCATCGGAACGTCGCCGATGTTGGTGATGTTGTGCCACATGCCCTTGGGCACAAGCACGGCCCAGTCGTCGGCGACCTCTTCATCAAACGAGAGCTCTTCGGGCGAAGGTCCCATTTGTACCCGACCGCGACCCTGTTCAAGTCGCAAGAACTGATCGGTATCGTCGTGCACTTCGAGACCGATATCGCCTCCGACAGGAATCGACATGAGGGTGAGCTGCATGAGCTCCCCCGTCCATACTGTCGTGCGGAAATTGCTGTTTGCACGGGTCGATGCTTCGATGTTAACGGTATATGGGTTTGGGCCATGATCTGGTGTTTGTGTCATTGCTTAAGTCTAATGACCTGGCCGAGCAGTAATCTAGCGAGGATAGGCTGGCCTTGCTCGGCAAACATTCAGATTGGAGAGGTTCAGGGATGACACAGGGCAAATTCTTTGACGACGAGGTACTCGAGGCCATGGCGACCAGGCGTTCAGTGTCGAAAGTGGGGCCGCACACCCCCACCGACGACGAACTCCGCGAGCTCCTCGCCGCGGTCACCCCGGTTGCCGACCATAAGGCGTTGCGCCCGTGGCGACTCATCGTGTTGCGGGGCGAGGATCGGGGCCGTCTAGCCGATGCGCTCGACGCGGCCGCAGGGACCACCCGTGAACCGGGAGAACGCAATTCCAAGCCATACCGGGCAGAACTCCTCATCGCGGTCATCGCCAGCTCCACCGAGCACCCGCTCGTGCCAGAGTGGGAGCAACACGCGACTGCGGCTGGCGCCGGGCACCTGCTCGAACTCGCACTGTGGCGAGCCGGGTGGGGCGTGATGTGGCGCACCGGAGTGCTCGCGAACAGCGACCCAGTGCGAGCCATGCACGGGCTCGAAGAACACGAGCACCTCATGGGGTGGTTGTATGTGGGTGACATTGACCCGTCATTCCGAGAGCGCCTGGAGGCATCGAATCGGCTGGCACTCGACCCGCATCAGTTTCTCGGAATGCTCCCCTAACCTCAGAGGTCACCCTCCTCGAGTTAGGTGAACATGAGCATAAAGATGTACATATTTTTTGTTCACAAATGCTACTTCAGAGCATGACTGCTCTCGCACCTCACGTTGAAACCTGGGCCGTTTCCCGAGAAAAACTCGCCTGTACTTTGAAGCGGTTTCGCGAACAAGGCGCAGCCGCAGGGCCATTGACCTTCGGAGCGCATCGCAAGCCCGAGGGAGGAGGGGCTGGGTGTGGCCCTAGCGAGCGAAGCAGCACATCCAGAAACAATGCCAACTTCGTTGGCAAAACACCGACTAAACCAAACGTGATTACGGAGAAATTCCGCATAATCACTGGGATGCCAACTAGCGAAAAAGTGCCATCTTCGCTGTCATCTCACAAAGCGCCGCTCTATCGAGCCAAGGAAGCCATTAATATACGGGATTCCTAGGCGATCCATTGCGGTCTCATTGAATAGGTCATAGTTGGTGGTGAATACCCACGGACGCGGGAGCGAACGCTCTCTTTGCGCCAACCGCCGGTAAAATTTCATATATGTTCTCAGCACTGTTTCGTCACCACGAGAGAACTCACCTTCAGTACAGACTTCTCGAACATACGCGGTGACCGAACGGATTACTCGCTGAACGACGCCGTGGAGTTTTTGCATCGCAGGTCGTGTGGTTGCCCTCAGAGCTAGCTCTTGTGCGAAAAGCACCTCCAGAAGACGCTCAAGATTGTTCCGATAGGTCTCGTCGTTGAGATCCATTCCCAGGCTCGAATCCAACCGCTGGCGATCGGTGGCGGTAACTCTATGTTTGCCCGTAGTGGCATCCATAAAGCCTTTGGCCATCGGCCCCATGGTCGGGATACCAACTTCCTTGCCGTTCTGATACGACGACGAGCACCCTGACCCGAGTAGAAACGCGAGATTTTTGGAGTTCAGAGCATCCGCGATATCCCGTCGAACGATAGCGATTTCCTCTGATGACTCTGAATCTATTGTGTTGGTCTTGCCCTTGTAGAACGCGATCGAGCGCAGTGTCTCATTCTTCTTCATTCCGATTCGACTCCTCAGCCCTTTGACGAGCGAGGATCGTTCCCTCTTGGGATCGTATCCTGCTCGCGAATAGTGCCTTTCAAAGAACGCACTTGCAGTTCGCCTCCCCCTTCATTACTGAGGATTTCGCGTGCACGATTGATACCCTCGAATTGGGTGGAAGTGACGGCGCTGGCGCGGTCGGCACCAGGCTTGCGCACTTCCCAATTCCCGTCGTCTCGACGCTGGACGACTCGCTTGTTCGGTTCAGCCATGGCAGTTTCTCCTTCGAAATTTTGCTAATTCTGTGGCTCGTTCTCGTTCACAACGGGCGGGTTTAGGCGCGGCAGGAGTGATACAACCTTTCGACTTTCTTTAGCCTTGCGTTCCGCGTCAAGCGGTTCAACTTCGAGCCGCTCCGGAGTGCGTGCAGTCACCGTCCGAAACAGCTCTGCTGGCACACGGCATTGCTCAATGAGAGTGAGTTCTCCGATGCCCTCGTTCTCAAGCAACTCGACGGCACGTGGGAGAAGGGAGGGCTGCTCGATAGCGCTGATAAGTCCCGGCTCATTCCGGCGCCAACCTCGCGTGGAGAGTGTAACCATGGCGTTTCGGTAGGAGACATCACTGAGCCTTCCTAAGCGGCGCGCTCGGAAAAGAAGTGCCTGAATGCTCACTCCCCACTGTTCCTTAAGTTTGGCCAGAGCGACCCAAGCACCCCGGTTCATCGCTGTCGGCAACAGGCCAGTGATCTCGGAAGCTGGCATCAGTAGCTCTGACGCGAACCTGTGAGCCTGCTCTTCGACAATTCGCCCGCCAGGTTCGGCGTCACCATGCATGATCAGATGGCCCAGCTCGTGCGCGACATCGAATCGTTGGCGATAGTAATCCCGTTTCACGGGATTAAGGACGACTACCGGCCGTAGGCGACTATCGAATGAGTACGCATCAACCGAGGCCGTTTGGCGTGGGCTAAACACTACGAGCACACCATGAGTCTCCAAGTTGCGCACCAGGTGCCCAGCTGGTTCTGCGCCGAACATCCATGCTTCGCGTAGGGCTCGTGCCGCCTGTTCGGGACCATCGCTGTCCAAGTCGCCTGGGTCCACAGGTCGGGAGTACATATCGACTTCAGGGAATTCAACGTGACGGTCCAGCGATTCGGCAATATCGAGCGCAACCTGCCCGTAGGCGAATGCTTGATCCCGCGCAAGTTGGCTCGTTGACCGCAATGAGCGGAAGTGTGGAAGGGCACTTACTTTTGCGACATCGTTTGGGCGTGCTGCAAAAAAACCAGGATCTACAGAGAGACCAAGAGCAAGCTGTGCGACGGTGGACGGGGTCGGCCGCTTGGCCCCTGCTTCCCATGCAGATACCGCCGTAGGGCTCTTGTTAATCAGTGCCGCAAGATCGCTCTTGCGGAGTCCTGCCAAGTGGCGCGCCATGGTCAAGCGCGCACCGTCGAAGAAGGCAGCTGCGGTCGCAGCACGGTCAGAGACGCTCACAGTCCCGCCTGTTCGTGCTCCGACTGCTTGGCTGCGGGCCGCCGAAGCTTGACTGGTGCGTCCGGGGTAGTGTCAGGGGCAACCGACACAGGTACCAGCGGTTGCTGTCGCCCTCCGTCCAAGGGGGGAACCTGCAAAAGATCGTGATTCCAGTACCAAGCGGAACCACCATCAGAGTTCAAGCGGGGCTGACCGACAACTAGCTCGCGACCACCGTGCTCTGCGTCCAGCGAATGCCCGACAACCAAGGTATGTAAATCGAGCTTAGTTTTAGCCATCAATGCGACTAGACCAGATGCCTCTTCCTCGGCGAACTGATCGAACAACGTCGGCTCTTGGGGTTCATCGGTTGGCTGCTGAGCGACAAGCTGTTTCGTACTGCTCTTCTGTGGCCAGGGCAGCTCATCAAGCTTGCCGAAGGCGGACGAAGCAAGGAGCCATCGAGTGTGCCCATGCGACCAACCCGGGCTTCCGCTGAGATCAGCTCGCACAACGAGATCAGGATCGAGCATCGGAAAGGTGTCGACATCACGCTCAGACAGTTCAGCGTGGAGTACGTCGAGACTCAGTCGGCCATCCATGCCATCAGCGACGGCATACCGGCGACACGAAAACACTCGATCAAGCCGATCTCGGAAGAGAGTGAACCGAGTGACGCCGACCCAAGTTGCGTCGTGGCCCGCCGCTTCCGAAAAATCTTCCGCCACTCGATCCGCCGCCGACGTAAATGCCCAACGAATGCCTGCAAGCACGCCGTCCCGATCTAAGGCACCAACTAGATCATCTCGTTCGCTCATGTGACGAGACTACACCCATAAGTAGTAAATTGCGCTATGAATGAAACCGTTTGTCGCGCTGATTGCATTGTATTCACCATAAGGCTGGAGTGAGTGGAGCATCTAGGTTAGAGCCCCACGCCTCTCGTGCGCACTCGGAGACTGCGCACGACGGGGTTGCGCCTCTTGATGCGCCGCATTCATGCGACACATGTCGTTGAATGCCGTTTCAGCCCTCGCATGATCGATGCGCTGCGCCGTGGCCTCGGGCCGGAGCCCGAGCGGGCTCGGAGTCGTAACCGAGTATCGGTCGCGATATGCAGCAATCGTCAGCGCTGCCAACAGCCATCGTTCGCGGCCTGGTCCGGCAGCGGGAGCTTCCCCAAGTGACGCGATCCATTGCTCGCTCTCAGCGATAGCTTTCCCGAGCACTGCGTCGGCTCGCTGCGTGATGAGGTCACGTCGCTCATCAAGTGCCTGACGCATGTCATCAGCGACCGACCCCATCGCTTCGGGTACGAGCCCGGCAATGAGCCTCGGCACCCTGCGAGCGCGCCCCGCTCCGGCAGGACGAGCGGTAGCGGCGTTGAGCCGATGCCGCATTACCGCTGCGATGTCGTCCGCGTCGCCGAAACCTCGCGCGCGAACGAGTCGCGGGAGCAGTACAGCGAGATCATGATGGTTGGCTTCAGCGCGGCGCAGCTCGGCAGTCAGCGGGCCGAACGCATCCGATTCAACCACCTCCGCGGCCTGCTCTGCGTTGAGACCGGATGTCCGCACCAGGGCAGCCCACCGATCGCGCTGCGCGGCCGCGGCAATCGTCTCGTATTCGGCGGCAAGCTGCGCAATGGTTCCCCAGGACTCTTGCTCGACGGCGATCGTTTCATGTGCGGAAAGTTCAGCACCGACATGCTGGAGAACGCCATTGAGAACGCTGCGGCCGGTGACTTCATCGTTCTCACCAGGATGTGGACCAACATGGGACGGATCGGGCTTATCTACCGCGACATAAGCGACGTTAGCGTCTCGACCCCGCGTCATCGCCACGTAGAGGGTCTCCCTGGTCATAGCCGAGTCGACGAGCACGTGGGCAGTATCGGTGGTGAGGCCTTGCGCTCGGAAGGATGTCACGGCATAACCGAGTTCGACATGCTCTGCGACGTAGTCGGCAGGCAGAAGGACGCTCGTCCCCCAGGAGCTTCCAGCCCGTCGAACAAGCATCGATCCGTCGCGGCGAACATCGACGACGTTCCAGCGGTCCCCATTGCGCACCCATCCGCGTCCTGCCAGCAGACGACGGTCGTTGCGGCGCGTGATGATAATGTCACCGGATGCCGCATGCGTCCCGTCGTGCAGCTCGGATTCACGCGATCCATGAACGGTGCCGTCGAGGATCAGATCGGTGCGCGCTCGGTTGTTGAGTGCGGTCACCGATTCGTTGGAGTCTGAGACGAGAACCGTTGCGCGCCCCGCGACATGATCGCTGCGCCAGGCGGCATACGCCGCATCGATCATTTCCTCGGTGTCACCGTCAACGATCCGCTGGTTCTCGTCGTAGGTGTCGACGACGTCGATGTGGCCGTGGCGAAGGTCGAGAGACGCGCGCTTTTCCCAGCCGTGCGTGAAGCGGTGAACGTCGACAAGTTCGGGCACGTCATCACGATCGTGCGTGAGCATCCCAAAGGCGCCGCCCGCGTCGACCGCTTGGAGCTGTGCGTAGTCACCGACGAGCAGCACTTTCGCCCCGGCCTCAGCGGCAAGCTGGGTGATTCGGTCCAAGGAGAGCGTTCCCGCGAGCGACGCTTCATCGACGATGACGAGCTGGCCCGGATGAAAGGTCTCACCTTCCCGCAGGTGATTCTGCCACCACTTCGCCGTATTTTCCGTTGTGATCCCGAGATCCTCGGCAAGCACTTGTGCCGCATTGGAAGACGGCGCCAGCCCGACGACGGATCTTTGGCCGTGTTCCTTTTCCCATGCCCGGCGTAGTGCATCCATGGCGGTGGTTTTTCCGGCACCCGCGGGGCCGATAAGCAGGTCAAGAACACGACCGGAGACAGCGATCTCGGTCAGCGCAGACGCTTGGTCCTCCCCCAGCACCAAACCTTTACGGTCAGGCTTCCGCGTCACGCGTTCGACCGTCGCCAGCGAGACCGTCGGTCCCGTCGCTGTGTGTGCGAGTTGGAGCAGTCGCTCCTCGGCGTCGAGCAGCTCGCCGGAAGAGAACACCGTGGAGTTCTTTGGTCGGAACACCGATGACTCGTCGCTCCGGCGAAAAACGGCGGGGCTGGATGCGAATTCAGGTGGCGTGAGTTGAACCGACACGGCTTCGGCAGCGTCGACAACCATGCCGATGATTGCTTCCCGATCACGCGTGCTGGCGAAACGGTACTTCATCGTTTGGCGGGCAGCTTCGGCAGTGAGGTTCCAGCGGCGCCACGTCGAACGCTTTTCCCCAACTGTGGCCACGACGCTCTCTCCCAGCCCACGAACTACGTCAAGCGGCACATCATCAGCGCGCAGAAGCAACGGAGCCTCATTCGCTGTGACTTCACGTGCCCAACCTGTTGCATCGACACCAAAGATGTTGCCCACCCGTTGCCTCCACTGAGCGGTGAGTTCGGCGAGCGAATGGATCTTCTTCTCCGGTCTCGTCGCGAGCGTCGCCTGGGCACGCAGTTTGATGATCGTCGTGCTGGAGGGTTGCCTGCCGTGCTTTGCCACGTATGCAGCGATGAGACGATCCTTCTCCTCATTAATATGCCGCGAACGCGACGAGAATTCAGACACAAGCTGTTCAGGGACCTTCGCGATCGCCCATGCCTCATTACGGTCCCGCCCACGATCCCGAGTTTCCCACTCAACCCCGAAGAGCCGCGTGAGGTGATCAGCGAACACCGCTTCATGAAACTCCGAGAGCGCCACGGTTGCAGCATGAAGCGGGCGGCCGTCCAGGCTTCGCCATTTGTTGTCGAGCACGGTCTGCACCTTGTTGCTGATGACGACGTGCGTATGCAGATGAGGATCGCCCGCACGTGAGTCGTAGTGGTCGTACGCAGTTGCGATCAATCCGCGCACATCGACCTGTGCAACGGCACCGTCTCCGGGGGTTGCACCGGCGCGAGTCGCTGCAACCTCGCGCTCCATGAACGCAACTACCTCCGCAATCGCTGCATGGTGTGCGTTGACGATGAGCGATTGCGTTCCTGCATCTGCAACGGCCCACAACACCGATGCAGATTTCGGGACTGAGAAGGTGAAGTCATACCCGGCCACTGCCCGTCGAGTGCCACGCTCGGCTTCCTCAGCTTCGATCTCTGCGGCAGCTCGGCCGCGAGCGGTTGGACCAAGGTCCGGATCGAGCGCACCGACTCGCTCTTTAACCCGCTCAGCAGTCGACCTATACGCCGGGTAGGCGCGTCCAAGCGGATCACCAGTGAGTGGATCACGACCCATACCGATCAGCAGTTGGAGCTGTGCCTCGGTCACTTCGTCGCCATTATGCAGCTGACCACTGCCAAGCGAGGTAAGCCCGCTGCCCATCCATCGGCCAGGCGGCGTTCCGTCTGCGTTGTAATACCGCGTCAACGGAGTCGCGAGATCTCGGTCACCGTCACCTGCGGCCACCGTGCGGAGCAGATACTTGTAGCCGTCGCCCGCCGACATCACCCGCATCGAAACCGTCATCGCGGCTCACCTTCTCTCCATCAAGGAGGAGGTGAACAAGCGGGATCGATGACTTCAAAAGTCACACGCGAATGGTCGCGACCTCGATCTGCAAGACGCGTGGCCGAGATGCGCGATGGCAGGTCAGAGTCGGAACTCCAAGAGCCAGTCGACGGCGAGCTGCGCGACGGTGGCGACAATGACGAAGTGGAGGAGGATCGCGACCCATGCCCAGGACGCGAATCCTTTGAGCGCGCGCATGGCGGAGTCGCCCGGGAGGAGGAGGCCGTCGGCGCCGGCTTTCGCGACGGTGACCCACCAGAGCGGGATCATGGCCGTCCAGACGACCATGCACCAGGGGCAGAGGGTGCCGAGAGAGTAGAAGCTCTGGTACTGCAGCCAGGTGATGAAGACGATGCCTCCGAGGAGGCCGAGGCAGTAGAGCCGCCAGAACCATTGGGCGAAGTGTGCTCCGGCGAGGATCGCGGCCCCGACGAGGATCGGCGCGGTGAAGGCGGTGACGCCGATGATGGTGTTGGAGAACCCGAAGAGGGAACCCTGCCAGGAGTCCATGTTCGGCCCGCAGGTGACGAGCTTCGAGATGTTGCAGTTGGGCGCGTGGGTGGGTTCCTGCAGGGTCTTGATGTACTCGGTGAGCAGTTCGAAGGAGGCGAACCAGCCGACGATGCCGGCCACGATCGAGAACCAGGCGAAGCCGATGCGTCGTCGGCGTAGCGGTGTCTCAGCGCTCGTGGTCATGGTTCGAATCTACACAAGGGGAGGCTGAACGGATGACGGCTGCTCGATACGAATGCAGCGGCCGGGCAGAGGCGCTCTGCATGCGGGATCCTGGGCACGGGTCAGTCGGCCGTCACGTTGACGACGCCTTTCATCTCCGCGTGAATGGAACAGTCGTATTCGTAGCTGCCTGCCTGGTCGAAGACATGGGTGAAGCTGCCCTGTCGCATGAGATCGCTCACGAAGCTCGCATCCTGGGCGACGACATCGTGCTCGTTCTGTCCCTCGAACACCCAGCGCACCGCTTCGCTCTCGGCAACCTCGACCTCGGCTATGTCGTAGGCGTTGTCGTAGGCCCGTACCGTGACGGCGGGGGCGGCGTCCTCGGCAGAGGGGGTGACCTCGGGCTTCGTGGCGGCACAGGCGGCGAGTCCTCCGAGCAGGCCGACTGTTAGGACGGCTCCGAGGGCGTGCACGAGGATGCGGCGAGTGTCGGCGTCCATGGTGTCTCTCTTACTCTCGATTTCTGGGTTAGTGTGGGCGTGCGACGCGGGACTGCTCTCCCGGTGTCGACTCGGCGGCGCTCTACCGGGTTCCCCGCTCCTTCGGCGCGGAGGTGTGCTGGATGAGGTCGATGCGCTGCCGGCCGTACCCGCCCCGTGTGAAGACGCGCAGCGTGAGCCAGGCGAAGAGCGCAAGACCGGCGATCTGGCCGATCAGTCCGGCGGCGCTGCCGTCGCCTGTGGTCTGCGCGGTTTCCCCGGTGAGGCCCGACGCCATGATGCCGAAAACGACGTAGTTGTTGACGACGTGGATCGCGATCGCTGCCTCGAGGCCGCCGGTGCGCCAGGTGAGCCAGGCGGATACTGCGCCAAGCAACCCGACGGCGAGGAGTCCCCAGATGTCGTAGATGTGGAGGGACGCGAAGCCGATCGAGGGGATCAGGATCGCGAACCAGGGGTTTCTGAGCCAGGCTCCCAGCACCTGCATGAAGAGTCCCCGGAAGACGATCTCTTCGGCAGTGGATTGCAGCGGCACCAGGAGCAGCACGAGCAGCATCGATAGCAGCGCGGCGCGTGCATCGAAGGCAGTCTCGTTCGCAGCCGCTGCAGGGTCGGTGGCGGGCTCGAGGAGCACGCCTGCGGCGATACCGACGAGGTTCATCACGGCGATCGCGAGCACGGAGATGACGAACAGTCGCCCGAGCAGCCCCCAGCGCATGCGGGCCGCGACTGACCAGATCCGGCCGATGGGCCGCATGCCGAGGACGAGCATCGCGAGCAGCACCGCCGGGAGCATGATGATGATCGACACCATGCTCACGAGTACCGAGACGGGCCGTTGGGTGTCGAGCGCCGCGGCAGTGCCGGCGGCGACCTGCGCCGGATAGTCGGGATCCGTGAGCAGGAGCACTGGGATGACGGCCACGGTGACTACCACGGTGAGGATGCCGAAGAAGGCCCCTGACAGCAGGAGCAGGGCGAGCGGTTTCCACCATCGGTAGGCGGAGGTGCCGCGCAGCAGGCTGTGGTAGTCGAGCGGTTCGGTCTCCATGATGCGCAGCTGCGGCGGCGTGCCCCGTGCCCAGCCCCAGGACGGCGACACTGCAGACGGCGCGTGGGGCTCGGACTCGGGGCTGGACATGCGGGGAACTGCGGTTGCGGCTCAGGCGGGGGCGTTCGTCGGCTGCTGCGCGCGGTAGCGGCGGGCGCGGACGAAGGAGGCGATGCCGACGGCGAGGAATACGAGGAGCACGACGAAGGTGACGGTGCTCGCGATCACGGCGTTCGGTCGCTCGGCGGTGCCGGCGAAGAGTTCCCCGATCTTCATCACGTTCATCGCGGTGCCGGCGACGCCGAGGAGGGCGATCGCGAGGGCGGCGTGGATCGCGTGGCGGCGGGCTTTCGGCGCGCGTGAGATGACGGCTGCGACGAGGATGAGCACGCCGAGTGCGGAGGGGATGAGTGCGGTCATGCTGCTCGCGTCGGACGCGAAGTAGGCGACGACGCCGGTGGCGGTGAGGATGCCGCCGACGGCGAAGGTGAGTCCGGTCATGGTCAGTATTCCTTTCGCAGACGCCGCAGGGGTTCTGGGCCGCGCCGGGCGCCCGGGATGTCTCCTCCCCTCCCCCGGGTTCGGGGAACCTCGAGGGATGCGGGCCTTGGCCCGTACTCTACATGATGTAGATGTAAGCTCGTGGGTATGCTGGCTTCCCCGTGGAATCTGATTCTCACCGTCGTCTTCGCGTTCACCGGGGTGTACTGCCTCGTGCGCCTCATCGCGCACCGGCCCCCTCCCGGCGCGCGGCGCGGCCCGGTGCTCGAGTCGATGGCGATCCACCTCATGCACCTGGTGATGAGCGCCGGGATGATCGCGATGTGCTGGATGATGTCGATTCCGGCGGCGTCGAACTGGGCGCAGATCGTGGTCTTCACCGTACTTGCGCTCGCCCTAGTGCCGGGGCTCTGGAAGGCGCCGTTGCCGGCCCGCCGCGTCGATCTCGCCGGGCATATCTGGCTCGCTGGCGCGATGGTGTGGATGATCGCGGCGATGCCGCTGCTCATGGCGGACATGGGCGGCGGGGAGCACGGTGGCGGCCACGGAGAGGCCGCTGATGAGGCGATGATGTTGGCGATGACCACCCCGGTGTGGGTGGACGTCGTCAACGTGGTGTTTGTGGCTGGAAGCGCAGCGATCGCACTGTGGTGGGCCTTCCGCGCGGCGACGGTTCGCGGGGATCGGTTGCACGCGCTCTGCCACTGCCTGATGGCGGCGGGGATGACGGCGATGCTGCTGCTCATGAACGGGTAGTCGGCCTGCTATGGCGCGACTTGGAAGAGAGTGGGCCAGAGCAGCAGCGCGAGCGGGTAGCCGACGAAGCTGACGATGTTGAGCAGCCAGTGCGCGACGATGAGCGGCAACGACCTCCCCCAGCGGTGGTAGACCCAGCCGAAGAGGAGCCCCATGACCACGTTGCCGATGAATGCGCCGATGCCCTGGTAGAGGTGGTAGCTGCCGCGCAGCAGTGCGCTTGAGACGATGGTGGAGATCGGGCCGACCCCGAGGCGTCGCATACGGTCGAAGAAGTAGGCGACGACGATGAGTTCCTCGCCGAGAGCTGCACGCAGGGCGGAGAGGATCAGCACGGGCACCGTCCACCAGTAGGCGTCGAGGGCGGTCGGTACGACGTTCGCGTTGATCCCGATGATGCGCGAGAAGAGGTAGAACGCGAGCCCCGGGATCCCGATCGCAGCCGCGAGCACGACACCCCAGCCGGTGTCTGCCAGCCACCACCGGCCGCCCCTGCCGGGGAGCCGTCCGAGGCCGAGGTTTCCCAGGTGCGGGGCCGCTGTGCGCCAGAGCAGGTACGCCACGAGCGCGACAGGTGCGAGTTCCCCCACGAAGCCGAGCAGCTGGTAAGCGAGGTCGAAGAAAGGCTGCTCGGCGAGCGGCCGGTTGATGGTGGCCGTCTGGGAGGCGAGCGCGGTCTCCTGGCTGAGGCGGTGCAGGATCGTGATGATCGACTGCACGCCCGCATAGCCGAAGGACAGGCTGAGTACGATCGCGAGCTCCCAGCGCAGTCGACGCTTCGAGATCGGGGCAACGTCGAAGTGCGCATACTGGGGCGGTCGCATCTGGATACCCCCGGGCTAGGCCCTACGGCGGTAGTTTTGCAGCCGGAGACTGTTGAACACGACGAGCACCGAAGAGAGCGCCATCGCACCGGCGGCGATGAGGGGATTCAGGAAACCGGCGGCGGCGATCGGGATCGCGGCGAGGTTGTATCCGAACGCCCAGCCGAGGTTCACACGAATGGTGTGCAGGGTACGCCGCGACAGTTCGATCGCCTCGGGGATCACGGCGAGGTCTTCCCGAACGAGGATGATGTCGGCCGATTTGAGGGCGATGTCGGTGCCGGAGACCACGGCGAGGCCGAGATCGGCGGCAGCGAGGGCGACGGCGTCGTTGATGCCGTCGCCGACCATGGCTACCCGCGCCCCTGCAGCTTGCAGCTCGCGGATCGCATCGGCTTTCTCGGCCGGCAGCACTTCTGCGGAGACGCGATCGATACCGAGGGTGCTGGCGATATCCTCTGCGACGGCTCGGGAGTCGCCGGTGAGCAGCACCGTGGTGAGGCCCTGCTGCTGCAGCGCTTGGATTGCGGCACGGGCGTTCGGCTTGATGGTGTCGGCAAGGCCGAAGCGTCCGATCAGGCCTCCCGCCTGTGCGACGAACACAGCCGTTTCTGTGGGGTCGGCTTCGGCGAGGTAGACGCGGGCGGCACCGGTTGAGACGCCTTGCTCGTCCAGGTAAGCGAGGCTACCGATGTGGACGGTGTCGCCGGCGACGGCGCCGGAGGCGCCCCGGCCGGGCACGGCGATGAAGTCTCTGACGGGGTCGAGGTCGGTGATCTGCTGCTTCGCGGCCGCGACGATGGCACGGGCGATGAGGTGCTCCGATCCCTGCTCCACGGAGGCGGCGACGCGTAGCAGCTCGTGCTCGGCGACGCCGGGAACGGTGGCGATGCTGCGCACGGTCATCTCGCCGGTGGTGAGGGTACCGGTCTTGTCGAGCACCACGGTGGTGATCGTGCCGCTCGCCTCGAGCGCGTCCTGCCCCTTCACGAGGATGCCGAGGCTGGCGCCCCGGCCGATGCCGACCATGAGCGCGGTCGGAGTGGCGAGCCCGAGGGCGCATGGGCAGGCAATGATGAGGGTGGAGATCCCGATCCCGAAGGCCTCTTCAAAGGAGCGGCCGGCGAGCATCCACCCAGTGGTGACGAGGATGGCGAGAACGATCACTCCGGGTACGAAGTAGCGGGTGACGCGGTCGACGAGGGTCTGCACGCGGGCTTTGCGGGCCTGGGCTTGTTCGGCGAGGGCGGCCATCTGCGCGAGCTGAGTGTGTGCACCGACCGAGCTCGTGCGCACTTCGAGGCGGCCGTTGGTGCTGATCGTGCCGCCGATCACCGCATCGCCGCTCGAGGCAGTGACGGGGAGCGGTTCGCCGGTGAGCATGCTGGCGTCGATGTCGGCGCTACCGACGATGATGGTGCCGTCGGCGGGGAGAGTTTCGCCGGGGAGCACGACGAACACGTCGTCGACGCGGAGTTCCGTGGCGGGCCTGATCTCCTCGGTGCCGTCTCGCTGGATGCGGACGTGCGTGGCGGCAAGCTCGCTGAGGGCGCCGAGCACGTCGCCGGCTTTGCTGCGTGAGCGGGTTTCGAAGTAGCGGCCGGCGAGCTGGAAGGTGGTCATACCGGCGGCGACGTCCAGATAGATGGCGTTTGCCCCCTCGGGAGTGGCGCCGATGCCAAGCCAGTACCCGCCCCCGCTCCCCTCGATGCCGAACAGCAGCGTCACGACTGACCAGCCGAAGGAGGCGGCGATGCCGAGGGAGACGAGAGTGTCCATGCTGACGTCGCCGTGACGGAGATTTCTAAGGGTGGCCTTGTGGAACGGCCAGGCCGCCCAGGTGACGATCGGCACGGCGAGGGCGACGCAGAGCCATTCCCAGCCGGGGAAGCGCCAGTCGGGGACGAGGGCGAGC
>JBBAFK010000026.1:0-38597 GCA_041655455.1 Leucobacter sp. | reverse complement strand
CGCAGCCCCGGTCTGCACCGTGCCGCGGGTCTCCTCCAGCCGCAGCTTGACCGCTTCGATCAGGGCCCGACGCCCCTCCGGAGTGCCGGTGGTCAGCCCCAGCGCCTCCACATCGGCGACCGCCTGGGCGATGATGGCCTCCATGTTCACCCGCCCACCGGCGGCCGAGGCCGCGGCGGCATCCAGGTCGGAGCTGCCAGTGTCGTCGAGGGCGCTCAACGCCGCCGCCGCGTGGTGCTGCTCGGTGGCCGCATCCTGCTGCCCATCGGCGGCCTGCCCCTCCCCAGGAGTCAGCGGCGACGGCGGGACCGGAGCCGACGGCAACGGCAACAGCACCCCAACCCCGGTGCCGAAACCATCCCGCGCCTGCCCCATCACCCCACCGGCAGCCCGCACAAACGCCTCCACCGACATCTCAGGCCGCCTCGGGTGGGGTCATCATCGTGCTCACGTCGCGTCTCGGATCACTCAATCGGCCGCAGGAGCCGCAGCGCCCGCCTTTGTCGAGGTCGGGTCGAACCACCCCAGGAAATCCGGGCCGGAGCTCACACTCTCCAGCGGCTGCACCTGCCCGGACACCAGAACCTTGCCGCTGCCCAGCGCCATCACCATGTGATCGCGCCACATGCCCACATCGCCGGCCTTCAACTGCGTCGGGGGCACCGGATCCGTCACCGGGGTGCCCGCCGGCGGCAGCGTGATCCCGGCCGCCTGCTGCCACGCCTCGGCCACTGGAGTGCCGTTGAGCGCCGCCCTCACCGCCGCCGCGCCCTGCGCGGTACGCGCCTCGGCCACCGACTCATCCGGCAACAGCACATCAGTGGCCTTCGTGGGCGGTTCGACCGTCTCAGCCTGTGCCCCGGCATCAGCCGCCGCCGCCTGCGTCTGCGCCGACTCCTCGTCCTCGTCGGGGGTCTCGTCCTTCTCCGCCTCCGACTCGGACGTGTCCGCCTCGCTGAACTCCGGTTTCGTCTCGTCCTCGACGCCAGGCTTGTCGTCGTCGAACTGCGTACCCAACTCCTCGCCGGGCTTCTGGTCGTTGAACCCCGCCAATGTGGAGGCCAGCGGCTCCATGAAGCCCGTCGGAAGACCGCCGCCACCGCCACCGAAGCCGGGAAGACCGCCGCCACCGCCACCGAAGCCGGGAAGACCGCCGAATCCGGGCACACCGCCCATCGGCATCCCCATGCCCATGCCCGGCTGCCCCAGCATCCCCGCCGGGCTCGTCTGCGCGTTCTCCGCCGAATCCTCCTGTGCCGCAGCATCTGTGGCGCCCGCCTCGGCAGGAGGTGCGCCACCGCCGCCAGCGGCCCCACCGCCCTCGACATCGTTGTAGCGGTTGGCGTGCTCCTGAGACTCCGCCGCCTTGCGATCGGCATCGGCCGCGGCCTTCTCAATGATCCCGCGAGCCTCCTCCAGCCTGGTCTTGACGAAATCCATCAGGGCCTTCTGGCCATCAACGGTGTACAGCGACCCGTCAGCCTTACGCTTCTCGATCTCCGCCGTCACATCCGCGCGGATGTTCTCCAGCTCCTGGCGGCCCACCTCACCGGCGGCAGCCACCTCCTCGGCGCTGATCCCCGCCTTGTCGAGCTCCACGAGCTGCTCGAGCATCTCACCAACCCGCCGCGCCTCCTCCTTCTCAGCCTCGGCGGCCGGCCCCTGCGCCTCTCCCGGCGGAACCGGAGGCGTGGGCGGTGCCGGAGGAGCGGCAGGGCCTGGGGACGGAGCAGGTTCACCCGGTCCCTCGGGTGCAGGCGACGCCGGTGGCGCGAACGACCCGCCACCCCCGCTGTACTCCCTGCCATCCACCCCGCCGGAACCATCGGAGCCAGGAGCTGGCGACATCGGCAGCGCCGGACCCAGTTTGCTCAACGACCCGATCGCGTTGTTGAGGACCGACTCAGCGGCTTTACCGACAACATCCCACGACATGCGTTCTCCCCGTAACTAGAAGGTCAGTGCACGCTCGTCGGCAGCCACCGCGTCAAGCGTCGGATACATTCCGCCAATCCCGAGATTGGCCAGATATCGGTCGTGGGCGACGGCGGCCACACGGCGGACACGGTTGTTGATCGTCACCGCATCCCAATTGCGGACCTCAGCCCCCAACTGCACACCACACACCCACCCCAGCGCGTTGACCTGAACGAATGCCGTGCGCCTCACGGAGATCGCCGTCGCCGCGATCTTCTCGGCGAGATCCTCGGTGGTCTCCTGCTCTGTCACGCTCATCCCTCTCCGGCCACACGTCTCCGCTGCATCAGCCCCGATATGTTGATGGACATATTACACACACTCAGTCAATCGTTGAACAAGTTGGACACCATTGAACGGTGGTGGACAACTCCTCCACGCAGACCCCCCATGCACACGGCCCTCCCCTGCCCACCGCCCTCGGGCAGGCTGACTACGCCCACTCCCGCAGGCTCACACCGGCCTCTGACTCTTCGGGTCCAGCAATGCCAGCCCGTGGGTCAGGGCGGCGTCCACGGACTGTCCGAAACCGCCGGCCCAGCCGCAGTAGGCCACATCCGCCAGCGATACCTGGTCGCTGCGCCAGCACCGCAGCATCTCCACGATCAGCGCCGCCCGATAGAAATGCCGGTGCACCCGCCGTGCAACCTGCGACACCTCAGAGTCGTCCGCATCCAGCACCATCGGTGGATGCAGCACCCCCAGGCCGACACCGCCGTCGCCCTCGCCGGATCGGCGATTGACGTCCTGCAGATGCGCGTCCCAGTCCACCGGCTGGCGGGCACCGAGCCGAGCCACGACCTCCTGCAGGTCATAGTCGGAGACCAGCGGTGGCGTCCCCAGCGGGCGCTGTCCCTGCAGCGCCGTCGCCTCCACCAACACCGTCTGCGCGACAGCCTCGGCCACCCGAGTCTCAACCGCGTTCAGCACCTTTCGAGTCTTCTCCCAGATCTCAGGTGCCACCGCCGCCAAACGATGCAGATACCCGCCACCAGGCTCCGGCGGCTCTCCCGGAGCCCGCCGGATCGCACCGGGATCCACCGACTCAAACTCCCCGCCACGCCAGTCAACCGGCCGCTGCACACCCAGCTCACCGCTGACCAAAGCCAACGGCCGCACCTCACCCGCCCGGGCCAGGGCGTCGGCGTGCGCCGCCAACAACTGTGCCGCGGCTCCCACACCGACAAACCGCTCAGCCCAACCGGCGGGAAGGGCCCGGTCATACACGGCGAGGGTCGCCGACGACGGAATCACCACACCAGCAGGAAGGTAGGCACCGTCACCGGCCGTCGAGGCGATCGCCACGACCTGCCCGGCCCCAGTGGCCAGCACCGACACCGCCCACTCCACGTGCCCGCCGTACAGGGCGTCCTCACGGACCTGCGTACCCCGGACCAGCCCCTCAAGGATTCTCCGCGCCAACACCAGCTCCGGGCTCGGACCCGACTCCGGCAGCGCCGCCGCCGCACTGGCACCTGAGCTTCCCGCCACCAACGGAGCACCCGAACCGCCCTGCTGAGTCGTCGACGTCGCCGCCGGGGCCGGCTGCGCCGAGGCCGGAGCCGTCGCGGCCGCAGGCGGCGGCACCGGACCGCCACCACCGCCACCCGGCGGGACATACGGCGCCAACCCACCACCGCCCCCGCTCGGCGGCACCATCGGAGCCACACCACCACCACCGGCAGCGCCGGGAGCCGCAGCCGACGGCGCAGCAGCACCGGTCCCCTGCGCCGGAACGACCGGGACCTGCTGCCCAGGCGCGGCCACCGGAGTCACCGACGGGTGCTGCGCCGTGAACTTCTCCAGCGCGGGCGACGATGGAGGCAACGCACCCGAGGCACCCATCCCCGACGCCAGACCGGACTGGAAACTGCTGGCAGCACTCGCGACCGGGTTGTTGCTCAACGCATCAGACATCGAAGCCGCCGGCGACGTCGCCGCATCCTTCAACGGATTCGCACTACCCAGCGGATTCAAACCCGTCGGCATCTGCGGCGGCCTGACCCCACCAAGACCACTGCCCATGCCACTGCCCGCACCGCCCATCGGAGTACCCGCCGACGGCATCCCGCTGGTGGGCAGTCCCACGCCAGCAGGCGGTGTCGACAACTGCTCTGGATCAGACAGCGGCTGGGTCGGGGCCTCCGTCAATGGCGCATCTGCTGGCACCCCTCCACCCACGTCCGTGGGCTTCTCGTCCAGAAGATCGGCTTCGTAGTTGTTCTTGTCACTCTGTTCAGCGCCTGATTCGCCGCTCGGGACATCTTGTGAGTTCGCGTTCTCCTTGGTGTCAGCGGCGTCCTTTTCGGCGGTCGGTTCGTCTTTCTGTGTCCTGTTGTCCACCGGCGTGACTGATCCGTTGCCGGCCTCGTCGGTGGGCACGGGGGTGGGCTGCGGGGCCAGGGCAATGTCGCTGAGTGCCCTGTTGGCCGCGGCGGCGGCCTCCGCCTTGTATGTCGCGACCTCAAAGGGCGTCTTGGTCTTACGGGCTGTCTCCCACGCCTGTTGAGCGGCATCACCGATCGCCGTCAGCTCGATCTTGAGCCCCACGACCGTGCTCTTGTAGGCCTCTGCGGTCACACCCTTGGACGCGAGGTGATCAGCGACGTCGTAGGCGTGTTTGAACATGCTCGTCAGACGTTCCGCTCGGGCCTCACCGGCCTGGCCCTGCAGCAGTTCGCGTGTCTTCGACACCTTGCCCTTCACAGAGTCGCCGTAGGCGGAGAACCGCTTGGCGTCAGCCCTGTGCTCGTCGGCCACTGCCTGGATGGAGGACTCGCTGATACTCGGCCAGAACTCGCCGATCGCCATCTGCGCCCCAACACCAGGCGGGCGTTGGATGTCCCCCGAACCTACTGCAGCCACACAACTCTCCCCACTGCGTCAGCCCGCATCGAGTCCACACACTTCCCAGGCTTTGTCGTAGGCGGCCTGGGCTGCCTGCTTGTCGTCGGGAGGCGGGTCCGCTAGCCCTCGCTCACGGACATCGCCGAAGACTGCCATTCGGGCGTAGTACGCGGATACGACATCGGAAATGGCCTGGCGCACCGCCTCACTGGCCCCCGGATAGTCCGCCATTGACGTCTGAAGGGCAGCCGCTGCAGGCAGGATGTCCATCGCGTTGTCGTAGGGCTTGGGGATCGCGCTGTTGATGATCGCGTAACGCGTGCACAGGCCGACATCCTGGGCGTGCGTGTCTCCAGTGTTCACAGCTCCAGAACCGTCGGCAGGCTGAACTGTCTGTGCGGCACGGTCATTCGATGTACTCGAGTTGGCCGCAATCGTCCCCACTGCGGCGCCGATTCCGGCAGACATCAGCGATACGCCAACGAGAACAGCGATGAGAAGACCCGGACCTCTGCGCTTGGCCGCCGATGCCGGTGCAGTGAAGTGTCCCGGCGGGAGTGGCTGCTGCGGGGAACCGTCCAGAGCGGGCTGGTAAGCCCACCCCCCATGCGCGGGCTGGTAGCCCAGGCCTTCCTGCGCTGGTTGGTAGCCAGGAACGTAGGGGTGTCCTGTATCGGGCCCGGTCTGGATGGGGTGGCCCATAGTGCTCTCCCTTTGCTCGGGTGGATGGTTAGAGCCTACCGCTCATCACCGACCCTGTGTCCGGTAAAAACAGGTCAGACCGTGTGGAGCCCTGGTCCGGGCACAACCGCGCTGATGACGGCTGCCGCCTGGCCGTCCTCAGCGACCATGGTCGAGGACGCTGAGCTGTCGGTAGACGCCGTCTCGGTTGCCCGCGCCGCGACCTGGGCCGCGTAGGCGGCCCGTTCCGCAGCCCACGGGCTCATCGCGGCCGTGATCGCCGCGCTGACTGCATCAGGCCCGGCCCCCGACGCGGTGGCGGCGGCCGTTGTGGCCGCGCCACCCGCCCCCGCTCCGGCGACGCTGGCGGCCTGCGCTGCGGTGTTCGCACCGTCGGCGATGAGTGCGATCGGTTCGATCTGGATGTTGTCCGTCGAGCTTCCCGACGACGCTGCTGCAGGCATTCCTATTGCCTCCGTTGACTGTTCGACTTGTTCAGAGCCTGAACCAGTTGGTCGGCCACGGGGTGCTGAAGCATCTCGGGAGACGCGATCTTGGCGCACTCGTCGAACAACTTCTGCGAAATGGAGTCCAGACCTTCGGCACCCCTGCGGGCATTGGCCGCCAGCGCCTCATTGATCCGCTCGTTGAGTTCGGCGATGCTCAGCTCCTGCTGGAGCCCGTCTCGGATATCGAGGTCGAGCAGACGCCCACGCGAGTCGTGGACGACGATGATGTCCTCGTCGGGATCACTGCTGGACACGAACGCATCGGTCTCGGACTCCCAGGCGTAGATCGCGTCCAGCATCTGGTTCAACGGTCCCAACGCCGCCTCGGCGGCCGGGTTATTCGGTGATGTCGCCATCGGTCTCCTCCTGAGTCGTGGCCGACTTCCGCCGCCCTCGACGCTTCCTCACTACCTCCAACTCGCCGAACACCGCCTCAGTGTTCGGTTCACTGCGGTGCACAACCCTTCTGTCCGGGTGCACGTCTTTGTCACGCTCAGGTGAGTTGTTCCCACCCATGCCGCCCATCATCGGCGGATACATGCCGCCCATCGGAGCGCCGGCCCGCCCGGACTGCACGGCCGCGCCAGCGGTGGGCGCTGCCGTGTTCGGCGGAGCGATCACCGAACCGGGAGCCGCCGCCGACACAGAACTCGACGGACCACCAGCGGGCAATCCGCCCCCACCGCCACCACCGCCGCTGCTGGCAGGGCTGGTGCTCAGATCCCCCGGGCCTAGATCGTCGAATCCGAGATCCTCCGACGACAACCCCTCCCCTGCCGAACTCGGCATACCGCCGAAGCTGGGGAAACTCGGCATTCCCGACAGCCCCGACAAGGGTGAGCCCCCGCCGCCGGGCATCATGCCCGAGGCTCCGCCCGCAGACTGACCCACCGCCCCGAGGATCGATCCCAGGACGCTGCCCGCAGTGTTCGCAGTGGCATCGGTGGCCGGGGTCAACGGAGACTGTTGGGCAGCCGGATCGCCGGGCACGATGCCGTCTTCAGCAGCACCACCAGACGGATTCGCCGTCGGATCGGCCTCGCTGTCGACGGCAGGATCGCCGCCGGTGCCGGGCTCACCGCCTCCGGGCCCGTCCTCCTTGATCTCGTTGATCTTCTCAGCGGACTCATTGGTCTTCTCGGCCGACTCGTTGGTCTTCTCGTCATCCTTGGGACCAGGTTTGCGCTGCTCAGGCTGCTCGGTGCCCGGTGCGCCTCCCACGATCGGTGGCGGCGACGGCGGCGGTGCCGGCACGGTCGCGGTGTCGGTGTTGGCGGCCAGTGCATAGCTGGCCTGGGCCGCCACAGCCTGCGCCTGCGCGGTGGTCAGATTCGTCTTCGCCGACACCAGAGGCTCGCTGACCACCCCGGCGCTGGCGTTGTACTGCTGCAGGGCCGAGTTGTACTCACTGCGCAGCGCCTGAAACGTCTCCGGGCTGGGGGTGGAGGTGCGGGCATTGTCGATGGTGCGTGCCGCCGACAACGCCGACGAGGCCAATGCTCGGGCGTAGTCCGCGGCATCCGACAGCCACGAAGCGTGATCGTTGATGTTGCGGCCTGCGGGCTGGTTGCCCTGGTTCCAGTTCGCGTCCACCCCCTGAGCGGCCCGCTTGGTCTCGCCAGCCTGCCTGTCGAGCTCGGCGGCCAGGGTCTGGAACTGTGACGCCAACGTGCGCAGCGGTTGCGAACCCGGCCCCCCATGGATGAGTGAGGACCAGGTCTCTGCGGGCATCGGTGTGGGTGCGGCCGGCACCGCAGGTGCGGCCGGCAACGACGGAACTTGACCAGGCCCGGTGGGCAGCATGGGCGCGGCTGAGGACGGCTGGACCCTGCCCAACGTGGAGATCGCGGACGCGGCCTCCTGATCGCTCTCGTCCAACGCCACCCCCGTCGCAGCCACCGCGAAACCCCCGGCGGCCCGCTGGGCGACCGAGTGGCCGATCAGCAGCTCCAAGGCGCTCGCCCACGCGGTGAACGACGCAGCCACGGCCGTCGACACCTCGTCGGGAGCTGCCGGTTGACAGGTCGGACACGACGGGGGGTGTCCCGCCGCGTTGTCCTCCAGCCCGCGACCATGCGAGACGAGGGCAGCGGAATCGAACGAAATCTCAACCACGCCAACCCCCTTTCCCGCGCAGGCCGCCCCCCACCAGCATCACAGACGTCAGCTCTGCACCGCGTTGGTGATGCCACGCGCGACGTCGTCGTCGGCGCCCTCCAACCCCACGCGATGGTGGCGCATCTTCTGCGCATGAGAACGCGCCCAGTCGATCATCCGCTGATACGCCTGGCCGCGCTCTGCGGTCTCCAGCGTCTTGGCCTGAATGAACGAATCATAGAGGGGACCCAGCTGTGCGCTCAGCTGTTGCAAATCGGGCTGGGAGCTGGCCAGGTACTGCTGCAGGTCATCGGCGAACTTGTCCCAGGCGTCGGCATGAGCCGCCAGCGCCTCGGGGTCCAAGCTGATCTGATCGGCGCTCATAAGCGGCAAACCTCTCCCCAGTGTGTCTAATGTGTTCACGAACTGCTCTATTGTGTACTGTACGTCTCATCGCGCGCAAGACCGCACAACTTCAGACACGCCGGGCCCGCCTACTAAGTAGTTCGGGATTGAGATGGAAAAGTGACCTTCATGGAGATGCATCGTCGCCGCAGCACCTATAAGGGGGACCGGGGCCAGATCATTTCTCACCCCGATCCGATCGTGTGTGCCCTGATCCGCGAGCATGCCGCATTGCTGAGGGTCTCGGTGGCGCAGTACGCCGCCGATGTGCTCTGCGAGCATCTCGGCATGGATCATCTGATCCTGGAGCTGCACGGCCTCGACCTCGGCATTCTGCCCCCCTCGCGGCCTGATCCGGCCCGCGCCTCCTACGCCGATGCCCTCAATGCTCCGGCGTTCGTGAAGACCTATGTGCCCCGCGACGCCTACAACGTGGTCAAGTCCCGTGCGGCGATGCTCGGCACCACTATGGGCACCTATCTCGGCGACGTGCTGTGCGACTACCTCGGCCTGCCCGAGTTGATGACAGACCTGCGCCGGGGTGAGTTCGGCGATGAGCTTGACCTGGACCTCAACACACCCGCCCCCACGAAGGAGTTGCCGCTGGCGATCTGACGATCCAGTGCCCCCGGTCTGCAGCGCAGCCATGAGGGGACAGACGTGACAAATGCATAGCTGGAGTGCGGATCCCGCCTGACAACGGAAAAAGGCCCCGCGAGGGGGCCTCTGTTCCGAGGTTGTGATCGAAGTTGCCGCTTCGATCTGGGAACCTCACCCAACTCTCCAAAGGAGACATGTCTTGCACGACCTGTCTCACGGTAGCGCACACCCGCGTTTCTTTCCAGAACCCGCGCGGTTTTTGTGCACAATCCGTGATCAGTCACTGCCCACCCAGGTGCCCTGGGTGCCCAACACACCGACCCCGAGGCGGACGGTGTAGCCGTGGCACACCACGTGCCACCTTCTCCCACTCCCGCTGAGGTGTGGGCTGCCCTGGCGCCGCTGCTGAGCGCCCCAGGCCGCACAACCATGCGCCTGTACAACCCGACCACGGGCAAGTTCAGCACCAGCCGCCAGCTCACCCGGAAGCTGCCGGGCCGGCCGGCCGCGATCTACCTCTACACCGAGCACACCGCGACCACGCACCTCTTGGCGCTGGACTTCGACGCCAAGCATGCTGGACCCGCCGCCGTGGAACGCGACGTGGAGATCGCCCGCCGCTGGCTGTCGGCCGCCGGTGCCCGCATGATCATCGACCGCTCCACCAACGGCGGCATGCACATCATCTGCCCGCTGGCCCCCGGCACCACCGCCACCTGCACCGAGATCACCCACCTCGTGGCAGTCCTGTCGGCACACCTGCCGACCCTGGACACCTCCCCGAACAGCAACGTCCGCACCGGCTGCCTGAGCCTGCCCGGCACCCTCGACAAGCAGGGCGGTCATCGGCAACTGCTCGGCAGCCTCCCGGACGCCCTCGAGGCCATCGCCGTCGGCTCGGCTCCCAATTTCCTACCCACCCTCTACGCCCACCTCGGCATCCTCAAGCCCACTCCCGGCCACGCACACACCGAGGCCGCGGACCCCACCAACGACTGCCCTGCTCTGACACAGTTCACCGTCGGCACCGGCGACGACCTGCGCCTGGCACCCGCACACACCAACCCCACCCCCATCCCGGCCGAAGTGCTGCACTACGCCATCCACGGCGACCACTCCGGAGCCGCCGGACGGACCTGGCCCACCCACTCCGAGGCCCGGATGTCAGTCATCTACCACGCTGTCACCCGCGGCTACACCCTCAACGACCTGCGCGAGCTCATCGCCACCCACGGCCCCTGGCACCACGGTCTCGGCGCAGCCTTCCACCGCTACGGCAATCGCGCCGACATCGCTTTGAGCAAGGACTTCCGCAAAGCGATACACCACCACTACGAAATGGTGCTCATTCACCGGCACCGTCAGCACAAGTACCAGAAAGACTCACCGGGGGGGTCCCCCGACAAGACCCCCTCAGCGACAGCGGCCGGTCCCAGCGGCCCGATCGAACTGCGACGCTGGCTGGCCTACGCCTTCCGGTGGGCAGACACCGAGTATCAGGGCCGACGCCAGCGGTGGACAGTCAAGGTCGTGCTGCAGGCAATGGCCTACCTGGCGATGAAGTCCGGCGAACAGGTCAACGGCGTCTGGGTCGTGGCCGTGGGAGGACGCAGCCTATCGCTGGCCGCCGGTCTGATGACCGCTGACGCGGTCTGGAAAGTGCTGCGGGACGTGCGCGAACGGGCCGGCGCCCCACTGATCCTGACCCGCCGCGCAGTCGGCCGCGACGCCGACGCATACGCACTGACCAACCAGGGAGCCCAGAGCATCGACGTCGGCGCGGCCGAACGCATCCGGATCGAACCCGTCCACGATGCCTGGCAGATCGTGGGCTGGCGTCTGCAGCGCATCCACGACCTGGTGATCCACCACGGGCTGACCGACCGCGCCGACATCTACGCGGCCGCGGCCGTGAGCCGCAGCACCGGCGACGCCATGATCAGCGACCTGCAGATCGCCGGCCTGATCACCGTCACCGGGCGCGGCCGCGTCGGTCCCGGCCCCATCACCCTCGACGACATCGCCGTCCGCCACAGGCTCGAGCAGACCCGGCAGGACCGCATCGAGCTCTACCGCCGCCAGCGCAGCACCTGGCACGCCTGGCTCGACAGCGGCCACGGTGCCGAACAGCACCTCCTGCTCGGACAGAGCGCCGATGAGGCGCACCTGCGCGGCCCCGACCGTGAGCGCTGCCTTGCCGTGCAGGCCGCCTACCTGCAGTCCGTCCTGTCCACCGGCCCGCCCGCCATCCCCGGCTACGACGCCCCACCAGACACCGTCACCGACGGCGAGGAACAACGCGCCCTGGACCTGCTGTGGGAGATCCTCGGAGCCGTCGTGGCGGCCGAACCCGCCCTGCGCTGATCCGCAACGACTCCACGGTCCACCGGGAAGGGGCCCGACGCCCAGTTCGTACCGAACTGCTTCGCGGCCATCCCCAGGACACTCGATGACCTCGACAAACACGCTGTGGGCGCTTCTGGGCCTCGAACCAACCCCACCGAAGGTCATCGGTGCTGGGACGGCATCACGCGGCGCAGCGACCGCTCTGGGTGCCAATACGCGTAGCCCCACGTCGCCCGCCCACGCAGGGCGACGCATCTGCCCAGGTCAGCGCAGTCGAGCGCACCTCCACTCCCCCAGGCACTCCAGCTCGATGATCAGGCGCCCTACCCGGCAATCCTGCCCGGCCCGGCGCCAGCCTGCAGGCCCCGACCGAGGCCTGGGCGGGCACGCACCCAGGGAACGGGTTGAGACTCAGACCGGCCTTCATCTCACACAGTCAGCGGGGCTCGGCCGCGAGGATGGGGTGGGTGCACGAGCCCGTTGCGTCGCCCACCGAACTCATGCGGACGGAGCGCATCGCCGCGGGACTTTAATTCGGGTGCAGAACGAGCTGCGCGGGTGGGGCCTCGCAAGGCCCCGCTTGCCGAGGATGCGCTGGACCCATTCCAGCCGGAGAGAGACCTGAACGGGTGACGCACCGCCGCCACGACTCCCCGCCGGCCCGGCGACACGCCCCGGCCGCGTGCGGAGCGCACACCCACCGCCTGGACAGGGCCACCCATTCCACGCTCAATCCTCTGCTCGCCCGCGCAGACCCGCGCGGACTTCTGCACCGAGTCGATACGCAGCGCATCATCTACCGCCGTCTCATGCAGAGGCTCCGCTCCCCTAAGCTCCACAACCCCCCGTTCGCCGACGTTGTCCACTGACCGAAAACAGGTCTAGCGGAGGGCCGCCGGATGTCAGACCAACCGAGGTATTCCAAGCCTGCACTGCCGGGTCTAGGCCAGGATGATGCAGCTCTGCAGGCTACACTGGATGCCTACCAAGGTGGCACGCAGAGGCTCCGTCATGCGACGGCGATGTGGAGGACGATGCACCAGATTGTCGCTGGTAGGCGCTTTGCATCGCGCACATATTCCCGCACAGTATCGCGCTCATCATCACGCGTATCACCGCGTGCTATATACCGTGGCTGCATCGCGGTTCATCGCGCCCACTATGACGCTTCTCCCTCCGCGTCCTCCGTCGCATCTGATGCGCGGAGCACACCGCGCGCCATTGCGCGTGCTACCACGCCATGTCCCACGCGTAGATGGGCGCGTCACCAATCGCTGTGTATCACGCGGGTGCCACGCCGAACACCGCGCGTGACCGCCCGCTTGTTATCACGCGCTGCACTGGGCACGGGGTCACGCACTGTCGTGGGCGATTTCCAACGCGGGCAATCGGGCGGTTCCACTCGCCCGGAAATGCGCGCTGCCTACGCCTCATTCCACGCACTGCTGTACGTGTTGCCCAACGCCCGCCCTTGCGCCCGAAGCCGCGCTGATGATGACGCGTTCCTCATCGCGGATGACAGCGCGTTAATTAGGGCGCTGATATCCGCTGGTTGCTACGCGCTATCACCCGCGCATGATGTCGCGATATGCAGAGCGTTACTTACGCGTTATGTGTCGCGTAGTGCATCGCGTGCACTAACGCGTTAGTATCAGCGTCAATCAACGCGTGATCATCCGCGCGTTGCACAGCGACATACCGCGCGCGATACACCACGTTGCAGAGGGCGTTTCGCCGAGCGCGACGGCCTTTGGGAGGGCAGAAATGATGACCGAGACAGCCGCGCCGATTCATCCGCTGGCCGCCGTGGTGCCGACGCCCTGGCAGGTGATCGCCTTGGCCAACGGCAAGGGGGGAGTGGGCAAGACCAGCATCACCGCCAACCTCGCAGGTCTCTATGGACAGGGCGGATTCAGGGTCCTGCTGCTCGAGTTGGACCCGCAGGGCAACCTGGCCCGCGACTTCGGCCTCCCGGTTGCCGAGTACGAGACCGTCAATGACCTGATCGACTCCAACGGCTCCCGGCACGCCGCGGCGCTCCTGTTGTCCAGTGATACTGCACTGCCACCGCTGTACGAGAATGTCCGGCCGAACGTCGACCTGATCGCCGGCGGTGGTGAGATGCAGCGCGTCTTCACCTTCTTCAGCAACGAGAACACCAATGGAAACCTCGCGGAGGCCATCCGGCGGGAGATCCTCAGACTCGGCCGGACCTACGACCTGGTGCTGATCGACGCGCCACCGATCGACCTGACCGCGCTGAAGGCGATCCTGCGCGTCGCCGGCACCGTGATCATCCCGGTGCGGGCCGATGACGCCAGTATCGACGGCCTGTCGACGATCGCCGGCCAGTTCGGAGCGGCTCAACAGGACAACCCCGCCCTGCGCCTGGGGGGAGTGGTCCGGTTCGGGCTGGGCAGTCGATCGACGCGCGTGGCCGAGCGGGTCCAGTCAACGATCGAGGAGATCCTGGGCGGAGTGGCACCGATCTTCGACTCGATCGTGCGGCATTCGGACTCCGGCGGTTACGACGCGCGGCGGCATGGACTGCTCGCCTACGAGTTGGAGTCGGCCAGCACCGCGGCCAAGGGGATGCGCCTGGCGGCGCTGAAGAAGGGCGCCAAGCTCAGCGGCGACCTCGTCGGCACCGGCACCGGAACAAGCCGTGGCCTGGCCGAGGACTACGAGAATCTGGCGGCCGAGGTCCTGACCCGAGTCAACGAACTGATCAGCGAGAACAGCTAGCAGGGGAGTGGCAGCGATGACTGCGAATGCGAACCACAGGAATTTGGCGGACAAGTTCGGCAGCGCTCCGCCGCGGGGAGCCGGCCTACAGGGTCTGCTGTCCGTGCCCGCGGCCCGTGCCGCTGCGGGTGATGCCGAACCACAGGCCGATCCCGAGAAGGTCGCCGCCGAGGTCAGCGCCGCTGCTGGCTCAGAACTGCCGTCACAGGCGGCGGCGGAATTCGATCTGCGTGCGGCCGCGACTGCGACGACAACGCAGAAGCCGCCCCGTGCCCGTCGAAAGAACGCAGAGACCGGACGTGGGCCCTCGGCGGCGTCGGTGTATCTGACGGCAGAGACGTACAAGCAGTTGACGCTGACCAAGTCCCGCAAGATCAAGGACTACGCGCAGATCGTCCAGGACGCGTTCGCCCAGGTCGCCCGCGAGGCTGCTGACCAGAAGAAGTCCCCTGACGAAGTGCTGGCCGGCTTGTTCCAGGTCGAGGAGCACAACGACGACTGGATGATGCCGTCGTCGACGTCGCGTTCGAAGTCGGCCACACCGTTGACCGAGGCCCGAATCTCCCTCAGTGCCCAACAGCGGGCCTGGATCGAGGAGAAGATGGCCGTCGTCGGCCGCCCGGTCACGTTCTCCGAATTCCTGGCGCGGGTACTCGATCACCATCTGTTGCCGGCGAAGCGACGGTGACGCACACGTCTGGCAGCGTCGCGGCGGCCGTCGTCGGGATCCCGCCTGAGACGCTGTAGAGAAAACGATTGGCGATTGACCGACGTTGATCTATCTGTGCGCGTATCCGGCATGTAAGATTCCGGATCAATCAGGGCTTTCGCCGTCCTGTGGAGCAGCGGACGCTAGGAGGCAGTCATCGTCGCCGTTGAGCCGCCCGACGCGGAGATCGGCGGGCAACCCGACGTCAAGCGGTTGTCCCGGTACCTGCAGATTCGACTGCGGGAGCTGGGCCTAAGCATGCTCGCCGCCTCCAAACTGGGCATCCTATCCCGCTCAACCCTGTCCAGCGTCCGAGCCGCCGATCGTGTCCCCAACCCGTACACCCTGGCCAAACTCGACGATCTGCTGGTCTGGGAGCCCGGCTCAGCGGAGGCCGTGATGCACGGGGGAGAACCCGTGCCGCGCGAACAGGGCGTGGACAGCCGCCTGCGTGAACTGGCGGCGGCGGAGAAACACGCCCCCGCGACCGTCCCCGTCACACCGGAGGACGACCCGCTCGATGACCCCCACCAGTGGGACTACAAGGCACTGGTGGCCGCCATCGAGCGCCGGCTGCGCGAACTGAACATGACCAAGAGCAAGTTCGCGGCGATCGGAGGGCCCGGCCGCTCCACACTGGCCACCCTCGGGCGGCGCGGCTACGTGCCGACCGCCGACACGCTCGACAAGATCGACCGCTTCCTGATGTGGGAGCGGGGCTCGGCACTCAACGTGCTGCGTGGGGGAGCGCCGGTGCGCATCGGCGCCAACATCGCCCACCCGGCGCTGGTGCCGCTCAACGCCGCCCGCGACAACCTGAAAGCCATCAAGATCAGACTCGGCCGCCAGGCGCAGAGCGTGGCGCAGCTTCTGTCCGACGTCGACGAGGCGCTCACGCGCGTCAACATCGCGATCGCAGAAGTGGGGGACCCAGCCCGGCGAGCCGTGCTGGTTCCGGATTCGGGCAGCCCCGATGAGGGCGATGCCGCAGGTAAGGGAGAAATCCATGACTAGCGGTATTGCACTAGGGAGGCTGCTATGGAGCAGCAGCAACCGGACCTGTTCAGCGTCGACGCATCGGAGAATCAAGCCCGTGAGCAGCGAGTGGATGCGAGAGGCGGTCGAGACCGCCTACCGGCAGCTGGGCCTGCCGACCGGGTGGACCGGCGAGCAGATCGAGATGTTCCTGAGCCTGGTGGCCGAACGGCTGGACACCAAGGCCGCGACTCTGTCGCTGGACCTGGCCGAGGACGCAATCAGTCGGTGGCGGACGGCCCATCCCGGCCAGGACCTCGACCATCAGACGACAGTCGGGTTGCACGAGACCTCACTGCAGAACGCCAGGGAAGCGGTGGTGCGGGAGGAGCTCTACGCACTGATCCCACCCCCGCCCGAGGATCAGCCCGAGCCGCCTCGCAGACCCAGTCCGCAGGTGAGCTGGGAGGACCGGTGGCGCGACATCCGCTATCGGACACCACCGACCGAGGCCGTGGAGGAACTGGCGGACACGGTGTGGCCACAGCGGTCGGCGATGTTCCGAGTCAAGGCCGCCTACCTGCTCGCGACTCGCGCCGAGGAGGGCCGGCCCGTGCCGACCAGCCCCCGGCACCACCTGGTGCCCCGTCTCACTCCGCTGGTGGAGGAGGAACTGCGGGCCGACGGGTTGCCGGTCGAGTAACCCGCAGGAAGAAGCCCCGACAGCGAGACGAGTACGCCGACCCCCAGTTGGCGCTGTTCGCCGAGGACAGCTTCGACCTGCCGACCGACCCCCGGGTCATCGACCCCGGCGGTGCCCCGCTGCCGCCGTTGCGCCGCACCGACCGTGACCTCACCGCCGACCAGGACACCTCGCCGTCGACCACCCCCGCCGCCGAACCGACCACACCCTCCCAGCGACCCCCGCTGACTCTGGTGCGGCCGCCGCAGGCCACCGTCACCGACACCGTCGAGGACCGGCCGCCCCTGACCGCCGTCGCCGCGTCCTCGCCGACACTGGAGACCGAGCCCGTCGGCGCCAGCGCATCGACGCCACCCGCCCCGGCCGCCGAAGCCGTCCAGGAGGACGAGGCCGCCGCGGTGCACCCTCCGGCGGTGGACTTCCAGCCCGGCACCGAGATTCGGGTGCCCTCGGGCACCAAGGCCCGACTGCTGGCCAACATCGCCGTCATCGACACCCTGATGCGGCTCAAGAACGAGGGCCGCCCCGCGACCGCCACCGAGCAGCAGACCCTGGCGTGCTGGTCAGGCTGGGGAGCGGTCGCCGAGGTGTTCGACGCCCGCAGCGACACCTACGCCGAGCAGCGCGAATACCTGCAGCAGGTGCTCGGACACCGGCAGTACCGTGCCGCCTCAGCGAGCACCCTCAACGCCCACTACACCGACCCGGCCATCGCCGAACACATGTGGAAAGCCGTGCAGCACGCCGGATTCAGCGGCGGACGTGTCCTGGAACCCGGCTGCGGATCCGGCACCTTCATCGGCCTGGCCCCCGACAACGCCCAGATGGTCGGAGTGGAGAAGGACCCGATCAGCGCCGCGGTGGCCGCCCACCTGTACCCCTCGGCGCAGATCCGCTCCGAAGGATTCGAAACCACCAACGTGCCCAACGGCAGCTTCGCCGCGGTCATCGGCAACGTCCCGTTCGGCGACTTCGCGCTGCGCGACCCCGCCTACAACCCCAAGCGACTGTCGATTCACAACCACTTCATCGTCAAGTCGCTGGACCTGACCGCCCCCGGCGGCTACGTCGTGGTGCTCACCAGCCGCTACACCATGGACAACGTCGACGACAAGGCTCGGCGTGAAATCTTCTCCCGCGCCGACCTTCTCGGTGCCGTCCGGCTGCCCACCTCGGCGTTCCGCCGTGTAGCCGGCACCGACGTTGTCACCGACATCCTGGTGCTGCGCCGCCGCGAGGCCGACCGCGAGATTGCGGCGGGGGAGGACGCCTGGCTGCAGGTGGCCGACATGGACCTGCTCACCGGCGACAACGACTGGTCGTCGCTGCCGATCAACACCTACTTCCATGAGCACCCAGAACACATGCTGGGCACACCCATGATCGGCCACGGCATCCACGGCAGCACCACTCTGCAGGTGCGCACCCTCGACCCATCGGCGGTGCCCGATCAGGTGGCCCGCTGCCTGCGCCGCATCATCGACACCGCCGTGGAGCAGGGCCGCGGCCTGACCGCCACCGCCGACAGCCTCACCGAGGTCACCGAGGTCAGCTTCGACCCCGGCCTGCTGACCAAGGCGACCGCCGGGCAACTGCCCGCCTACGGCACCCTGCGCTACAACGCCGCAGCTGACCGATTCGAGTCCTGGGACCGCGACAAGTGGGTCGAGGCCAAGGTCTTCCAGAGCCGCAAGGACGAGACCATCGAACTGCTGAAGCTGCGCGATGCCGCCAACGCCGTGGTCGCTTCGCAGCGCAACGGGCTGCCCCCGCAGGAACGTGAGCAGCTGCGCGGCGAACTCAACCGCCTCTACGACGCCTACGTCAAACGGCACGGCCCGATCCAGCGGTTCAAGTGGAGCACCCCCGGGGAGATCACACAGGACCAGCACGACAAGAAGCTCAGCAAGAAGATCGAGACCTGGCGCAAGAAGAACCCCGAAGCCCAGCGGGTGCCCGAAGAGCTGCTCGAACAGTGGGACCAGGAGGCCTGGGAAGCCCCCAGCCCCTACAAACTGCGCCCCCACATCGTCACCGCACTGCGCAACGATCCGTCCTGGACCACTGTGCTGGCCCTGGAGTCCTACGACGAGCAGACCAAAGAGGTCCGCAAAGCCCCCATCTTCTCGGTCGACCTGCTCGGTCCCCCCGTGGTGCGCGACCGAGCCGAAACCGCCGAGGAGGCGCTGGCCATCAGCCTCGACCAGCACGGCGGCGTCGACGTGGACCACATCGCCGCCCTGCTGGGCACCGACCGCGACGCCGCCCGGGAACACCTGCGCGGCTTGGTGTTTCCTTCACTGCGTGATCCCGAGGTGCTGATCCCGGCCACCACCGCCCTGTCGGGCAATGTACGCCGAGCGCTGCGACAGGCTGAGAAGGCCGCCGAGACCGACGCCCGCTACCAGGAGTACGCCGAGGCGTTGCGCCGCGTCCAACCCGTCGACAAACAGGCCAGCCAGATCAGCGCCCGCCCGGGCTCACCGTGGATCCACCCGCGCTACATCGCCCAGTTCGCCCGCGAGACCTTCGCCCCCTCCGAGCACAAGATGCCGCGGGTCAAGGTCGACCACATCCAGGGCGTGTGGACCATCGAATGCCCCAACGAGGACCGCGCCCACGCGAGCTTCTTCGAGACCTGGGGCACCCGGTTCGACAACCGCGACGCGATCGACCTGCTCGAAATGGTGTGCAACCAGAAGGAGATCGTCGTCAAGTACACCGCCGAGGAGACCGAACGCACCGGCAGGACCGGCGTGAACCGCGACGCCACCGTCGCCGTGCAGGCCAAGGCCACCAAGATCACCGAGGCCTTCCAGAAGTGGATCTTCGCCGACGAAGCCCGCCGCGACGAACTCGTCGCGGTCTACAACGAACGCTTCAACAGCCTGCGGGCGCCGAAATACTCCGGAGCCGCACTCTCCCTGCCCGGCCTGTCCACCCGCTTCGAACCGCACCCCTACCAGCGAGATGCCGTGGCCCGCATCATCGCCGAGCCCAACGTGCTGCTCGACCACGTCGTCGGCGCCGGCAAGTCGGGCACCATGTTCATGGCCGCCATGGAATTGCGCCGACTCGGCCTGGCCCGCCAACCCTGGATCGTGGTCCCCAACCACATCATCGAACAAGTCGGCAAAGAGGCCAAATGGTGGTATCCCAGCGCTGAGATCCTCCTCGGCACACCGGGAACCAACCCCGAAGGCCGCCGCCGCTTCGTCGCCCAGTCGGCCACCTCGGACTGGGACATGGTGATCGTGCCCCAGTCGCTGTTCGAGGCCATCCCCGTCGGGCCCGACGTGCAGCGCGACTACATCGAACGCGAACTGGAAATCCTGCGCGAAGCACTCAGCGCCACCAACGACGAAACCACCCCGACCAGCGTCAAACGACTCGAGAAGGCGCTGCAGCGCTACGAAACCAAACTCAAAGACCTCACCGACCAGGCCAAAAAGGACACCGGCCTGCGATTCGAGATGTCGGGTGCAGATTATCTGCTGATCGATGAAGCGCACATGTTCAAAAACCGCACTCGGCTGTCCGCAGTGCGAGAACTAGCCTGCCCCAACGGTTCCGAACGCGCCGACGACCTTGCGATGAAGATGGACATGCTCCGCATCCGCCGCCGGGAGGAGGCAATCGCCGTCGGCCGCCAGCCCACTGCGGCCGACGAACGCGTCGCCACCTTCGCCACCGGAACCCCGGTCGCCAACAGTCTCGGCGAGATGTACGTCATGCAGCGCTATCTGCGGCCGGACCTGCTCGAAGACGCCGGGGTGTTCCACCTCAACGACTGGGGTGCGGCGTTCACCTCCACCATCAACACCGTCGAGGTCAACGCCACCGGAACCCAACTCAAACCCGTCACCCGGGTGGGCAAGTTCACCAATCTCCAAGAGCTGCTGAAACTGTCCTCGGTGTTCACCGACGTCATCACCCGAAACCAGGTGCTCGACCAGGCCAACATCGAACTGCCCGAACTCGTCGGCGGCAAACGCACCATCGTCAACATCCCGGCCGACCAGGAGCTCAAGGACTTCATCACCGACCTGGGCTATAGGGCCAGCGCCATCGACCCGAAGAACATGGCCCGAGACAACATCCTCAAGATCAGCAACGACGGCCGCGAGGCCAGCCTCGACCCGCGCATGGTGCACCTGCCCGCCCCGGCCTACTCGCGCACCGCCGCAGTGGCCGACCAGATCATGGCGGTGCACACAGCCACCGCCGATCGCGTCTACCGCGACCCCCAACACGGCCACGAGATGTCCAATCCCGGTGCCCTGCAGATCGTGTTCTGCGACCGCGGCACCCCCACCAAGAAGGCCGGAAAACCCAAAGGCAGCTTCAACATGTACTCCGCGATCCGCGACGAGCTCATCGAACGCGGCATGCCGGCCGATCGGATCCGATTCATCCACGACGCCGAGAAGGCCGAGGACCGGCTGCGACTGTTCGATGAGTGCAACAAGGGCCTGGTGTCGGTGCTGATCGGATCGACCGAGAAGATGGGCACCGGCACCAACGTGCAGACCCGCGCGGTGGCGCTGCACCATGTCGACGTCCCCTGGCGGCCAGCTGACCTGGAACAGCGGGAGGGCCGCATCATCCGGCAGGGCAACCAGAACCGCGAGGTCCACATTTTCAACTACGTCGTCGAGGGCAGCTACGACACCGTGATGTGGCAGAAGATCGAAGCCAAGTCCCTGTTCATCGAACAGGTCAAACGCGCCGACATCGCCGTCGACGAAGTCGAGGACGTCGGTGGGGGAGACCTCAGCGCCTCAGCCGCCGAGACCAAGGCCATCGCCACCGGCGACCCGCGGTACGTCCGGCAGGTCCAGCTACAGGACCAGATCGACCAACTCGCCGCCCTGGAACGTTCCCACCACGAAACCCTGGTCAGTCGCGACCGCGAAATCGCCGCCGCCCAACGCAAACTGGGCATCCTCGCCAACGACCTGCAGACCCTGGCACCCACCGCCGAGGACGTCGCCGGCCGTGACCCCGACGCACGACCCACGATCGTCGTCGAAGGCCGCACCCACCCCGAACGCAAAGACACCGCCGAGGCTTTCGCCAGCGTCTGCCGGAACACCTACCACGCACTCAAGAACGCCCCTGGCTACGAGTACCGCCCACTCAACGTGTCCATCAACGGCGTCGACCTGGTCGCACGACGGGAGCACATCAACGACAAACTGTGGATCAAGGCCGAGGTGCCCTCCGCCGAAGTCGAGATCACGGTGATGGACCTGCACAGCTCCGCAGCCACCCTCGACGACAGCGGCGGCGCCAAGGCCCGCGGGCTGCTCACCCGCGCGGAGAACCTCTACAAAGACCTGCCCAAGCACTACGAACGCCTCCAGCGCAACCACGACCGGCTCAGCGAGGAGATCGAGGACCTGCAGGCCACCGAGGTCGAACCGTTCGACCGCGGCGAGGAACTCGCCGCGCTGCGCGAAGAACACGCCACCCTGACCACCATGCTGCGGTTGGAGGCCGAGTCCGAGGAGGCCAAAGCCCGAGCCGCCGAATCAGCCCACCGAATGCGACTCTCCGGCCGCGAACCAGGCTGGTCACTGCACCTCAACCCCACGCCGTTCCTGCTGGAGCAGTCCGGATTCGACACCGCCGAGCAGTACCGCTTCGCCCAGAAGATCGCCGAACGCGCCCGGGCCGCCGACTACCTGGCCTCCCTGCAGGAACAGGGACAACGCGACAACGACGAGGGACTGGCGCTGTGAACGCCCGCCACCACAGGCATGCCGACACCCGGTCCCTGCCCGGACCACAGCAGCGCGGAGACGAAGACCGGTGGTGGACCTACGCCCAAGGCTGCGCCGCGGCGCTCAGCAGGGGAGCGGAACCACCCGTGGTGGCCACCCACGGGCCGCTGCTGCAACCCAACGAGGTCACCCGACTCAGCGCCCCCGCCCATTACAGCCGACTGCTGCGCGGCGACGGCCACTACGACCGCGCCAACGCCCCGTTCTTCGTCAACCCACTGCTCATGGCCGGCGCGATGGCCACCCAAGGAGCGATCAACCGCAGCCGCCGAACCCGTGCCGACCACGACGCCCAGGCCAGTTGGCGCAACCACCGTCCCGTTGCCGTGCTCACCACCAACCTGCGGCTGATGTGTAGCCGCCCAGACGGCGGCTACGTGTCGTTCTGGTACCAGGACCTCGCCGAGTTCTACCCCCAACCCCACACCCGCACCCTCGTGATGTCCTTCGAGGAGGACCACACCCCTCCGCTGCAGTTGACCGGACCCGCCGTCCCCGCCATCAGCCTGTGGGCCGGCCACGCCCTCTACGGCGACGCCTGGCGCGACCACCCCCACCTCGCGGCACTCATCCCCACCCCACACCATCAGCGCCACGGATCCCTCGAACAGGGAAACCAGCACGCCAACAGCGATCTGACCGCCGAACAGCAGCAGTGGTGGACCCAGCAGCAGCATCGGTTCGACCGCCACCGCACCCGCAGCACAGACGAACCAGGGCTGAGCCGATGACCACCCCCACGACCCTGCACCGCCTCCACATCGACCAACTCAACGCTTACACCCGCGACCGCCTGAACCACCTCACCAACGGGGAAGACCTGCACATCCCCGGATCACCATCCGCCGGCTTCCACCCACGCCACCCCCTGACGATCTACCGGCACCCCTACACCACCACCCAGATGCCGGTGATCGCAGGAACATTCACCACACTGACCGCCGCCACCGAAGCCTGGCTGATCAGCCTCGCCCACCTCGCCCACACCGATTGCCCCGCCTGCCAAGCCACCTGGACCGAGGCCGCCGACTGCCTCGACATCCTCCCCAGGCACACCCCGCTGTTCCACACCCAGCAACTCGGTGAGCACTACCTGCTGCTGCACCGCGAAGACCGACCCTGACACCGACACCCCCAGAGCGACCCACGGTGCGTCGTGAAGCGACGACACCGGTCCGACCGTGGTCTACCACGTTCCCAACTGCCCCTGGAGGAGGCGTCCACGGTCTGTCACCGGTGCTGGCCCCACATCGCCGCCGATCTGACTGAGCACGGCACGGTCGGCAACTCAGCGTCGCCACACGCGGACCTTGTCCTGCATTAGGGGTGCGTCATCGGGGCCCTTGACGTACGGAGCGATCCACACCGGGCGGCGGTGGGCTCGGCCGGGCCCACAGGCCTGTTGACGCCAGTGGCCGTCCACCCACCACCGTCGGTGGTACGTCCGCCTCGCCGTCCGTTCCCTGCCTTCGGCCTCACCGTGCTCGACGCGCCGCAGATCAACGATCGACACCGTGACCGGATCCGGTTCGGCCTGCGGTTTCGTGCCGGTGGGGAAGACGCTGCTCCGCTGTTCGACGGCGGCCACCTTTGGCTGGCCCATCAACAGCCACGCGCTGGCCAGGATCGACAGCTCCGGTGCCGGCTCCTCCTCGGTCGTGCCCGCGATGTCCTGCTCCGCGGTGCGGGGTTGGTCCGGATTGGCGATCCGGATGCTGAGCACTCCCGTCAGCGGGGGAGTGCCACCGACGTGGCTGAGGATCTCCACCCACAGACCCTCCGGTCGTAGGGTCCACAGCGCAGCGTCGAATGTCCGTGTCGCACCATGCAGTTTCTCGCCGTGGTCGCCGAAGGAGACCGACTCTGGGGTGGATGCCGGTGTGGCCCAGGCCAGCAGGCCCGTCGCACAGGGTAGAGCCGCCAGGGGAGTCCACGGTGGCAGGCCGGGCGCGGCCTGAGCTGCTAGACGGGTCATGTCCCGCGACACCCAGTAGAGGCTGGCTCGATGCACATCGCGAGCCATCTCCTCCACCCTGTCGGCCTGTACACGCAGAGCTTTCCGGGCCACGACCCGCTCACTCGTGGGCGCCCCCACGGGATGGTCGGGGTCGGTGAGCATCTCGCGCTGCTCACCGACCCAGCGGTACAACCCGTCTCGCTGTCTGTCCCTGATCTCCGGCAACAGCACCGGCGACCACTCTCGACTGGGCTTGCGCCGCATCACACGGCGCTCACCGCGAAGGCGATCCCGTACTCGGTGGCCTCGACGGGCTGTTCCCAGTCCGCGCAGAACCCGACCACGGCCAGAGCGGCGTCGATCTCCTGCCGGTCACTGCGGTCCCGCAGAGGAAGAGACGCGATCGTCGACGGTGACTCCAGCAGGACGCCGTCGTGATAGAGCCCGCTCTGGACGATCAGATAGGGTCCGTCGCCGCACCCCCAGTCGCCGGCTTCGGCCCATATCCTCTCTTCCTGCCCGGCGCCGGCCACCCCACCGGTGGCCTCGAGTGGCGCACTGATCACACGGCAAAGATCGCGCGTATGTCCGGATTTCGGCTCGGGAAAGACCTGCACCGAGGTGGACTGGTGCCCCTTGGGGCGATGCGCGATCCACACCCTCCCCGTTCCCGTGGTTGCCGGGTCCGCGGGGGAGGAGGGGATATCTGCACTCAGGGTCCACCCGGTGCTGTCGGGTCCCAGTAGCAGCACCTCGATCTGATGGGCCAGACGCCGCCACGCCTGTGACGAGGCGGATGACGGCGCTTCCGTTGAGACCACCAAGTGCATCCCCAGTGAACGGCCACTGCCTGCCACGACCTCGACAACTTCAGCGACGAGGGGATAAGCGTCCGTGAGCACGTCGAGGTCGGCCAGGACGATGAGCAGGTCAGGTAGGGCCGCGCCGCCGACCTGCGCTGCCCGTTCACGATGGGCGTGGATGTCCCTGCAGTGGGTGCGCCGAAGCTCCTCCTCGCGGTGTCGAAGCTCCCGGCGGAGCAGATCCACCAGGGCCTCGGGCCGTCGGTGGACTGGCTCAAGATCGTCGGCCACAAGGTGGGGCAGCTTCGCCGCCAAGCCCACCGGACAGCCCGCCACGACGAACCGCAGCCGGCCTGGGCTATGCCAGGCGGCCAGGCTGATGAGCAAGGTCTCAACGACACCGAGGGTGTCAGGCCCCCAGCCGACGATAGCGGCGTGGGTGCCGTCGCCACCGAGGCTCGGCTGTGCGAGGTCAACCCACACGGGTTGGGCAGCGCCGCCGGACCCCGGGTGTGTGCCGACCGGCCACCGCAGGTGGTGCGATGTCAGCGTCGTAGACCAGCGATCCGCCAGGGCGTCTCGGCTGGGGACTCCCCCCACCAGTCGCAGCCAGTCCTGCTCGGTGGGGGCTGCGCTGGTGCCCGCCACTACGGCCGCCAGAGCCTGCTGATAGCGCACCCCGGGATGGGTTTGCATGAACTGGCGGGCCAACTTCTTCACCCGCGCCGAATCAGTCATCACGACCTCCTGTCACGATGCGCGTCGCCCGGTGCCGCGACCACCTGTCAACGTGCAGTGCAGAAGGGTGAAACCGTCACGGTCCCTATGGGGACTGACTGCCCTGAAGATGCGGGGTCGCGGCCCGCACCGTTCGCAGCTCCCGCCGCGTGACTCGGCGATTGCCATCACTATAGGCCAAGTCACCGACAGTGCAGCGCAGGTTATTTGGGGCCTGGTTGAAACCCAGGCCCCGCCGCTCAGTCCTTCACACATTGGTCGCGATACACCTCATCGGCACTCCGTGCCCCGATCATCACCTGTTCGATGTCGCTGAGCGGGTAACCGTTGTCCTCCAGGAAATGCAGGTAGTCCCGGGTGAAGTCCTGCGGTGCCCTCCAGGAGTCCTTGTTCGTGCGAACCTCAGCAGTGGACAGCACCATCCCGAGCAGGATCACCAGAGCGCGGCCGTCACCGCTGGCCGGGAGTTTGTCCACCGCCTCCGACGCGTCCTTGTTGGGCGGCAGACCCAACAACTCCGGCACAAGATGCCGGCCGTGATAGTCGTTGAACAGGTCCGGCTGGGTGACCGCGACCTTGGCCAGGTACAACGCGGTGCCCGTCGGGGCCTTACTGCGAGACAACAGATGATCGCGCACCCACTCCCGACGAACCGTCTGCGCCGCCAAGCCCAGGCGGTTCAGCGCCAACACCCTGCGCCGTTCAGCGCTCTCCTGCTCCTTGCGCACCCGCTCACGCTCGGCAGCCTCGTCGGGATCGCCGTCGACCTCGGCGGCATCGACCCCGAAACGGCGTGCCGCCGAGTCCGACAAGCGCACTCCCGCACCGTGCAGATCGTGACAGAAATACTGCGCCACCCAGATCGTTGTCTCGGTGACCGACCGGAAGTGGCGCAAGTCATCGGCAGGCTCGAGATCGGGATCGTCAGCCGTGTCGAAGTCGATGTCCTCCTCATCGACCGGTTCTCCAGTCTCGGCGTCGACGTACGCCTCCTGCGAGCCGAGCCAGACCGCCCAGTGCTGGGGATCCATCGCGGCAGCCCGCTCGTTGGTCAACCGCTCACCATGAGCATCCCGGATATCCTCAACCGAAATGTATTCGCGGTCAAAGTATCCCGGTCGACGGTCCAGCACCGTGTAACCGCGGGCCGCGTACTCCGCAGCAGCCGCCGCGCGGAGCGCCTTATCCTGACGTTCAATACGCAGCTGCGCGATCCGATGGGCAAACGAGGCGGTGCCGGAGTACCGCAGCAGCACCGCCTGGGCCTCTTCGTCGCCGTCGAACTCCGCAAACAGAGCGGCCTCTTCCAGGGTCAACTGGCCCGCGTCCAGCGCCGACATCGCCGACCCGGACTCTGCCGCCACCTTCGCCGCCGCCACGACGTCCTTCGTTGTCGACAGACCCTTGGCGACCTTGGCCGGCGACACCCCGTCGAGCAGAAGCTGCCTGATCCCACGGGCGCGTTCGGCATCGGTGAGTGGAGCGCGGTGGTCATTGGTCACGATCTGCTCGATGACCCGCCGTGCACGCACCGCCTCTTCGGACCCGTCAACGGTGCGCACATACACCGGCACCGACTCCAGCCCGACCTGACGCGCGGCCTGAATGCGACGCTGCCCCTCCCTGACGAGAGGCTTGCCCTGTCCGTCGATGCGCACAGCGAGCACTGGCACCAGCACGCCATGCTCTGCGATCGAGGCCAGAAACTCCCCCTCGAGGCGGGGGTCCAGGCGCACATTCTCTTCGATCTCAATCTCGTTGGGGCTCAAGAGAAGCAGTTCGGAAACGCTGATGGTGGACATTGGATGATCCCCTCCCTGTGATGATGATGACGACAGCGGCTGCGACGACGACCGCCCACCGCGGTGATGCTTATAGGATACACCAGTATGCTTACTATAAGCAACACCCGGGAGAATGGGGGTGGTGGTTGTCTCAGGCGGGGTGTCATCGTCTCAGTGCACGTGTCATGCGGATGTCCACTGTCTCAACGAACATGTCTTTTCGAACTTCGCAGCCCGGTGCGAATCGCGGTATGTGCAGTTGCCAGAGGGCAGTCACGGCGCAGCCATGTCGGCTCGACTCGATCGGCAATCGCGGTGCATGCCAACGGGACCCGTGAACGGCTCACATCATCCCGAAGCTGTTTCCAGTCGGACAGGTGCATGGACTCGTCACTCAATCGCCGGCATCAAACCCGGGACGGTTCACAACCCTCGGGAACGCGCATGTACGTTGGCGAGTATGTCTGGCATGGACTCCCACAACAGTGCAGGATCTGCAGACGTGGTTCGTCTCGAATGGTGTTACGACATTCGCAGACCGCTTCTGGCCCACGCCGATCTACTCTCGGCGCGACCAAGCTACTCCACTGCATTGACGACCGAGGACGGCACCTTTCCCGCGACGGTACTTCTGCCACGATCATTCGACACCAACAACACCGCAATCTCTGATTTCCTTGCACCCCCGCACGGTTGGGTGCCCACACGGCCGAGTCCAGACAAGGAGTGGGGAACGTATCATCGCAGCGGGCCTTTCCAAGGTGTGGTCATCAAGCGTTTGGCATTCACGATCGAGACCGACCTCAAAGACGTGAAGGAGGGCCTGCGCGGTGAGTGGGAAGCTCTTCTTGCACTGGAGATTCGCCACAACATGGACTCATGGTGGGAGAACGTCCGGACGTGGCTGGAGATCTCGACCAACCAACGCCTCGCACAAGTGGGCCACGAGGAAGGATTCTGGCTGGATACCTATTCCAACACGTCGGTGTGGACAGTCGCCGACGACGGCACCCGCCAACCCATGCCGATTGGCGGAACCGGAGTCCCCGAACCCGACAAGGTCCTCGCCGTCACCCCGGAAACACTGCAGGACTGCCTCGAACTGGCGACCACCACACCGCCACTGGCATGGACACTGCTTCGCGATGCACGCGCACTCCAGCGGGCAGGCCAACACCGCCGCGCCGTCATCGACGCCGCCATCGCCGCCGAACTCGCAGTCACCCAACTGATCGACCAGCAACTGCAGAATACCGATGAGGACAAGCGGGAGAACCTGCTCAAGTCCCACAAAACCCTCGGAGGGAAGACGACCCTTCTCAAAGAGCTCGGAGCCCCCCTCCCGGACCCGTTCAAGGCAGAGCTGATCGACCGGCGAAACAAAGTCCTGCACGAGGGAGAAAACATCACCGCTAAACAGTCGGCCGAAGCGTTCATGCAGGCCGTGCCGGTGGTCAGCAAAGCATTTCCGCTTCCCACGGCCCAAGCATCCGGCCGGACACTCGCCTGCCTGTGGTCCAGCCCGGTCGACTCCGAGCCCGCCATAACCACATGGGGAACTTCCTGACGACCAGCCCAACACCAATCCTTCACCGGGTAGGGGCATCAACACCAGCGTGTATCCTATGAAATGCTTCGCTGGGTGGATCGAGATTGATCGACACGAGCGACTGGGACGGCGCACCGGGAGGAGGGCGGCAGGGTGGTAGACCTGCGGACGGACGACGGGCCAGAGATCCTTGCCGCGCTGGGCGCCGCTATCCGTGAACGCCGCATCGCCGCCGGGCTCACCCAGGCGCAACTCGCAGAACGCGCCGGAATCGGCCGAGTCCACCTCAGCCACATCGAGTTCGGCCGCAAAAGTCCGACAGTGGTCGTCCTGGTGCACCTGGCCCGCGCCCTCGGTATTGCACCGGCGGCGCTCCTGGAGACGCAGTCACCCGACGGCACCACCCGCTGAAAGGGATTCATGACTCGACCGCAGGTGTGGATCTCCACCACGTCGAAACACATCGACTACGACGGCGAAACTCCCGGGAATCATTGGACATTGGTCGGTGAGATCGACTCCACCCAGGAACGCGCCTTCCTGGCCGCCCACGTGTACGGACGCACGAGGGGTAAGAGCGATTTCTATCTCGACGGCGACCCGGACGTGGAGTGGGTCCAGCGAGCCGATGAGCAGCCGCAGTTCTGGTTGGCGATCGACCAATGGGGGAGTATGCGTACCTCCATCCAGGGGGCCGTCCCACCTTCCTGGTCAGCAGGGCGCCGGCACGGGTGCAGGAGTTTGGACGACGGGCTCCAGAGTCCCATCCCGGCCGCATCCCTCGACCGATCAAGGTGCCGATCCGGCTCAGAAGGGTCGAAGGTGCGGTGTTCACCGAAGTTGAGCCTCCGGCCTGACCAACACGCCGCTTCGTCACTGTGGCCCCATCGACGATCAGGCCCGGCCAAATGACCCTGTTGTGGGAATTGCGGGTCGCGGAGGAGGCCGGCTTGCCATCCGCGAAAGCATGAGAATGTCGGGCGAAATCCAGGAACATCTGCGAGTGCGCAGTCCAGATTCTGGCCGATGCGCGTTCCGACAGCGTTCGTCCTGGTGTACCTGGCCAGAGCGCTTGGCATTGCGCCGGCGGTCATGATGGGGCGCAGTCGGCCGACGCTGCCGCCCATCGAACCGGCCCACCTCCTGGATCGTTTCATCACTGTGACGATTCGATTCCAGTGGACCGCATAGTGCTGCATTAGGGGCGGGGCGCTGTCCGAGGCAACATGTGTCAGTTCTCATCCGATCTGAAGCATTCTCATTTGATGTGACACATCGGCGCGCCTTTCTCATTTGATCTGATACAGCCGGTACCGTTCTGGGCATGTCGATGCTGGCCGGTGATGCTGTTGCCGCGGGCCGGTGCGATGCGGTGTTTGAGGTAGCCGACGTGGATGGGACTTCCCGTCTTCCATTGGAGTTGGCTCATGGGATCCGGTTCGATGTCGATTGCGAGCCGGTGCGGTCGTTTCCGTCGTTTCGTGGGCAACGGAATTTTCCTGGGCTGTGGTGGTTCGCGACGACGCGCCGGCACATCGGTTATGAATCGTGGGTTGAGCGGGATCAGCTGATGGCATTGGATGCTAATCCTGAAACCGTTGGCGTTGCCTCCCAACCTTTTCGGCTGCGATGGCCCGATGGCCGTCATCATGTGCCCGACTACTACGCTCGCAGATCCGACGGCACGGTCGTGATCGTCGATGTTCGTCCCGATGACCGGATTCCTGAGTCTGATGCGGAGTTGTTCGCCCGCTCGGAGGTCGTGTGCATTGCGGCCGGCTGGCAGTACCGGCGCGTCGGTGTATTGGACCCTGTGCTGGCGGCGAACCTGCGGTGGCTGTCTGGGTACCGGCATCCGAGAGCGTTGCGACCTGGCGTGGCGGCAGAACTGTTGAGCTGTTTCGCCCGCGAGCAGCCCCTTCTGGAGGGCGCGACGGCGGTGGGCGACCCGCTGGTGGTGCTGCCTGTGCTGTTCCATCTGCTCTGGCATCGACGCTTGGTGGTCGATCTGTCCCGGACGGTCCTCGACGATCGGACGGCAGTGAGCGCGGCAGCGTTATGAGTTCGCTTCGAGGCGGTGTGATCCGTGAAGGCGATGAAATCCGTCTAGGTTCACGGGTTTTCACGGTCGCAAGTCTGGCCGGAGGATCGGTACGGCTTGTCGACGCTGTTGGTGAACGCACAACCGTTCCCCTGTCGATGGTATTGGCCGATTCGACTCTGGAGGTTCTGGCGGGGTCACGACCGGTGCTGTGGTCTGTTGAGGCGCTCGAAGGTGTCCCCGAGGAGGTCGCTGATCGCGCACGATGGTGGGAGCAGCACATCGTTGAGGTATTGACCGGGCGCCGACCCGAAAGTCCGCCTGGGCAGCCAATCCGGCCAGAGTTCGATCCGGCGGTCCGATCCCTTCGCCAGAGGGAGCTGACCAAGCTTGAGGAGCTTCGAGCAGCCGGTCACGATCTGGCGTTGATCACCCTGCAGCGTCAGCGATCTCGCTACGAGGCCAAAGGTCTTCTGGGATTGGTGGACGGCCGCTATCTCGCCAAACGTCCAGTGTTGGGCCGTGTCGATGAGCGTGTCGTTGCCGTGGTCCGGCGTCTGATCGACAACGAAACTGAGCTATCAACCGGCACGGTGAGCAGACTTCAGCGCAAGCTGGAGAAGGCGCTGTTGGCCGAATACGGTCCCGACGACGCCCCGAAGGCCCCGTCACAGGCGACCTTCTACCGGCTCGTCAAACGCCTGGAGGAAGGCAAACACACCTTCGGTTCCGCCCGTACTCGCAGGTCATTGGCCAAGCAACCCGACGGCCCCTTCGGCACGGTAACCGCGGCCCGTCCCGGTGAAATGGTGGAAATCGACTCCACCCCGCTGGACGTGCGGGTGGTCCTTGACGACGGTGTAGTCGATCGGGTGGAGCTGACCGCCATGGTCGACAACGTCACCCGCTCGATCCCGGCGGCAGTTCTGCGGCCCACCACCAAGGCCGTCGATGCCGCGCTGCTGTTGGCCAAGGCGCTGACCCCAGAGCCGATGCGCCCGGGTTGGTCCGATGCGTTGCGGTTGTCACGCTCGGTGTTGCCGCATCGGCGTTTGACCGATATCGATCAACGGCTCGCCGATGCCGCGGCTCGCCCGGTGATCGCTCCCGAGACCATCGTCTGTGATCACGGGAAAGCGTTTCTCTCCAAGACATTTGAGCAGGCGTGCTGCTCACTGGGCATCAACCTGCAACCCGCTCATCCGGATCAGCCCACCGACAAACCGAAGGTGGAACGCACCCTGCAGTCGGTGGGTACATTGTTCGCCCAGTATGTCGCCGGGTATGTCGGTTCCAGCGTGGAACGTCGCGGCAAGAACGCCGACCAGGACGCAGTGTGGTCGCTGGTGGAACTGCAGGCGTTGCTCGATGAGTGGCTCGTCGCGGTGTGGCAGAACCGTCCCCACGACGGACTACGTGACCCGGTGACCCCGGGCAAAGCGCTGACGCCGAACGAGAAGTTCGCGGCCCTGGTCGAAGTCGCTGGTTACGTCCCGGTGCCTCTGAGCGCTGATGCTTACATCGAGTTGTTGCCCGCGACGTGGCGCACCATCGGCTCAGCGGGTATCCGGGTCAATCACCGGACCTACGATGCCCGGGCATTGAACCCGTACCGGCGAGTCGACTCTGGGGTTCGTTCCCGCAACGGCCGGTGGGAGGTTCATTACGACCCCTATGACGTCTCTCAGATTTGGGTTCGCAATCACCACGACGACGGTTGGATCACCGCGACCTGGACCCACATGCGCACCGCTGCAGTGCCGTTCGGGGACACCGTGTGGAAACAGGCCCAAGCGATCGTCGCCGAAAGGGGCGCAGATCCGGTGACCGAAGCCGAGATCGCGGCGGCGGCCGACGCCCTGCTGGACCGTGCCGAACGCGGCCCCGACACCCAGCAGGACCCGCCAGCAGCTCGACGCGCAGCCGCCAGGGCCCGATCCATCCCCGAGCCGTCCTGGCCACACCCCAGTGTCGAGGGCACCAACCAGAACCAGGAACCGTCTGAGGTGAGCACCGACAGGCCAGCGAACTCCGACGATGACGATCTTGCTGATGTCATCCCGTTGCCGGTGTTCGACGCACGTAAGGAGGCCGAGCAGTGGCATTGGTGAGTCCGATCAGTCAACTCGAGGAGCGCCGGCAGCCGACGACAACCCTGGAAGGGTGGCGACGGTTCATTGACGCTGACCGGCCTGAATTCACCTTGCTGCCCGACCAAGACTGGTCCGATCTCGACGATGCTGATCGGATCGCCTACAACGAGGCCAGGGTGGCCCACCATTCCGAGCTCGTCGTGGTGACCACCTCGGCGATCCAGAAGATCACCAACGAGGGTCAGCTGCTCACTTTGCTGAATCAACGCGAGATCGGCGCCCGGCGAGGGCTGATCGTCTCCGGTGGCGCAGCCACCGGAAAGACCACGGCCATCAAACAACTCGGCCGGTTCCACGAACTTCGGATCCGCACCCGTTACTCGGACAAAACCCGCATCCCTGTCGTCTACGTGACCGCTCCACCGAAGGGCTCAGCACGCAAGCTCGCAATGGAATTCGCCCGCTTCCTCGGGCTTCCACCGGTACGACGGATGAACGTCACCGATATCGCCGACGCGGTGTGCCAAGTGCTCATCGATGCGCGTACCGACATAGTGGTCGTCGACGAGATCCATAACCTCAATCTCGATACCCGTGCCGGAGAAGAACTTTCCGATCACCTCAAGTACTTCACCGAACACCTGCCCGCGACCTTCGTCTACGCCGGCATTGACGTCGAACGCTCCGGAGTGTTTACCGGTACTCGCGGCCGCCAGCTTGCCGGGCGCTGCGGTGTCATCAACACAGCGGCCTTCCCGTATGGGCAGGAGTGGCGGGCTCTGGTCGCCGCGATGGAGGGAACCCTGCGACTGCACCGACACGAGCCGGGCACGCTCGTGCGCCAGACGAAACACCTGCACCAGCGCACCGGCGGAATGATCGGAAGCCTCGCCCACCTCATCCGCTCGGCAGCCATCCGGGCAATGCTGGACCACACCGAACACATCGACCGCGAGGGCTTGGACAGCGTCCTCATCGACTACGCGGCTCAGGCCTCAGCCCAACGCAGCGCCGGATAGCAGTGATCACCGACTGGCCCCGACTCCCACCACGACCACTTCCGCAGTCAGTCACCGCATTTCGCGATGAGACCGTGTACTCCTTCACCACCCGACTCGCCCACGCCAACAGAATCCCACCCCAAAGCCTGCGCGACTACGCCGCACGCGAGAGCCATTACGTCGACCCTGAGCGCCTCGCCCGCCTCAGCGGCTACCCACGACATGTCCTCTGCGCCCGACTGCGGGGCCTGACCGCTGATGAACGTGATCTCACCCGCCAGCGGGCACGTGCCCGCCCGATTTGCCGGTACTGCACAGCACGGCGAGGGGTGCCCCAGCCGGTCCATTGCTGGTTGCCCGACCACCTCACCGTCTGTCATCGCCACGGCCGCTGGATTGGCCCCTCCGCCCAGCGATGGGACGATCAGATGTCACTGAAACACCATCCAGCTGTTGCCCGATCTGCCAGGGCACATCATGCCCTGGCCAAGCGCAATGCCCCCGACATCGTTGAGCTAGCGATCAACGACGCATCACGTATAGTGCTGCGGCAGCGCCGATTCCGACGGGATGACGGTCTCGGTGATAGCGCGGCCACCGGTATCGCATTACGGGGGCGATGGGCCAGCATCTCAACGGTCAACCTGCACATCGCCACCTACGTCGAAACAGTCCGGATGGCCGCAGTCATCATTGACCAGCGGCCAGCATTGTTGAACCGCACCGGCGATCCCAGTGTCGCCCGCGTAGCTCTCTTGGCAGCCGCGAACGCAGTGTTCGGCGCCGAGGATGAGACGGCGACCACCGCGGCCCTCGACGGCTGGCTGAACAACCAGCAGATCATCCGGAAGTCCCGCGATAAATCAATGATCGTTCATACCTGATGCAAAAGTCTTTATCTTGCAACCATATTCGTAGGAAAACCCATTGCCAGCCGACCGTGAGGCATACGTAGATGGAAATACTAGACGAGCTAGAAAGCTAGGCCGCCGATCAGGATGACAATACCCAGTCCGATCAGAACAATCGGGAACAGGATGTGTTCCCATCGTTCGAGGATCTCCGCGATCGGGCGGCGGGTGGCAACATATCTGGCGATGACCACCAGCACCCCGACGAGAAGAAGGAAGACGACGCAGTAGGCCACGACGGCTGCGTGTCCGACGCTGAGGAAGACCGGGACGTAGACGCCGACGTTGTCGCCGCCGTTGGCGAAGGTCACGCCAGCGACCGCCCAGACGCTGACGGTCTTGCCCGCAACCTTCGCGTCACCATCATCGTCACCGTTTCCGCGCCAGGCTTGCCAAGCCGCCTTCAGTCCCAGGGCGAGGGGGATGAGTCCGAAGAACGGGATGACGTCGGGCGGCAGGAATGCGCCCGCACCTAGGGTCACGAGGACGGCGGCGCCGAGAATTCCAGCGAATCCCAGGTATTGGCCGGCGGTGATCCGGGAGGTGGTCCCGCGTTGTCCTGCGCCGCGGGCGAAGAACAGTGAAAGCACGATGATGTCGTCGATGTTGGTGACGATGAACAGCCCGATCGCGGGCAGAACCGACGACAGGATCATGGGTGTGTGCCATCGGTGGTCACGACGGGGCACCCACTGCGGTCGCGGTGGCTAGGTTGGTTGACCGCTGTGCGGTGAGTGCGGTCAGTGCTGTGGTGCGGCCGGCGCGCACACCGTTGGCGATGACCACGATTTCGGCGAGTTCATGGACGAGCACGACGGCGGCCAACCCGAGCACCCCGAACAAAGCCAGCGGCATCAGCACAATGATCAGTCCGAGGGATAGGCCGACGTTTTGCAGCATGATCCGTCGGGCGCGGCGGGCATGGGTGAATGTTTGTGGCAGGTGGCGTAGGTCTTCACCCATGAGTGCGACGTCGGCGGTTTCGATGGCGACGTCGGTGCCCATGGCGCCCATCGCGATGCCGAGGTCGGCGGTAGCCAGTGCGGGGGCGTCGTTGACGCCATCGCCGACCATCGCGGTGGGGCGCTGGGTGCGGAGCTGTTCGATCAGTCGGGCTTTGTCTTCGGGGCGCAGATCGGCGTGCACGGTGTCGATGCCGACTTCGCGGGCCAGGGCGGCCGCGGTGGCGTGGTTGTCGCCGGTGAGCATCGCCACCTGGTAGCCGTCGCGGCGCAGCTGGGTGATGACTTCGGTTGCCTCGGGCCGCAATTCGTCACGCACGGCGATGGCACCGATCACCTGTCCGTTGTCTTCGACCAGGACGGCGGTGGCTCCGGCCTGCTGCATCCGGGTGACCTCGGCGGTGAGCGGACCTCGGTCGAGCCAGCCGGGGCGGCCCAGCCGGATGCGGTGCCCGTCGCGGTGGCCGGTGAGTCCGGCGCCGGTGACTGCCTCGACGTCGGCGGCGGGGGTGACGGTGCCGGCGGCGGCCAGGATCGCCGCGGCCAGGGGGTGTTCACTGCGGGCCTCTACGGCGGCCGCGAGGTCCAGGACGTGCTCGGGGGTGACGTCGGGGGTGGTGGCCACCTCGATGACGGTGGGCCGGTTGGCGGTGAGGGTACCGGTCTTATCCAGGGCGACCCCACGGATCCTGCCCAGCGCTTCCAGCGCGGCGCCACCTTTGACCAGGGCGCCCAGCTTGCTGGCGGCGCCGATGGCGGCGACGACCGTGACCGGTACCGAAATCGCCAGAGCACAGGGCGAGGCGGCGACCAGCACCACCAGAGCGCGTTCGATCCAGGTGGCGGGGTCACCGAGCAGGCTCCCCGCGACGGCGATCAGGGCGGCGGCGATCATCACGGCGGGGACCAGGGGTTTGGCGATGCGGTCAGCCAAACGTTGGGCGGCGCCCTTGCGGGACTGCTCGGCTTCCACGATGCGCACGATGCGGGCCAGGGAATTGTCCTCGGCGGTGGTGCTGACTTCTACTTCGAGGGCGCCGGCTCCGTTGATCGACCCGGCGAACACCTCATCACCGGGGCCGGCTTCAACGGGCACTGATTCGCCGGTGATGGCCGAGAGGTCCAGGGCGGTGCGGCCCCGGGTGATGATGCCGTCAGTGGCGACTCGTTCTCCGGGTTTGACGACCATGAGGTCACCGATGCGCAATTCTGTTGGCGCGATGGTTGTTTCGGTGCCGTCGCGGCGAACGGTGGCCTCATCGGGCACCAGCGACAGTAGTGCGCGCAGTCCGCGGCGGGTGCGGGCCAGCGAGTATTCCTCCAGGCCTTCGCTGATGGAGAACAGGAACGCCAGCATCGCGGCCTCACCGACCTCGCCGAGCAGCACCGCGCCCACGGCGGCGATGGTCATCAGCGTGCCGACCCCGATCTTGCCCTTGGCCAGCCGCCCCAGGGTGGACGGCACGAAGGTATAGGCGCCGGCCAGCAGCGCCGCTGCCTCCAACGTGAGCACCACCGGGTCGGCGGCGCCGACCAGGTTGGCGATCAACGCCGCCAGCAGCAGTACCCCGGAGAGCGCGGCGAACTGCAATTCTGTGATCTGCCAGAGCCGTTCGGGTTCACGCTCCTGCTCCTCGGCGCTGCGGGGTTCGTCGCTGCCGCAGCCACAGGCATCGCTCATTGCCGCGTCTCCTCGGTGTCGATCGCCGCACCCCGGGCGCCGGTTCCATAGGTGGGACACAACGCCACCGCGTTGCCGGTGGCCGCCAGCAGCGTTTCCGCCGCAGCGAGCACGTCCAGCAGCTCGGGGCGAGACAAGGAATAGAACACCTGACGGCCTTCTGGGCGGCCGGTGACCAGCCCACAGTCCCGCAGGCACGCCACGTGCGCGGAGACGGTGGATTGCGCCAACCCCAGCTCACCGATCAGATCGACAACTCGCGCCTCCCCGTCAGCCAGGCGGCGCACGATCGTCAACCGCGTCGCATCGGAGAGACTGTGGAACAGTGCCACCGCGGCATCGAGGTCGGACGTGTTGCCGGCCAGGCAGGTGTCCCGCTTATTCATCGTCACACAACGATGATAACCATCGAAGCCGATTTAGCGAAAGGGGCGCATTCGTGACAGCCATTCTCGGAGCTGCTCCCGGTCGCGGCGAGCGTCGCAGACGAATTCGGTCGTGCATCAGATCGGCTGATAAAGCTGGTCAAGTGGAATTCTCATCCGATCTGATACACCGCAGTTCAGCTCACTGGTCCTGTGTCAGATCAAATGAGAACGGACAATCGCATATCAAAGATGCTCACACGGCCCAGCACGACGAATAACCGAGCGCGGATCGGGGGCACGCGCGCGGTGAACCGCGCCGTCGGGGTCAC
>JBBAFK010000025.1:0-40008 GCA_041655455.1 Leucobacter sp. | reverse complement strand
TGCCAACGGCGTCTTACCGTAAGTCTCGGTGAACACTCGTGAAAGTTGCTTCGGGGATAAATGCACCCGAGCTGACAAGACATCCAGCGTCCAGTTCGTGGCGATGTCACTGACCAGAGTCGCGCGGGTTTGGTGGGCCTCATCCCTGGCCGGTGCGAACCGTCGGCATCTGGGCAGTGTAGGCCGGGCATGCGCGCGCTGGCCGCGACTCTGACGTATCTGCGTGACTTTAAGGAACGGCATCACCACATCGGCGATCGAAAACCAAAGGGCCTGCATCCGATGAAAATGAGACCCGAATCCGCCATCGATGCTGCGCGCAACGAGTTCATCCAGCCATGGCATCAACATGCCGGTTCGGTCTTCACCGAGCCGGAGCACTTGTGAGGGTTCGCTGTATACCGCGTTGGTAAAGCGTTCGGCATCAAGGCGATCATGGAGCAGCCAAGCGTGCTGCCAGAACACCTGATCGATCACATAGTCAGTGTCGAGGTAGATCGTGGTTGTGGTGATGTGACTCTCCGGTTCGCTCCCGCATAGTACGTTGGCGTTCAGCACAACGACATCACCGACGGTAACGAACCGCTGCCCGAACTCGCTCAAGAGCAACGCGCTGCCGTCGCGGACGACGACCAACTTGACGCAGTCGTACGCCGCCGGAGCCATAGGTTGGTGAATGGTTGCGGTGCGCGCAATAATCGGTTCGCACCGCAACCATGATTCAACCCTCTCTGGCGACTTGCCTGACGTCACCATCGAGTAATTCATCAGTCCGTCTGGCTGGGCTTTCTAAGCTTCCGTGTTCACTCCTTGCTCTGTCGTGTGTTCATCGGAGACAGCAACTCGTCGGGCAACAAAGGCTGCGACGCCGAGGCCGATGATCGCAAGCCCACTACTCAATAGATAGGGCGATACTCCGTGGGCGATTGATGCAAACCCCAAACCAACAAATACCGTGACGCCAGCAGAACCGCCAAGCTGGTCTGCGGCCCGCTGTACACCAGAAGCGACTCCGGCATCGTCGTCAGTTACTCCGGTGACTGCCGCATACTGCAATCCGACTAGTCCGAATCCCATACCTGCGGCGATGAAAAGCATCGCCGGGATCAATACCCAAGCGGGGGCATCGAGTTGTGCGGCGACAGCGATCACGATCATGCCTGCCCCCGCGAAGCCGAGACCCGCGATGATGCAGGAGCGTGCTCCCCAGCGCCCCATCAGCCGAGGCACGACGGTCACCGCGACGATCAGCGCCACAGCAAGCGGGAGAAGCAGTAGTCCGGCTTCCAGCGGGGAAAGGCCGAGTTCATCCTGAAGATAGAACGTGAATAGTAGGAACGACGTTGAGAGCGCGGCACTCAGCAACGCGGTCGCGAGATTCGCTCGCACCCGAGTCCGGTTGCGGAAGAAGGCCAGAGGAATCAGCGGGTTCGGTGCTCGCCGCTCTACACCGACGAACAGAATGGCCGCGACGAATGCTCCCGTCAGGGCCGCGACTGGCAGCCAAGACATTCCTTCTCCGGCCTCCACAATCCCGAAGGCGAACAGCAGCGGTGCGCCTGTCAACAGAATCGACCCGAGGATATCCAACGGTGCGCGCTCCTGTTTTCGGTCGCCTGGAAGCAGGATTACCGTCGCGATCAGCACGAACAGGATGAACGGGACAGCGATGAGGAAGACCCATCGCCAACCGAGATGCTCGGTGATGATTCCCGAGAGCACGAATCCCAAGACGAGACCGCAGCTTGCCACCGCTGCCCAGACGCTCAACGCTCGAGTACGGGCCCGTCCCTCGGGAAAAAGGAGGACGATGGTTGCCATTGCAGCTGGTAGGGCGAGGGCTTCGCCTACTCCTTGAAACAGCCGGGCTGCAACAAGCACCGCGAAGGTTTCCGCGAAACCTGCCATCATCGAGGCTGCTCCGAAAATCGCGGTGCCGATCAGGAGAAGGCGGCGTCGACCAAAGACGTCCCCCAAGCGGCCACCGAGCATGAGTAGGCCACCGCCGGTGATGGTGTATCCGACGACAACCCAAGTCAGGCCGCGCGGATCAACGCCAAAATCATCGCCGATAGATGGCAGTGCTACGTTGACGACAGTAACATCAACGGCGATGAAAAATTGCAGGACTGACAGGCACACGAGTGCTGCCCAGGATCGCGTGGTCGAGATGTGCTCCGGGCGCGATGTTGAGGTAAAAAAAGACACAGATAACTCCGTTGCTTGAATGAAGAATCGGGCGACAAGGTATGTCGCACCGAACCGACCATCAAGCGACGGAACGTGAGTTTACTAAGTAGTGAGAAAGACGTTCCGCCGCTAGCGGAGTGTCTTCGTCACAGCGGCCGCGCTCGCGGCAGAAGCACCTGACATGCCCATCACCTTACCCGATGACGCTTCTCCAATCCATTGGACTGGCCGCGCGACGGCCCACAGAAGACCTCACGCGTCTTGCAGAAGAGGCTCGAAGCCCGCGAATCAACCCTGAGTTGACCGCCCAAACACGCGGTAGTTGACGCTTACCTGTCGTTCAGGAGGCAGCAGCGATGACGGTTTCGATGCGCGTGATGAGCGCAGGTGACGGTTACAAATACCTCCTGCGTACCGTGGCTGCTGGTGATGGTGACCGGTCGCTCTCGACCCCCTTGACGCGCTACTACGCGGAGCAGGGATCACCACCCGGTAGGTGGGTCGGGCAAGGTCTCGTTGGGATCGGTGCCGGTCAATTGAGCACTGGTGACCAGGTGACTGAAAGTCAGCTCCAGTTGCTTGTCGGAATGGGACGTGATCCCATCACCGGTGACCCTCTCGGTCGTGCGTATCAGTCCTTTACGCCGGTTTCGGAGCAGATCGAGGCTCGCGTAGCAGAGTTGGACGGGTCATTGTCGCCCGCCGTTCGCGCGGAACAGGTCGCGCAGATCGAAGCCGAAGAAACTAAACGGGGTACCCGTCGTGCCGTAGCTGGATTTGATTACACATTCTCGGTGCCGAAGTCGGCGTCGGTGTTGTGGGCAGTTGCGGATGCAGGGACGCAAGCGCTGATCGCGCAGGCACACCATGCCGCGATTGCGGAGGTGGTTGCATTCATCGAGCGCGAGGTTGCAACCACGCGAGTCGGTGCAACCGGCCCCGATGGTGCCGCAGCCCAAGTGGATGTCACTGGGGCGATCGCGACCGCATTCGATCACTACGATTCCCGTGCTGGGGACCCGCACTTGCACACGCACGTCGTGATCTCAAACAAGGTCCAGACGGCGCAAGACGGCAAGTGGCGCTCCCTTGACGGCAGACCAATGCACGCGGCAGTGGTTGCGCTGTCAGAGCTACATGAGGCGGTATTTGCTGATCACATGACCCGCACGTTCGGAGTCGAATGGGAAACCCGGGACATGGGTCGTGACCGTAACCCTGCATGGGCAATAAGTGCCGTGCCTGAGGCGTTGGTGTCGGAGTTCTCGACTCGTTCCCGCCATATTGAAGTCGAGAAGAACCGCCTCATCGCTGACTACATTGAGAAGCACGGAAAGCAGCCCACGACGGCGACGATTCTCAAGCTCCGAGCCCAGGCAACCCTCGAAACCCGGCCCGAGAAACAGGTGCGCTCTCTGGCGGAACTCACCGACGATTGGCGTACACGCGCAACCCGCTTACTCGGTCAAGATGCAACCCGGTGGGCACAAGACGTTGCAGTGAACCCGCCCGCGATGTTGTTGCGTGCTGATGATGTGCCCCTCGATGTGATTGCTGAGATCGGGCAGACCGTAGTGGAGGTCGTGGGTGAGAAACGGTCGACGTGGCGGCGCTGGAACCTGCACGCCGAAGCGTCCCGGCAACTCATGGGATGGCGCTTCGCCTCCATGGTGGATCGTGAAGCGATCACCGGGCTCGTGGTCGATGCGGCCGAGAACGCGTCCCTGAGGTTGACGCCGCCCGAATTGGCATCAAGCCCGGTGATGTTCAAACGAGATGATGGCACGAGCAGGTTTCGTCCGAAGCACTCCACTGTGTATTCCTCCGAGGCCCTGCTGGAAGCAGAAGATCGCCTCCTGCAACGGTCCCGCGCCACGGCGTCACCGACTGTGGCGCTGACGATGGTGGAGCAGATCACTCGTCTTCCTGATGTTGATGGGCGGATGCTGAGCGATGATCAAGCGGCGGCACTTGCGTCGATCGCTGTGTCCGGGCGGACTATCGACGTGCTTGTGGGGGCAGCCGGTGCCGGGAAGACCACTGCGATGAACGCGCTCCGCCGTGCATGGGAGACGGAATACGGACCCGGTTCGGTTGTTGGCCTCGCGCCTTCAGCTGTCGCCGCAGAAGTTCTCGCTGAAGATCTCGGTATCGCTACAGAGAACACTGCGAAGTGGTGGCACAACCACCTCACCCACGGCACGACGTTTACGGCTGGTCAGCTCGTGATCATTGACGAAGCGAGCCTCGCCGGGACTCATTCCCTGGATCGCATCACAGGACTTGCCGAAAAGGCGGGCACGAAGGTACTGCTCGTTGGCGACTATGCGCAATTGCAATCCGTGGACGCAGGCGGAGCGTTCGCGCTTCTGGCCGGTGACCGGGACGACGCACCCGAACTGATCGACATTCACCGGTTCAGCCATGAGTGGGAGAAAACCGCATCCCTTGATCTCCGGCACGGCCGCACCGACATCATCGACACCTATCTCGACCATGACCGCATCCACGACGGCGACGAAGACACGATGGCAGACGCAGCCTATGCTGCCTGGCGTGAAGATACCGCGGCGGGACTGGTGTCCGTGTTGATCGCGGAAACCAATGAGACCGTCACCGCCCTAAACAATCGGGCCCGTGCAGACTTGATTCTTGACGGCACTCTCCACCCGAGTCGTGAGGTGGAACTCAACGGCGGGTCGCTGGCGGGAGTCGGAGACACGATCATCACCCGACGCAACGACCGGCGACTGCGCACGAAGGACACATGGGTGCGCAACGGTGCACGGTGGCAGATCACCCAAGTCCGTGACGACGGCTCGCTCACCGTACGAGCTGTCGGGCGTCGGTTTGGGGGCGCGATCGTGCTGCCTGCCGCGTACGTATCTGAGCATGTTGACCTCGGATACGCCGTCACGGCACACCGGGCGCAAGGCATCACGACTGACACCGCGCATACGGTCGTGACAGCGACGACGACTCGGGAGAACTTCTACGTCGCGATGACCCGCGGCCGCAACGCCAACCATGCTTATGTTGCCGTGGACCGACCCGATGATGCGCACAGTGAGCCCCACCCAGGCGATAACATCGATGCCACTGCCAGGTCAGTGCTCTACGGAGTCATGCAACACGTCGGCGCTGAACTCTCCGCCCGTGAAACCATCACGGCAGAGCAGGAACTGTGGGGCTCGATCGCGCAGCTCGCGGCGGAGTACGAGACGATCGCGCAAGCCGCCCAACACGACCGCTGGGCGGCGCTTCTACATGCGAGTGGCCTCACACCTGAACAAGCTGAAGACGTGCTTGCCTCCGATGCGTACGGTGCACTATCGGCGGAGTTGCGACGGGCAGAAGCGAATCATCACGATGTTGACCGCCTCCTGCCACGCCTCGTGCAGGCACGCAGGGTCGAGGACGCCGCTGACATCGCCTCGGTACTGCACGCTCGGCTCGCAAAAGCGAGCGCACACTCAACAGGATCGGGTCGTACCCGTCAACCGGCCCGACTGATCGCAGGACTCGTCCCACACGCAGACGGCATCATGAGCCCAGAAATGCGGCAGACACTCAACGAACGACGCGAGCTGATCGAGCAACGCGCCGGTGCACTCGTTGACCAAGCCGTCGATGAAGCAGCCGATTGGGTGCAACCGCTCCTCCCGGAGCGGCGCGACGCAGAGACCATGACCGGTTGGCGTCGCCGTGCACGCGTCATCGCCGCCTACCGAGACCGATACCAGATCAGCAGCAACGAGCCTCTTGGCCCAGTGCCGAAGCGCACCGCACAGAAGATTGACTATGCCCGAGCACAAGCAGCGGTCAGACAACTTCGCCCATCGGTTGAATCGCCCCAGCACCGCGAACCGCGCCGCCAGGTCGGTCGTGCTCTCGGCCTTTGAGGCTTCACATAGGAAAGGAGGGGACGCCGTCATCGCGGCATCCCCTCCCGAGAAGCGGACGCTTATAAGCTTGGCTGACGCGTCGTCGCACATGACAGCTTCATCGGCCGTGTGAACTCATGTGGTTGGCCCAATTCCGTCTGGACGTGCTCGTCGAGCAGCTGGCGCACATCGCCGCTGCCCGTCACCAGTCGTGCGCTCTGGTCCCGTAACAAGCCGTTTGTTCCTGAACTTGCGGCGCTGGTCACCGGTCCCGGTACAGCACCTAGGCTGCGGCCAAGAAGCCTCGCCTGCAACGCCGTATGTAACGCGCCCGAACGTGCACCGGCTTCGACCACGAGCGTCGCTTGAGCGAACGCCGCCATCAACCGCCCCCGTGCAAAAAAGCGATGACGTGTGGGCGTCGCACCCGGAGGCATCTCACTGACGACTAGCCCGGTATCAGCGATTCTGCCGAGGAGTTCGCTGTGCCCGGCAGGGTAGGGGCGATCCGCCCCACCCGCGAGCACCGCAATCGTGTCCCCACCGGCAGCGAGCGCGGCCCGGTGGGCTGTCCCTTCGATGCCGTATGCGCCACCGGCGACGATGACGCGTTCCTCCTGGGCAAGGTCACCGGCGATTTCAGCCGTTACGTGCTCTCCATATGAAGTTGCTGCACGTGCCCCTGTGATTGTCACCAGGTCACTAGGTGGCCGAGCCAAGAACGACGCAGCACCCTGGATCCACAGAACGAAGGGCGCACTGTCACCCAGATCATCCACGCTCGCAGGCCAATCGCGATCCCCCGGGATCACAACGCCGATACCGAGCCGGTCAACCTCTCGGAGCTGTCCGGCCACGGACTCCGCAGAAGCTCGCGGTACAAGCCGCTCCCGCCACATCGTGCCGTCCACCCGGCCAAGGACAGGAACCATGCTGTCCGTTTCAAGGAGGCGAATAGTTTCAACGGCACCCACTCGTGTGAGGAGTCGGCCAGTTGTGGAATCGTTTGGCTCCGCAATCATCGACAGCACCATCCGCGCGGTGCGCTCGTCGGTAGCCAGATCAGTCAAGTTCGTCATGAGTCGGCCCTCTCGGTTGAAGTCACCGAGAAGGTGCACTCAGCAGTGCACCCGACGCCTCAGGTCACAGACGAGAGCACCTGATGTTCGGTGCGACGTACGCGCCATTCGTGCGCACGTACCCGAAGTAAGAGGACGACACTGACTGGCCCCATAATGACGAATTTCACGGCGTTCCAGTAAGACAACAACACCAGCAGATAGAGCCATCCTGGACCGCCGTCCATTGCAAGCAGGTTGAACATGCTCGCGATGTACAAATACGGGAGAGCCAGCAGCATCGCGGGCAGACCCCACTTCAAACCTCGTCGCGAACGGATCAAGTCAAGCAGGATATTCGTCGGCATGTAGCGACGCAGGAAGTAGCGGGAATGCACGCTGGCGATCCACAGTAGACGGAACATGAGCGCAGTCCTCTCCTCGTCATTGGCGACAAGGAATCAAAACGACTGCTCTGGCCGAGACCAAGAGCTAACTCACCACGTCCGGTGGCGATCAAGCAGGTAGAGGCCGCCAACACAAGGGTATCGCAATCATCGTGCACCATGGAAGGGATGCTCAGTGTGTCTGGCTGGACCGCCCAAGCGCGTGTCGATGGTTGAGCAAGGTGCACGGGTGCGACCGATCGACCATTGCGCTGCGAGAACCTGCCGTTACGAGTCCTTCATTGGTCCGAGAACGTCGTATCTTGCGACGACAAAGTCTCTGTTGCGGTGACACTCCTGCAATGCGAAATCGAAGGCGCCGCTGAACAGTGGCTTACCTGAGCCGAGGGTGACGGGTGCGATCGACACCACTATCTCGTCGAGCATTGAGGCTGCAGCAAAGTCTGCTGCAAGACCGCCTCCGCCCATTACCCAAACATCACGGCCGTCGGCTGCGCCCTCAATCACAGTACGGTGACCGGCAGGCGATCCAGCGATAAAGCGGATATGCTCATTCGCCGGTTCAAGGTTGCGGTGGGTGAACACGAATGTCGGTATCTCCGGCAGCCAGTCGGGCTCGTGCTCGAGGACCCAGAGATAGGTGGTCACACCCATGACCTGTGCACCAACTTCGGAGAGGAGCGCCGAGATGCTGCCGGGGCCGTCCTCGTTGATCTGTTGTTTGAACAACCAGGCCAGGGAGTCCTTGTCGTCGGCCAGAAAGCCATCGAGCGTGGTAGCTGTGTGGTATCGATAGCGAGTCATGTGTTTCCTCCAGAGAATCGTCGGTGCCACATGATGGGGTCCGGGTCGAGATGGCTGATATCAACTCCAGATTGCGTCAACATCCAGCGGGCAACCTGGCGGCGGTGGGCTGAGAATGTCAGCACGTGAGCAATGATCTGGGAGAGTTGAAATGACTCGGGAGGGTCGCATAACGCATCGATCATGCGATCTCCCCAAGCGCGACGACGCTCAACGTCCCGAGTCATGGCAAGCCACTGTGCAGAGATCTCTGAGTGTCGACTCTGCAGGTTATCTGGATCATCGGGGCCATCGAGGTCTGGCTCATCCTCGCCCTGGATGCTCGCGAGCCACGGGAGTTTGGCTAAGACAAGGTGCCGCAGGACATCCGCAAGTGAAGCCTCGTCGCCTGACCAGGACAGCACGCGGTGACCGGGCATCCGCTCGCGTCGATACTCCTCATCGCCAATCACTTTGGCGGCTGTGAGCAACGCGTCGACATCGTCAAGATCGTGCTGGATCATCAGCATGACCACATCCCCGGCAGATTGCTCCTGCTCTGAGTCTGCGTAGAGCGCCGTGGGAGAGTGGAAATGGATCCCGTTCGGTGCGGGGAGCCAGTGCCCTCGCTCACGCATGTCCGGTATCTCGCTCGGCACACAGCCGAAGGCCCGTGAGAATGCGCGTGAGAACCCGTCCACCGAGTCGTACCCGGCCGTGAAGGCCGCGTCGGTGACCGTCACACTCCGCTGCAATTCCCACGCGGCACGTTCCAGCAGGACACGTCGACGCAACCTCGCGGGAGACTCGTTGGCCACCCGGCTGACCTGCCGAGCAAAATGGAACGTCGAGGAGAAGGCAGCTTCAGCCATTCGGTTGAGGGCCCCTTCATCGTCGTACTCGGCAAGGACTGCGTCCAGTAATTCTCTGACACGATCACGCCCGGGCTTGCTTTCACTCATGCTTTAATCATGCATGGAACGTAGGCATCTTCGCCCGACTGTTCTTGCTCACAAGCGTCGCCTCGAACCCAGTCACCCGTCCAGATCTCCGCTTCTGGTCACGGCGAGAACTTCGTGGACGATGACGTCGGTCGGCCGACGAGACCAGCTATCGCTGAATAATTCAAGTGCGTCCGCTCGATTTCATTTGAGACCGAACACGCATTCGCACGTAAAATAGGGTGGTTGCTCAATGGCCGATACGACTGATCGCTCGATAGTTTACAGGGTCCGCAGCTCGAAGAGTAAGGACGGTATGACGAACGTTCCACCAACTGACCAGGCTAGATCTACCCTCGAAATGCGGGCACTCAGGGCGACTCTCGCCGCAACCCGCACACGTCCGATCCGTGTGGTCGCCGCCCGCGAGTAAGGCGTTCACTGTCTTAGGTTGGGAGCAATGAGTCGCTGGTATGTCTCGTTGAAACGAGTAAACTGATGTCACGTCTGGGGTGTACTTTCCATTCCTTGCTGAGGCTCGCAGGAACATTATTACACCTTGGTTGCGGGGCCCCAGAGTTTGTGATCGCAAGGGTGTAGCGTCGAACTGATTCAGACTCAGCGCGTTGGCTAAGCGCCTGCCGAGCTGCGCAAGCGAATCTCCCATTTGATAGTGACCGATACATGGCCAGTGCCACCATAGTCCGCGGTGGGTTCGATAGACGTGACTTTGCAGAGTACATGGCCATGCTCGTTACGCATCACACCGATTGACCCAACGTCGATCTTCGGTGAATGGTGTCCGAAGTCGAGAGCATCAGGGTCGTCGATTTCGTTAAACTGCTCCGCGTACCGGGCGTGGGCGACGATGCCGTGGCGTCCTCCATTCAAGTAGATCGCATTTGCGCCACAGTTTGTCCATCGCGTTTCCCAAGTAGGCGAGTCTTTTTCTTCATCAAGCCTGATCGTGAAGCGCCCTCCGTTCTGCGTGAAATCAAACTTCGCGCCCGCGCTCACGCCGAAGCCATTAGTGAACACCCTCGTGAAGTTTGTTCCTGCTTCGTGCGCTTGTTTTCTGAGATCCTTTGGGAAGTCACGCAGCCCTATTCCTCGGTCGCGAAGGTGCTTCCAGCCAAGCCTGTAGACCTGGGGGTTCGGGTCATACTCGCCGATGTGGACTTCGACGATACCTGCCTCGGCAACCAACTCCGCGCAAGGGACTCGGGATGTGCGTGAGTTGGCGCACGGCTCCATAGTCGTATAGAGAGTCGCGCCTTTGACATCAACGCCCTGCATTTCGGCCTTGTGTAACGCGATCTGTTCCGCATGTAACTTGTCTATTTCGCTCTTGTAGCCCGTCGCCAGGACGGTTTCGCCTCGTGCGATGACGGCTCCCACCCGGGCGTTATCGCTGGACTTCAATGCTTCTTCGATCGCTTTTTTCGCGTGAGCGTGTTCGACTTCACCGACAGAGATAGGCACTGGATCCGTCCCTCACCCGTCCCGCATGTTCGAAGTGCGGCCAAATTGGTACCGGCAAATGGGGTGAACATTCCATTCCGGACTTAATCGCATACGGCGACGACATGCCAACTCGAAGCGACGTTAGGCGTTGTGCGCGGCGACAGAGTTGCGCCGTGCAGCGTGTGTTTCGGCAGAACTGTTTCATATAAATGTTATTCAAAGTGGAAGCCAAAAAGGCCGCCATCATCATAGGCATCAGTTAGGCGGGGCTCGATGATGTCGTCTCTCACGGAAGGATCGAACGGGGTTGCTTTCGCGAGGTCATCGCTGTTCATAGTTGCGATGTATTGGATACCTTCCTCGCCGCACACCGTTGCGGCGAGCTTGAGGGCTTCGCCGACCTGACGTTCGTCCACGCCATCGAAAAGGTGGCTGTCGTGGACGAGGAAATCCGGTCCACGACCATTACGGTGAGCAAGCACAGCACACGTCAGATCGAAACAGAAGATGACCATCTTGCCAATACCTTGACTGTTCTCTCCTCCGATGTGGGGGGAGATATGTAAGCTCGTATCAAGGGCAGTGATGTCCACGTATGCGTCTCGGCCCGGGCCATAGAGTGCAGTGGCGAATCGTTGGAAAAGAATATTGATGTCCGTAATGTGTGACTCTCGCTCGACAAGATCACGGCTGATCTCCTGTTGCAGCTTGCTTCGTTCAAACTTGATCTCTGCTTGAGTGGCTTCGAGTTGTTTGGCTGTTTCGAACCTGTCGGTGACGGTCTGTAGTTCAGAGCGCGCAACGGAGAGCTGTTCTTGCAACCCCGTGAATGCGTCGAGAGCACCACCGTCGTGTAGAGTTCGTAGGAGGCTAGCTTGTTCGCTTCCTAGACGCTCACGTTCCTCTTGCCGTTCCTCGAGTCGTGATTCGGTACTGGTTATCTCTTCTTCGAGGTACGAACGTCTGTTGGAGAGAACAGATTCGTGGAAGGCTCGGACATCGTCGTAGTGCCGCAGAAGCGCGTCGGGCAGCACGACGCCGAGTTCCTGATATGCACGGTGTAGGTAGCTGACGTCTGGTTCATGTTCATCGCGAAGGGCGTCCCGCAAATCCTGGAGATTGCGTCGATCGGCAGCATCTTCAGTTCTCATGCGGCGGATCCTTGCATCAATTTCGTCTGCACGAAACTGCAGAAGTTCATACTCGGGCACGACTTGGAAAGCCGCGACCTGCTTTTCGAGGTCCCGCGTTCGGACGCTGGCCGAAGCAACTTGGCCCCGAAGTTCTGACACAGTGCCGACAACCAGGCCAAAAGCAGGATCCTTCATCGCCTCCTTAAGCTTGCGGCGGAGCGACTCCCGACCGGCGAGTTGCTTGTACTCTGCTGCGAGTCTCCAGTCCAGACCTAGTAGGTAGGCGGCGTTCGTGGTCGCGTCGGCGATTGACTGAGTCGGATAGGTCCTCACCGGGTCATCAAGAGCACGCTGGCTTATCCTGCGGATGTAGAGCGACAGCAGAGTGCGGGCGCTCACGCCCCCGTGTTCCTCGGGGAACGCATACAGATCCCGTCCGATCGCTGCGACCCACTCTGGGATTGTGGCGTTCCCGGCGGTCTCGAGGAGAGCGGACTCAGCTGCGACGTTCGGCTCTAGGAGTACCCGGCTCCGTTTGCTCAGTGATCGACTTACGGTCACCCTTTCCGTCGCAGTAGGCCAGTCCAACCGCAATGTGAACGTGTCGGCTTGGAGCGCAGAGTTCTTGAGTACAGAGCCTCTGAGGTCACGCATCCCGAGAAGAAAGTGTAGGATCTCGATGAGCGAGGACTTCCCAGCACCATTGCGGCTGTCCGTGTCGGTGGACCGCTCCGTCTTCTCCGCAATCAAGATGTTGCGGCCGGGTTTGAATGTGATCGATTTAAATCGTTCATTGCTGGATTGAAGTTGCCGGAGCATCAGCTCACCCGCTTTCTATAGAGCAAGCCGTCTTCGTAGTGGACCGTCCCGAGGGCATACAGAAGATCCAGCGCAAGCACAAACCATGAGAACGGCAACGCGGCACCATTGTCATGGCGGGCACGCCATGTCTTGAGCGCTTTCCACGCTTGACTAACCGTCATGGGCTCTTTCAGTACCATCGAAATCTGAGCGCCGACGGTCAGTAGTGCACGTTGCGGCGCGATGCCTTTCGTCGGTTCGATCATTGCGTAATTACCTGGCGTTGAGGCATCCAGCCATCGGGAGCGTTCTCGAAGATATCGCAGCTCTCGAAAAAGTAGGCTAAAACAGCGGTCTGTGCGCGATACGCGGGTGCGGAAGCGACTCGGTTCCCTGCCAGGAACTCTCGGAGCCGGAGCAACACATCCTCAGGCTCGAGGCCAGCACTCACTGCCTCCAGATACTCCGAATGAAATCGAGCCGCGACCTCGTCTCGCTCAGTAATATCGATTCTTCGCTCGTAGTAGTCAGAAATCATGGCTGAGTGCCTCAGGCCGTAGCGCAGCTCGGACTGGCTCTCTTCCGTCAGATAGCTGTAGTTGAGCTTGTACACGGAAACCGCTTCAATCGGCGCTGGAGCAGCGTCCGGCGATCGCTGAGAAGCTAAATCCGCGAGCAACTCTTCCATCTCCTGCAACCCGACAGCTACGGCGTATTGCAGTGGTAACTGCTTCTGCAAGAGTGCTTCAACGTCTTGGCAATCCTGTTTACCGAGCAAGTCTCGGAAATGACGCATTCCCATGAGTTCGAAGGAAACAGCGGGGTAATCGTTCCGGGCCTTTGCCAACGCTGCCGAGATTCCTGGATGTACGCCGCGCACATCGTTGTGCACAAATACAAAGGTCGTGAACTGGTCGGAGCGTTTGGCTATTGCTCCTTCCAAATCGGATTGAAATTTTCGTACGGTGGTCTTTGCATCTACGGTTTCAGGAGCGTAACACGCGTAGAGTTTCTGGTTGAACAATTCGAGGCCGTCGCTGGACTGATCGCCAAGCCTGCCAGCGGTGCGAACATCGACGAATCCGGGAACGCATAGGACCATCAGGTCATGAAAGAACGCTTCGAATGAATTGCCGTGTAACTCATGGAGGTGTGCCCAGAGCACTCCACGCATAGAGAGGCGCTCGTAGAAGTCCAAGCAGCCCTCCTCTCAAATTCTGCCCACCCATAGCCAGAGGCTATCAAATAACAGTGCTGTCCTGATGGAGGACTCACGTAGTGACTGGAACCATCGCCGTTGGTCCGCGAGCAAATACCCATCTTCCAGCGGATCGGCTATGGCCCAAGCAGGAGTGTGCGCGCGTCAGGTCCGCTGCTCAGAAGCGAATGGCGTGCGGACACCTCTGGCTGGTCAAGTGGCGCGGCATCTGCCAGCGGCAGAGGTGGCGGAACCTTCGGTGGACGCCCGGATTAGACTATAGGTATTGAATCACTGGGGTGTACTTTCCATTCCTTGCTGAGGCACGCGAGATCATTATTACACCCAATCTTGGCGGCGAATTGGCTGGTGACGTAATCAGGGCTGTGGAACGTTTGATCGGGAAACTTCTCTCATGCCACCATCTTTGAAAGCGGTGCGCCGCATGTTCCTTTCTGCTTTGCGCACCACTCCTAATCGCTGGGGTTTGTGACCGCCCTCGACTACGTCGCTGAAAATGCCTTCGTGTTTTTCGTGGGAACTGATGCGTGCTGGTGGACTTTGTGTCGGAGGGTCTGTGCGGCGCGGAGTCCGTTAGCGATCACGATTACCTCGGCGATTTCGTGGACAAGTACGACAGCCGCCAATCCGAGTACACCAGTGATTGCCAACGGCAACAGCACGACGATGATCAACAGCGACAGGGCGATGTTCTGATTGATGATCGCCCGACCGCGACGTGCATGCTGGAGAGCTTGTGGAATCAGGCGCAGGTCGTGCCCGGTGAAGGCCACGTCCGCGGATTCGATCGCCGCATCCGACCCGGTCGCACCCATCGCGATCCCGACGGTGGCCCCGGCAAGGGCGGGGGCGTCGTTGATGCCGTCGCCGATCATCGCTGTCGGGGTGTTTTGCGCGAACCCTGCCATGAGGCGGGCTTTGTCTTCGGGCCGTAGCTCGGCGTGCACGTCGCCGATTCCGGCGATCGCGCCGAGGGCTTGGGCAGTGCGGGCGTTGTCTCCGGTGAGCATCGACACCTGTACGCCCTGCCGATGCAGGGTCTCCACGACCTCGAGGACTTCGGGGCGGAGTTCGTCGCGTACTCCAATCGCCCCGATGAGAATGCCGTCGCGGGTGACGAGCACGCAGGTCTGCCCTTCGGCTTCCAGCGCCTCCACGCGATCGGCGAGCGGGCCAGGGTTGATCCAGCGGGGGCTGCCGACCGTCACGGTGTGCCCGTCGACGGTGCCGGTGATGCCGTGCCCTGCCTCCTCCGTGACGTCCACCGCGGCCGGTACGTGGCTTGCGGCGGCGGTGATCGCGGTTGCCAGCGGGTGGGTCGAGTGCTGCTCGATCGCCACGGCGAACGCCAGTACCTCATCCTCGGAGATACCGTCGCTGGTGACGACAGCGGTGACGGTGGGTTCGTTGCGGGTGAGGGTGCCGGTTTTGTCGACGGCGAGGTGTCGGATGGTGCCGAGGAGCTCGAATGCCGCACCGCTTTTGATGATGACTCCGAACTTGCTGGCCGCGCCGATCGCGGAGACCACTGTGACCGGTACGGCGATCGCCAGAGCGCACGGGCTCGCAGCTACGAGCACGACGAGGGCGCGGATGATCCACGTCTCGGGATCGCCAAGCAGCACCCCGAGTACCCCGACGAGGACGGCGAGGATGATGACGCCGGGCACCAGGGGCAGGGCGATCCGGTCGGCGAGCCTGGCCCGTTCACCCTTCTGCGCCTGCGCTTGCTCGACGAGTTCCACGATCGTGGTGAGCGAGTTATCCGTCCCGCCCGCGGTCGTCTCGATCTCCAACGCCCCGGCGGAGTTGATCGCTCCGGCAGAGACCGCTTCGCCGGGTTCAACTTCGACGGGCATCGACTCGCCCGTGATCGCGGAGGTGTCGAGGCTCGACCGTCCCGTTCGCACGATGCCGTCGGTTGCGACCCGCTCACCGGGTCTGACCATCAGCACCTGCCCGACGGTCAGATCCTGTGCCGGGATTTCCATCGGGGTGCCGTCGTGCAACACCGTTGCGGTCTGCGGTACGAGTTTCAGCAGGGCACGCAGGCCGCCACGCGCTCGGTCCATTGCCTTGTCTTCCAGCGCCTCGGCGATCGAGTAAAGGAACGCGAGAGCGGCAGCCTCTTCGACATACCCGAGGATCACCGCGCCGACTGCGCTGATCGTCATCAGCAGCGCGATCCCGAGCTTCCGCCGCGTGATGAGGTTGCGGATCGCGCCGGGCACGAACGTGTACGCCCCCAGCAGCAGCCCTACCCAGAACACCACGAGGGCGGCAACATCGAGGGACGACCATTCCAGAACCAGGCCGGTCAGGAACGCAATCCCGGAGAAGATCGGGATCAGAATGCCCCAGTCACGCCACCACGGCTGTGGCGTCTCGTCCGGCTCCTGGCCCGCGGGTACAGCCGTGGGGGCGTCGTGTGCGCAGCAGTCGGCGCTCATGCTTCTGCCGCCACGGAAGCGGTCATGCCAGAAGCTGTTTGGGCGTCGCAGCAGCCGGGAACGGTGCAGTCCGGGTCGATGCACGGCACATTTTCATCGACCGCAAGCGTGACATCCACCAGCGCATTCAGCGCGGCTGTCAGGTGCGGGTCGGCGATTTCGTACCGGGTTTGTCGCCCCTCCGGCTCGGCCACGACGATTCCGCAGCCCCGCAGACATGTGAGGTGGTTCGACACGTTCGTGCGTGTGAGGTCCAGTTCTTGGGCGAGTTTGGCCGGATAGCCCGGTTTTGCCAGAAGTGACAGCAGAATCCTTGACCGGGTGGGATCGGCCATCGCCCGCCCCAAACGGTTCATCACATCAACACGAGAAGCAAGAGTCAGCATGCACTGACCATACAGCTAGAGGTGACTAGTCAGCAAGTAGTGACCTATCATGGAGGTGCCCACAGGGGGCGCTGACGAAAGGGTGGCTGCGCATGCGTATTGAAGTGCTTTCCATTGATGACTGCCCGAACTCTCAGACAGCGGTCGAAGAAGTGCGCGAGGCCCTGAACTTGCTCGGCCGCACCGATGTTCCGGTGACCGAACGACGGATCACGACCGCGGAAGAGGCCGCCGCGACAGCGTTCGCCGGTTCACCCACGGTGCTCATCAATGGTGTCGATGTCGTACCGGGGGCGACACCGATCGGCAGTCTTGCCTGCCGGGTGTACCGCACCGATACGGGTATGGCAGGGTACCCGACCGCAGAGCAGATCGCCGAAGCAATGCGAACGTGCGACGATCGGCGCCGTGTGACAGCACCGCAGTAAACTGGACCCCAAACCACGGGTGTACTTTCCATTGGGTGCTGAGGCACGCGAGATCACTAGTACACCTGTTTGTGCGTTACTCGACCTCCAGGTCAGGCTTCTAGTGCGGTTCTTCGCTGGGGACTTAAACTGACCTAGATCCCCTCGCTCTGCGAATGGCGGCCCAGCGTTCTGACGCATCAGATCAACTGAGCTACGGCACTTGTCCTGTGGGTAATTCCATCGCGATATCTCGACCTACAGGTTGCTTCGCACTTTCGTTAGTAGTTTTCGCGACCGTGCTGAGCGGTGTGGCTACGAATGCAACGGCAACGCATTCACCGTCGTTTCTTCCATCGAACCAAGACGGCCACCCCAACGCAGACCGCCAGCATCATGAGCGGGATTGGTGTGATGGGAAGCACGGTGGCGTTAAGCGCTCCGAGAATCGCGATCAGTGGGTCGCTGATTGCCCAGCCGATTTGCATGACGCCGCTGAGGTCGCCTGCTGGTGTGTTGACGGGCGTGAGTAGGCTCGGCGGCAGTGGCCCTTTCAACGCGCTACCGAAACGAAGTACAAGCGCGAGGATGCCGATCGCACCCGCTCCGGTAAGCGCAACCCCAAGAGGCACGCCGTTGGTTAATGCAGTGACTGTCGCGGACGTGGTTAAGACGGCGAGTAGAGCTATGAGCGGAAAGAGGGTGTGGAGGAGCACGAGGTGTCGGTCGCTGATGCCATATAGCGGATAGTCGCCCGCGACGCTTGCGGCATGCTGGAGCCCCTTGGTGAGCGGTCCAGTCGCACCGTAGATCACGATCCCTGCTACGCCTGCTAGAAGCGCAGACGGTGTGCCAGGCATGAATGAGAGCGCGATCAGTGCTCCCGCAGCAGCGGCCGCAGTGATGGCCCTGAGTGATCGGCCGGGCGTTCGAGCCTGCCCGGCCACATCGCGGAGGAAGAACGTTGCCCACCGGTGTCTGCTGGGTGTGATGGCGCGGATGTTGCGCCCGAGGTGTGGTTCGGCCTCGTAGACAGCAGTCGCTGCGCGGAAATCGAACGAGAATGAGAACGCTGTCGCGCGTTCCCACCGCGCCGCCTGCGTGCTGAGCTGCATTCCAGTGAGTCGGTTAAGCAGCACTGGAGTCACGATGATGGACGCTATGGCGAGCGCCGCAGTGCCCGTCAACGAGAGGACCCCCGATCCCGCGAGCGGGTAGGTCGTACCCACCCACCCCCACGGCGTGAACGTGAGCATCTCTGGAACCGAAAGGCTCATGCCTGCAAGCACCAGTAAGATCAACGAAACCGGGAGCGCAGCACGTGGGAAGGCTTGTCCGACCAGCCACAATACTGCGGTCACGACACCGGTAGCGACGGCGGCAGCAGCGAACACGATGACGCCTGCAAGCTGTGCGTGACCATCATTAAACAGGGCCATTCCAACGAGTATTGCTCCGGCAGCGCACATGGCAACGACGATCGCCGTGGCGCGGAGCACTGGCATTCGGAGGGTGAGGGCGCGGCGGATGCTACTGCCGGTAAGGGCATGAAGCAGAAACGGCGGCAAGAGCGCCGGACCACGCTTTTGCCCTGCCAGTATTGCACCGGCCCAGAGCGCTGCAACGATCAAAGACACTGCGGCAGAAGCGTTCGCGGAGGTCAGCACTGCCAGCCCGGCCGGGCTGCTCACGATCACCCACAGGGCACGGACAACGGGCACGATCACGATCACGGCGACCAGGAGGAAAGCGTAGAGCACGTACGCCTTGTTGCTACCGGTTCGTTCTCGCCGTGCATGCCAAATCTCCAGTGCCGCCGACAACCGCGAGGCGCTCATGATGGTGTTCCGAGTGTGACGGTGAGATCGGCGGTGCAATCCGCGAGGCTGCTGCTGTGCGTGGCCGCCACGATTGTCGCCCCGGCTGCTCGACGGAACAATATCGCCTGCGCGAGCAGTTCGACCCGGCCAGGGTCGAGGCGTTGCTCGGGTTCGTCGAGGAGGAGCACATTGAAGGGGCGCACGAACACCAGCGCAAGCCCGAACAACTGGGTCTGCCCGGAAGAAAGCTCATGCGGAAACCGTGCCGCCAGTTCGGTGAGACCGAACTCATCGAGCACGCGGCGGGTCAACGCCTCCACCGAGCCAGGGCTCGTCTCCCAGGTCGAGGCCACCAGCGCGACGTGATCGAACACCGTCAGGTCAGATGCCATCGGCGGCAATCCGATCATGACCGCCACCCTGCGCCGAAACTCGGGGTCGCGTTCATTCACTGGCTGGCAGCTCACCTGAATGGTTCCAGTTGTTGGTCTGATGCGGCCCGCTAAGGCTCGCAGGAGCGTCGTCTTACCTGACCCGTTCTCGCCGCGCAATGCGACAACCTGCCCCGGGCCAGACTGGAAGGTTGTCGGTGGGAGCAGGAGTGTGTCGTTGGCCGTCATGCTCACTGCGTCTACGCTAACGACCGGCGACAACACACTTGCGGGGTCTTTGGCGTTCTTGGCCGTCGAAGGAGCAGAGAGGGCGTTTGATCGAAAATCTTTGGGGTGCACAATTCACCTTTGGTCGAGTGCGGGCATTCGGGACTGACCGATGCCACCCACGGCAGCGCGAAAAACGTTCAACGCTCGTGAACGAGCGAGCGCGAGTCGAGCTACTTAGCCGTGGACAGCGAGCAGACCCGACGGGGCACGCGAGCGCACCGTTCCCCGTGTTCCCGGAGCAACGGGGCGGAGCAGTTGCCAAGTTCCCGGGGTCGCCGAGCGAACAATCGACGGTTGAACAGGCTTGAGGAACCGGTGAGACAGGGTGCGCGCGAATCGCACAAAGAGCGGCACCGCAGCGGCCAGCGCGACTGCCAACAGCGCGAATGCGAAGGGAAGCGGAACATCAGGAATTAGGGGCAGCACGCCCAAATACAGCAACAGTAAAGTGAGCTTCATCGACGCCCAACGCTTCTCCACGACATTCACCTCCAACCATTACCAGACTATCTGACCACGACCCCCGACCCAGATTCGTTCCACCGCGCCGAGGCACACTTATGTGCAACAGGCCACCTTCTTTTCCGAATGAGTGCAGGCTACGTGGTCGTAGGTGGTGGGTAGAATGATGGCAGATCGGGGTGTACTTTCCATTGGGTGCTGAGGCCCCCGAGTTCCCCCGATCCGTGCTCGACGCGCTCAGGCAGCCGCTCGAGTCGGGTTCGATCGAGATCCATCGCGCGCGACTACGCACCGCGCTTCCCGCCGCGGTCCAGCTCGTACTCGCCGCAAACCCCTGCCCGTGCGGCAACGCCGGGTCCCCGGACACGGAGAGCGAATGCCGCTGCTCCCCCAGCACTCGGATCCGATACCTTGGCCGCATCTCGGGTCCGCTCGCCGACAGGATCGACCTGCGGCTCACCGTGAACCGGGTCTCGAGCGTGCTCCTCGGCGAGGTCGGCGCCCCGGCACCGACCAGCGCAGCCCTCCGCGCACGCATCCGCGCCGCCCGGGAACACGCGGCAGCACGTCTGCAGCACACCGCATGGCGACTGAACTCCGAGCTGCCCGGCGCCTGGCTGCGGGCACCGGGCAACCGGCTGCCCCGCGCCGACACCGTCGTACTCGACAGGGCACTCGCGCGCGGCTCACTGACGCTCCGCGGCTACGACCGCGTGCTGCGTGTCGCCTGGACCATCGCGGACCTGGCCGGTCGGGACCGCCCCAGCAGGGAGGAGATTGCCCGCGCACTCGTCCTCCGCGGAGGTGGATTCGCATGAGCTCAGCACCATCCGTCCAGATTCGAGCGGACGCCGAGTTGCAAGCCCGGCTCGCGCCGCTGCTCCCCGACGAGACCGAGCCCTCGACGGCAGAACTCGATGCCGCGCTCGCGAGAGTCATCTGGTCACGGCTCGCCGAGCCCGGTGACGCTGTAGCGGGCCAGCTCGTCGCAGCGCTCGGAGCGAGCGCCGCAGTCGACCTGGTCGCCTCCGGGGCGGGAGCCCGCCACATCTGCGACGCCGCCGGCGATACCACTGAAGTGACGCTTGACGCGCGACGGGTCGCCGCAGGGCTCAAACGTTGGTTGCCGAGGCTCGATCGTGCAGCCACCCTCGAAGACCTCGTTCGCGGCGCCGAATCTGCCATGATGCTCATCGCCCCGGGGTCCGCGCTCTGGCCTGTACAGCTCGACGACCTCGGTGATCACGCACCCCTGCTCCTGTGGGTCCGCGGCAACCCGCAACGGCTCTCTGACCGGGGACTCGCGGTCGTCGGAGCACGCGCCTGCACCGGCTACGGCGCCCACGTGACCGCGGAGCTCGCCGAAGCCGCCTGCTCAGCGGGCGCCTCGATCGTCTCGGGTGCCGCCTACGGCATCGACGCCGTCGCACACCGCACCGCACTCGCTTCTGAGGCTTCCACCGTCGCCGTGGTGGCGGGCGGTGCCGACCGCCCCTACCCCGCAGCCCACACCCAGCTGCTCCAGCAGATCTCGACGGTCGGCGCGATCTGCTCGGAAATGGTGCCAGGTTCGGCACCCACGCGCTGGCGGTTTCTCATGCGCAACCGAGTAATCGCCGCACTTGCGACCGCGACCCTCGTGACCGAGGCGGGGATGCGATCGGGCTCGTTGAACACTGCCGGGCACACTGCGGAGCTCGGCCGCAGCCTCGGAGCCGTTCCCGGCCCCGTGACAAGCGCCGCTTCCTCCGGCTGCCACAGGTTGGTCAGGGAGTACGGCGCGGAACTGATCACGAACGGTGAGCAGGTGCGCGAGCTTCTCGGCGTGGACCGTCTCACCGCGGATGAGCTCGACGAACCTCGCGCGACCGCTGACACCGGCGGCGAGCGCCGGAGCCCCACGCATCGCAGGGTGATTGATGCTCTCCCGCTCCGCGGTGCGCGCACGGCCGAGGAGGTGGCGCGTCTCGCGGGGCTCGCACCGGATGAGGCGCGGGCTGCCCTCGCAGAGTTGGAGCTGCTCGGTGCGGTTGCCCGCCGCGAAACACCGGGTGAGCTGGGAACTGGGTGGGTGCTGTTGCGGCGAGAATAGGGGCATGCGACTGGAAGCTGCGATTGACGGGTTCTTGGCTGCCGTGCGCTTCGAGTACGGGTATTCGGAGCACACGGTGCGGGCCTACGGCAGGGATTTGCGCACGTTCGCGGAGCATGCGGCGGAGGCCGGTGTGGTGGATGCCGCGCAGTTGGACCTCGAGACGATGCGCGGGTGGTTGTGGGAGCGGCAGCAGGCTGGGCTCGCTCCGCGGACGATTGCTCGCGGGGTCGCCACGCTGAAGTCGTTCGGGTCTTGGCTGGAGCGGGGCGGGGTGCTCCCGGGGAATCCCGCGTCGAGGTTGCGCGCGCCGAAGGCGCCGCAGTCGCTCCCTCGTGTGCTCGGCGATGCTCAGGTTTCTCGCGTGCTCGACCGCGCCCGGGGGCTTGCGCGGGGCGGCGATCCGGAGCAGGTTCGGGATTACGCGGTGCTTGAGCTGCTGTACGCTTCGGCGCTGCGCATTTCGGAGCTGTGTACGCTGCCGCTTGCGGGGTTCGACCGTCGTGAGCGCACGGTTCGGGTGCTCGGCAAGGGCGGGAAGGAACGGGTCGTGCCGGTGGGCGGGGCTGCTGCGCGGGCTCTGGAAGAGTATCTGGAACGTAGTCGCCCCGTGCTGCTTGGCCGCGGGGGCGACGCCACGCGTCTGCAGTCGCCGCGGCTCTTTCTGGGGGGTCGCGGTGGCCCGCTCAGCACGAACGTGGCGTATCGGATTGTGGCCCGGGCCCTTGAGCAGGAGCCAGGTAGCGGCCCGCGGGGTCCGCACACGCTCCGGCATACCGCGGCCACGCACATGCTCGACGGCGGCGCGGATTTGCGCGTCGTGCAGGAGATGCTCGGGCACTCGAGCCTCTCCAGCACACAGGTGTACACGCACGTGTCGACCGAGCGGCTCGCCGCCCGCTACCGGCAGGCTCACCCGCGGGCTTGAAGTCGTGCGGGGCCGGTCATTCCCAGGGCAGCAGGATGGGACGGTTCACGAGGTGACGCATCGGGCCTGCGTATTCGTCGTCGATGCGGAGCCCGAGGTGGAGGCATTCCGCGAGACAGTGGCCGCCCTCTCCGGTGCGGCCGAGGCGCTGACCGCGGAGCACCGTCTCGCCTGCGGCCACCTCGGGGAGCACAGGCTCGAGAGAGACCACGGTTCGCGCGTCGACCCGGATCGAGATGACGCCGCGGTCGACGACGGTTCCCGCGAAGGAGATCACGCCAGGCACGGGGGCCAGCACCGTCTCACCGGGTGTCGCGGGAAGATCGATGCCGCGGTGCCCGGCCCCGTAGCGGTGCGTCGGCGCGCGGTACGGGGCCGACACTTCGACGGGGCGGCCGAGAGGTGGGGCCCAGCGTTCTGGGGCGGAGTGCTGGAGCAATGCGGGGTGGTGTGACGCAGCGGTGACGCCGGTCGAGCCGGTGACCGATGCGAGACCGACGACTGTGGCGGTCAGTGCGAGTAGCGAAGTGAGTCGGGGCATACTCCGACCCTGCCACCGACGGCCCATGTGCGGGGCGGCAGAACCCCGGTCGCGAATAACTCACCGCAAACGGGGCAGGATGTCGGGGTGTGGAGGATGAGTGGGGTGCACTCAGTCGTCGATCGACAGTTCCTGCGGCAGCTTGAACTCGCGAGCGGAGAGCTCCTCGACGTTCACGTCCTTGAAGGTGAGTACCCGCACTGATTTCACGAACCGGTCGGCGCGATACACGTCCCACACCCATACGTCGTTCATGGTGAGCTCGAAGTAGAAGTCGCTGCCGGCATCCTGCCGCGTGAGGTTCACTTCGTTCGCCAGGTAGAACCGCCGCTCGGTCTCGACGACGTAGCGGAACTGGCTGGCGATATCTCGGTACTCACGAAACAGCGACAGCTCGGCTTCGCGTTCGTAATCGTCCAGTTCGTCCTCGTTCATCCCCACCATCCTACGCGGTCCGGCGAAACTCGGGAGCCGACGAATTCCATATTGCTTTATTCGAACATATATTCGAAGATTGCTCCATGAATTCCTCGGCGCCCCTCCGCACACTGCAGCAGCGCATCGCCGAGATGCAACCGCTGCGGCTCGACGATCGCGCCCTGCCCACGGCGGCCGGGCTGCGCCATCTCCTTCCCGGCGGCGCGCTGCGCCAGGGCGCCAGTTACACGGTCCACGGGTCCTGGCAGTTGGCCCTCGCCTTCCTCGCGGAGGCTTCAACCGCGGGGTCATGGTGCGGGGTGATCGGCTGCGAGTCGTTCGGTGCAGAGGCTGCGGCAGATCTCGGGGTCGCCCTCGACCGCTGCGCACTCATCCCGCGGCCGGGGGCCCGCGCGGTCGGTCTCGCGGGCGCGCTCACCGAGGTGCTCACTCTTGTGGTACTCGCCGCCCCCGACCGAGTACGGTCGGGGGATGCCGAGCGGGTCGCGGCCCGGTTGCGCGAACACGGTTCGGCCCTCATCGTCGTCGGCGATTGGCCGCGGCCGGAGAGCGAACTGCGCGTGCTCGCGTCGAGCTGGACGGGCCTCGACGCCGGTCACGGAATCCTCACCGATCGAGAACTCACCGTGCAGTCGCGCGACCGCCGCGGGGTGCGGAGGCACTCCGTCCGGTTCACCAGTGGCACGGTCGCTGGTGAGGCTCGGGCACCCGTGCATCGGCTGGTGCCGCGATGACAGCCCTCCCCGAGCGCACCCTCGCCTGCTGGATCCCGGACTGGCCGGTGCACGCTTCCGTGCTCGAGCACGGCGGCGCCCCCGACACCGCCATCGCGCTGCTCTCCGCACACCGCGTGACCGCCTGCTCCGGGGCGGCTCGCGCCCGCGGGGTGCGTGCAGGAATGCGGGAGCGGGAGGCACAGGCGCTCTGCCCCGAGCTCATCCTCCGACCGCACGACCCTGACACCGACGAGCGGCATTTCGGCCCGGTCCTGGCTGCGATCGAGGAGATCGCGCCCGGCGTGGATCCACTTCGGCCCGGGCTGTGCGCACTCCGCAGCCGCGGACCCACCCGCTACTACGGCAGCGAGCAGCAGGCGGCGCTCGCGGTGTGCGGCGCCGTGACCGGCCTCGGGTTCGTGGATGCCAGGATCGGGATCGCCGACGGCGTGTTCGCCGCCGAACAGGCGGCTCGCTCGGCAGCGACGGACCCCGGAGTCGATGCTCCCGCTCCGGGCCTGCGCAGCGTTGCGGCCGGTGCGGCGGCCGCGTTCCTCAGCACGCTTCCCATCGGCCGGGCTGCCGACCCCGAGCTTGCGCGGCTACTCCACAGTCTTGGTATTCGTACGCTGGGATCCCTCGCCGCGCTCCCCGAGCCCGCGGTGCAGCAGCGGTTCGGTGCGGCAGGTGTTGCAGCTCATCGCCGCGCCCGCGCCGCAGCGATCGCGCACGGCGTAGAGGTCCGGCCGCGAACCGCCCCCCGAGAGTATGCCGTCGAGGTCGAGTTCGAACCACCGCTCGGAAGTACCGAACAGTTAGCGTTCGCCTGCGCGGAACCTGCGGATCGTTTCGTCGATGCGCTCGCCGCAGACGCCCTCGTGTGCACGTCGCTCGGCATCGAGCTCCTCGACGATCTCGGTATCAGGCACGAGCAACTCTGGGAGCACCCGCGGAGGTTCACAGCCGTCGACATCGTGAACCGTGTCCGCTGGCAAGCTGACGCCCTCCCTCACGATACCGAACGCGAGGGGGCGGGGGTTGCCGTCGTCAGGGTCGTGCCGGCACGAACCGACCGGGCGGCGGCCCACGAACCGGCGCTCTGGAGCAGCGAGCCGGATGCGCGCGTGCATCATCGATTTACCCAGGTGCAGAGCCGTCTCGGCCACACCGGAGTCGGCACGGCGGAACTCGGCGGCGGCCGCCTGCTCACCGAGCGGCAGCGCTTCATCCCGTGGGGCACCGAGCGCGGCGGCAGACCGTCTGGCCCCTGGCCGGGTGCGCTCCCGGTCCCCCGCCCCACCACCGTGTTCCCTGAGCCGCCCCCGGTCGAGCTGCTCGATGCGACCGGCGAAGCCATCTGCGTCGGCCGTGACGACCTGCTGACCGCGCCCCCCGCGTTGCTGCGCGTCGAGGCGCGCCCACTTGCGGTCCGCTCCTGGTCTGCGCCCTGGCCCCTCCGCGAGCGCTGGTGGGAAGGCAGACCTGCGCGGGCCAGGCTGCAGCTCGTCACGGAAGGCGGGGAGGCCTGGCTCCTCATCGGCGCGGGACGAACGTGGTACGCGGAGGGGCGCTACGACTGATGGGCTGGAACAACCCTTCGCGCTCGTGGAGCGAATTCGAGCGGATCCTCTCCGGGCGGCCCGCAGTGGCGACGTCGCGCACGCGCGCAGCAGACCGCACGCCGCGCAGCACTCCGCCGACCCCAGTAGCCTCCCGCCAGGCACCGGATCGCGTGCCCTATGCGGAGCTCCACGCCCACTCCCACTTCAGCTTCCTCGACGGCGCTTCCTCCCCCGAGTCGCTCGTCGCCGAGGCCTCCCGGCTCGGTCTTGCCGGGCTCGCCCTCACCGATCACGACGGCTTTTACGGCGCCGCGGAGTTCGCCGAGGCCGCGCTGCGCGCACCCGACCTGCTCACCGTGTACGGCGCCGAACTCTCGCTCGGTCTCGAGGCACCCCAGCTCGGTGCCGCGGATCCGGCCGGCACGCACCTGCTGCTCCTCGCGCGCGGCACGGAAGGCTACCATCGACTCGCCGCGGCAATCACCGAGGCGCAGCTTGCGGGCGGCGAGAAGGGGCGCCCGGTATACGACCTCGAGGCCCTCGCGGCCCTCGGCGCGGGCCACTGGGCTGTGCTCACGGGCTGCCGTAAAGGGTCGGTGCGCCGCGCGCTTAGCAGCGCGGGCACCCGTGACGAGGGTGAGCGTGCGGCCCTCGCCGAGATCGACCGCCTCACCGCACTGTTCGGCTCGGATCACGTGCACGTCGAACTCACCGACCACGGGCACCCCGGCGACGATGCCCTGAACGATCGCCTCACCGCGCTCGCACGCGTACGAGGCTTACCCACCATCGTCACGGGGAACGTCCACTACGCGACTCGCGACGCCGCACCGCTTGCGGAAGCCATGTCCGCGGTGCGGGCACGGCGCAGTCTCGACGAGCTCGACCCGCACCTCCCGGCAACGGGCAGCGCTCTCCTGCGCAGCGGAGCGGTCCAGCTACGCCGCTTCGCCCGGTTTCCCGACGCCGTGGCACGCACCGTACCGTTGGCCACCGAGCTCGCCTTCCCGCTGCGTGCGGCGCGTCCACGGCTCCCGCACCTCGACCTGCCTGCGGGGCACACGCAGATGAGCTGGCTGCGCAGACTGGTCGATGAGGGCGCCGCCCGCCGGTACAGCGATCCACTCCCTCACGACCATCGCGCCCGGCTGGAGCGCGAACTCGACGTCATCGAGGCAAAGGACTTTCCCGGCTACTTCCTCATCGTGCACGACCTCGTACACGAGGCGAAGACGCGCGGCATCCTCTGCCAGGGTCGCGGATCGGCTGCGAACTCTGCCGTCTGCTACGTGCTCGGCATCACCGAGGTCGATTCGATCCGGTACGGTCTGCCGTTCGAACGGTTCCTCTCGAGCCTGCGCGACGAGGAACCCGATATCGACGTGGATTTCGATGCGGAACGGCGGGAAGAAATCATCCAGTACGTCTACGAGACCTACGGCCGCCGCAACGCGGCCCAGGTCGCGAACGTCATCACCTACCGCCCGAAGGCTGCGGTGCGTGATGCGGCCAAGGCGCTGGGGCACGGGCCCGGGCGGCAGCGGGCCTGGACGAAGGGTCTCGAGCGACGCGGGACGATTCCAGACGACCCCGACAGCCCGATCCCCGCCGATGTGCGCGCACTCGCTCAGGCCTTCCTCACCGCGCCGCGCCACCTCGGCATCCACTCGGGCGGCATGGTGCTCACCGAACGACCCGTCGGCGAGGTCTGCCCCGTCGAGCACGCACGCATGGATCGGCGCACCGTGCTGCAGTGGGACAAAGACTCGTGCGCGTCGATGGGGCTCGTCAAGTTCGACTTGCTCGGCCTCGGCATGCTGAGCGCACTGCAAAAAACGATGGACCTCGTCGCCGCGAGCACCGGCGAAACATGGACGATGGCGACGGTGCCCCGCGAGGAGCCGGGCGTCTACGACATGCTCTGCCGGGCCGACGCCGTCGGCGTTTTCCAGCTGGAGAGTCGAGCCCAGCTCAACACGCTGCCCCGGCTGCTGCCCCGCGAGTTCTACGACCTCGTCATCGAGATCGCCCTCATCAGACCCGGGCCGATTCAGGGCGGCGCGGTCCACCCGTATCTGCGCCGGCGCACCGGCGCAGAACCCGTCGAATACCCGCACCCGCGACTCATTCCCGTGCTCGAACGCACCCTCGGTGTTCCCCTCTTCCAGGAGCAACTCATGCAGATGGCGACCGCGATCGGCGACTGCAGCGGTGAGGATGCGGACCTGCTCCGTCGCGCGATGGGGTCGAAACGGGGCGAGGAACGCATCGATCAGCTGCGAGAGAAGCTCTTCGCCGGCATGCGAAGGCACGGAATCGGACCGCAGGAGGCGGAGCGGCTCTACGCGCAGATCCACGCCTTCGCGAGTTTCGGTTTCGCCGAGAGCCACTCCATCAGCTTCGCCCTGCTCGTCTACATCAGCTCCTGGTTCAAACTGCACTACCCGGGCGCCTTTCTCGCGGGGCTGCTGCGCTCGCAACCCATGGGCTTCTACTCGCCGAGATCCCTCGTCGAAGACGCGCGGCGGCACGGTGTCGAGGTGCGCCCTCCCGATGTGCAGCGCTCACCGGCCCTGACGGGGCTTGAGGAGTTGGCCCCGGGGTCGGGGCGCCCCACGGGATCGGCGGACTGTCTCTCTGGGCAGCAGCCTCCGGTTCCGCCATTTACGCGTGACGCTCCGGACACGAGCGGCACGCACCGCCGAGACGGGGGGTTCGCGGTTCGGCTGGGTCTCGCCGCGGTGCGAGGGATCGAAGCCGGCGCGGCAGAGCGCATCGCCGCGGCGAGGGATCGCGGTGGCCCTTTCCGAGACCTCGCCGATCTCGCGCGCCGCGCCGACCTCGACAAGGAACGCCTCGAGGCGCTCGCCGCCGCCGGGGCGTGCTCCGGGCTCGGACTCGGCAGACGGGAAGCCATCTGGTCTGCGGCGCCCGCGGCCGACAACCGCGAACGTTTCCTCCCCGGCATCGCCGTGCACGTGCAGCCGCCGCTGCTCCCCGTGCTCAGCGAGGCGGAGCAGACCTCCCTCGACCTGTGGACGACCGGGGTCGCCACCGGCGCCCACCCGCTCGCCCTCCTCCGGGATGGTCTCGACCGACGGGGTGTGGTCCGCTCAGATCGGCTCCGGTCGATCCCTGTCGGGTCCCGCATCGAGATCGCCGGTCTCGTCACCCACCGCCAACGCCCCGGAACCGCGGGCGGGGTCACCTTTCTGACGCTCGAGGATGAGGCCGGCACCGCGAACGTCGTCGTCTGGGCAAAGGTGTGGGCTCGGCACCGGCTCATTGCGGCTTCCTCCCCCGCCCTTGTCGTGCGGGGTCTACTGGAGCGCTCCCCTGAGGGCGTCGCGAATGTGATCGCGCACGACTTCGAGATGTTGGCCGCCCCGGCGGGAATCACCTCCCGCGACTTCCGGTAGGGGCCAGTACACTGGCGTCGTGCACACCTCGACGGCTTTCCTCACGGATCACTACGAGCTCACCATGGTCGACGCAGCGCTTCGCGCCGGCACCGCCCACCGCCGCAGCGTGTTCGAACTCTTCGCGCGCCGCCTCTCAGGTGCCCGACGCTACGGGGTGGTCGCCGGCACCGGGCGTCTCCTCGAGGCCCTCGAACACTTCCGCTTCGGGGATGCCGAGCTCGATTTCCTCCGCACCGGTCGAGTCGTCTCCGACGCCACCATCGACTGGCTTGCCGATTTTCGCTTCAGCGGTGACATCTGGGGCTACGCGGAGGGCGACGTGTTCTTCCCCGGCTCTCCGGTGCTCACCGTCGAGTCGAGTTTTGCGGAGGGCGTTCTCCTCGAGACGATCGCTCTCAGCATTCTGAACTCTGACTCAGCGATCGCCACGGCGGCCTCGCGAATGGCCCACGCCGCGAATGGAAAGCCCCTCGCCGAGATGGGTTCGCGGCGCACGGGCGAGTACAGCGCGGTAGCGGCCGCGCGAGCCGCCTACATCGCAGGGTTCAGTGCGACCTCGAACCTCGAGGCCGGGCGCAGCTACGGCATTCCGACAATGGGCACCGCAGCGCACAGCTTCACCCTGCTCCACGATTCTGAGCGCGACGCGTTCGAGGCCCAGGTCGCAGCTCTCGGCACCGACACCACCCTGCTCGTCGACACCTACGACATCGAACAGGGGGTGCGCACGGCCGTCGAGGTCGCCGGCCCCGAACTCGGCGCGGTGCGCATCGACTCGGGCGACCTGCCCGTCGTTGTCGCACGCGTGCGACAATTGCTCGACGAGCTCGGGGCAACACGCACCCGGATCACCGTCACGAACGATCTCGATGAACACACGGTCGCCGTGCTCACGGCCTCACCCGTCGACAGCTTCGGCGTTGGCACCTCGGTCGTCACCGGCTCCGGCACCCCCACGATGGGGATGGTGTACAAGCTTGTCGCACACGAGAACGCTGAGGGTGCGTGGGTGTCGGTGGCGAAAGCGTCAACCGACAAGGCCTCGGTGGGCGGCCGGAAGCGCGTACGACGCACGTTTGATCGACGCGGCGTAGCCACGGCCGAGGTGCTCCTCCTCACGGACGGCCCCGACTTCGAGGCTGAGAGCCTCGCGCCCGCGAGCCGAGACGTGCTCGTCCCACTCGTCGCGTCAGGAGCGGTCCTCCCGGGTCACACGGGTGAGGAAGGCATCGCGGCCGCACGTGAACGTCACCGGGCCCGGGTTGCCGAGCTGCCGCCGATCGCGATGAGCCTGACGCGGGGCGACCCGGCGATCCCTACCGAATATCGCTGAGCGGCGCAGGCTGCTCAGCACCGACGGTCACTTGCGCATGCGCTCGTAGACCCGCTTGCAGTCCGGGCACACCGGAAACTTCTCGGGGTCGCGCGACGGGGTCCACTTCTTGCCGCAGAGCGCGCGCACGGGCTTTCCTGTCACCGCCGATTCGAGGATCTTGTCCTTCGGAACATAGTGTGAAAAGCGCTCGTGGTCGCCGTCTTCGAGCTGCTCCTCTTCCAGGAGCTTCTCGAGTTCGCGATCGAGCACATCGGTACCGCCACCAGTGCCGCTGCCAACATCGGAGTCGCGTCGCGTGAAGATTCCCATAGGGCGAGTGTACTCGTCGTGGCCGAGTGCGGGGTGGATCAGTCGAACACCTGGGTGACCGCGATCAGCTCGGGCCCGCTGCGGTCGAAGATCCAGCCGCCGATGAGGATGCCGAGACCGAGCACCACCGCACCGTAGCCAAGGCTGAACAGCAGCGCGATCATGTTGTCGGCGAAGCCCACCTCGATGATCGCCGAGATGGAGACCCACGCGACCGGGATGGAGAGCACGAGGGCGATGATGATCGACAGGGTCTGGGCGAGGCCGGACCCTGACCCCGACCACTGCGGCTGCACGAACGGACTGTCACCGGGCCGCGTGGTCGGGTACGGCATGAGGACAGAGAAGACGCTCGACGAGGCGCTCGCAGCGAGCAGCACCCCAACGTTGAGCCCGATCACCGCGGGCAGCACGCGCCAGTCGCCGAGCACGGTCACCGTCACGCTGGAACCAAAGAGCGCGAGAGGGATGCCGATCATGAGGACCGGCGCGAGTCGACCTGTCCGATCGGCCCGTCCGCGCGTGCCGCTCGCGACGTGCATCCAGATCGCGGTCGAATCCATTGCGACGTCGTTGTGCTGAGACCAGCCGAGCAGCAGCAGGATGACCGGCAGCGGGACGAGCGCGAGCACGTGCGGATCGACCCCGGCGATCCACAGCGCCACGAGCATCACGATCGGCGCGAAGGGGATCGCGAACAGAGCGACGCGGTAGCGCGGGTCTCGCGCCCAGTAGGTGAGCTGACGCGCCGCGATGACCTGTGCCGGCGTCGATGCGAAGCGTTCGAACCAGCCGAGTCCTCGGCGAGCGACGGCAGGATCGAGGGGTCGGTCGATGCGCTGATTCGCGACTGTGGCGATGAGCACCCACAACCCGAACAGGAGTGCTGCGCTCACCGCAGCGATCCCGAACCGCAGTGCGGCGGCGCTGGGATCTGCGGCGGCGAGGCCGATGCCGGTGAACGGTGCACCGACCGGTGTCCAGGAGAGCACACGCGCGGTTTCGGTAAGCCCCTCGACGCCGTCCGTGAGGGAGGTCGTGAGCGCGAAGACCGCCACCGGTAGGAAAGCGATCGCGAGCAGCACCCCGATCGAGCGGATCAACCCCTCGTGTCGGCCGCCCGCGATGAGCCTGGAAAGCCCCGAGGTGACACGGACCCCGGTCAGAGCCACGAGCGCGACGAGGACCAGCCCGAGCGGTGCGGCCCAGGCCGGCTCGTGCCACTCCGTCCGGAGCACGGCGAGCGCTGCCAGCCAGATCACGAGCAGCAGGAACGGCCAGGTGACGACCGAGGTCACGAGGAGGGAGACGGCGATCTTGCCGGGGGTCGTCGGAAACTGCACGAACTGGCGAGAGTCGAGAAGCCGTCGGTTCTCAAAGAACGGGACGACGAGGATGCCGGCGAGGAGGACGCCGCCCACCACGGTGTCGACGATGATTCGATCCGCAGCGTCGGTGACCAGCAGCTGCGGAAGCAGCGCGAGCGCGACCGCGGCTGCGGCGAGCAGAAGAAGCGTTACGGTGGCGCGCAGGCCCCTACCGAACGATCCGCGGAAGCCGCCGCCGAGAAGCGCTATGCGGAGTCGGAAGAGCCGTGCAACCACTCGAGTCCCTTCTTGGAATCGTCGCGGCCGGTCAACCGGATGAACCGTTCTTCAAGACTGATCCCGTCGCGCACATCATCCACGGTGCCCTGCGCGATGACTCTCCCGTCGACGATGATCGTGACGTGGTCGCATACGCGCTGGATCAGATCGAGGCTGTGGCTCGACATGATCACGCTGCCGCCACCCGCAACGTACTTCTCGAGGATCTCGGTGACATTTGAGGCGGACACCGGGTCGATCGCCTCGAACGGCTCATCGAGCACAAGCACCTCGGGCGCGTGGATCATCGAGCAGGCGAGTGCAATCTTCTTCTGCATCCCAGCCGAATAGTCGGAGACGAGTCGCCCGAGCGCTGACTCGAGTCCGAACGCCTCCGCCAACTCCACGGAGCGCTCGGCGAGAACGGACTCCTCGACACCCTCGAGCACGCCCGCGTAGTAGAGCAGCTGCGCCCCGGTCAGTCGGTCGAAGAGCCGGAGCCGGTCGGGCAGTGTGCCGATCAGCCGCTTTGCGGCGGGCCCGTCGGTCCACACGTCGACGTCACCGACCGTGACCCGACCGGAGGTTGGTCGGAGGAGGCCGCTGATCATCGACAGTGTCGTCGTCTTCCCCGCACCGTTCGGGCCGACGACACCGGTGAAGGATCCGGCGTGCACCGCCATCGACACCTCGCCTGCCGCGACGAGGGATCCGAACGTCTTCGTGAGCATTTCGGTGCGCAGCACCACGGGGTTCTGGGCCGCGATGCGACCGCGTTCACGCGCGCGAACCACGGACGGGGTCGGCACCTGGATCCGCCCGGTGCGCGGCGCATGATTCGCAGCGCCCTCGTCCGGCACGGTCCCCGCATCCGGCGTCGACGAAGTCGCATCGATGGCGATGTCATCCGGCTCGGTTACGGGCACGGTGGAACGGGTCTCGGGCGGCACCCCTCTAATCTATCAAAACATCCGTGCACCCCCGGACAGCCAAGAACCGGCAGAATAGCTACGTGACCCGTATTCCCGAGGCCCGCCGCACACGATCGAGTGCCTGGTCTTCGCTGTGGCTATTAACCCGGCGCGATCTCAAGGTGCGCTACTCGACGTCGCTGCTCGGCTACCTCTGGTCGATCCTCGACCCGCTGCTCATGAGTCTCATCTACTGGTTCATCTTCACTCAGGTGTTTCAGCGCACCGTGGGCGAGGCCCCGTACATCGTCTTTCTCCTCACGGCGCTCCTCCCCTGGGTGTGGTTCAACGGCGCCGTGAGCGATTCCACGCGCGCGTTCCTCCGAGACGTGAAACTCGTCCGCTCCGTCGCGCTGCCGAGATGGATCTGGATCGGCCGAATCGTCGCGTCCAAGGGCGTCGAGTTTCTCCTCAGCCTTCCAGTGCTCGTCGTGTTCGCCATATTCACGGGCGCGAGCGTCGGGTGGGGGCTGCTGCTCTTCCCTGTCGGGGTCATCATGCTCGCCACCCTGGTCCTCGGCATCGGCCTGCTCGTCGCCCCGCTCACCGTCTTCTTCCGCGACTTCGAGCGGGCGATGAAGCTGCTCCTCCGGGTCCTCTTCTACGCGTCACCCATCATCTACGGCGCCTCAGATCTCCCGTCATTCGCACAGCCGCTTGCGTGGCTCAACCCGCTTTCGGGGATCTTTTCGCTCTTCCGCGCCGGGTTTTTCCCCGACCAGCTCGACTGGGGGCTCGTCGCGGCTTCGGCGGCCTTCACGGCGGCGGTGCTCGTGATCGGCGCGGCCGTGTTCCGCCGCACCATCGGCGGCGTCCTGAAGGAGCTCTGACGTGACCGACGACCAGCACCCAGTGATCATCGAAGCGGAGAACCTCGGCGTCCGATTTCGTCGCAATCGCGGCTCTCGCCGCAGTTTCAAAGATCTCTTCGCCGGCCGCTCCAGGCGGACGCGGCCCGGTGAGTTTTGGGCACTCCGGGGAGTCTCGTTCACGGTCGCTCCCGGCGAAGCCATCGGTGTGGTCGGGCGGAACGGGCAGGGAAAGTCGACGCTACTGAAACTCGTCGCGGGAGTTCTGCTCCCCGACGAGGGCGGGGTGCGGGTGAACGGTGGCGTTGCGCCGCTGATCGAGCTCACCGGTGGCTTCGTCGGTGATCTCACGGTGCGCGACAATGTTGCCCTGACCGCCGGCTTGCACGGGCTGAGCCGACGTGAGATCTCGGCAAGATTCGACGACATCATCGATTTTGCCGGCGCGGCCGATGTTATCGACACCCCGTTCAAACACCTCTCCAGCGGCATGAAGGTTCGCGTCGCGTTCGCGGTCGTGTCGCAGCTGGATGAACCGGTGCTGCTCGTCGACGAGGTGCTCGCGGTCGGTGACCGGGCGTTCCGGGCGAAATGCTATCGTCGCATCGAGGAGCTGCTCGGAGAAGGCAAGACGCTGTTTCTCGTCTCACACAATGAGCGGGATCTCCGTCGCTTCTGCAGCCGCGGTCTCTACCTCGACGGCGGCAGGCTCGTGCTCGACGCCGATATCAACGCCGTGATCGAGCGCTACAACGTCGATCACCCGGCCTGAGCAGTTAGTCCCGGGCCCGCCACTCCTCCGCACGCTCCATCAGCATTTCGATCGCGGCGTGGAACCGCCGCGTTGGTGCGCCGGGTGAGGTGTCACCGAAATAGCGGGTCGACCAGGTCACGAGCCGCTCCCGGGCGTTCTCGTCGCCGATCACCCGGTCGAGTTCTGCGACGATGTCATCTGCGCGCCCGGCATCCAACCACTCGCACACGCTCAAATACCCGCCCTCGTCGATCTCCGCCTCGGGGGCGGCGGGCCGGGTGACCATGAGTGGCCGCCCGGTCGCCAGGCGGTCGTACACCATGGCGGAGACGTCGCAGATCGCGATATCGGGCAATCGCAGCTGCCACCCGAGCGTCGGGGAAGAATCGACGACGTGCTGCGCCGCCGGGTCGACACGGTTCGCCTCGGCCAGCATCTGGGCGATGCGTCGATTTGCGGCACCGAACTCAGCGTCCACGACCCCGCTTCTGGGGTGCGGTCGATAGACGACCCGGTGACGACCGGTCTCGATGAGCCGACGGACGAGTCGTTCGCCGTGGGTGACAACCGACCCATACCGCGCTGCCGGCCGGTCACCCTCCCACGTCGGCGCGTAGAGCACCACCGTTCGGGCGTCGGGCTCGAACGGTGGTTCACCGGTGAGGTGATCGGCTTGCGGTCGACCGATCGGAATCGCGCGCCGGTCCACGTCGAAATCCCACAGCGCCTTGGCCAGACGGGCCCGCGCGGCCTCGCCGGCGACGAGCACGGCATCGTAGGCCTTGTGCTGGTTGCTCGTCATATACATCTTGTCACTCTCACCGTGATTGATGAAGACGTGCCAGCGATGCCCGTAGCGCATCATCTGGAAATTTCGCGTGTTCTGATTCACGTACAGGATCACGTCGAGCGGCTGTGCGGCAACGACGTCTTCGATGCCGGTCACCTTCGGAACGAAGGCGACGTCGAGACCGCTCTCCTCGAGTAGGATGCGTGCGCCCGCCGCATTCCGAGCGAGCACCAGAACCGGCCATCGCTTCGAGAGCTCCCGTAGTGGTGCGTACCACTGACGCATCTGATAGATGTTCACGTCGCTGTCCGCGAAGTACACCCCAATACGGAAGTGCTGCTCCGGCAGCGGCGCGCGCTCGGCGAGCATATCCCGAACCGCAAAGTACGCTCTACGGCCCTTCAGCACCCGCTTCGCGAGTCGAATCGCGCGCTTGCCGTCCTTCACCACCTGCATCGTCTCAGAATACTCGGGGCCGTATGGGAGGATCTTGAGGTGCCCTTCGTTCCTCTCCCCGAGTCACCCGCCGTGAGCTACGTGATGCCGGTGCTCGAGGAGGAGCAGTTCCTCGAGCCGGCGGTTCGGGCGATCCTCGGACAGGACTATCCCGGCGAGAAGGAGATCGTCCTCGCGCTCGGTCCGTCGCGAGATCGGAGCGAGGAGGTCGCCCACGCACTCGCGGCGGAGGACCCGCGGGTCCGACTCGTCGAGAACCCGCACCGGGACATCCCGGCGGGGTTGAACCTTGCGATCTCGATGAGTCGCAACCCGGTGGTGGTACGCGTCGACGCGCACTCGGAGCTGGCGCCCGACTACACGCGCCGAGGCGTCGCCGCGCTGCGCGAAACCGGCGCCGCGAACGTCGGCGGAGTGATGCAGGCGGCCGGCCGCACTCCCGTGCAGCGAGCGATCGCGCGCGGCTACAACAGCGCATTCGGGCTCGGCGGCGGCACGTACCACGGCGAGGGTGAACCTGGCCCCGCTGAATCCGCGTACCTCGGGGTCTTCCGTCGGGAAGCGCTCGACGCCGTTGGCGGGTACGATCCCGGCATCCTGCGGGGTGAGGATTGGGAGCTGAACCTGCGCATTCGCCGGGCTGGCTATGAGGTTCGCTTCGATCCCTCACTGCGAGTCACCTACTGGCCCCGGTCAAGTTTCAGTGACCTGTTCAAGCAGTTCTTCGCGACGGGTGTCTGGCGTGCCGTCCTCGTCCGACGTGCACCCGCATCGACCCCCTGGCGGTTCTTCGCGCCTGGTGCGCTCATCCTCGCTCTCGTCGTGAGCCTCGCGGGGCTGGGGTTACTGTGCACGGGAGTGCTCCCTTGGGCTTCCGGCTGGATCGTTCTGCTTGCGCCGGCGGTCTGCTACCCACTAGGCATCGCCTTTGCGACCGTGGTGATTCCCGGTCAGCGAGGGATCCGTGATCGACTCCTCACCGCAGTGACGCTCGTCACGATGCACCTCAGCTGGGGTTCGGGGTTTTTGCGGGGCATCATCTTCGGTGGTGGCCGCGTCGTCGACCGTTCCCGGGTCTGACTCGGGCAGGCACGGTCAGCCCCGGTGGAGTGACTACCCTCCGGCCGCGATCGGCAGTGCTCCGCGCGCCTCGAGCGCGTCCACGACTCGTTCGGCCGCACCGCCGTCGTCGTGCAGAGCGTACTTCGCACGCCACGCATTCGCCGCCGTTTCAGAGGCGCGAACCCACTGCGCGTAGGTCTCATCGGTTTCCAGTGCGCGCGCACAGGCGACCACCTCTGCCCGGTCCGTGAGGAGCGGGCCCGGGGCCTCGCCCTCGAAATCGAGGGTGAACCCCCGCTCGCGGTCGCGGTAGGCCGCGAGATCGGGTACGAAGAAGAGCATCGGCCGGTGCGCGATCGAAGCGTCGAACATCACTGACGAATAATCGGTGACGATGAGATCCGCGGCGAGGATCACATCATTAATGTCGGGGTGGTGCGTGACATCGCGCACTCGGTCGCTCGAGAGGTAATTGCCGAGTGCGTGTGTGCGGGTGTGGCCGCGCACCAGGATGACCCACGGCCCGTCAAGCTCTGCCGCGAGTGCGTGCACGTCGAGTTCGTCGACCGGCGCAAGCCCGCGGTCGCGCCAGGTGGGGATGTAGGCGAGCACCCTGGCGTCGCGATCGATCCCGAGCGCGGCCCTCGCCGCACCCACCGCGATGGGGTTCAGCTCGACCCGGTCCGGTCCGGTCAGCATTGCACGCGCGAGGCGGTCGTCGCGCGGATACCCGAGCTCCATGATCTCCCCGGTGTACGCGTAGCTTCGACGGAACTGTTCCGTGGAGTGCGGGTTCTGTGACAGCAGGAGACTCCACCTGCGCCGTTCTCGGAGTATCGCGAGACGCGTACGCAGACTGACGCCGGGCCGTCCAAGAGCGAGGTGCTTCAGCATTGTGCCGTGCCAAGTCTGCAGCACGGTTTGGCCGCGGGCCCTGCGGAATCGGTAACGCAGCCAGTCGTTGACCACGAGCAGTCTCGCGTAGCGGCGCGCGGCGAACCACTCGCGGCCGCCGACGAGGAGCGCCACCGCGCCGTCGGGAACTCGCTGCCGTTCGTCAGTGACGCTCCAGTACCGGGTGATCCCCGGGAAGCGCCTCGCGATCTCGCGGTCGATCGCGAGTGGGTTGCATGAGACCTGCCGACCGTAGTAGCTCTCGAAAAATATCGCCCGCGCATCGACGAGTTCTCGCGCCGGTCTGCGCAGCCGGCGGATCTCTTCGAGTACGCGTTCGGCGGCGCCGCCCTCCGGGTGGGTGTGGAATCGGGCAGCAAGCGCACGAGTCGCGGAACGCGCCGAGAGCAGGGTCGACCGATCCTGCTCGATCGCGTCGACACGGTCAAGCACGTCGCCCCAGCTGCGTTCGACGCGCCCGGAGCTCGTGACTTCTAGTGGTTCGTACAGCCCGCGGGTCGCGACGTAGCGCTCGAGGTCCGGAGCAAACCAGACGATCGGACGACCGAGCAGCGAAAAGTCGATCGCGAGTGAGGAGTAGTCGGTGATGACGAGGTCTACACCGCCGAGCAGCGGCGTGATGTCGCGAACCGCGGAGCTGTCGAGCAGCTGGATCCGATCATCGACGAGGTGCGCGTAGGCTCCGCCACCGAGCGGGTGGGGTCGGAGCACGAGGATCGCGTCGAGTGCGTCGAGCCGCTCGCGGATTGCGTCGGTCTCAGCGGCCGTCGGCACCGCAGGATCGCTCTGGCCGTCTCGCCAGGTCGGCGCGTACAGATAGATGCGACTCGGTGTGTCTGCGGGCCTGCCGAGCTCTGCGAGTAGCCGCGTTCGGGCTGCAGCGGCTTCTGCGGCGTCGGCTGCCTGCCTGGCGAGCGCATCGTCACGCGGATCACCGAGTACGCGGACCAGCCCGGGGTCGACGCGGAATGCGGAGCGCAGACGCTCTGCGGCGAGAGGCGAGCCCGCGACATACAGGTCGACCGATCGCGCCCCGGCAAGGTACATCCGTCGAAGCACTGCGCGCACCGGCGCGGGTCCGCGCAGGTCGGTCGTGACGGCCGAGTCCAAGTGCAGGCGCTTGATCGGTGCACCGTGCCAAAGCTGAACGACAAGGCCGCCGAATACCCCGAAGCGGTTGGCATCGCCGAGGCCGTGCGTGACGACGATAACCCCCGCTCGGAGTGTCGTCCAGTAGCCTGCGGAGCCTCGCCG
>JBBAFK010000024.1:0-41632 GCA_041655455.1 Leucobacter sp. | reverse complement strand
AAACGACAACACCCCATGTGTTGTCACCTCACAGCAGAGCAGCACACCCGCTTCGAGCGCTACCGTATCCCCGGAATCCTGCTACCGCATCGCCGGAACAGCGCTACCCGATAGGGCGACGCGCCACTCGATGCGCAGGAAAGTGTTCTGGTGCGTGTGCGCAAGCTTGAAGCGGAGCTCGACGGCCTCATCAGGGCGCGCCGCGGCGAATCCGATGATGACGAGCACGACCCAGAGGGTGAAACTCTCTCATCAAGATGGTCACTGCTCGCGGGGCTGCTCGAATCCGCTCGTGAGGATCAGCGGCACGCCGAGGCGGCGCTTCGCCGCCTCGAGGAGGGCAGCTATGGCGTGTGTGCGAGCTGCGGTGAGCCGATACCTGACGGTCAGCTCGAGGCCCGGCCGTTCCGAGAGCGTTGCGTGCCCTGCGCGAACGCTCGCCGGTGACGACGCGCACGAATGAGCTCACCGATGCGTACGGTGACAACCCCCGAGATGATGAGTGCGGCACCCGCCCATTGTGCAGGAGTCGGGACGACTGCGAGCAGGAGAATCGTCCAGGCGATCCCGAACATCGCTTCCGAATATCCCGTGAAGCTCGACATCGTCGCGCCCAGGCGTCGCGCCGCCGCGACTCCCAGAACGTAGGCTGCGACCGTTGAAATGAGGACCATTCCCGCAATGGCGACTGCGGGATGCACTTCAAACGCTGCGAGGCGAACGACCTCGCCCGACACGGCGAACGGGAGGACGCCGAGGAGTGAGGCAAGTGAAATCATGACCGCCGCGATGATCAAGCCGAGCCCCACGAAGGGGAGCGGCGGGATCCCGTGCGCGGTGGATGCTCCTGCCGCAAAATAGACGGCATTCCCAATCGCGGCGATCAGCGCGAAGAATATGCCGAGAGGGTGCAGGGCGCCGCCGATCCCGACACCCGAGATCGCGAGCAGGCCGAGCACGGCAAGTGCCGCACCGAGCAGGGTGAGGACGGAAGGGGCAACCCGCGTCCGAAGCCACATCCAGAACACGAGCAACACCGGCCCCATGAACTCGATGAGCAGTGCGAGACTCGGCGGAATGAACTGAATCGCGAGGAAGTAGGCGAGCTGGCAGCCGGCGACAGCCAACATGCCGAAGAGCAGCACCGGGCGCCAGGCGCGCAGCACGAGACCCCACTGGCCTCGCAACGCCACGATCGTCGGGACGAGCAGTACGAGTGCGGCGAAGACCAGCCGCGCGGTGGTGGTTGCCCCGGCGGACCATCCGGTGGCCATGAGAGCGCTCGCAAAGATGCCCGAGAGCGCGAAACTTGAGGCTGAGCCGATGGCGAAGAGGAATCCCCACAGCGAACGGGACCGCAACCCTCTCACCTGCTGCACTGTGACTATCCTCCGAACACGGTTTCGCGCTGAGCGCCCGATGCGCACCCTGCGAGCGTACCCTCTCACGAGGGCGGCGCAGGTACGGGATACCCTGGTGCTATGAGCATCGAGATGACCGAGCTGGAGCTCTCGGAGACGGCGCGCATCGCACGCGACCTCATTCGCTTCGACACGTCCAACCGTGGTGGTGGAGACGCGAACCCGGAACGACCGGCAGCGGACTACGTCGCCGACTACCTGAGATCCATCGGGCTTGACCCCGAGATCTACGAGTCGGCGCCTGGTCGTGCGAGCGTCGTCGCGCGCGTTGCTGGCGCTGACCCGACACTGCCGGCGCTGGTGCTCCACGGTCACCTCGATGTTGTGCCGGCCGATCCGGCGAACTGGAGCGTGGACCCCTTCGCAGGCGTCATCAAGGACGGAATGCTGTGGGGCCGTGGCGCGGTGGACATGAAGAACATGGACGCGATGATCCTCACAGCGATGGCTGAACTTCTGAGGGCAGGGGAGCGGCCACGTCGCGATACGATCCTCGCCTTCTTTGCGGATGAGGAGAACGGCGGCCCGTTCGGTGCGCGCTATCTCGTCGACCATCACCCGGAGCTTTTTGCTGGCGCCGCGACCGCCATCAGCGAGGTCGGAGGGTATTCGATCGACGTCGACGGTACTCGCGCCTACCTCATTCAAACGGGGGAGAAGTCGCTCGACTGGATCCGGCTGCGGGCGCGCGGCACGGCCGCGCACGGCTCACGGGTGTGGCAGGACAACGCCGTGACGCGGTTGGCGGAGGCGATCGCGGCGCTCGGTAGGCACGAGTGGCCGCTCCGGCTGTGCGACACGACGCGCGAACTCATCGGAGAGCTCGCGCGGATTCTCGGGGTGGAGCCAGCGGAAGCCGACGCGGAGGAAATCGTGCTGCGGCTCGGCAAGGGCGGTGGATTCATTCAGGCGAGTCTGCGCACGACAAGCAACCCGACAGTTCTCACCGCAGGGTACAAGCACAACGTCATTCCCGACACCGCGGAGGCACTGGTGGATGTGCGGGCCCTGCCAGCGGACCAGGTCGACGTCTTGGAGGAGATCCGAGCGATCGTGGGAGACGACATCGAGATCGAGTCGGTGCACTCAGATATCGGTCTCGAGGTACCGTTTGCGGGCGAACTCGTCGATGCGATGGTGGCGAGCCTGAGGCGCGAGGATCCTGAAGCACGCGTGCTGCCGTACCTCCTCTCGGGTGGCACGGATAACAAGTCGCTCGCTCGGCTCGGAATCACGGGATACGGGTTCGCGCCGCTCCGGCTGCCACCCGACCTAGACTTCCCCGGAATGTTTCACGGGGTTGACGAACGGGTGCCGCTCGACGCGCTCGACTTCGGTCATCGCGTCCTCGCCGACCTGCTGCGTACCTACTGAACTCCCGACTGGGCTATCCTGGACGACGGCCCGCGAACGGCACGATTGCGCGACCAACCCTGCCGTCGGGGGCGGTGAGGAAAGGAAACGATGAACATTCTCGAGGCGATCATCCTCGGAATCATTCAGGGACTCACGGAGTTTCTGCCGATCTCGTCGAGTGCTCACCTGCGCATCGCGAGCGAGCTTCTCGGTATCGGTGACGCGGGAGCAGCGTTCACCGCGATCACACAGATCGGCACGGAAGCTGCGGTCATCGTCTTTTTCTGGAGAGACATCGTGCGAATCATCGGTCGGTGGTTCCGCTCCCTCACCGGATCCGTGCCGCGCAGGGATCCGGATGCCCTCATGGGCTGGTGGATCATCCTCGGCACCCTCCCCATCGTGGTGCTCGGGCTCCTGTTCGAAGACCAGATCGAGACCACCCTGCGATCCCTGTGGTTCGTCGCCGCGATGCTCATCATCTTCGGGCTCCTCCTCGGAGTCGCTGACCGCATCGGACGGAAGCAGCTCCCGCTCGAGAGGCTCACGTGGAAGCACGGCTTGGCATACGGGTTCGCCCAGGCGCTCGCCCTTGTCCCCGGTGTCTCGAGGTCGGGTGGCACGATTACCGCGGGCCTGCTCATGGGGTATCGGCGGGAAGCCGCCGCGCGCTATTCGTTCCTGCTCGCGATTCCGGCCGTTCTCGGCTCCGGTTTTTATCAGCTTTTCAAGGAGGTGCGCGAACCGAGCGGAGGTGCGCCGATGTCGATGACGATCGTCGCGTCGGTCATCGCCTTCGTCGTCGCGATATTCGTGATCAAATTCTTCATGGGGTACATTTCAAAGCGAAGCTTTCTTCCCTTCGTGGTGTACCGAGTGCTGCTCGGCGTTGCCATCATCATCCTGTTGAGCGCGGGAGTGCTCACGCCCGAGGGCGGCACTGCGACGAATGCCGCCGCCGTTGCGGCCGTGGGAGGGGGACTGTGAGAACCTGGACGCACCCGGAACTTCCCGAACTCCCCGGTGAGGGAGTCGCCCCCCGCCTCTTCAACACCGCGACCGGACGCCTCGAGCACCCGGCGATCCCCGAGGGGCGTGCGCACCTCTATGTCTGCGGCATCACACCCTACGATGCGACGCATCTCGGTCACGCGTTCACCTATCTAGCATTCGACATCATGCAACGCGCCTGGCGTGACGCCGGTATCGAAACCGTGTACGCGCAAAACATCACCGATATCGATGACCCACTGCTCGTTCGGGCCGCCGAGATCGGTGTTGACTGGCGCTCGCTCGCCGAAGAACAGATCGGCCTCTTCCGGTCTGACATGCACCGGCTTGGAATGATCCCGCCCGCACACTACATCGCCGTCACGGAACGCATCGATGAGATCGCGGCTGCCGTGCAGGGCCTGCGCGACCGCGGATTCGCCTACACCGTGCCGACGGAAGACGCCGACGGCGATGACCTCTATTTCGACACGAATCTTGCCTCGCAGGAGTCTCAGTGGCGGCTTGGGGACGTCGCGCCGTACGATCGCGGACTCATGCTCAGTCTGAGCGCGGAGCGCGGCGGAGACCCAGAGCGCCGAGGCAAACGCGATCCGCTCGATCCGCTCCTGTGGCGAGCCGCGCGCGAAGGCGAACCGAGCTGGGAGTCACCCCTCGGGCCTGGGCGACCGGGGTGGCACGTCGAGTGTTCCGTCATCGCGACCGAGGCGCTTGGAGATGCGTTCACCGTCCAGGGCGGCGGAGCGGATCTCGTCTTCCCGCACCACGAGTTCACTGCCGCGCACGCGACCGCGCTGTCGGGAACTCCGCTTGCCCACGCATATTGTCACGCCGGATTGATTGCGTATGAGGGGCACAAGATGTCTAAGTCGCGCGGCAATCTCGTGTTCGTGTCGAAACTTCTCAACGGTGAACACACGGGGCAGTCAGGCCGCCCCGCTGATCCCTCAGCGATTCGGCTCGGGCTGCTCGTCCACCACTACCGCTCGGAGTGGGAGTGGCGCGACGAGGATCTCGACACCGCGACGCGCCGCCTTGAAGCGTGGCGGTCCGGACTTTCGAGGGTCTCGGATGATCCCGCCTCGGCGCACTCGGTGCTGCAGCAGCTTCGCGCGGCCCTGGCCAATGATCTCGACACCCCGGTGATGCTCGCAACACTCGATGCCGCGTTCGATCGCGGCGTCGATGACCCCGAGCTCATCGCGGCTGCCGTGGAGAGCCTGCTCGGCGTACGTCTCTAAAATCTGCCCTGAGTTCCGCCGTTATTCCGTGTCGTCGGCCTCGGAGTCGGAGTCCACTCCAGGGGGCTCGTTCGGGAAGTCTTGGTCGGGGTTTGCTTCCCCCGATTCTGCGGAGACGGGAGGCGCTGAAGCGTCAAACGTGAGCGGTGCCGAAGGGCCGCCCTCGAGGAACTTCTCGAACTCGGCCGCGATGGCGTCTCCGGTGGTCTCCGCTGCGAGCGCCTCGTCGCGCGACTCCTCGAGACGCCGAATGTAGCGGCTCATCTCCTCGTCAGTGTCGGCGATCCGGTTAATGTTCGCCTCCCACTCGTTCGCTTGCGCGAGGAGATCCCCGCGAGGAATCACGATGTCCAGAAGCTCCTCGAGTTTGTCGAGCAGCGCGAGTGTGGCCTTCGGTGATGGGGTGCTGTGTACGTAGTGTGGCACCTGCGCCCACAGCGAGAGCGTCTCGATTCCCGCCTCGGCGAGGGCGAGATCAACGACCGTTGTGATTCCGACCGGCCCCTCATAGCTGCTTCGGACCGCACCGGAACTCTCTCTGAGCCGCGGGCTCTCAGAAGTGATGGTGGTCACGATCGGGCGCGAGTGCGGTGCATCGGAGAACATCGAACCCAGCATGAATACCGTGTCGATGCCCCAGGATTCGACGACCTCGACGATCTCATCGGCGAAACTCTGCCAATCGCGAGCCGGCTCGACTCCGGCGAGGAAGAAGAGGTCGGTGACGGGGGATCCGTCGAGCAACCGGATGGTTTCCCGCGGCTCCTCGTCCGTAACCGAATCGGTGCCGGGCCTGCGTACCGGGCCGTAGAGCCGCGTATCCGGCCAATCGAGCACCCGGTCGCCGCGCGGATCGAGGGTGACTTTGGGTCGGTGCACCTGGAAATCGACGTACCCCTCCGCGCTGATCACGTGCAAGACCTCGGCGTCGATGAGGTCTCCCAGATGCTGGAGAACCTCCGTGGTCGCGTCACCGGCGTCGCTCCAACCCTGGAAGGCCATGATGAGCACGCGAGGCCCGTTCGGTCGCTCGGGGGTGTCTGTCACGTGGACGGTGCTCCTTCGGTCAGGGATCGGGCGAAAGTCGTCCTTTCAGACTAGCCGTTCTGCCCGCGCCGAAGCCCACAACCCTTGGAGGCCGGCAGTAGTATGGGAACAGTGAGCACACACCTCGACGAACGCGTTCCTGCCGCAGTGCTGTGGGATATGGATGGCACCCTCATCGACTCAGAACCGCAGTGGCTGCGGGCCGAGGAAGCGATGCTAGCGCGATACGGGGTGCCGATGACGGCCGAGATCAACGAACGGCTCGTCGGTTCCGGTCTGCGGGCGGCGGCCGCCTATTTCCGGGAGCTTGGCGTCGACATGCCGGTTGGCGAGATCATCGATGAGTGGGCGCACTCTGTGATCGCGGGGGTCCTGGAGGGTGAGCCGGCGTGGCGGCCGGGAGCGGTCGAACTCCTCGGGTCGCTGCGCGACGCGGGGATCCCGAGCGTCCTCGTCACGATGTCGGTGCGACGGATCGCCGAGGCCGTCGTCGGCCTGCTGCCCGATGGCCTGTTCGCGGGCGTGATCGCGGGAGACGATGTTGAGCACGAGAAGCCGCACCCCGACCCGTACATTCGAGGCGCGGCGCTGGTCGGAGCCGCGAGCGAGGAGTGCCTCGCACTCGAGGATTCACTCACGGGGCTGGCCTCGGCGTTTGCGTCGGGGGCCGTGACCGTGGGCATCCCCAACCTGATCGATCTGTCGGGCGGGCCCCAGCACGAGCTGTGGGAGACGCTCGCGGGGGTCGGCGCGGCAGACGTTGTCGCGTGCTTCACCCGGGTCCGGGCGGGAAGAGGGAACCCGGCGTTGAGCGGTCCGTTCGGATACGGCGACCGCGTGCAACTGACGGGACCGAAGGGTCGCATGAACACGATCACTCTGGTGCACGGCGGCGAGTTCCACAGCCACCGGGGGATGATCCGTCACGCCGAGCTCGTGGGCCTCCCCGATGGCTCGGTCGTGGAGAACAACAGCGGTGAAGAGTATCTCGCGCTCAGGCCGCTCCTCTCAGATTTCGTCATGTCGATGCCGCGGGGTGCGGCGATTGTCTACCCGAAGGATGCCGCTCAGATCCTTTCCCTCGCCGACATATTCCCCGGTGCGCGCGTTGTGGAGGCGGGTGTGGGGTCAGGTGCACTCTCCCTCCACCTGCTGCGTGCGGTGGGAACAGAGGGGGAGTTGCTCTCATTCGAACGGCGCGAGGAGTTCGCGCAGATCGCGCGCGCGAACGCGGTCGCCTTCACGGGGAAAGAACCGGAGAACTGGACCGTCACCGTGGGGGACTTGCAGGAGACACTCCCCGCGGCATGCGCGCCCGGCAGTGTCGACCGTGTCGTGCTCGACATGCTCGCACCCTGGGAGTGCGTCGAGGTCTCGGCGGACGCACTCCGGTCGGGTGGGGTGCTGATCTGCTACGTTGCGACGGTGACGCAGCTGTCTCGTACGGCGGAGGAGATTCGTCGCAGCGGGCGTTTCACCCACCCGCAATCCTCGGAGACGATGGTTCGCGGTTGGCACGTCGAGGGCCTCGCGGTACGGCCCGACCATCGCATGGTTGCGCACACCGGCTTTCTCATCACCGCACGGCGGCTTGCACCGGGCGCGGTGCTTCCGGACCTGAAACGACGCGCCTCGAAGAGTGACTTTACCGCGGCGGATCTCGCAACCTGGCTACCAGACTTCGGTGGCGCTGAAGCCGCTGAGACGTGGACACCGGAGGCGGTCGGAGAGCGCGGGAAGAGTTCAAAAGTCCTGCGGAAAAAGGCTCGGGACGCCCGTCGAATCGCCGAGCAGCGTGTTGGCGATACGCAATCAGAGGCTGATGCGCGGCCAGGCGATCTTGCGGGTGCCGACGAGTGAGCCGCACGCCACCTGTGCACAGCAGGTGTTCGATAGGATGGGCGAGTTCACCGACTCACCTGAGAGGTCCAGCAATGCTTCGTCGAATCGTTCCGGCAACGGCGGCCGCCGCCCTGCTTCTGACCGGGCTGTCCGCTTGCACCTCCGCCCCCTCCGTGCAGAGCGATTGCACCCCCACGCTGCGGGCGGGCGCCCTCAGCGATGGCGTCGTGGTGCTCGGATCATTCGGCGATGCGCCGCAGGTGGATGTTCCTGACGGGATCGAGATCGTGACCTCCCAGGCGACGGTGCTGCCGTCTGCGGAAGAACCCGCTCGGGATGCGGTGCCTGCCGGGTCTGAAACGCTCGCGTCCGTGAACATGGCAATTTTTGACGCGGAGACCGGTGCCGAGCTGTATGCCAGCCCGGCGTTCGCGGGAGTCGGCGGGCCCGAATTCCTCGTGCTCACCGACGAGGCCGTGTCTCCGCTGAGTGAAGCGATCCGGTGCGCCCTGCCGGGTGAGCGCGTCGTGCTCGGGCTGGCGCCGGCGGATGCCGGAATGCTGAGCACGCAGCTCGGCGGAACTGACGGCGCCTCGCTCGTGGGAGTGATCGACGTGGTCTCCGTCGCGCCACTGTCCGCGGCCGAGCGGCCGGGGGCATCTGCACCGCGAGGTCTCCCCGCGAGGTTCCCCGCAGTCGTCACTGACGAGACCGGTCGCCCGGGAATTGTCTTGCCTCCGAACGCCGCGCCCTCCGGGACGACCGTTGCAGTTCGTATCGCGGGCACCGAAGCGGAGGTCGAGGCAGAGGACAGCGTGGTCGCACACGTGCTCGAGGTCGACTGGCAGGGCAACGAGATCGCGAACTCGTGGAACACCGGCCCGATGGGTCTCGGCACCGAGGAGCAGATCTCCCAGAGCGGGTATGCGTATCGCGCCGCACTCACTGGGCAGCGGGTTGGTTCTCAGGTGGTCATCATCGAGAACACGGGCGACACGGTTCCAACCGTTCGCGTGGTTGATATTCTGGGCGTCGCCTGAGAGGTGCACCGTTGAACGCCGTCGGATCTCGGTCGGTGCCGATCGAGCAGCGCATCTTCAGTCTGGTGCTCGCGCTGGTGGCCCGGCCGGAGGGGGCCACGCGGCACGAACTGCTTTCCGCGGTGTACGGCTATGCCGACCGCTACGAGGTCGGTCGCTCCAATCCCGCGTTGGAGCGACAGTTCGAACGCGACAAAGATCAACTGCGCCAGCTCGGAATCCGCGTGGAAACCTTGGATTCGCCCCTGGAACCCGGAAACAATCAGCTCACGCGATACCGTATTTCGAAGGAAGTGCTGGAGTTCCCGCAAGAGCTCACGTTCACCGAACGAGAGCTCGAACTGCTGCGCCTCGCCGCACTTGCCTGGAGTGAGGGCAGCATGACGGTGCAGGCTCGGCGCGCGGCGATGAAACTGCAGGCGATGGGTGCTGGGCTCGATGTGCGCCAGCTTGGAGTCGCTCCGGTGTTCGGGTCAGCCCACTCTTCAGCCTCACCGCTGCAGCGAGGTATTGACGGGCGCCGCATCGTCGAGTTCGAGTACCTGCTGCCTGGTCGGGATCGTCCGCACCCGCGTCGCGTTGCGCCGCTGCGACTGCACCGAGCGGAGGGCCGCTGGCACCTGGTGTCCTGGGACCTTGAACGCGATGCCCCTCGCGTGTTCCTGCTTTCGCGGATTCGCTCGTCGGTGCGGGTGAGTAGTGCCAGGTTCGATCCGGCCTTCTATGACCGTGCTGATGATGCAGTTTCAGAACTCCTCCGCCAGGCCGAGCGCCACATCGCATCGATCTTCACGGTGCGCGGCTCACTCGCAGACGCACGCCTCGCACCACGCGCGGAGGAATCCAAGGCGGACGGGGCCCGGAGGAGGCACACCGTCCGCACTCTCGATCTGCACGCGCTCGCCGACGAGCTTGCGGGGTACGGCGCCGATGCCGTCGTGCACGAGCCGACCGAGCTGCGCGATCTCGTCACCGCACGGTTGCGTGCGGTCGCTGAGGCTCACGGGGGCGATGATGGCTGAGCCGCTGCTCGCTGCTGAGCGTGTCACGCTCCTGCTCGCGATCGTTCCGTACCTTCGGGAGAGTGGTCCAGTGCCGGTGCCTCGCCTCGCCTCAGACTTCGGTGTCGAGCCCGATGACATGCGCGATCTCGTCAGGTTTCTCGGCACGGCTGGGGTTCCGGGTGAGACGCTGAGCTATCAGCACGAGGATCTCTTCGATATCGACTGGGATGCACTCGAGCAGCACGATCTCGTGTCGCTGACCCGGACGGTCGCGGTGGACGACACTCCGCGGTTCGCTCCCTCAGAAACCGCCGCGCTCATTGCGGGTCTACACGCGTTGACTCCTGTGCTTCCAGCGGTGGATGCCACACGTGCTCGCAGCATCGCCACGCGACTCGCCACGGCCCTGCGCCCCGACACCGACGTTGACTCGGGGCCTGCGGTGTCAATCACGCCCGACGCGGCCGATCCCTCGCTGCCGGTCATCGTCGCCGCCCTCGATGCGGAGCAAGCTGTCGCCTTCGAATATCGGGATGCGGCGGGGCGCCGCACGCAACGAACCGTCGACCCGATCTCCCTCGAACAGGAGGGAGCCTCCTGGTATCTTCGGGGCATTTGTCGTGAGCGGGAATCCGTGCGCACCTTCCGTGTGGAGCACATGCGAGGGATCCGGACGCTCGCCGGGCGACCGCGCCCGACCGCTTCCGACGTGCCCCTCGTTGATGAGCTCTTCGACCTCATCGCGGTTGTTCCGGAATTGCTGATGCGCGAGCTCGGCGGGTTTTCTCCTGAACGCGTTGAGCCTGCGGGGGAGGGCCGTGTTCGGATCCGTGTCCGCGCCTGGCATCCGGGGGCGGCCGTCGCACTCGCCACGCGCGCCCCCGGCGAGATCGTGGTGGAGGCGCCTGCGCCGGCGCGGGACGCCGTGCGAGGCTGGGTGGCACGCGCGCTGGCTGCTTACGATGCGTGAAGCGCAAGCATCGAGCGTCCAGCGCCCCTGAGATACACTGAGCGAATGGCGATTCAGGCTCGGCGGAGGCGCGATTCGGAGGGGCGTATGAGCCTCGGGGAGCACCTCGTCGAACTTCGAAAGCGCCTCATGATTTCTGCTGCCGCGATCGTTGTGGGTCTCGTTGCCGGTTGGTTCCTTTCCACCTGGGTGTGGGAGATGCTGCGGAAGCCGATCAACGATTTGGAGCTCACGGGACGCGACGCGATCATCGCGTACGGGGACATCACGAGTGGTTTCGACACGAAGATGATGATCTCCTTCTTCATCGCGATTCTCATCGCGTCTCCGGTGTGGCTCTACCAGATCTGGAGCTTTCTCGCGCCGGGCCTGACGAAGCGGGAGAAGCTCTACGGGGTCGGGTTTCTTGCGGCCGCGGTTCCGCTCTTTCTCGGCGGTGCGTTTGCTGGTTGGAGCATCATGCCGAACATCGTGAGGCTGATGGCGAGCTTCCAACCCGAGGAGGATGCCTTCTACCTTACGGCCCGAAGCTACCTCGACTTCGCAATCAAACTCCTGCTTGCCGTAGGTGTGGGGTTCGTCATGCCGGTATTCCTCGTGATGTTGAATTTCATCGGGGTGCTGCGTGGTCAGACGATCTTGAAGGGATGGCGGGTCGCGATCCTCGTCATCATCCTCTTTGCGGCCATCGCTACCCCCGCTGCAGACCTCATGAGCATGTTCATGCTCGCGGTGCCGATCGTCGTGCTCTACTTCATCGCAGTGGGCATTGCGCTGCTCCATGATCGACGTGTCGACAAGAAACGCTCGGCGGAGCTCGCAGATTATGGACTCGACACCGCCGAGGGTGCCTCGTGAGCGGGGAGGCCTCGGCACTGGCTGCGTTCGAGGCCCGCCTGTCATACCCACTCGACGGGTTTCAGCGCACGGCGTGCGAGCGTCTCGAGGAGGGACGCAGCGTGCTTGTCGCCGCACCCACTGGATCCGGGAAGACGACCGTCGCCGAGTTCGCCGTGTATGTCGCGCGTCGCGAAGAGGACTCGCGCATCTTCTACACGGCCCCCATCAAGGCGCTGTCGAATCAGAAGTTCCGTGAGCTGTGCGCCGAGTACGGTGAAAACGAGGTGGGGCTCCTCACCGGCGACGTGAACGTGCGAGGAGATGCGCCCATCGTCGTCATGACCACCGAAGTGCTGCGCAACATGATCTACGCGGAGTCACCGGCACTCGACGGACTCGCCTTTGTGGTGCTCGACGAGGTTCATTATTTGGGAGACCGCTGGCGTGGCGCCGTCTGGGAGGAGATCATCCTCCACCTTCCTCAGCAGGTGCGACTCGTCGCCCTCTCAGCCACAGTGTCGAACGCGGAGGAGTTCGGGGACTGGATGCACGCAGTGCGGGGCGACACCGACGTTATCCTGTCCGAGCATCGACCCGTGCCCCTGTACCAGCACGTGCTCACATCGACGCAGTTGGCTCCATTGTTCGTGGGGCGCGACGGTGAAATCGCTCCGGGTGGAAAAATCAACCCGGAGCTGCGCGCGCTCGCCGGTCGTGGGCGTGGGAGCGAGAGCGGTGAACGTGGAGGGCGTCGGCACCGTTACGCAGAGGAGTCGCGCCGAGGCCGGGAGCGGTCCCGCGGCCGCGCGCCGGTGCGCCGTTCGCGCCGGATCTCGCGAGCGGACATCGCCCGGACGCTCGAAGAGACGCGGATGCTACCGGCGATCGTCTTCATTTTCAGCAGGAACGGGTGCGACCAGGCTGTGCGGCAGTGCCTGTACGAGGGGGTGCGCCTCACCACGCGAGACGAGCGTGACGAAATTCGACGTATCGCCCAAGCAGAAACCCGGGGGATGAGCGATGAGGAGCGTCGGGTGCTCGGGGTGCGCGAGTGGCTCGCAGGGTTGGAACGCGGAGTCGCGGCCCATCACGCGGGTCTGCTGCCCGCGTTCAAGGCGGTGGTTGAAGAACTCTTCCGGCGACGCCTCGTGAAGCTGGTATTCGCGACGGAGACGCTCGCCCTCGGCATCAACATGCCCGCGCGGGCGGTCGTGATCGAACGGCTCGACAAATTCAACGGCGAGCAGCGCGTGCCGCTGACCTCTGGTGAGTACACGCAGCTCACGGGCCGGGCCGGTCGGCGAGGGATCGACATCGAGGGCCACTCGGTCGTCGTCTGGAATGAAGGAATCGACCTCGACGCACTCGCACACCTTGCGGGCGCGCGCTCTTTTCCGGTCCGTTCGAGTTTCCGCCCGACCGCAAACATGGCCGTGAACCTGTTGCAGCGCATGGACCGTCGCCTGGCGCGGGATACCCTCGAGCTGTCATTCGCACAGTTCCAGGCGGACCGGGCCGTCGTGGATCAAGCACGGGAGCTCCGTGCCGAGCAGGAGTCGCTTGCGGGATATGACGCAGCGGCTGCGCGTGCTCAGGGGTCGGATCGCAAACGGTGGGAAGACCGGGCGAGGAAGCTCCGCCGTCGTATTGCGCGGGGCCGCCGCCAGATCGCGTCGCGGACCGGGACCATCGCAAGAACGTTCGATCGCGTCGTCGAGGCGCTCATTGAACTCGATTACCTGCGAGTAGCGGACCGGACTGACGACACGCTCGAGGTGACCGCGTGGGGCGAACTGCTTCGACGGATCTACGGCGAGCGAGATCTTCTCGTCGCGGAGTGCCTCCGACATGACCTGTTTCGTGGACTCGACGCGCGGAGCCTTGCCGCAATGTGCTGTGTGCTCACCTACGAGCCCCGCCGCGACGACGAGGGGGAGCCGCGGCTTCCGGGAGGCGCTGCGTTTGCGGCCGCCCACGACCGAGTGCTCGACGCCTGGCTGCGTCTTGACGACCTCGCAGATCGGTTGCGCCTGTCGCGCAGCGAGATGCCGCATGCGGGGCTCGCTGCGATGATGCACGCTTGGGCAGGAGGGGCGCCGATCGAGCGTGTGCTCGAGACCTCCGGGGTCGGCGCGGGGGACTTCGTGCGCTGGACGAAGCAGACGATCGACTTGCTCGACCAGATCGCGCAGGCGTGCGAGGCCGCGCTGCGAGACGGACTCGAAGAGGATCGACTTGGCGCGCTCGCGAAGCTCGCGCGCGAGGCGAAACGAGGAGTGCGGCGGGGGATCATCGAATCCGCGAGTACGTCGTGAGGTCGATGCGACGAGCTCTTCCACCCTGGGCGGCGTTCGGATCAGCAGTCGCTGGCGGGCTACTCCTCGACGCCGCGACGCCCGAGCTCGCCTGGTGGTGGGCGGCGCTGCCGGGGGCCGCACTTGTGTTCGCGGCGGTCTGGCGTCAGCACCCGCTCATCGCCGCGATTGCGGGGTTCGGCGCGGGGGCGGCGTTTTGGCTGCCGCATATCTCCTGGCTCACCCTCTACCTCGGGCCGATTCCATGGCTCGGCTTAGCCTCGGTGATGGTGCTGTGGTTCGTGGTGTTCGGTGTGGCGGCAGGTGCGGCGACGAGAGGGCTTGCGGCGGTCCCCGGGCTCGGGGACCGCGCGCTCGCACTCGCCGTCGCCCAGGCGCTTGCTGTTGCGGGCCTGTGGGTGATCCGGGAGCAGTTGCAGGGGGCCTGGCCGTACGGAGGCTTTCCCTGGGGTCGGCTCGCGCATACCCAGGCCGATGGGCCGCTGCTCCAGGCGGTTTCGTGGACGGGATTTGCCGGTCTCAGCGGTGTGATCGCGTTCGCCTGCGCGCTCCCGGTAGCGGCGATCTGGACGCGACGGCTGCGCGGTGTCGGTGTCGTGAGCGTGATCGGAGGCTCGTTGGCGCTGCTGCTCGGGTGTGCCGCGCTTCCTCTGGCACCACAACCGTCGACCGGATCGCTTCGGGTGGCCGCGGTGCAGGGCAACTCGAAGTCGGCAATCTTCGATGACCGTGAATCGGGCGACGTGATTCGAGATCACGTCGAGGAAACAGCGGCGCTCCTCGATGAGCTCGAGCGGTCGGGCGAATCGGTGGATGTCATCGTCTGGCCTGAGAACAGTGCCGAGTTCGATCTTCCTGGCGATCCACGCAAGCAGCGAGCAGTGCAGCAACTCGCCGAGCGCGCCGGCGCGCCGATTGTGCTCGGCACGATCATCGCCAATGACGACGGCAGCTACACCAACAGTTCCGTGGTGTGGGGGGCCGAGGGCGACACCGGCGCGCGGTACGACAAGAATTTTCCGGTTCCGTTCGCCGAGTACATGCCACACCGGAATTTCTACCGGGCTCTCGTACCTGAGCTCGTCGACCTTGTTCAACTCGAGTACGCACCCGGAACGCTGCCGGCGGCCTTCGACGTCGAGACGGAAGCCGGTCTCGTGCGCGCGGGAATCGCGATTTGCTTCGACATTATCTTCGATCGCCAGGCCGTCGAGATGGTGGGCGCCGGTGCTGAGGTCATCTTCGCGCAGACGAATAACGCGGACTTCGGTCGTACGGATGAGAGTGCCCAGCAGCTCGCGATTGCCCGGTTGCGGGCCGTCGAGACGGGCCGGTCTGTGGTGAACATTTCTACTGTGGCGACGAGTGAAATGGTCGCGCCGGATGGAAAGGTGCTGGCCGCCATCGAACCGCACACTGCCGGGGCGATGGTCGCTGAGGTGCCACTCGCATCAGGAACGACGCCTGCGCTCCGCTTCGGTAGTGTAATCGCTTCGTTCTGGGCACTGCTCGGTATTGCCGGCCTTGCTCCGTCGGCGGCTGCAGTGCTCGTGCGGCTCCGCAGGCGATGGAGGAGGGTCTAGCCGCCTCAGGCGGAGGTGTCGATGCTGCCGCGACGAGCGCGCAGGAGCTGCAGGCGCTCTTCGAGGAGTTCCTCGAGCTCCTCGCGCGTGCGACGCTCGATGAGCATGTCCCAGGGGGTCCGCTGTGAGGATTCCTTCTCGGCGAACTCGGCCCTCGCTGTGCGCCCGGCGTCATCGTCGAGGAATCCGATTTCGCCGCTCTTTTGATCCACCCACTCGGGTGGTGGCTCGGCATCCGCATCGAACATCACAGAGAAACGGTGTCCGCGGTCGGTGAGGTACTCGACGGTGCGCCTGGGTGACAATTCCACGCCCTGCTCGCCCTGGAGGCTCGTTGCGCCGATGCGCGTCCCGCGCAGCGTCCGGTCGGCCATAGTGGACCTCCTCGTGTATTGACGTGCTCGAATGCGGCGGCCGGGAGTTCCCGTGCCGGTCCTCGGGCCTCGCTGCCCTACTTCGCAGCGTACCCCTTTCACCTCTCGGATGACACCCCCGCCGTTTGCCTCGTCGGCCGTCTACTACGCTGGGGGCAGATATCCGTGCAGACCATGTCAGAAGGAGCACTCGTGACTCAGACCCTCGAACCGGGAAGCCTTGCCGGCCGCCGCGCACTCGTGACGGGATCCTCGCGAGGGATCGGGGCGGAAACGGTCCGCTATTTCGCCGAGGCCGGCGCCAATGTCGTGGTCAACTTTCGGAAGAAGGCGCCCCGGGCGGAGAAGCTTGCGGCGCAGCTGAGGGAACTCGGCGTCAGGGTCCTGGTGCAGGGGGCTGATCTCACTGATCACGAGTCGCTGGCCGACATGATGACCTCGATCGTTGATGAATTCGGTGGGCTCGACATCCTCGTCCTCAACGCTTCGGGGGGTATGGAGAGCGGGATGGGCGAGGATTACGCGCTCACGCTCAACCGCGATGCGCAGCTCGCGGTCCTCGATGCAGCGCTGCCGCTCATGCGGGAGGGTGGGCGGGTCGTCTTCGTGACGAGCCACCAGGCACACTTCATTCGAACCACCCCCACGATGGAGGAGTACGTCCCTGTGGCACTTTCGAAGCGTGCCGGTGAGGACGCGTTGCGCGAGCGGATTCCGGAGTTGGAGGAGCGAGGGATCGGCTTCACCGTCGTGTCCGGAGACATGATCGAAGGAACGGTCACCGCGACGCTCCTCGACCGGATGAATCCGGGCGCGATCGAAGCGCGACGCGAGGAGGCCGGAAAACTTTACAACGTCTCCGAGTTCGCCGCCGAGGTCGCGCGAGCGGCTGTCGATCCGATCCCAGCGGATCACACTCGTTTGGTCGGTGACACCACGAGCTTCGAGGGCTGAGGCGAGCTCAAGGATTGGGGCCGCGCGATGTGGCCCCAGTTCCCTTTGTAGTCCGATAGTTGAATAGTCGCAACCTGCGGCTTGCGACTATCGGACTGCATTCTTTTGCGCACGATTTCATCGGGGAAAACAGTGTGTTTCGATCGTGTTTCGGTGCTGCGGGCTCTGCGGTCGCACTCCCGTGGGGCCGCATGATATTCGGTGAAAATGCGGTAGTTTCGATACACGCGCTATAAACTGCGAGAAAGGGCAGTCTTTATCGAATAAAGCAGTGGTAAAGTGGGTGCTCCAGATCCGAAGGGGGCACTCATGAGCGCCGAATCCGCACAACGCGCACACCTCGGAGCTGACGGGGCGATCGGGCTCTACGACCCGGCCGAGGAACACGACGCGTGCGGTCTCGCCTCGATCGTCTCGCTCGCCGGAGATGCGAAGCACGAGATCATTTCACTCGCGCTCGAGGCGCTTGAGCATCTCGAGCACCGTGGCGCGGTCGGTTCCGACGCGGGAACCGGCGACGGCGCCGGCATTCTCGCCGACATTCCCGACGAGCTGCTGAGGGAAGCCCTCGTGCGACAGGATCCCTCGCTCTACCTTCCCCCGCCCGGAGCCTATGCGGCGGGCCTCGTATTCCTCCCGACCGATGCTGCCGAACGCAGTGCTGTGCGGTCCCGCATCGACGCTATCGCGGAGGAGGAGGGCCTCGAGGTGCTCGCGTGGCGAACGGTGCCCGTGCGGGCCGAGGTGCTCGGCCAGGGCGCCCGAGACGCGAGCCCAGAGATCGAGCAGGTGTTCCTGGTTGCGGGAGCCATGGACAACGATCAGCTCGACAGTGAGGCGCTCGAGCGAGCCGCCTTCAGAACGCGCAAACGCATCCAGCACGATACGGGCTGCTACCTCCCCTCGCTCTCCAGCCGCACCATCGTCTACAAGGGCATGGTGACCACGCTGCAGCTGCCAGGCTTCTACCTCGACCTCGCAAACCCTCGATTCACGAGCCGCTTCGCAATCGTGCACTCCCGCTACTCGACGAACACCTTCCCGTCGTGGCATCTGGCTCAGCCGCTCCGTCTCGTCGCCCACAACGGAGAGATCAACACGGTGCGCGGCAACCGAAACTGGATGCGTGCCCGCGAGTCGCAGCTTCATTCGGAATCGATTGGTGACACTCGACAACTCACGCCGATCTGCTCCGAGGGAGGAAGCGACTCGGCGAGCTTCGACGAGGTGCTCGAACTCCTCGTACGAGCCGGACGCTCGCTCCCGCACGCGCTCGCAATGATGGTGCCGGAGGCGTGGGAATCCGAGACCGGCCTGCACCCCGACCTCGTGAGCTTTCTCGAGTATCACTCCCTGGTGATGGAGCCGTGGGACGGCCCCGCCGCGATGATCGCAACTGACGGGGAAGAGCTCGTCGCCCTGCTCGACCGAAACGGCCTGCGCCCTGGACGCTACGTCGTCACCGGCGACGGGCTCCTGGTGATCGCCAGCGAGGCCGGCGTGCTCGATCTCGCACCCGAACGCGTCGTCAAACGGGGACGGTTGCAACCCGGCCGCATGCTCGCCGTGAACTTGGAGACGGGGAGCATCCGTGACGACCAGGAGGTCAAAGCTGAACTCGCCGCGCTCGCACCCTGGAGCGAATGGCTCGAGGCGGGTCGCATCCGGCTCTCAGAGCTTCCTGAGCGTGAACGTCTCGTCCATCCGCCCGCATCGGTCGAGCGGCGCCAGCGCACCTTCGGCTACACGGAGGAAGAACTGCGGCTCGTTCTCCTCCCGATGGCTCGGGACGGGGTGGAGCCGCTCTCGGCCATGGGAACAGACACCCCGATCGCCGTGCTCTCCGAGCGTCCGAGGCTGCTCACCGACTACTTCGTGCAGCAGTTCGCGCAGGTCACGAACCCGCCACTCGATGCGCTGCGCGAAGAGCTCGTAACGAGCCTCGTGACGAGTATCGGACCCCAGGAGAACCTGCTCACGCAATCAGCGGACCACGCGCGTCGGGTCATTCTCGACTTCCCGGTCATCGACAATGCGGCGCTCGCGCGCATCCAGCACTTTGGCGACGATCCCGTGCGTGAGCGCGCTGTCACCATTCGTGGGCTCTATCCGGTTGATTACGAGTCGAGGGGTCTTGAGGACCGACTAGCAGCGATGTGCCGCGAAGCGAGCATTGCCGTCAAAGCCGGCGCCGACTTTCTCATCATCTCCGACCGGGACTCCAACAAGGACCTCGCACCGGTGCCCTCGCTCCTCGCACTCTCCGCAGTGCACCACCACCTCATCCGCGAGGGGCAGCGCATGCGTACTTCGCTCATCGTCGAAGCGGGCGACGTGCGCGAAGTGCACCAGGTCGCCGCACTGATCGGCTACGGTGCAGGAGCGGTGAACCCCTACCTCGCCATGGAATCGGTCGAACTCCTCGTGCGCGAAGGGTCCCTGCCCGGACTCACCGAGGAGGAAGCCGTCGACCGACTCATCAAGGCGCTCGGCAAAGGCATGCTCAAGGTCATGAGCAAGATGGGTATTTCGACCGTGGCCTCATACTGTGGTGCGCAGACATTCGAGGCGATCGGCCTGTCCCGGTCGCTCGTCGACCGCTACTTCACCGGAACTGCCTCGAAGCTCGGCGGTGTCGACCTCGAGGTGATCGCGACCGAGGTTGCGGCCCGACACCGGGCTGCCTACCCCGACGATGTCGCCGCGCTCGTCCATCAGCGGCTCGAACCGGGCGGAGAATTCCGCTGGCGCCGGGGCCAGGAACCGCACCTCTTTGATCCGGAGACGATCTACAAGCTGCAGCACGCAACGCGCACGGGGCGCCGAGAGATCTTCAGCGAATACACGAGCCGGGTAAACGCGCAGCAGGAACGACTCATGACGCTCCGCGGTCTGTTCACCTTCTCTCCGCAGCGCCCTTCCGTACCGATCGACGAGGTCGAGCCGGCACGGGAAATCGTCCGCCGGTTCGCAACGGGCGCGATGAGCTACGGGTCGATCTCGCCCGAAGCTCACGAAACGCTCGCGATTGCAATGAACCGGCTCGGCGGCCGTTCGAACACGGGCGAGGGCGGCGAAACCCTGGAACGTCTCCGAGACCCCGCCCGCCGCAGCGCCATCAAACAGGTCGCATCGGGACGGTTCGGTGTGACCGCGATGTACCTCACGAACGCCGATGAGATCCAGATCAAGCTCGCTCAGGGTGCGAAGCCGGGCGAGGGTGGCCAGCTGCCCCCGCAGAAGATGTACCCGTGGATCGCTCGGACACGCCACGCCACTCCCGGAGTCGGCCTCATCTCCCCGCCGCCTCATCACGATATCTATTCGATTGAGGATCTGAAACAGCTCATCTTCGACCTGAAACGGGCAAACCCGGCGGCCCGCATCTCCACGAAGCTCGTCGCGCAATCTGGCATCGGTCCGGTCGCTGCGGGCGTTGCGAAGGCGCTCTCCGACGTCATCCTCGTTTCCGGGCACGACGGCGGAACCGGGGCGAGCCCAATGAACTCGCTCAAGCACGCCGGATCGCCCTGGGAGCTCGGCCTGGCGGAAGCACAGCAGACACTGATGCTCAACGGACTGCGAGATCGAGTCGTGTTGCAAGCCGACGGACAACTGAAAACCGGTCGAGACGTCGTCGTGGCTGCGCTCCTCGGAGCCGAGGAATTCGGGTTTGCCAGTGCGCCACTCGTGGTTTCCGGATGCATCATGATGCGGGTCTGTCACCTCGACACCTGCCCGGTCGGCGTCGCAACGCAGAACCCCGAGCTGCGCGAACGCTTCACCGGGCGAGCCGAGCACATCGTGAACTTCTTCAATTTCATCGCCGAGGAGGTGCGGGAGATCCTCGCCGAACTCGGATACCGAACCCTGGAAGAAGCTGTGGGAGATACCGCCGCCCTCAACGTCGACGCCGCGATTCGGCACTGGAAGGCTGACGGTCTTGATCTCACACCCATCCTCTCCGGTCCAGAGTTTCCCGCCGACGCGCCCCGACGCCACGGGCGCGCGCAAAGCCACGAGATATTCACCCACTTCGATCGCGGACTCATCGCAATGTCAGCCGACGCGCTTGAGCGCCGAGACCCGGTCTTCATCGACCTGCCGATCCGAAACACCGACCGCGCCGTCGGTACGATGCTCGGGCACGAGCTCACAAAACGCTACGGAGCCGACGGTCTTACCCCAGAAACGATCGACATCACCCTTACCGGCTCCGCCGGACAGTCGCTCGGGGCCTTCCTGCCGTCTGGGATCACGCTTCGACTCATCGGAGAAGCAAACGACTACGTTGGCAAGGGTCTCTCAGGTGGCGAGATCACGATCCGCCCACATCCCGCAGCCGCCCACCCCGCCGCAGACAACGTCATTGCCGGCAACACGATCGGATATGGGGCCACCGCGGGAAGCCTGTGGATCGCCGGTACCGTCGGTGAACGATTCCTTGTTCGCGGTTCCGGCGCAACTGCGGTCGTTGAGGGCGTCGGCGACCACGCGCTCGAGTACTTCACCGGCGGCTTCGCGCTGATCCTCGGGCCAACGGGCCGCAACATCGGTGCGGGCATGTCGGGCGGCGAAGCGGTGATCCTCGACCTCGATCCGTCGTCCCTCAACGCCGCGGAAGTATCGAGTGGGGCACTGCGTGTCGAACCGCTCGACGAGCCACTCGCTGAGCGTGTCATCGCACTCCTCAAACGTCACCACGAGCAGACCGGATCGGCGCTCGCCGCGGAGCTGACCCGCGAATTAGTGCAGAATCCCGAACACACCCTCGCGCGGTTCACTCGCGTGATCCCTCGTGGCTACGCGCGAGTGCTCGAAATTCGCGAACGTGCAGACCACCTTGGGGTCGACCCCGACGGAGAAGGGGTCTGGGCGGACATTCTGGAGGCGACTCATGGCTGATCCTCGTGGATTTCTCACGGTGCGCGAACGAGAACTCACCCCGAAACGACCCGTCTCGATCCGACTGAAAGACTGGCGAGAGGTCGTCGATCCCGCCGACCCGACGCTCGTCGCCCGCCAGGCGAGTCGCTGCATGGACTGCGGAGTCGCCTTTTGCCATCAGGGCTGCCCGCTGGGCAACCTCATCCCCGAATGGAACGACCTCGTGCACCGCGGCCGTGAACGCGAAGCGATCGACCGCCTGCACGCCACAAACAACTTCCCCGAATTCACCGGCCGCGCATGCCCGGCCCCCTGCGAATCTGCCTGCGTGCTGGGCATCAACCAGCCGGCGGTGACGATCAAACAGATCGAGAACAGCATTATCGACCGGGCGTTCGAGCACGGCTGGGTGGAGCCGGTTCCTCCCGCCCGACTCACCGGAAAGACCGTCGCGGTCGTCGGCTCGGGGCCAGCAGGTCTCGCGGCTGCCCAGCAGCTCACGCGAGCGGGACACACCGTTGCGGTGTACGAGCGCGACGCCGAGCCCGGTGGTCTACTCCGGTACGGCATCCCAGACTTCAAGCTCGAGAAACACCTCGTCGCACGACGCGTGGAGCAGATGAAAGCGGAAGGCACGCGGTTCCGCTGCGGAATCGAGATCGGCGGCGACATGACCTGGACGGAGCTACGCCGGCGCTTCGACGCGGTGATCGTCGCCACCGGAGCCACAGTACCGCGGCCGCTCGAGCTGCCCGGGCGCGATCTCGATGGAATCCACTACGCGATGGAATACCTCACGGCGCAGAACCGACACGAGGTAACCGCTGACCTCGACGCACGCGGGAAACACGTGATCGTCATCGGAGGAGGCGACACCGGGGCCGACTGCGTCGGCACCGCCCACCGCCAAGGAGCGGCATCAGTCACGAACCTCGCCATCGGCCGCCGACCGCCCGAATCGCGCACCGATGAGCAACCCTGGCCCGTGCACCCCCTCCTCTTCGAGATCTCGAGCTCCTACGAGGAAGGCGGCGATCGTCGCTACCTTGCGTCGACCGTCGAGTTCGTCGGTGACGACGCCGGCGCTGTTCGTGGCATCCGCGTCGCCGAAACCGGATTTACTCGACAGGGGCGCGCACCGATCTCCGGCACGGAACGGCTGCTCCAGGCCGACCTAGTGCTCATCGCAATGGGCTTTTCCGGCCCCGAGTCGACTGGCGACCATCTGCTGCCGATTACGGCACAGGGCACATTCGACCGGGCTGCCGATACCTCGACGGTGACACCCGGCGTATTCATCGCGGGCGACGCTGGGCGCGGGCAATCCCTGATCGTGTGGGCGATAGCAGAGGGCCGCACAGCTGCCGCTTCCGCCGATCGCTACCTCACCGGAAGCACCGTACTGCCGAGCCCCGTCACCGCCCACGAGCGAGCCTTCGCCTAGCGGAACGGCATGTGCCTGCCCGGCAACCACGCCGAGGAGTACCCTGCCAGTGAGGGAGAATCCTCACCGACGGAGGGAACGGAGCGACACATGACCACAGTGACCATCATCGGTGGAAGCGGTTACGCCGGCGCGCACATCGTCGAAGCGGCTGCGGTGCGAGGCCTGAAGGTGCGGAGCATGACCCGCAACGAAGTCGCCGAGCAGATCGGGAACGTTGCCTACCTTTCCGGCTCCATCACGGACCCTGCGGATCGGACACGCGCGCTCGCCGGCTCAGACACGCTCATTGTGGCTGTATCGCCGCGCGGGGAAATGGCGGGACGCGTGCGCGATGCGGTCGCAGCGCTCGCCGCCGAAGCTGATGCGGCGGGCGTGCGTCTCGGCGTGATCGGCGGAGCCGGGTCACTGCGGGTCTCACCGGACGGGCCCCGCCTCGTCGACACCCCGGAATTCACAGAGGCGTTCCGTGCGGAAGCACGGGAAATGGCCGCGGTCCTCGACGATCTGAGAGCGACACCTGACTCGCTCGACTGGTTCCTCGTGAGCCCGGCCGCGGTGTTCGGGTCCTTCGCCCCTGGCGAGTACACGGGGGAGTACCGGATCGGAAGAGATGTGCTGCTCGTTGACGAGAGCGGTGAGTCGCGCATCTCCGGTGCCGACTTCGGTGTCGCCGTCGTCGACGAAGTTGAGACGCCGCAGCACCGACGGACGCGGTTCACCGTCGCCTACTGACCGTGCGGGCGCGGCGTCAACCCAATCCGATATGCCGTATCGGATCTGCCTACGGGTCCGGGCTAGCCTGGAACCGTGAAAGACGAACTTATCGATGCGCTGCGACAAGACCTGGACGACGCAGGATTTCGGGAAGATGCTGTCGTCGGGCTCCTCGGTGATGCGGCCGATGCGGCTCGACGCCGCGGGGTCTTTTCGCCCGGACGGCGGGCGCTGGCACAGCGGCCCTCGTCGCCGCTCGCGACACTCGCCTCCCTGTTCCTGTTCGGCGACTCACTTGTCGGTTCGCGGGTCGATGCGGCGCTGCCGAACCTGAGAACCAGAGGGGCCACCGAACTCGGGCTTCTCGAACCGCAGCGGGGCGATGAGGCGGAATCGGTGCATGCCGCGCTTTCGTTGAACCCCGTGGTGCTCGGTCCTGACCCCGAGCGTGACGCCTGGTGGGTGATCTCCGACCTCGACGATCAGCTCCGGCGCGGCCCGGCGCGGCCTGATCACGTGATGGGTGTTGGTGGCGCGACGCGATCCCTCATCTCCCAGTCACCGGTGCCCGCCGCCGGGCGTGCACTCGAATTGGGAACGGGGTGCGGCATCGTGTCGATGCATCTCGCTCGGGCAGGTGCCGAGCACGTGGTCGCGACGGACGTTTCGGAGCGAGCGCTCACACTGGCGAGGGCGAATGCGCGGCTTAACCAGGTCGACGATCGCATCGAGTTCCGTTCAGGCAGTCTCTTCGAACCCGTTGTGGGAGAGCACTTCGACCTCATTCTGTCGAACCCGCCGTTCGTGATCACTCCGCGGACTTCCGATAATGTACCCGCGTACACGTACCGTGACGGAGGACTTCCAGGTGATGACCTCGCCGCGGCCGTCGTGCGCGACGGCCCTGGCCACCTGACCGAGGGCGGCATGCTCCTGTGCCTCGCGAACTGGGAGAGTCCGTGGGGCAGTGACGGGCTGGAGCGCGTGCGCGAGTGGATCGAGTCGGCGGTCGATGCGGCGGGCCCGTTACACGCTTGGGTGATCGAAAGGGATCGAGTCTCACCCCTGCAGTATGCGGAGACCTGGGTGCGGGACGGCGGGGTTCGTCCCGGCGACCCCGACTTCGAGGGCCTGCTTGAGGCGTGGTTGCAGGATTTCGAGAACCGCAGGGTGGTGGCCGTCGGGCTCGGCTCGATCCGGGTGCGGCGACCCGCGACCAAATCCACCGCCGGATTGGGTGCCCGGACGGAGGGTGGACACGGCGTGGAGCAGCTGGACACCATCGTCCACCTCGATCGGGCCGCCGGATCCTTCGCCACGGGCCAGGTCGGAGCGCTGCTCGATGCGGCGTTTGACGCGGGTATCGCAGCGCAGTCGATGACAGAGAAAGAGGTGCTGGCGCTGCAGTGGACGACCGATGCGGCAGTCACGGAGGAACGTGACCATCGGCCCGGCGAGGAAGCACCGCGGGCGATCAGGCTCGTCACGGACCGCCCCATCGCCCGCCGCGTGACCGCTGACACGCTCCTCGCCGCAGCCGTAGGCGCCTGCGATGGCGAACTCACTCTCGGTCAGATCTCCGAGGCGCTTGCGACGCTCCTCGAGGTGGAACCGCAGGCGGTGTCGGATGCACTCGTGACGGGAGTGCGTGAACTCGCCTGGTTCGGGATGCTGGCCTCCGCCTGAAGCTAGAATAGTTGGGTGATGCGAACCATTGATCTGCGAGGCCGAGAGCTCTCTCGCTCCGAATTGCTGGCGCTTGTTCCGAGAGCGGCCCTCAGTGCGGACGTTGCCGTTGACCGAGTGCGCCCGCTCATCGCTGACGTTGCGTCTCGCGGAGAGGAAGCGCTACGCGAGCAGGCGCGGGAGTTCGATGGAATTGAGGGGCATGCGCTGCGCGTGCCGGAAGATGTGGTGCGTCGATCCCTCGATAACTGTCCCGCGGACGTGCGTGATGCGCTCTCAGAGCTCATTACCCGGCTGCGGAAGGGATCTGCGGCTCAGGTTCCGGCAGAGCAGGTGACTCGGCTCGCCGACGGCGCCGAGATTCGGCAGCGGTGGCAGCCGGTGACTCGTGTGGGATTGTACGCACCCGGTGGAAAGGCCGCCTACCCCTCCTCTGTGCTCATGAACGCCGTCGCCGCCCAGACCGCCGGGGTGCCGAGTCTCGCCCTTGCTTCGCCCGCTCAGGCCGACAACGAGGGCCTTCCGCACCAGGCTGTGCTCTGGGCCGCCGCGCTGTGCGGTATTGACGAGGTGTATGCCATCGGCGGGGCCGGGGCGATCGCCGCATTCGCGCACGGGGTCCCCGAGATCGGCCTCGCATCCGTCGACGTGGTGACCGGGCCCGGAAACGTGTTCGTGGCTGCGGCGAAGCGCGTGGTGAGCGGTCTCGTCGGAATCGACTCCGAGGCCGGCACGACGGAGATCCTTGTGATCGCTGACGACTCGGCAGAGCCGGCCTTCGTCGCGGTCGACCTGATCAGTCAGGCGGAGCACGATGAGGCTGCGGCTTCGGTGCTCGTGACCGATTCGGATGAATTCGCGGAACGGGTGCGCGCGGAGATCTCCGACCGCGCACCACGCACTCGCCACGCCGAACGAGTGCGCACAGCGCTTGGCGGTCCGCAGTCCGCAGTGGTTCTCGTCGACGACCTCGCAACCGCGGCCCGGGTGAGCAACGCCTACGGGCCCGAGCACCTGGAGATTCAAACGCGCAATGACGCGGCGGTCCTCGCTGATATCGACGACGCCGGTGCCGTCTTCCTCGGAAGCTATACCCCGGTGAGTCTCGGAGACTACCTCGCGGGGTCAAACCACGTGCTCCCCACCGGGGGCACGGCCCGTTTTGCCGCTGGCCTCGGCGCACACACGTTTCTGCGGCCCCAGCAGATCATCACCTACGATCGGACAGCGCTTGCCGAGGTCGCCGAGCCGCTACTCGCTCTCGCGGAGGCCGAGGGGCTTCCCGCGCACGGAGAGGCGGTGAGCGCACGACTGCGCGCCACCGTGCGCGAGGAGCGAAGCTGATGCACTGCCCGTTCTGTCGCCACCCTGATTCTCGGGTCATCGACTCACGCACCGCCGACGACGGTCTGTCGATTCGCCGCCGTCGGCAGTGCCCAGAGTGCGGTCGCCGCTTCACCACGATCGAGACCGCGAGCCTCACGGTGATTAAACGATCAGGCGTGGTCGAGCCGTTCAGTCGTGAGAAGGTCATGAGCGGTGTACGCAAGGCCTGCCAGGGCCGACCCGTCACCGAGGCCGATCTGGCGCTGCTCGCACAGCGAGTGGAAGAGGCGGTCCGCGCGAGCGGTGTCGCGCAGTTCGAAGCGAACGAGATCGGGCTCGCAATACTGCCGCACCTCCGGGAACTCGACGTGGTCGCCTACCTGAGGTTCGCGAGCGTGTATCAGGCGTTCGAATCTCTCGCGGACTTCGATGCCGCGATCGCGGAACTGCGTGCCCAACCAGCGAATCCCGTGGATGAGGGATCTGCGCCGACCCCGAGTGAGAGCTGACAACATGCGCCTGTATTCCGCACTATTTTCTACGGTGCTCCGCAGAATGGATCCCGAACGCGCTCACCACCTCGCGTTCCGTGTCATCCGTGCTCTCCCGCTTACGGGCGGGATCGTACGTCGGCTCTGCGCCCCGGATCCCTCGCTTCGTGTGCGGACGCTCGGCCTCGAATTTCCCAGCCCTTTCGGGCTGGCGGCGGGATTTGACAAGAACGCAGACGGCATCGCAGGCCTCGGCGCGCTCGGCTACGGCCACGTCGAGGTCGGCACACTGACGAAGCACCCGCAGCCGGGTAACCCGACACCGCGGATGTTCCGACTGATCACCGACCGCGCGCTCGTCAACCGCATGGGCTTCAATAACGGGGGTTCAGCGGCGGCGGTGCCGAGGATCGAACGGGCACGACTGCGGCGGCATCGCCCCGTCATCGGAGTGAACATCGGCAAGAGTCGCGTGACCGAGGTCGAAGATGCTACAGCGGACTACGTGTGGAGTACCGAGCGGCTAGCGCCGATTGCAGACTACCTCGCGGTGAACGTGAGCTCACCCAACACCCCCGGGCTGCGTGGATTGCAGGAGCTCGAACTGCTCGAGCCGCTCCTCGCCGCCGTCCGCGACGCGGCGGGTGACACTCCTCTGCTCGTCAAGATCGCGCCAGACATGGCGGATGAACAGATCGACGGCATCGTAGCCCTCGCGGTCCGACTCGGACTCGACGGCGTCATCGCGACGAATACCACGATCGGGCGCGAAGGCCTCACCGCCACCGAGAGCGAGATCGAAGCCATTGGTGCTGGCGGGGTGTCCGGTGCTCCACTGCGCGCGCGTTCTCTCGAAGTGCTGCGGCGTATTCGCAGTACCGCGCCAGAGGAGCTCTGCGTGATCTCAGTCGGTGGCGTCACCACCGTAGAAGACGTGCTCGAACGGCTGCGTGCCGGCGCCACCCTCGTGCAGGGCTATACGGCCTTCATCTACGAGGGACCGCTTTGGGCGCGGACGATCAACCGCGGGTTGCGGCGCGCCGGCTGGCGCGCCGCCCGACGCTGAGAGAGGTCGACAGCGACGGGCAGTCTGTCCCGCGCGGTTTCATCGTGCCCTGCGTCAGGCGAGCCCGGACATTCACGCGGGATAGTGGCCGCGTTTCACCTGCGCCTTCGGGGCGCGTAGCGGCCGGAACTGGAAAGCTCTCATGGCCGCGTACCAGCGGTACCCAGCCTGCACTTTATCCGCACCAAATTTTGCCGCCAGCTTCTTCTTCAGAATGAAGCCGAGTATCACGGCGTCGATGATCGCGAGTGCGACGAACGCCCAGATCGCAGCCAGGCTGATGACCTGCATGATGCCCGGCAGGAACGTCAATATGAGCACCACGAGCATGACTGGAATCAGCAGCTCGCCGACATTCCAGCGCGCATCGACGTAGTCACGAACGTAACGGCGCTGCGGGCCGCGATCCCTGGGAGTGAGATAGCGTTCTTCACCCTGCAACATCCCGACTCTGGCCCGTTCTCGTGCCTCGGTCCGTTGCTGCCTGAGCTCCTTGGCCGCAGCCTTGTTCTTGGAACCGACGATTGGCCGCGCATTCGCCGCTTCCGCCTGCTTCCGGCTTGGCGTGGGGCGCCCCTTCCCGGTTCTGGGTGCTTCCTCGGCTGAGCCCGCACCCTCCGAAGCTCCGTTCTTCACCACGCCTGTCCCTCTCGATCGTTACCACCAAGCGATTCCGCAAGCATCGCCGAAAAGCGGCGCGCGCACCGAACCAGCCTACAGCGCCTACTGCGGGCCCAGCTTGGAGCGGTAGGATCGACGAGATAGTTCCACGCAATCGAAGGAGCGACCACATGAGCACGAACACGATAAGTTCCGAGGGAACCGCCGTCGAAGAGCACGCCCACGGGGTGGCGTTGAGCGATCGAGCACAGGAGAAGGTGCGCAGCCTGCTCCAGCAGGAGGGGCGCGACGATCTGCGCCTGCGAATCGCCGTGCAACCCGGTGGCTGCTCAGGTCTCATTTACCAGCTCTTCTTCGACGAGCGGGAACTCGACAACGACGCGGTCGTTGACTTCAACGGTGTCGAGGTTGTCGTCGACCAGATGAGCGTGCCCTACCTGCAGGGCGCCTCGATCGACTTCGAAGACACGATCGAGAAGCAGGGTTTCACGATCGATAATCCGAATGCTGCGGGCAGCTGCGCTTGCGGCGATAGCTTCAGCTGACCGGCAACTTTGGCGTGAGTCTTCGCAACACCCGGCTCGTGTTCGGGAAACGCTCAGGTTCGCGCTAAGCTATTTCCAGAGTCAACAGGTTCGCCTGCCGTAAAGCGGGTATGACAGTGTTTCGAAAGGTATGCGGTGCGTTCCAATCGTCGAATGAAATGGGTTGCGGCCCCGGTCGCGCTCGCGGCCGCCCTCGTGCTCGCCGGGTGCACGCCCGAACAGCAGCGGGGCTTTTTGCCCGCGGGTTCCGAGGGGGCAACAGACCTCACCGACGGCATCACCGGCTTGTGGGTGACCTCCTGGATCGTGCTGCTTGTGGTCGGTGTGATTACCTGGTCGCTCGTCATTTGGGCGACGATCGTCTACCGCCGACGCAAGGGACAGACCGGCCTTCCGGTGCAGCTCCGTTACAACATGCCGATCGAGACGTTCTTTACGATCGTCCCCGTGATCCTCGTCCTCGGCTTCTTCGCCTTTACGGCGCAGGAGCAGTCGAAGATTGAGGCGCGCTACGAAAACCCAGAGAATGTCGTCGAGGTGTACGGCAAGCGCTGGGCCTGGGACTTCAACTACCTCAACGAGGATGTGTACTTCTCCGGCGTCCAGGTTCAGACCGATGAGAATGGATCCGCCACACCCGAGACGATGCCGGTGCTCTACCTCCCGGTAGACAAGACCACCGAGATCCGACTCGAGACAAGAGATGTGATCCACTCCTTCTGGGTCGTTGACTTCTTGTACAAGAAGGACATGATCCCGGGACAAACCAACTACATGAGCTTTACCCCGACGAAGACGGGTACGTTCATGGGGAAGTGCGCCGAGCTCTGCGGCGAATATCACTCGATGATGTTATTCGAGGTCAAGGTCGTTGACCAGGCTGAATACGACGCTTACGTCGCGTCGCTGCGTGAGACCGGCAACACTGGCCGTGCGGGTGAGGATCTTGATCCGAACCAGGCCAACTTCTTCGGCGATGAAGCGCAGTCCGAGAATGAAAACCAGATGATTGACGGTGGGAAGAACTGATGAAGAAGGGCAATATCGTCGTCTCGTGGATGACCTCCACGGACCACAAGGTGATCGGAAACATGTATCTGATCAGCTCGTTCATGTGGTTCTTGATCGGCGGTCTCATGGCGCTGCTGATCCGGGCGCAGCTGTTCGCGCCCGGGCTTGAAATTATTCCGACGAAGGAACAGTACAACCAGCTGTTCACGATGCACGGCACGATTATGCTGCTGATGTTCGCTACGCCGCTGTTCGTCGGCTTCGCAAACGCGATCATGCCGCTCCAGATCGGCGCACCGGATGTGGCGTTCCCACGTATGAATGCGTTCTCGTTCTGGCTTTTCACATTCGGTTCACTCATGGCCGTCGGCGGCTTCCTGACGCCCCAGGGTGCAGCCTCGTTTGGTTGGTTCGCCTACGCGCCCCTCTCTGAACTCACTTACTCCCCGGGTGTGGGGGGTAACCTCTGGGCCATCGGCCTCGGTATCAGTGGTTTCGGTACGATCCTCGGTGGCGTGAACTTCATCACTACGATCATCACGATGCGCGCGCCCGGTATGACCATGTGGCGGATGTCGATCTTCACTTGGAACACTCTCGTGACGTCGATCCTCATCCTCCTGGTGTTCCCGGTGCTCGCTGCGGCGATCTTCGGCCTGGCGGCCGACCGTATCTTCGGTGCTCAGATTTACACTGGCGAGGGTGGTGCGATCCTCTGGCAACACCTCTTCTGGTTCTTCGGTCACCCTGAGGTCTACATCATCGCATTGCCGTTCTTCGGCATCGTCTCCGAAATCTTCCCGGTATTTAGCAGGAAGCCAATCTTCGGATACAAGACACTGGTGTACGCGACGATCGCAATCGCTGCGCTGTCGATGACGGTGTGGGCACACCACATGTACGTCACCGGTTCGGTGCTGCTGCCCTTCTTCGCACTGATGACGATGCTCATTGCAGTCCCGACTGGCGTGAAGATCTTTAACTGGATCGGCACGATGTGGCGCGGCTCGATCACGTTCGAGACTCCGATGCTCTGGTCCCTCGGCTTCCTGGTGACCTTCGTCTTCGGTGGTCTGACTGGCGTCATCCTCGCCTCTCCGGCTCTCGACTTCCACATCTCCGACACATACTTCGTCGTGGCGCACTTCCACTACGTGGTATTCGGTACCGTGGTATTCGCGATGTTCGCGGGCTTCTACTTCTGGTGGCCGAAGTGGACCGGCAAGATGCTCAACGAGCGGCTCGGCAAGATCCACTTCTGGGTGCTCTTCATCGGCTTCCACACCACCTTCCTGGTGCAGCACTGGCTCGGCGTCATGGCGATGCCACGTCGTTACTACACCTACCTTCCTGAGGACGGTGTGACCTGGGGTAACCAGCTTTCCACCGTCGGGGCGATGATCCTCGGTGCCTCGATGATCCCGTTCCTCCTCAACATCTACATCACCTCGCGTCGTGCGCCGAAGGTAACGGTCGATGACCCCTGGGGATATGGACGCTCCCTCGAGTGGGCAACTTCATGCCCACCGCCGCGACACAACTTCACGTCAATCCCGCGTATCCGCACGGAGTCTCCGGCGTTCGACCTGCATCACCCCGAGGTCAGTGGCGTTGTGCAGCCGGTTCGTGCGGAGTCCGCTCAGGCCAAGCTCTCCGAGCTGAAGTGACGTCCAAGGAGAATATTTACCATGAAATCTAATATCGTTATTTTCTGGACCTTGGCTGTCTTCTTCGCGATCGTCACCACTATATACACGGTGTGGAACCTGGTGACGCACGGCCGCCTTGAGTGGGCGGGTTCCATGGCGCTGCTCGCCTGCGGCACCCTGAGCGGCTTCATCGCCTTCTACATTGGCCTGGTGCAAAAGAAGCTGGGTGGAGTCCTTGTCGAAGATCTCGAGGACGCCGATATTGATGACGGTGACCCCGAGCTCGGGGAGTTCAGCCCCTGGAGCTGGTGGCCGTTCTTCCTGGCACTCGCTTGCTCGGTCTTGCTCATGGGTCTCGCGATTGGCTTCCAGTTTTGGATGAGCTTCCTCGCGGTCCCTCTCGTGTTGGTCTCAATCGTCGGTTGGGTCTACGAGTACTATCGCGGGAACTTCGCGCGTTAAGGGTGGCTAGAGCGTGAGCATCGTCATTCGACGGGGCAGGGGCGAGGACGGGAACTCCGTCTTCGCCCTTGCGCGTCAATTCACAACTGGACGCGACCCGATCGGGAGGGACGAGTTCTTCGTCGCCTATGACAACGTGCTTCGACATCGCGATCAGGAGACGAATGTCATCTTCGTCGCGACGCGTGCCGAGGAGGTTGTCGGCTACTCGCTGATGACGGTTTCCCGTTTGCTGCACGCACCGGGCCTGACCGCGCACCTGCAAGAAATCGTCGTCGATGAGGGTTCGCGCGGTGAGGGTGTCGGCGACCGTCTCATGCAGGCGAACGAGCACTATTGCATGGGCCGAGGTGTGCGTCAGCTGTCGGCGTCGACGGCGCGCATCGGCTCCTTCTACAATCATCGTGGTTTCGAACCCGTCGGCGAGCACTATCGTAAGATTCTCGACCTGGGTTAGCGATTGGTGACGCGTCGAGCACGAAGGCGACCCGGTGAGAATCGTGCGAACCTGATTGAAGCGGGGCTGATCGAGTTCGGTGTGCTCGGTTATCGCGGATGTTCAACCGCTGCGGTCGCGCGACGTGCGGGCGTGCCGCAACCACACGTCTACGCGAACTTCGCGAATAAGCAGGACTTGTTCCTCGCGTGTCTACAGTTTGCGCGTGAATCGACTCTTCAGTCTGGTACGAGTGGTGCTGTCGAGGCGTTCCTGTACCAGGCGGTGGCCGCCGTGCAAGATCCGAGCCTGCCCGAAGCCCTCCGCAGCGATCTGAGCGACTTTCAACAGCTACTCGGTCCAGAGTTCGATCACGCACTCGTCCGTGCGGTACACCGACTCCTGGCCACGACTCCGGCGCGCCGCAAAGATGAGCCGCGTACTTGAGGGTCTGAACAGCTACCGCGATTGTATCCGGACGCGAGAAAGGCCTCCCGTCCTGAGCGCCGAAGGATTCGGCGAGCTATCTGCGTACGAGACCGAACATGGTCACTCACGAGCGACAGAAAGCGGCCCCGAACTAACCGCATTAGGGCACTTTTCTGCCCCTCGTAAGTTGGGATGGATCCTTTCGCGTGCACGGTGCGTCTGCTTTCGGGCTGAGCTGAGCCGCAGTTGCGCGATAGTGGGTGCGGTGCGGTGCGGTGCAGTGCGGTGCGGTGCAGTGCGGTGCCAGTGCAGGGGAAGGTGGAGGGAGAAGCGCGAGTGACGTGGGGCCGGAAGCGGGCGTGGGGGAGTGCGAGCAAAACAGTGGAGGCCCTCGCAGAAAACTGCGGGGGCCTCCACTGAGAAGGGGAACGTTATTTAGTGTCCCTCGTGCTCGCTACGCTCGATCTCCTGTTGCGTCGGGGGCACGATGCGATCCTCGAAGAACCAGCGGCTGAAGCCGGCACGGAGGCGTTTCGAGAAGGGGATGCGGCCGTCATCGTTCGGACGGAGCATGAGCGGCGCGTAATCGTGGTAGCTGACGAGCTCCCAGCGCTCGTACTCGTCGAGAGGCTTGTGCACCTCCACGTACTCTCCACCCGGGAGGCGGACGATACGAGCAGACTCGAAACCGTGCAGTGCGATCGAGCGATCCTTCTTCTGCAGCCCCAGGCAGATCCGCTTCGTCGTGACGTATGCGATGATCGGGCCGAAGATCAGCAGGAACTGCAGCGTGTGGATCACGCCCTCCATTGCAAGCTGGAAGTGAGTCGCCATCAGGTCAGAGCTCGCTGCCGCCCACATGACCGCGTAGAAGGTGACACCGGCAGCACCGATTGCGGTACGGGTCGGCGCATTTCGCGGGCGGTCGAGGAGGTGATGCTCGCGCTTGTCTCCGGTAACCCAGGCTTCGATGAACGGGTAGATCGCGACGAGCACGAGGAACCCGACCATGATGATCACCGGGATCAGCATGTTCCACGACCAGGTGTAGCCGAACCACTCGGTCTCCCACCCTGGCGGGATCAGTCGGAGCATGCCATCGGCGAATCCGATGTACCAGTCTGGCTGTGTACCTGCGGACACCGGTGAGGGGTCGTACGGTCCATACGCCCAGATTGCGTTGATCCCGACAAGCGAGGAGATCAGGACGATGACGCCGAACACGATGAAGAAGAAGCCGCCGGCCTTCGCCGCGTACACGGGGAGGACGGGGAACCCGACAACGTTCTGCTGCGTCTTGCCCGGTCCAGGGTACTGCGTGTGCTTGTGGATGACCACGAACGCGAGGTGCAGTGCGACGAAGAGAATCACAAGCGCGGGCAGCAGCATGATGTGCAGCATGTAGAGACGGCCCACGATGTCGGTACCTGGGAACTCTCCTCCGAAGAAGAAGAAGGAGAGGTAGGTACCGATGACGGGGATCGCCTTGATGATGCCGTCGATGATGCGAAGGCCGTTACCCGAGAGAACGTCGTCGGGGAGGGAGTAGCCAGTGAACCCCTCGGCCATTGCGAGGACGAACAGCACGAAGCCGATCACCCAGTTGAGTTCGCGCGGCTTGCGGAACGCACCTGTGAAGTAGATGCGCAGCATGTGGAGGCCGATTGAGGCGACGAAGAGCAGAGCGGCCCAGTGGTGGACCTGTCGCATCAGGAGTCCACCGCGAATCGAGAAGGAGATATCGAGGGTCGACGCCATGGCGCCGGACATCTCGATGCCCTTCATCGGAACGTAGGGGCCGTCGTACACCGTCTCAATCATCGTGGCCTGGAAGAAGAGCGTCAGGAAGGTTCCTGACAGCAGGATCACGACGAAGCTGTAGAGTGCGACCTCACCCAGGAGGAAGGACCAGTGGTCAGGGAAGACCTTTCGACCGAACTCCTTAACGGCCACACCAATCTTGGTGCGTTCATCAATGTAGTTCGCTGCCGCAGAGGTGAAGCGGCTCGATCCGCTCTGCGCGGGGGATTCGGTAACGGTGCTCACTTGAGACGCTCCCAGAAGCTCGGGCCGACGGGTTCATGGAAATCACTCTGCGCGACGAGGTAGCCCTCGTCATCGACGGTGATGGGCAGCTGTGGAAGCGGCCGCTTCGCCGGGCCGAAGATCACCTTGGCGTGTTCGGAGACGTCGAACTGCGACTGGTGGCAGGGGCACAGCAGATGGTGGGTGTGCTGCTCGTAGAGGGCAACAGGGCACCCGACGTGGGTACAGACCTTCGAATAAGCGACGATTCCGTCGTACGACCAGCCTTCCCGCTCGGGCAGCTCGTGCAGGTCTTCCTGGTCGAGACGCATGAGCAGCACGATGGCCTTGGCCTTCGCGTCGAGGAAGTTGTCACTGCCGCCCCGCTCATCGAGGGAGAGCTTGTGGAACTCTTCGTGATTGAGGTTCTCGGGGATGACGTGGAAAGCGGATCCAATGGTCACTTCGCTCGCCTTGATGGGGACGCCAGAGGGATCGCGTGACAGACGAATACCCTTCTCCCACATCGTGTGCTTCAGCTGCTGCACGGGATCTCTGTCCTGCGGTGCAAGGCTGCGAAGCAGGGTGATGCCGGGGAGCGGGAACGCGATTAGCGCTCCGATGAGGCTGTTTCGCACCAGTGAACGGCGGGAGAAGCCCGACTCCTCATCGGCGAGGGTAAAGACCTCAGCCGCGGTTTCACGAGTGGCCTCATCACTTGCCACGGGGTGGCGAACGTCAATGGACTCGTGGTCGGCCATGATCGCCTTGCCCCAGTGCACCGCTCCGATGCCGAGGGCGAAGAGTGACAACGCCATGCCGAGGCCTACGAACAGCGTGTGTAGGCGGATGGCCAGCAGTTCCCCGGTCTCGATCGGGAAGAACATGTAGGCGAGTACGGCGCCGAGACTACCCGCGATCGAGATGTAGAAGAGTGCGTAGACCGTTCGCTCGGCCCGCTTCTCCTTCTTCGGGTCGAGGTCAGTGACGCGTTTCCGATGCGGGGGAAGGCCCGGATTCTCTACAGCGTCCGACGAGAGAACGGCGGTGCCGACTCCCGACGTGGCGCTGTGGCTCTGGGCGGCGACGACGGCGTTTCCGCCCTCGTTGCTCTTCGCTTCCTCTGCCATGTTGCTCCTTGGTTGCTGAATGTACGTATGCTGTCGCGATCGGCGAGCGTTAGTTCGACTTCGCGGTGACCCAGACGGTCAGGGCGATCACCACTCCGAGCCCGATCACCCAGATGAAGAGGCCTTCAGCCACAGGACCGATGGATCCGAGGGATAGGCCACCGACCGAGGGCTCGGTCTCGAGGTACTGGAGGTACGTGATGATGTCGGACTTCTCCTGCGGGGTGAGGTTCGCATCGCTGAAGACCGGCATGTTCTGCGGGCCGGTGACCATTGCTTCGTAGACATGCGTTGCAGAAACGCCGGTGAGCGCGGGGGCAAACTTGCCCTCGGTCAGGGCGCCACCCGCAGCAGAAACGTTGTGACACATGGCGCAGTTGATGCGGAACAGGTCACCGCCGGTAGCGGCGTCGCCGTCGCCCTGGAGGTACTGCGAGTCTGGTAACCCGGGTCCCGGAGCCAATGAGGCGACGTACGCAGCCATTTGCAGCGTCTGCTCCTCAGAGAACTGGGCGGGTTTCACCATGCCCTGGGGGCCCTGGAATGCGAGGGGCATCCGACCGGTTCCGACCTGGAAGTTCACCGATGCGGCACCTGCCCCGTAAAGCGAGGGCCCGTCGGGGGTTCCTTCCGCGTCGATACCGTGGCAGGTGGCGCAGTTAGCGCCGAACAACTTCTTGCCTTCTTCGATCGTCTGCGGTGAGGAGAGATCGATTTCGGCCGTGGCGGCTGTTTGGCTGAAGCCCGTGTATGCGGCACCGGTCACGAGTAGCCCGATCGCGACGAGCGCGACAGTGGCGAGCGGGTGCCGACGACCCGACTTGCGAAGGTTCTTCTTGGCGCGAGCCATGATGACGATTGCTCCTGACCCTATTTGAGGACGTAGATGATGATGAAGAGGATGATCCACACGATGTCGACGAAGTGCCAGTAGTACGACACGACGACCGCGGTGGTCTCCTCCTTCTGTGTGAAATTCTTGACGGCGTAGAAGCGTCCGATGACCAGGAGGAAGGCGACGAGCCCGAGGCTCACGTGAATGCCGTGGAAGCCGGTGGTCATGTAGAAGGCGGACCCGTATGGATCTGAGCCGAAGGTGATTCCGTGGGAGACGAACTCGGCGTACTCATACGACTGGCCCGCAACAAAGATTGCTCCGAGGAAGAAGGTGAGGTAGAACCACTCGATGGTGCCCCACTTGCCATTCGCCTTGCGGGGCTGCATGCGCTCGGCTGCGAAAACTCCGGCCTGTGCGGTAAAGGATGAGGCGACCAGGATCAAAGTGTTGATCAGCGCGAAGGTGAAGTTGTGCTTCGCTGTCTGGTTGTCCCAGAGTTCCGGGTTCATCGCGCGCAGGGTGAAGTAGATCGCGAACAGGCCGGCGAAGAACATGACCTCGCTGCCGAGCCACACGATCGTACCGACGGCGACGATATTAGGTCGCTTCACCGAGGGCACGGCTGACTTGGTGTTCATAGTGGTCGTTGTCACCCCTCCATTATGGCTGAAAGTTTGGTGTGCGTTTCCACTCCGGGTCGGCGCGCCGTTCTTTCTGTGATTTCCAGGTGCAAGCCTACCGTGTTGTGGGGGCTGTTCGCGCACCAGCAAGCCCCGATTCATCAGATGATTGCGGTGGTTCTGGGCTGCCGTTGCCGTCGGCACCCGCTCAAAGGTCGGCAGCATCCTAGTCGCTCGCTAGGATTGAAGCATGATAGACGAACGCACCTGGCCTGCCGTCCTGACTGCTCTCCTTGAGGGAGACGATCTCAGTGTGTCGCAGGCGGAGTGGGCGATGTCCTCCTTTATGACCGGCGCGGCCTCGGATGCGCAGATCGGTGGGTTCCTTGTCGCGCTGCGGTCGAAGGGTGTCACAGTTGACGAGGTGATCGGTTTTCGGGACGCGATTCTTACCGAGGCACTTCCGATCGATCTCCCTGCGATGTCCCTCGACATTGTGGGTACTGGAGGGGATCGGTATGGCACGGTGAACATTTCGACGATGGCGTCGATCACCGCGGCCGCCGCGGGCGTTCCCGTCGTGAAGCACGGCAACCGTGCGGCGAGCAGTCTTTCGGGGGCTTCGGACGTTTTGAGCGCACTCGGGATCGACCTCTCTATCGAAGGGACGGAGGTGAGTCGCGCGTTCGAAGAGGCGGGAATTGCGTTCGTGCACGCCGCACGCTTCCTTCCGGGGTTCCGTCACGTGGCTACGGCGCGTAAAGAGCTCGGTATTCCGACCGTGTTCAACTTTCTCGGTCCCCTGTGCAACCCAGTTCGCCCGGAGGCGTCGGCCGTCGGGGTCGCAGAGATCGAGCGGGTACCGATCTTCGTGGGAGTCTTCCAGCTGCGCGGTGCATCAGCGCTGGTCTTCCGCGGTGACGACGGTCTGGACGAGTTAACGACAACGGGTCACTCCCGGATCTGGGAGATCAGTCGCGGCGGTGTGACAGAGCACGACCTTGATCCGCGTGATCTCGGTATCGCACGTGCAGAGATGTCGAGCCTCATCGGCGGTACGCCCGAGGAAAACGCAGAGGTGGTGCGGCGAGTCCTTGGCGGCGAGCAGGGCCCGGTCCGCGATATCGTGCTGCTCAACGCGGCAGCGGGTCTCGTGGCTTATGATCTCGCGCAGGATCCGGAGGCTGCAGAGCGGCCGCTTCTTGCTCGCCTGGGTGAAGGGATCGAGAGAGCGGCGGAGGCCATCGACTCCGGGCGTGCGGAGGCGAAGCTCGCCACCTGGGCACGTGCGACGAGCGCACAGGCCTGACGCGGGCCGGAAGCTGCGGGCTACGCCCGCGCGCGTCTAGTCGGTTCGTTCTGTTCGCGTGTACTTCGCGAAGAACGGCATCGGGTCAACGGGTTCGTCGTCAACACGAATCGCCAGGTGCAGGTGTGCGCCGAAAGACATCCCGGTTGAGCCCACCTGGCCTGCTGGGTCTCCCATCTGCAGAGTGTCGCCAACCTGGTGACTATGGGAACCGTCGAGCATGTGGCAGTAACGGCTGGTGACCTCGTGTCCGTCGATCTCGTGTTCAACCTTCAGCCCGAAGCCGCAGCCATCCGGGGCAAATCCCGCCTCGAGTACGGTGCCATCCGCAATCACCTGGATCGGAGTTCCTGCGGGGGCAGCGAAGTCCTGTGCGTCGTGGAACTGAGCGACGGGTGCGGTGCGGTAGCCAAATGGGTCGGTGAGCATCACGCTCGTGGTAAACGGGTAGTTCACGAGAGCTTTGGGGTTGTAACTGTACTGGGCGGGTGCAGAATCATCGACCGCAACCGCTTCAATCTGAGCGAGCGAGTCTGGAAGGTCTTCGGTGGACACCTCTGAGAACAGCCGCTGAGCCGAGGCCGCAGGGGCATCCTCGGCGGAAGCGGGCGGGTTCGTCATGGGAAGTGCCAATGCCAGCACCAGACCGCAAACACTCGTTCCCGCGACGACCGCGGCGAGACGGCGGACTGCGGAACGGCCCTTCTGGTTGGCCACGGGGCTGTCCACGTGGACCGTGGGCACGTGTGTACGTCGAGGAAGTCGTACGGATGTGGTCACAGGTCGGTCTGTCGCGGCCGGAATATGCTCGGCTCGAGCGGGTTCCGTGCGCAGCTGCGCCTCCCGGGAGGCCTGTTCGCGAAGGGATCGACGTGTCGGAAAAGCGCGCTCGCCGGGCGTGGGGGACTTCGTCATGCGGACTCTCTGGTTGGGGGCCCGCTTGAAGAGGCGGGAAAGATAACGAAAAGGTTACAGTGTCTTTGTATGTTTCGCTAGCCGGGGTTCTGAGCAACTCTGCGTCTTGCGGCGGTGATGAAGCTTGAAATGAGCGCTGGGTCCTTCTGGCCCCGAGCATGTTCAACCCCGCTCGAGACATCAACGCCCCAGGGGCTCGCAGCCTTGATGGCGTCTTCAACGTTGGCGGGATTCAGGCCACCCGCGAGGAGCCATCGGTCACCGAGCCGGTCTGCAAAGTCCACAGAGAGTCGGGTGACATCCCATGTTTCACCCGAGCCGGGGGTTGCTCCGTCGACGAGGAGGTGTTCTTCCCCGTACTCACCTGCGCGCAGCTGCGGCTCACGAGCGAGCGACGTCGCACGCCACACGCGAGGGATCACCGCCAATGCCTTCGCGAAATCTCGAGCTGTGTATGCACCGTGTAGTTGGAGTATGTCGAACCCGAGATCGAGGGCCGTGTCTGCGGCCGCGCTCGCGGGCATGTCATTGACTACGAGAACTGATGTACCGCCGGAAGCACGGGCGGCCTTGGCAACCTCCCGCGCCTGCTCGGGAGTCGCATTGCGCGGGCTACGTTCACTCATGACGACGCCGACGGCGTCTGCGCCCGCTGTGATGGCGTGCCGTGCGGTCTGCGCATCGCGCAGTCCGCAGATCTTTATGAACATGAGCCTCTCCTGGCACCGGCCATCTCGGTGACTGCTGCCGGATCCAGCTTAACGCCCGGGAATGCGGACCCGCGCCGCGTAGTTGGAGAATGCATGGGCTCGCGTGCAGCGGCTAGGATCCCAATCGCGACGACGTTTCGCGTGAGAAGGCAAGAAGGAGCAGGACTGAATGACGACTGAGCGGAAAACCGGCGCGGATGCACTCAAGCAGGCGTTTCGTGAGCACCCCACCGGGGTGGCGCTGATCACCGCCCAGTCGGAGGACGGACCCGTCGGGCTGACGGCTTCGAGCGTCGCCTCCGTTGGCATCGACCCAC
>JBBAFK010000023.1:0-42423 GCA_041655455.1 Leucobacter sp. | reverse complement strand
CGTCTTGCGCATCTCCGCAACATCGTCGTCATCGCACAACGTCGCAGCCAGCAGGTACGCGCCAGGATCGAGGTCTGGACGCGACCCGGATTCATCAGCCCAGGCGGTCAGCATGCGCAACCCTTCGTCACAGTCCCGAACGGGACGATTGCGGCGTACATCCGAGATCAGATTCCTCTCCTGCGGGGTTCGGCACCCGTCATTAATTCTTGTCTGGGTGCATGCAGGTCTACAGGGAATGCGTGCACGCGCCCCCTTGGACGGCGCGACCGCGCAATGGTGAACCCGATCAACCGGACCCCCTGGAGACGGCGCAGCGCTACCCCCCCGTTTCCACCGCCTGACGTTGTAACGCTGTAGAATTCAAACATTAAAACGCTGTAGAACTTAAGCGTTAAAGAGTTAAAGCGCTATAATTCTAGAGTGACAACCAACATTGCTGTCTGCCACTCCCGCAAGGGTGGCGTGGGCAAGTCTTTCCTGGCCTACGAGCTGGCGTACCTGCTGGATGCGGTTCTCGTCGATCTCGAACACGACGGGGGAGGCGTGACAGCCAAGTGGGGGTATCGCCCCCAAGATCACCCACGATCAAGGCTTCTGGATGCACTGGAAGCGGGTGCCTCCGCGCCGCGACCGCTGCGCGGATTCAAGAAACCCGACCTCATCCCCGGTCATCCCGATCTCTATGACCACCAGCCTGACGCCAACACCATGGCCGATGCCCTCACAAAATGGGCCTCCGAATGGGGCAAACCGTGGATCGTGGTCGACACCCATCCTGGCGCCAGCCCAGCTGCCCACGGTGCGCTGGCTGTGGCCAACATCGTGCTGGCTCCGACCGCGCTACGCACTGCCGAACTCGACGCCACCGCCGAGCTGGTCAATGAGGCGGCCGACTACCCGCTCGTCATCGTGCCGAACTTCGTCCCCACAACACCGCCGGCCGCCGAGATTCAGCGACTGCGCACCATCATCGCCGACACACCCGTGCAGGTCGCTCCACCGATACCGACCGCACTGCACGTAGGGACACGAAAGAAGCGCATCGCCATCACCGCCGAAGCGCCACCTGCGAAGTCGCTACAGAAAGTCGCGGCCGCACTCACCGACCTCAGCACCTTCGTGAAGGAGTACGTCAATGGCTGACGGCCTGGACTCGCTCACCGCCATGCGCTCGAAGTCGACCACATCGCGCCGCACTATCCCGCCGCCGCGACACCAACCGCGTCGCACGCCGGTCGACATGCCCGTCGCATCAGCACCCGCGACCACATCCGAACCGCCCAAGGCGCAGCCGGCCGCCGCCGCCCCAACAGCAGCGACCCCGCCGCCGGCCTCCGGCACCGATCTCACGAAAGTGTCGATCTACCTCGACGACACCACGGACGCCTGCCTCGAGACCGTGCGCGCAGCGGCCCGCGCGACCAAGCCACGCGTCGATGCCACCCGCAGTGCCGTCGTTCGCCTGGCGCTCAACCGGCTCGCCGAACAGCTCACCCCGGCCGAAATCGTCGCTGAGCTGCAACGCAGCGCCGCAGCCCATAGCGGCCCCGGCCGCAAACGCGCCTAAAAACAGCGCTCAAGCGTTATAGCGCTATAAAGCTTGAGCGTTTCAACTGCGTACGCACTCTTCCTCGGCCTCGATTGTGGCGAAACGGTGGGCGGTGGCCGTCAAGGCCGTTCCGCCGCTACGCGGTCGACCACGGTCGAGCCATTGACAGCCCCCACCCACCGCGCGAACGGGCCAGTACGAGGAAGCTGCGGGAAAAACTGGTCGCTTGGGGGAGTGAAGCGCGCGCTATTCGGACTGCGGCACGCCGGCCCGGTCCAAGAACTCGTTCAGCGCCGCATCCACGATGTCGGTGACCGCGTACCCGCGGTCCTTCAGCACCTCAATGCGCTGCTGGGTGCCTGGCCGCACATAGGTGTTCAACGGCACCTTCTGCTGCCGTTTACGCAGCGGCAGGGCGCCGCCGTCGATAGCCTCTCCGGCCGAATCAGGCATGCACGCAATTCTACATGCACGCCAAAAGCCGGTTGCACGCAAGTTGCTTGCATGTGTGCACGCACGCTCCTACAGTGGTGAGTATGGAAACGCTACGAACGGTTCAAGACGACGTGAGTGCGGTCCGGGGCTTCACGTCCCAGGTCCGCGCGCTGTGTGCGCAGCTGATAGCCAATCCGTTCAACACTCCCGCCGCGGAGGAGCTTCTTGATCTGCTCCTGGAGGATGCGCCGACCGCCGATCTCGCCCTTGGGCGGGTTCTGCAAGCGGTGATCGACGGGCCCGTGTCGAACGGCGTTCAACTCTTGGACATGCTGGTCGGCCGATGCCGCTATGCAGCTCCGCATGCCCCGCTCGCAGTCGGTACCGCGGCCTAAAGTGGCCCAGGTGAGCATGCCCGCGACGCCGCCAAAGCCAGGCTCTCCCGAGCACTGGCAAGCATGGCTGCAGCGATACGGCGGTGACTACACCACCGACGCCGAACGCCGCGCCGCCTACGAAGACTTCAAAACGAACCTGGACACCGTGCAGGCCGTCTTTTCCCAATCCGATGAGATGCACACCGCCGGCTACCTCGAAGCCCACGAGCGGGTAGCCAGCGGCGACGCAGACAGCCCCGACGACGCCGAGACGTGGGTTCCGGCCAACCTCAACGGCTATGCGCGCGCGGACTGGCTTGAAGGCTTCCGCTCACACTTCGAGCCATAGGCCGTCCGGAGACCGGCTGAAATGAGCCGCTTTCCAACCCGCACCGCGCGGCCTCGCCGCGCCCACGCCTGCATGTCCGAGACCATGCCGCCACCCGTTGATCCCGCAATTCACTGCGCCGTCCAAACGGTCTACACCACCGACCTCGGGCTACCCGACGAATGGACCCAGGCCCAACGAGCGGAATTCATCGACGCCGAGGTCGACAAGATCACCTGGATGGCCCGCGCCAACGCCGCAACCTTAGGGGAGCGCAGCATTCAAGACTGGGCACGCCGCCACGGTGGCCACCTCCCGAACCTGTCGACGCAAAGCGCATTGAGGGCTCAGGCCCGCGCCCAGGCGGTACGCCAGGTCCTCAGCACCGAGCTGTACGAACTCATTCCCGCCGAAGCCGACGACTGGTGGTCAGAGGACGCATGATTCAAGATTCAGCGCTGTTCTGGAAACAGCGTCCCACGCTGTGCGTGTCGTTGCGTTTCCAAAACGGGTTTCGATGCAAGGGTGTTCAGTATGCCTCGCCCAAGCAAAGGTGACCGTGCAGCTCACATGGTCAAAACCCATCCGGCCGTCACCCAGCGTCTCGTTGAGAAAGCCGCTGCCGCAGGCACTTCCTCGGTGACTCAGTACGTCGCGGACGTACTCGCCCTGTATGCCGGGCTGCCTCAGCATGTCCGCGAACTCAACAGCCCATCAGCGTTGACCGTCCCCCGCGCGCTCCAGGCGCTCCGCGGCGATATCTACGGGCGGATCATGGTCCGCCCGCATCGCGAGGTTTCTGAACACCTTGCAGCACAAGCGCCCGGCCACAAAGTGCCGCCGCATATTGCCGACATCCTCTCCGTACACGTCGGGCTGCCCGAGCACGCCCGCACCCTCACCCCAGGCGAGGAGGCCTTGCCGCTGGCGATGTGACAGCAGACGTCGAGGCTCAAATCTCTGATTGGCGAGCCTCAAGATGTGACATCTGAATAGCTGGTGTGCGGATACCCCGCTGACATGACGAAGGCCCCGCCGTAGCGAGGCCCTGTCGAGGTTTTGAACCGAGTTAGCAGCTCGGTTCTGGGTCTGCACCCAATTCCCCGAAGGGACTGTCTTGGCCGACAGCTCTCACGGTAGCGCACGCCTTGAAGCTGCACCAGCTTCGCCGCGGGATCGGTGCGCAAACCGTGACCTCATCAGCGCCCGATCACGTCGGGCAAGCAGTACGTGGCCGACACCGCTCGGCACGGCTGTAGCTCCTGCTGCTCCCAGCCCCCATGTGGTGCGCGCGCTCGCGAACGAACGCCGCCGCGAATGGGTGCAGCGCGCCGGGGCCTGCGCACCTCGCGCACCGATGTGGACCAGCCGCGCCAGCTGGCTCGACGGTCTGCGGAGCTGGGCGCACTCACCGGGGTTCGGTCAGGTGTGCGCTGAGGCACGGGTCTCGATCACCACGGCGACGCTGTTGTCGATCGCCACGGTGATGGCCGAGCATGCCGATCACGCCACCGGCCGCCACGTCGCTGTCACGCGCGCGACAATCGCCGACAAGGTGGGGTGCGACGTACGCACCGTGACCGCCGCCTGGCGGGTGCTGCGGGCCTCTCAGTGGGCCGTAGAAGCCCAGCGCGGCCACGGCTCGACAAGCACCCCCAGCGTCGGCCGGCGACCCTCGGTGTACCACCTGGTGCCGCGCCGCGAAGCCCGTCCAACACCCCGCCCGGTTGTGCATGATTTCCACCTACCGCCGTCAGGCGGTGTTAGTTCTTCTACTCCCGGAGGGAGCTACTCACCAAGCGTGCGCGCAAGCGCGCACGCCAAGACGATCTGCACCAACACACCGAAGCGCCGGCCAGCGCCGCGGTGGCGAGCCACCTCGCGGCCACTGGCCATCCAGAAACTGGCCGCCGGGCTCGTCGCCACCACACACGGCCTGGACCGCGCCCACATCGGCACCATCTGCGATGCACTGATCGCCGCCGGCATCGACCCCACAGTGTGGACGGCACGCGCGGTCAACGACGCGCTCAACGCCGACATGCGCACCCGAGGGTGGACCTGGCCCGATCACATCGCCAATCCCGGAGCATTCCTATCGAGCCGCTTACGACGACTGTCGTGGGCACCTCCCGAGGAACCAAAAAAGGCCGGCGGCTACGCCGCCGTCAGCATCGACCAGACGCCGCAACTCACGGACGCAGCGCGGGCCCGGATCACCGCCGCCCGCGAGGAGATCCGGCGCGTACTTGCTCAGCGCGACCAGCGGACCTCTTCGACCGTCTCCATCACACGTCCAGGGCAACGACAGCGGCCTATCGTTGAGCCCATGTCGACGCCTACCCCTAACGAGTCGCAACCAGGGGGCGAGCAGGCGACCGAGGAACCTCGCGTCGAGGACGGCTACGCCCAGCTGGCTGCTGTGTTCAACACCGAGACCGCCAACGCCGAACGACGCGCAGCACGCGCCATCTACGCACGCCGCTGCGAACCGTAGCGTTTGCACGCATCCCCGCGCGCTCAGCGCGGGCCGCGCAGATCGGCCAGGTGGCGGTCGGTCCGAGGTGAAGAGCGACAACCACTTCCTAGTGGTTGCCAAACAGGGCGGGCCGGGGCTTTTTCAGCCGAGCCGGTGAGCCACAGCGGGTTCACGCGCATCAGAACCCAGCCGGTGACCATCACGATAGCCGTGGCGGTGGATTCTTCGCCACCGCTACACACCACCTCAGCCTTCATCGCACTCGCCGCAAACCCCATGTCTCGTCATCCAATTCACTTTCTGCTCAACGCCTCTCACCTATGCACGCCCCCACGCACCATGCCTCACCTCAGCTCCCCTCGCTCACACCCCCGTTTTCACAGACCTCAAACCCAACACACCTCTTGCATTAAGGTCACGGTTTGGTAACGGCGGTGGGGAATGTTGGCTCTGGTGGTGGCTTCGGCAAGGCTGAACTTGAGAGCGTCGTGCGCATGCGGGCCGAGGGGTGTGTTCGGCGGTGATGTCGATGCACAAGCTGACCGCCGGGGACGGTTACCTGTACCTGGTGCGGCAAGTCGCGGCCGCCGACAGCACCCAGCGAGGCCGCTCAAGCCTGGCTGATTACTACTCGGCCAAGGGCGAATCACCGGGGCGTTGGGCCGGCCGCGGCCTGGCCGCGCTGGCCGACACCGGAGCCCGTGAAGTCAGCGACGAAGTGCGCCAACAGGTGTGGACCGTCGAAGGCGGATCGGTGGTTACCGAGGAGCAAATGAAGGCCCTGTTTGGGCTGGGTTTGCACCCCAACGCCGACAAGATTTCTGACCATCTGTCCCCCCGATTGAATGTTCGCCCCTCCATCGCAGCCACCCAGCTGGGCCGCAAATACGCGGTGCGGGAGGAATCCTCAGAGTTCACCCGCCGTGTCGGGAAAGCGTTCCGCGCGCACAACATCGAGGCCGGTCTGGCGGGCTCTGCGACCATCGACGATGACGTGCGGGCAAGCATCCGTACACGGGTGGCCAGGGAGATGTTCGCCGAGCAGTTTGGCCGCGCCCCGGCCGATGAGCGGGAGCTGTCTGGGTTCGTCGCCCGCGCCACTCGGGCACGCACCACAGCGGTGGCCGGCTATGACTTGACGTTCTCTCCGGTGAAGTCGATTTCGGCGCTATGGGCCATTGCCCCGCCGGAGATTTCCGAGCAGATCGAGGCCGCTCACGAGGCCGCGGTGGCCGACGTGTTGGAGTGGCTGCAAGACAACGCCGCTTTCACCCGTACCGGCACCAACGGTGTCGCTCAGGTCGACACCGAAGGGCTCATCGCCGCGGTGTTCACTCATCGCGATTCGCGCGCCGGGGACCCCGATCTGCACACCCATGTTGCGATCTCCAACAAGGTGTCTTACCTCGATCACAATGGGGTGCGCCGCTGGCTCGCCCTCGATGGTCAACCGTTGCACCGGCTCGTCGTGGCGGCCTCGGAGATGTACAACACCCGCATGGAAGCCCACACCATCGACCGCCTCGGTGTGCACTTCGCCGAGGCCTCCCGTGGACGCGGTAAACGACCCGTGCGCGAGATCGTCGGCATGTCCGCGAAATTGATGACGCGCTGGTCGAGTCGCAGTATCGCGATCAAGGCTCGCACCGCCGAGTTGGCTAAGCAGTTTCAGCACGATCACGGCCGCGAACCGACCACTATCGAGTCCCTCGCGTTGGCGCAACAAGCGACCCTGGAATCGCGCGAAGCCAAACACGAACCGCGCTCGCTGGCCGAGCAGCGCGACACCTGGCGCCACCAAGCCGTCGAGGTCCTGGGCCACGACGGAGTAGAGCGCATGCTGGCCGGCGTCCTGGCCACCGAACGCGGCCACACGACACCGGAGATCACCGACGAATGGGTGGCGTCGCATGCTGGCGCACTGATCGCCACCGTGTCCGAATCGCGCGCGACCTGGCAACGTCATCACGTGCGCGCCGAAGCGCTGCGAGTGATGCGCAATGAGGGTGTCGCACACGTGTCGCAGCTTGTCGAACGGCTCACCGCCACCGCACTGTCCGAGGCGTTTTCGGTGCCGCACGCTCGCATCGACGACGCCGAGTTGGGTGAGCCCGTCGCGTTGCGTCGCCGCGACGGTTCCAGCGTCTATAGCCGTCACGGAACCGCGACGTTCACCAGCCGGGAAGTCCTCGCCGCCGAGGCCCGCATCCGGGCCGCGGCGCACCAACTCGATGGCCGTGTCGCGGCCCCCGCGGACGTGGGTTTGGCGCTCGCGGATGCCGCTGCGCGCGGCAAAACCCTCAACGAGGGACAAGCCGCCTTGGTCGCTCAGATGGCCCTCGGCGGCCGCCGCGTCGCGCTCGCGCTGGCGCCGGCCGGGGCGGGCAAAACCACCGCCATGGCCGCCCTGGCGCACGCCTGGCGCAGCTCTGGCGGACAGGTCCTCGGACTGGCCCCCACCGCGGCCGCGGCGATCGTGCTCGGCGAGGACCTGGGCGCGAGGACCGACACCCTCGACAAGTACGTGCATTGCACCGATGAGAACAACGCCGCGATCTATGGCACCCCGGACTGGTTCGACCAGGTGGGACCGCAGACGTTGATCGTGGTCGACGAGGCCGGGATGGCCTCGACCGCCGGTCTGGACGCCATGATCAGCCACGCCCTCAGCAGAGGCGCGAGTGTGCGGCTGGTCGGTGATGACGGCCAGCTCGCGTCCATCTCTGCCGGCGGTGTGCTGCGTGACATCGCCACCGATACCGGAGCCCTCACGCTGTCGGAGGTGGTGCGGTTTCACTCTCGCGCTGAAGCCGCCGCGTCGCTTGCGCTGCGTGGTGGGGACCCCGCCGGGATCGGCTTCTACCTCGACTCCGGCCGCATCCACATCGGCACCGAACAGACCGCCGCCGACGCCGCCTTCACCGCCTGGCAGGCCGACCAGGACGCCGGCCGCGACAGTCTGCTGCTGGCCCCCACCAACGCGATCGTCAACGAACTCAACGCTCGAGCCCGCACCGCACGGCTGGCCGCGGCGCTCGAGGCAGACCCGCACGCGACGCCAGGCCGCGAAACCATGCTCTCCGATGGCCTGACCGCCAGCGTCGGAGACGTCATCCGCACCCGCCGCAACAACCGCCAGCTGCCCCTGTCGGTCACCGATTACGTCCGCAACGGCTACACCTTCACCATCGTCGACATCGCCCCGGACGGGGCGCTGAAGGCGCGCCACCGCGGCACCGGCCGCGAGATCACCCTGCCGGCGGACTACGTCACCGACCACGTGACCCTGGGCTACGCGGCCACCATCGACGCCGCTCAAGGCTCCACCGCCGGGCACGCCTGCCACGTCGTCGGTGCCGAACACCTGACCCGCCAGCACCTCTACGTCGCGCTCACCCGCGGCCGCGCCGAAAACCACCTCTACCTGTCCACCGCCGAAACCGACCCGCACCGCATCCTCGCGCCCAAAGCCACCCACCCCGACACCGCCGTTGATGTCCTGTCCCGGATCGTGGCCCGCGACGGTGCCCAGGTCTCGGCCACCACCGCCGCCCGAGCGGCCGCCGACCCCAGCCGCCGCCTGGCCGCGGCCGCCGACATGTTCACCGACGCCCTCGCGACCGCCGCTGAACACCAACTCGGTGAAGGGGCGCGGGCCCGCCTGGACGCTCTCGCCGAATCCGTGCACCCCGGTCTTTCGGCCTGCACCGCGTGGCCGGTCCTGCGCCGCCGCCTGGCCATCCGGGCACTGTCCGGTGCCGATCCGGGTCAACTGCTCACCGCAGCGCACGCCCGCGGCGGCCTCGACGATGCCGCCGACCCGGCCGCGGTCCTGGACTACCGCATCGACCTCACCGGCAGCGACGGCCGCGACTGCGGGCCGCTGCGCTGGCTGCCCGCCATCCCCACCGCTCTGGCCGACAACCCGCATTGGGGTGACTACCTGCGCCGCCGTGAACACCTCGTCACCGACCTGGCCGACCAGATCCGCGACCACGCCCGCTCCTGGACCACGGAGACCGCCCCGCCCTGGGCGCGGCCACTGATCACCGCCACCAACCCCACCCTGACCGCCGAGATCGCCGTGTTCCGGGCCGCCACCGCCGTCGAGGCCGCCGACACCCGCCTCACCGGCCCCCCGCAGTACCCAGTGGCCACCCGCGCCGTACAAGACCTGCTACAGCGCCACGGCATCGACGCCCTCGAACACCACCGGCCCGACACCACACAGTGGCATGACCAGATCGACGCGTTCGACCCCCGCATTCGCGCCGACGACTATTGGCCCACACTGGCCGCACAGCTCGCAGAAGCCGCCCATACCGACGACATTCACCAACTCCTCACCGACGCCGCACGCCAAGGGCCGCTCCCCGACGAGATGCCCGCCGCTGCCCTCTGGTGGCGCATCGCCGACATGCTGGCCCCCACCGCCGCCGTGCCCGATCCGCAGCCCGCCGAGCACGCTTCCGATGTTGCTCTCGTCGAGGTACTGGCCGCCGCCAATCGCCACGGAGAATCCCTCACCCTGCCGGGGGCGGAGCCATCCACCGATCCGGTTGCGATCTCGCTGAACACCCCAAGAGTCGTGGCCACCCTGCCTTTTGCGCGCTACACCCCCGAGGTCGCCGCCAAGATCGCGACTACGGCCGCGGCCGCAAACCGCCAACACGCAGTCATCACCGCCACGCCACAACTCGACCGCATCAGCCTGGCTCAACTCGCCAAGTATGTCTCCGGCGATCATGAAACCCCCCGCGGCGCGGTCATCGTCATCGAGGAGGCCGCAGCCGCCGACCCTGCACACCTCGCTACGGTGGCCACTGCCCTGGCAGACGCCCACGGCCGGCTCATCCTCATCGATAACGGCGAGCCCGGACCCAGCCGGCGCCTGCTCGACGGACTCGCACTCCCCTGGTCTGAAAACACCCGACCCGCGCCCGACATCAAAGACCCCGCACTAGCAGCCGAAGCCGACCGCCACCGCAACCTCGCCATACACGGCTGGCGAACCAAGCAACGTCTCGCTCGCACCGTCACACGCCACCGAGAACGCGAACACGTCGACCCCGGCTATGGCCTCGACCTCGACTGACACGCACTGGTCTGGCGCTTTGTCGGGAAGAAAGCGCAGATGGGGCGGGTCAAGGGTGAGTCGCAACAGGACCTGCGAAGGCAAAACGCTATCCTCAGCCGGTGGCGGCCGAGGTGGACATGAGCGATGACGGCGATGACGGCGACAGCACCATCACCGAGGTCGAGACGATTAAGCGGGGCACCATCCGCGACTACGTGTCCGGCAAGATGGTGCAGGCAACTCCCGAGGAACTCGAAGCAGTGCAGGTAATGAGCCGGCGCCTGGTAGAGGACTTCGGTTACCCCATCTCACACCTGCGCACCCGCCCTCAATGGCGGGTAGCCACCTCACCCAGCGAGTCGAAAAAGTACCCGGTTGACATCACCGTGTTCTCGTCAGACAAGCACACCGCTGAGAACGTGACTCTGGTCGTCGAGTGCAAACGACGCAACCGCAAAGATGGAACCGAGCAGCTCAAACGCTACTTGGACATGTCCAACGCGGACATTGGGGTCTGGTTCAACGGTGAAGACCACTGGTACGTCCGGAAGGTCTTCACCAAAGACGGCACACGGAAGTTCGAGACCCTCCCCAACATTCCCCGTTACGGGCAAAGGGTCGAAGATATTGGGTTGTACCGTAAGAAAGACCTGGTTAAGCCCAGCAACCTGCGGTCGGTCTTCCGGGATATACGCAACCACCTGGCCGGCAATGCTCCCGGCATCACGCGCGACGAGCCGCTCGCACAAGAAGTAATCAATCTGCTGTTCTGCAAGATCTTCGATGAGATCAACTCCGGCTCAAACGATATGGTCCAGTTCCGCTTTGGACACAACGAAGAACCGCGAGACGTCTACAAACGCATCCTCGATCTGTTCGACAACGTAAAAATCGAGTACCCCGATGTTTTCGGCGAGTCCGACACGATCTCGTTGGACGAAAACAGCATCGCCTACGTCGTGGGGGAACTTCAGACATACAGTCTGCTGCAGGCGGAGCGAGACGCCATCGGCGAAGCATTCGAAGTCTTCATCGGACCCGCCCTGCGTGGCCCCGAGGGACAATTCTTCACTCCACGAAACGTCGTGCGAGCCCTTGTCGACATGGTGGACCCCAAGCCGGGTGAACTCATCATCGACCCATTCATTATGCGAAATTTTGGCGTCTCACGAGACAGCAATGCCGGCGAATCAAGGTCAGGCGAGCGAATCCTGGGGTTTGCCGTTTCAGCTCCTTCGTTGATGATGGCTTGTCCCAGGGTGTTGTCTTTGAAGCCAGCCTCCTTCTGTCCCGCTTGGCTTCCTCCATGTAATTGTCAACTTGCTGCTTCAACGTCTCCATGAAGCTCTGGGCATCGCGCCGCCTACCCCTCCGCAGCGGGCGCCTTGATGGCCGCACCGATGATCGGCAAGTAGCGCCTCACCTGTTCACGATCACTATCCTTCTCCGAATCGCTCAAGTTCTCGTAGGGGGTCTCGATCTGGGTTTGCCAACGCTTTGCTAAATGAGCGGGGATGATCAAAGACCCGTCCTTCGCACGCTGGCACTGGTCATGCATGTATTGCTGCCAATGAGCCCATCGTTCATGCTCGATAGCGGCGAGCTTTTCCATGAGTTCGGGCGTGTCCAGACGTGCCTGGACATCTCTTTCGGTGGACATCAGATGAGGCCGTCGTCGACGAGTTTCCAATAGTGCTGGCCAAGTACAGTCAGCTCGCAGCCGTGTGACCCCATCGCCGCGTGCCACATGTGTGGGGCACCGACGGGCCTCACGAGGTTGACCTTGACATAGTTTTGCAGTACCGCGAAGACAGCCGTGTGGGCCGGATCGGGCGCTGGAACCGAAGGATCTTCGAAGCCGGAGCGGTGCGGCTCGTAGCTGGGATCGAGGCTGAATACGGTTGTAGGAGAGGGGAATATGTCAGTCAGCTGCTGCAGCTCAGCCAGTTCAATTGGCGCAGTAGCCTCCCGCAATGAGATGAAGGTCTTTACGTTGGTCTTGAAAACTGGGCGTTGCGCCCAAGGCCCAAGCGATTGGTCGATGTGCGCATAGACGCTTCCAGGAGTAATTGCTCCTACGAGGTTCGCGGCAGCTCCACTGAGAGCGTCGACGAACAGGCTCGTGAAAACGCCTGATCCACCTCCGGGCGTCTCCATCGCGTACTGGTCAGCGGTCGACGCGGTGAGAATAGTGACACCATCGGAAATCTCGGCAACGTTCTGGCTGAGGGCGCTTGTTCCCGCAATGCCCGCGTGACAACTGTCCAGGATGATGACCTTATTCTTTGCCTTCGACGAGTTGGCCAAGGACATTAGTTCTGCCAGCGACAGACCGTCGTCGCCTGACTGGCAGTCGCTGGCACAAAGGAAGCCTCCGGTGTCTTCGATGTATCCGTGACCGGCAAAGAAGAAGAGTGCTATATCGGCGTCATCGGCGAAAAGCTTCCGGACCGATTCCTTGAGTTCGAGCCTAGTAACCTCGGCCCCAGGGCCGGTCCCGACCAGCAGGTGCGGGGTGGGGAAATTCAGCGTGCCGTCGGCATTCCGCTCGAGAACGTTCTTCACAGCGTGGGCATCGTTGACCGCCCCGCTGAGGTCCCCAATGTATGGGTAGTGGTCGATTCCGACGATCAGCGCCTTCCGCACGACGACCTACAGGGAGTCGATGAAGTTGCTGATGTTTTCATCGCTCCACGTGTACGTGGGCACCCCCGAAATGTTGGTGCGGTCGTCTTTATACGCCCAGATCCCCCGGATCGGCTTGCCCTCATCTTTGGCGCACTGGATCTCCCACTTCTGCCCCGAGGACGTCAGTGAGTTCTTGCTCACCAGCACGATCACTCCGTCCGAGCGACGGATCCGCGTCCGCACTTTGTCTTTCCACTCGGACTCGTACGGTTGCTTGACCGACATGTCGATGAACTCGAAGGGCGTGCGGGGGTGCAGGGACTGACCCTTCAGGAAGTCCCTTTGACGCTCGTCCTCGATCGCGAAGGCGATGAAAATGACCTTGGTGTCTGCCACGGTGCTCCTCGGTGAGCGTGTCGTCACCGCGCCCGGTTGGCCGGTGAAATCACCAGCGAAGTTTACCGGGGAGCACCGACAAGATGGCCGTCGCAGAATCCGAATACTGGTGGCTTGCCTCCCATCGTCAGAAGAGCCACGTGGTCGAGCACCCACAGCGCCGTTGGCAGACCAATTCGACACGTTCTGATATCTCGCATTGCCAGCAATCGACGATGCCCACAGATCCCAGCATCTTTTCCGTCATTTGGACACACCCCTGATCATGTCGTCACGAGCTGCATCAGCTCGGTGTAGTCGGTGACAACCTCGTACTTGACGTTCTCGCCGTTCTTCTCGTTCAGCGACGCGAAGAACTTCCGGGCGCATTCGATCTTCGCGTCCTCGACTCCTTTGAGCTGAAGCGACGAGAGTGAGCCTTTGGTCTCGGCGACGAAGTAGATGTGTTTGACCGTTCCCTCGGTGAACGCGATGGCCCAGTCTGGGTTGTAGTCACCTACGGGGGTCGGAATGAAGAATCCGCGTGGCAGCTTCGCGTAGACGGCAACCTCCTGACTGGTATCGAGCTCGGTGACAAAGTCGCGCTCGACCTTGGAGTCTGTGACGACGTAGTCGTAGATGTGCTTGGTCAGCTTGTTGCCAGCGTGGGTGAGGTCCTGCTTGGTCTGGTTCTCTGTGAAAATCGCTGTGTCGAAACGGTCTTCGAGCGCGTCGTAGGTCAGGTGCTCGACGATCGCTGTTGCCTTCTGCTCGTTGATGAGTCGGGCGGCCTCGGTGATGAACTGCTCCGGATTGAGCCGGAATTTGGCAAACGTCTCCGGGGTGACTCCGCTGAGGATTGCCGCCGCCGTACGACGGGTGAGCTGAGTTTTTTCCGTGATTTCACCGAGTAGGTCGTACCTGACCTGGGACGCGGCCGACACCGTCGCGGTGTGGGTTGTAGTGCTGGCCACGTCGAACCCGGCGCCGCTGGTGAGGTCGTCAGCTTCGAGGGCGTCGCGCTGCGTGCCAGCTTGGACCACGTATTGCATCGCGGCGACCTTGAGATGCTTGTCGAGTGCGTGAATGCACTTGGTGACGAGCTCGGATGAGTCGAACTCGACCTGATAGACGGCCTTCTGGTTGATCCGGCGCCACAGGGCCTGGAACTCTTTCTTGGCGAAGTTGGCCTCATTGAGCGGGATCTTCTTGGGCTTGCGGTCGTCGGTTGGGGCCGGGACATCGATGTTCAGCGAGTCGACCAAGGGCAACAGAAACTTGAGCACGGGTTTCAGGGCCTCGGATGTCGGCTCTGCCAGGGTGCCAGCCTCTTTCGCTGCCTTGTACTCGTCGGAAAGCGTGTCATCCTCGTTCAGGTAGTCGTTCTTGATCAGGTACTTATAGAGCGCCTGCGCGAGGGCTTCCTCGACTAGCGACTCGCCGTCTTCGGTCTGAATTGTCTTGCCGGTGAAGAACTTCACGCTTGCCTTGCGTGGCCGCGCAGCCAGCGAGTCGGAGATTTCCTTTTGTAGTCCTGCGACGAAGTCGGTGTAGGACTCGTCGGTGACAACTGTCAACTCGTTGATGTCGTGCACCGTGACGGGGTTGTCCATACGTTCGCCATGTTGGTCGACGGCCAAGCGCAGGCCGCGGCCGATCTCTTGTCGCCGCGATACGGTGTTATCGCTTTTCTTGAGCATGCCCATCACGAAGACGTTGGGGTTGTCCCAGCCTTCCCGAAGGGCGGAGTGGGAAAAGATGAAGCGAACCGGCTCGGCCAGCGATAACAACCGCTCCTTGTCCTTGAGGATCAGGTCGTAGGCGTCGACGTCCTTGGATTGGCCCTTTTCGTCACCTGTCGTGTGCACTGGCCCGTCGACCGCATGCCTGGTCTTCTTGTCGATCGAGAAGTAGCCCTCGTGCACGGCATGCACGTTGTCGCGGCGAAGATACGCCCGGTATGCCGCGGATGCGACGTCGAACTCGAGCTCGCCGAGAGTCTCATCGACGATCGCGGCGTACTCCTCCTCGAAGGTCCGGGCATAGTCGCCGAGCGTGTCCTCGCGGTCGTAATCGCGGTACTTCGCCACCTCGTCAATGAAGAACAGCGATAGCACCTTAACGCCTTGGGTGAACAGCTCCCGTTCCTTATCGAGGTGCGCCCGAATCACCTCACGGATCTGAATGCGGCGCTTGGCTTCTTCGGTGACGTCACGGTCAGAGAGCTGTCCAGCGATGACGACATCACCGTTGCTGAGTTCGATGACGTCGCGGTTGGCGTCGATGTCGGTGATGAAGAGGCCCTTGTACGCCTCGATGCCATTGGAGATGTCATGGAGGTTGGTACGCACATCAAGGCGCTTAACCTGGCGCGCGATCGGCCCACCTTTGGTCTGTACCTCGATCTCCACGCGGGCCCGCGGTTTTGCGCCCTTGGCGATCTCGATGGCATCGAGGTACAGGTAAGCCGTCGTGCCGGCCAATCCCTTCACAGTGATGCCTCGCACCGCAATCTTCTTGACCAACTTCTGGTTGTAGGCATCGAGCGCGTCGAGGCGGTGAACTTTGGTGTGCTCGACCTTGTGAGTTGCCGAGTAGCGCAGCACCATGAGTGCATTGAATCGCGACAGTGCTTCCAATGACTTTGGTGCACTGATCTTTTGCGGTTCGTCGATGATCACGATGGGACGGTTTGCGCTGATGACATCGATGGGACGCCGCGACTGGAAGTCGTCGAGTTCGTCGTAGATGCGGCGGTTATCCTTGCTCGTCGAATTGAACGCCTGAATGTTGATGATCATCACCTGCACCCCGGCGTCCGAGCTGAACCGCTCCAACTCATGCAGCTGGGCAGAGTTGTAGATGAACGACCGAGGCTTACTGCCGTACGTCTGCTGGAAGTGCTCGGCCGTCAAATCGATTGACTTCTTCACCCCCTCGCGAATTGCGACCGACGGGACGACGATGATGAATTTCGACCAGCCGTACCGCTTGTGCAGTTCCATGATCGTTTTGATGTAGACGTAGGTCTTACCGGTACCGGTTTCCATCTCGACGTCGAGATTAGGAGCACCCGGAGCGGCTTTGCTGTCCACCAGCTTGTCCGACAGCGGCAGGTTTCGCGACCGTTGAACGTGCTGAACGTTCTCTAGCCGCTGCGTTGGTGTCAACGCGATCTCGGCATTTCGCAGACCCGAGTCCGAAGTCGCACTCGGGTCAAAAAGCATCGGAGCCGTGGCCGGCTTCGCCCTGCCCGGATCGATCCGATAGGAAACACCATCATGTTTCGGCTGTCCGGCGAAGACCTCGACAACCGCGTCCACGGCATCGGTCTGATACTGCTGAATCTTGAACTGAAGCTTCATCAGTGTCAGATGGCCTTCACATCCGTCGCCGGGGAGATCTCATGGAAGATCTGTTCCGCATTGATCCGAGCGTCGTCGGAGGCGAAACCGGAGTCGCGGAATACCGCCCGCAGCGGCTCACGCTTCGCGATCGCCCGCACCAGCTCCGGGCTCACTTCCGAATCGAAACAGGCGACGAGAGCGTCGTCCTCGACGAGGTAGACCTCATGGCCCTCGAGCTTCTCCACGCTGATGGGCATCGTCAGTTCGAGACCCCAGTCGAGCAACACCTGGAACAGCAGATCCTCACCCGAGCGGTCCGGCTTCACGCTGTCCCCTAAGCCGGAAAGGGTCTGTTGCTCAGTCTCGTCGGGAGTACGCAGCACGTCCGTCAAGTTTGTTGTGTCCACCTTGAGAACTCGAAACCCTGGAGCGACAGAGTCCGCGAGAATCCCGGCCTCGTCGACGAGCTTGGCCCCCGCCCGCCGCAGTCGTTCCTTCGCTACTTCCGCAATCGTCGTGTATCCGGCCTGGGCTGCACCTGAGCTCTCTGCCACCGATTCATCAAGCTGAACCAGGATGAAACGCCGGTGTCCCCCATCGAGGGCATTCAGCGCCATCACCGCGTGCCCTGTGGAACCGGAACCTCCAAAGAAGTCGAGGACCATAGCGTCCTTCTTGCCTTGAGTTACGGCGTTAATCCACTTGCACAGCACGCCGATGTCCTTGGGGTTGTCAAAGACGTCGGCGCCCATCAGATCGATCAAAGCTCCCGTCGCACTCGCACGCTCCTGTACGACGAGCGAACGAATCGCCTGATCTTCCTGCTCGTCCAGATACATCTTGCGGCGCGGTGTCGTCGTCTCGTCAGGACCGAAGATGATTCGTCCTTCTGCCAGCATCTGATCCATCGTTTCCCGCGAGTAGCGCCAGCCATTCTCGTGCATCGGAACAGGCCGTCCTGTAACTGGATGGAGTAGCTCGTACTGGAGATTCGCCCGGGGGTTCGGACTCGCGAGTGGTCCACGGAGGAATGCGCGACCAGATTCATCGATCTCGGTGTACGACTGGAGCCCCTTTTCAGTCTCCGGCTTGGACTTCCACCACTCACGCAGAATTGCCGTAGCCCTCGCAGCGTCCTCGCCCGAACGCGCCCACGCATCACGCACTGCCGCGACGACCAGCCCATAGCCGCTTTTCGGTTCCTTCCAGCGCACGTCGTCGGCAATTAGTCGATTCCGGTCACGACCGTAGACGAGCATGTAGTCCAAGCCGCCCCCAGCAAAGCGCGCGTCATTCTTCGCTCGGCCCTGCCAAACGATATTCGCGAGGAAGTTCTGAGCGCCAAAGACCTGATCGAGTAATTGCTTGAGCCCAGAGTGCTCACGATCATCGATCGCGGCGATGAGCACGCCAGTCTCCGAAAGTAGGTTGCGCGCCAGCTTCAATCGGGGATACATCATGCTCAGCCAGTCGGAGTGAAATCTCCCGTTCGCTTCGGTATTCGCGACTAGCCGAGCCCCGCGCCCATCCACTTGGCCCGAGCGCAGCAGATACTCGGCCGCCGTCTCAGCGAAGTCGTCGGCGTAGACCCAATCAGCGCCGGAGTTGTAGGGCGGATCAACGTAGATCACATCCGCTCTTCCGAGATACGACTCCTGGAGGAGTTTGAGCGCATCGAGGCTATCGCCCTCAATGAACAGGTTATGCGCATCGTCGAAGTCGACCGACTCCTCACGCGCGGGCCGAAGAGTCTTCGCAATGGGTGCGTTAGCGATGAACAACGCTGCGCGCTTGCCGGGCCAGTCGAGTTGGTAACGTTCCTGCGGGCCTTCGACAACATGATCTGACAGTTCCTGGCGCAGCAGGTCGAAGTCGACGGCCTTCTTGGGATTCCCCTCGGCGTCGAGCTTCTCGGTGATGACGTTGGGGAACAGCTCGGCGAGCTTGTCAATATTGGCCTCGGTCATGTCGGGCGATGTCATGCGAAGTTTCTCCACCTGCTACCTCTGCTGTTCCAGTTCTGCTTGCTTCGTTTTCAGGGCGCGCCGAAGCTCCACCTTGCGGTTGAGTTGCGGCTCGGCGCGGAGTTTGCGCTCAAGGGAGGCGACCTCGCGTTCGAGCTTGCGCACGGCCTGGAGTCTGGCAGCAACGTCTGACAATTCCTCTCCTGGCCGTGCTGATACCGGGGTCAGCGGCGTAAGGAGTGCGGTGTACAGGGACGGCAGGCTGATCGCTGTGGGTAGTGGCTGTCGCTCTGCGTCCTGGGGTTGCCAGTCGGTCGTGTAGTAGGCGCCGAGCTTCGGCGTAGCGGGGCCGGCCTGTTTGTGCGATGCAGCCATCCGGACTCGCTGGTCGTCGCCTTCGCCCGTGACTATCTCGAAGATGATGGGGGTCTTGACCGCTTTGTCGATGGCGGCGAGCACGGACTCGCCAACATCGTCGCCCTTTGTATCGATCTGGAAGACTTGGATTTCGGGGACGTCTGCGTTGCCGGGCAGGTTGATGGTGGATTGGGCGAGCTTGTAGGCCCAGGTGATGCGCTGGACCTCGGTGACGAATTTGTCACGCACCGCACTGGGGACGGTGCCGTGTTCGTAGAACTTGGTCTTCGGGACGGTACGACCGAATTTGGCGGCGACGGGCCAGCGGTAGAGCAGGGCCGTCATGTGGTTCCTTCGGTGGTGTCGACGATCGCGATGAATGCGGTGAGTTCGAAGTCGTCGAGGCCGGCGATTGCCTGGGTGAGCGCGGTCGTGTGTCCTCCGCTGAAGAGGCTGTCGATGTCGCGTTCTTCGGTGACGTCGATCATGGATCGGATTGCTGCGGTGAGCAATTCGGAGTACTTGCCCATCTCTGCACCTTCGTGCGTGGCCGCGTTGAAGACGCGGGTGACCTCGGTGACGGGTTCCTCATGGGGCCGGCATCCTGTGCGAATCAGGTCGAGCAGGTGTTTGGCCTCTGTGTGGTCGGCGATGACGTTGCCGTTGTCGTCGAGGTAGACCAGGTAGTGCGGGTGAAGCCGGTTGCCCCGATTGATGTTCTCGTTGGCGTCGACGTTGCGCAGCGCGAACAGCACACCGGGGTGGAGGCCTCTTGAGGGGTCTGCGGGGAGCACGGCGTGAAGTCCCTTCGGCGCGGTGGCCAGATCGCCGGACTCCTTGAGGTATCCCAGCAGGTCCATGCGGAAGTCGTTGAGACCGAGATCGGTGATGGACACACCGGTGCGGACATCTTCGAGTTCGATGACTTCGTCTTGGAGTTTGCGGAGCTGCTCCTTCCGGAACGCGGCATCGCTGCCTTCAAGGGTGAGGACATTGTCGTCGGCGGTGCCGGCGAGGTCGGCGATGACCATGCGGTTCTCGACGCGTTCCTTTAGGTTGATGTATTCGTCGAGGGAGATGTCGGGCCAGAAGTTCACGAGCTGGATCTGGGCGTTGGTCGAGCCGATGCGGTCGATGCGGCCGAATCGTTGGATGATCCGTACCGGGTTCCAATGAATGTCGTAGTTGACGAGATAGTCACAGTCCTGGAGGTTTTGGCCTTCGCTGATGACGTCGGTGCCGATCAGCACATCGAGTTCGCCGGTGTCTTTGGGCATGGTGAGGTGGCGTTGTTTGGACTTCGGCGAGAACAACGTCAGGACCTGCTGGAAGTCGTAGCCGGTCCCCAGCGTTGTTTTCGCGGCGTGGGCGCCGCCAGTGACGAGCGCGGTGTGTAACCCGGAGTCGCTCAATGCCGGCGCGAGCTGTTTGTAGAGGTACTCGGCGGTGTCGGCGAACGCCGAGAAGATCAGTGCCTTGCGATTCAACGGGTTGAGGGGGTTGGCGGCCTTGTCCTCGATGAGTCGTTTGAGCTCCCGCAGCTTGAGGTCGTGATCCGGTGTGACCCTGCGCATCTCGTCGAGTAATTCACGGAGGGTCTCGCGGTCGTTCCAGAGATCGCGCTGCCAGGATTCTACGTCGATGTCGTCGAGGTCGATCTTTATCTTCTCGCCAAACGAGAGGGCCTCGACGTTGGCGTCATCCTCGTCGTCGACATCGAGGTCCAGGCCGGAGAAATCGACGCTGAGGTCGTTCAAGGATCCCGTTCTTGACTTGAGCCGGATCAGAGTGTTGTCGACTGCCCCTTCAATTTTGGCGAGGGTGAGCCGGAACGCCTCGACCGAACTCTCCAAACGCTTGAGCAGGTTGACCGTCATGAGCTTTTTCAAGCCCTGCTCACGGCCGAGCTGCCCGATATTGGAGCGCGCAGTGCCGCCCTTGACGTTGTAGAGATCTTCGTACTTACCGATCCGGCTTGGGAATACGTAGGCCAGCGGCGTGTAGACCGCCAGGGTGAGCACCTGAAGCTGTCCGAAGATTTCGTTGAATGCGGGCACATCGGGGAGGTCGGAGAGCGGCTCACGAATCGACCGCGGCGGGAGCCGTTGTGGGAAAGTGCCGATCTCGGTGGTGTCGTAGAACGCCTGAATGTGCTTGCGGGACCGTGCGATGGTGACCGAGTCGAGCAGTTCGAAGAAGTCGAAGTCGAGCATCTGCAAGATACGGTCGGTGGTGCGCGCCTCGGGGTCGAGCTTGGACCACTCGTTGAAGACGCGCTGCGCGTCGCTGAACACTTTCTCGACCGTCGTCGAGATGTTGAGATGCTGGCTTAGGTTCTCCGACCTTCCTTCGTAGGCAAGCTGGAGTTGGTTCTTCAGGTCGTTGAAGCGGTTGTTGACCGGTGTGGCCGACAGCATCAGCACTTTGGTCTTCACGCCCTCGCGGATGACTTGACGCATCAGCCGCTGGTAGCGCGACTCTTTTTCTTCTGCGTAGTCGGCGTTGCGGAAGTTGTGGGACTCGTCGATAACGACGAGGTCGTAGTTGCCCCAATTGATTCGGTCGAGCCGCAGCCCCAACGATTCACCTCTGGTGCGGGAAAGATCGGTGTGAGCAAGGACGTCGTAGTTGAACCGGTCGCGAGCGAAAATATTGGTGGTCAGATTGGCGTTGTAGTTGGTCCAGTTCTCCGCAAGCTTCTTCGGTGCAAGCACCAGGACAGACTTGTTGCGCAGCTCGTAGTACTTGATCACTGCAAGCGCGGTGAAGGTCTTCCCGAGTCCCACGCTGTCAGCGAGGATGCAGCCGTTGTAGGTCTCCAGTTTGTTGATGATTCCCGTCGCCGCGTCCCGCTGGAAGTTGTACAGGCTCTGCCAGACCTGCGTTTCCTGGTAGCCGGTGCGATCATTCGGCAGGACGTCCTCGCTGACGTCTTCGAGAAACTCCGAGAACAGGTTGTACAGGATCAGGAAATAGATTCGCGCCGGTGAGTTTTCGGCGTACACGCTCGCGATGTGGTCGTACACCGCTTGGGTGACATCTTCGAGCTGCGTGGGGTTGTTCCAGATCTGATCGAACAGGGCGGCGTATTGCCGTGCCATGGGAGCTTCGTCGAGCTTGGTCACGACGTTCGACACCGCGTTCCCACGCTCGTAACCAAGGTCGGCAGACGTGAACCCCTGGATCGGCTGGTAGGCGACCTTGTCATCCACAACGGCGAACTGCTGCATCGGTGCACCAGTCCGGTTCGACCGGAAGCGAACCTTTCGGCGCACCCACTCCGCACATTCACGCGCGATAGCCCGCTGCGTCAGCTTGTTGCGCAGACGGATCTCGAACTGAGAACCGTAGAGCGACGACTCCCCGTTGGACCCCGGCGGAATGAAGAACTGTCGGCGTTCCTTGGGCAGCTGATCGGTAGCCGCCGCGGCGACAAACGACGGCGAGGTGAAGACGAACTCGAGCTCTTCGACTCGCTCCAACTCCTTGCGCAGCGCCTCAAACGCGAAGATGGAAAATGTCGATGCAGCGATACGCAGCTTCGACCCAACCTGCACCTCAGCCTTGAGATCGTCGCCGAGGAGATCGTTGACGTTGTCGATGATGTGCACGTTCAGTCCTCCGCGGCCGTAGCCCCGTTACGACGAACCCAATCGTCGACCTCGGCTGCCTGGAACTTCCACAGGCGCCCCAGCTTGTGAGCCGGCATGCCCTTCTCGGCGATCCAGGCGTACACGGTGTCCTTGGTGACGCCAAGGTGGGTAGCAATGTCGTCGGCTGACAGCCACGGCTCGGGCACGGGCGAACCTCCTGGCTGACAGCTAATCGACACCTCGGTGCATGGGCGAGATGAGCTTATCGGGAAGAGAGCCATTTGGACCGGTTTTGACCGGGTATAGCGGGTGAAGCCCGTTGCGCGCCGGGCTTGGGTTGGCGAACGCCGGCGAGGAGACGGAGGAGAAGTGGGCAGTCGTTATCGTCGGTCCAGCAGAACGCTGAGGTTGGCCGATAATCACCTTCGTCTGCGTGCTGCACGGTCCCGTATAGGCGTGACGGTGCCAATCGGAGTCTCGCCCCGACTGGCCTGAAGCTGTGCGTTGAGCTCTGCGATCACGGTGACGGCGGCCCGGTTTCTGCGTTCGAGGTCGCTGTTGTGTTCGCGCAGCCTCGCGACGCTCTTCTTGAGTTCAGTGACCGTGGCCTGTAGTCCAACGAGCTCGGCGTCACGAGGAGCGGGTTCCTTGCCGACGCTGGCGTTCCAGTCTGCGATTACCTCAGTGGCACGGTTCATGGTTGCGCGGCTGACGCCGGCTTCGATGTGCAAGTTGGCTTTCGTGAGCCGGCCGTCGGTCCGATTGGACTTGCCCGCCAGCAGGCGCTCCATTGCGTCGCGGAGCTTCTTCTCGGTTGCCGGACTGACGCTGGTCACTTCGGCTCCTGGTGGGTGATTTTGCGGACGTCGGCGAGCTGGGTTTCGAGGCGCTGGCGGTGGACGGGTGCCATTCTCTTGTCCTTGAGCTTGTCGACGAGGTCGGATTCCTCGCGCAGCCAGATGGGCAGGTGTTGGTCGGTGATGACCGAGTTTCGGCAGGTGGCGGGTTGACACATGCTCGGGATCGGGCCGCCGGCTTTCACGGCTGCGGATGCGCCTTCCAGGCATAGCGCTTTGGCGGGGTCACCGAGGCAGTGGTTGAGGGTGCCGAGTCGGATGGTGGCGAATTCGTCGCGTAGCAGGGCTCGGAGCATGCGTTCGTTGCCGATGGCGACGGTGGTCTTGGCGCGGTCGGTGATGTCGGCGAGGCCGTTGGCGAAGGTTGTTGCGCCGGGGCCGCGCAGAGCGTGGTCGCCTTGGGCGTGACGTGCCCAGTCAGCGACGAGTTCCCCGGCGGCCGCTTCCTTGGCGTGGTGTTCGAATTCTTTGGCCCATTCAGGCGTGGGCGCCGCGTATCCACTCGTTGTGGCGTTGGCAAGTGCGCGAACGGCATTGTGTTTGAGCGTGATTCCTAACGCGATTTCGCCGTCGGGCTCGTTGGCGGTGATCACGGCCATGGTGCGGCGAAACATGTGAGGCGCCAGCGGAGTCGCGGGAATGCGCTCCAAACCGTTCTGGGGTGAATGGTCGTTGACCCACGCGACGAACGATCGGATCTGTTCGTATTGGTCGAATCCTGTCAAGTCGCGGTGCACGCTTTCGCGCACAGCGCCGAAGAGTCGGTTCTCGTCGAGGGTGATTTGTTCAGCGACTTTTAACGCCGTCACGACTGGTTCGCTTACCCACCAGCGTTGTGGTGTTCCACCGTGTGGTTGCATCTTGTGCAGTGTGCTGGTGACGGCGGGGGCGCCGTAATGTGTTCCGATGGCCCCGGTGGCGAGGCTTTGAACTTCGCTGTCACGCATCATCGTCATGATCGCGACGAAAATGTATGCGGCGTTGCGCAGTTGGGTGAGTTCCTTGCTGACGATGATGCGGTCGAAGCCGCTTATCCAGGGTCCGTGTGTGCTGTCGGGCCGTTCAACAGCCGCGGGTTGGACCGAGCTGTAGCCGTATCGAGTGGGCACGCCTTGGCCGATCGCCTGACGGACGCGAAGTTGCCGAGCAGGTCCGCGGTTGCCGTAGAAGTTGGTGCCGCTCAATCCAGGTGTCGTGCAGAGACCCAGGCCGTCCCAGTTGATGTCTCCCGCCCGTGCGCGTCCCAAGGTGTAGATGTGCAGGGGAACAAAGGCTTCAGGTGATGACAGCCAGGCGTCAAGCGCGTCGTCGATATCCCGTGTTGAGGGACGGACCTCCCGATACTTGGGCCCACGCGTATCGAGGAGCGTAATTTCATCGCGAGCAGCAGTGATGTCGGCGGCGAAAGTGTCGATGTAGGTCCAGCAGGCGCGTACCAGTGGCCAGAAGGTCTCCGGCGGGATGACGGGCGTCTTGACTTCGCCGCTGGATCTCGCAGCCCACGGGCTGACCTGGACGGAGAGTCCGCCGTTGGGCAGGAGTCCCCGGAAATCACCGAGGTGGCGCAGGAGGTCGTTGGCGCTACGGCCGGCAGAGAAGGATCGAGCCTTTCGCGAGGCGAGGTAGGCCTCACCGTCAGCGTGAGTCCATGCTGAAAGCTCCTCGCTGAGTCCGGCCGTGGCGGCCCATTCCGCGAGGTATCTCAATTCGGTGAGGACATGTCGGATCGACTTCAATTTGTAGGGCCGATTGGAGCGATAGATTCCGGCTTGTCTGACAACGGGGTGGACCGGTTGCAGCATGGCCATCGCGAGGGTCTTGGCGACCGGCACCCACCCGTCGGGATACACATCGAAACGCAAATGTGCCTGTGCAGCATTGAGGTTCGGTGCGAGACCGCTAGCGGTGAGATCCCAGCGCGGGAGGTCCCCGAATCGGGGGTCAGGCCCGTCGGTCACGCGGCGGTCAGCAGGTAACACTGGCTCGTCGGGGTCGAAGCCTGTCAGTGCCGGCCAAGTCTGCGGCTGGGGTGGATTGGTCATTGTTCGGCCCTTTGTCCAAGCGGGCGGTGCAGATGGATGTCCGCCTGGCGGGCAGCCTCGATCTGCTCGGGTAAGAACTCGGCGACGATGGCGTCGATGTTGACTCTCTGCTGGCCGTAGATCTCGCTGAACACCCTCGGTGGCGTGTTGTTCTCGATGGCGTCCAGTGCCTCTCGGTAGGCGATCAGGCGCGGCAGGTGATCGCGGAACACGATGGCGTTACGGCATTGCAAGCACATCGACGGTGAGGCATGGCATAGCGAGCCCTGATCCATGAACGGTGCGTCATAGGGATCTCGGCAAGCAGCGATCGTCAGTTCCTGCTCAGGGGGCGTCTCCGCGGCGACGGTGGCGGCAATTTCGGCGAGCTCGGGATCTGTCGGTGATTCGGCGACCTCGGCTGCCGTCGCGGCCACGAATGTTGGTCCCTGTGAGGCGCGTTGCAGGACCTTCTGCTGCGCACGCAGCACCGTCTGGGCGGCGATCGTGTGAACGGTCGTGGTTTGCGCGTAGTGGTCGCGGAAGACCTCGACGGTGTGGTCGTCGCCGGCAGCGCCGGCGAGGGTGCCCAGCAGAGCCGCGCGTGCGCTCTTGACCGTCTTACGGAGCCGGCGCATGTCGTGGGGTTGGCTGATCGAGAGGCTGTGGCGCTCAATCAGATTCTTCAGCGTGTTGAGTTTTCCGAAGTGGTGCTCCCGGATCACGTAATGGGGATACTCGTGGTCGAGCCGATCACGGACAGACCGGCATCCGGTCACCCAGAACAGCGGTTGATCCGGCGTCAGCGCGTGGGCGTGGCGCATGGCATGGGCAGCTCGCCGCAGAAGGTCGCCGGCCTTCCACCCCCACGGCTGGTCCCGCGGCGAGGCCAGAGTGTGCCATCGGATCCGTTGGGCACGCGCCTTTGTCGCCCGAACCCGCACGGACTCCACGCCGAACTCGATGTCCTCGCGGCAGAGTCGAGCGCTCTCTTCGGGCGACCATCCGGTCTGCAGATGCAGTAACACCCGGATGGCCAGGAGGTACTCGGCATCGGGAGCCAGGAATGCGCCGACGGCTGTCAGCAGTGGTGGGGCCTTGATTCGCGCGGCGGCGCGCCAGACTCCGGACATGCGGTCGATCTCTAGCGGATCCAGTTGGCGTCGTGATCCGGCGAGATGGATGTGGAACTCATCCTTATAGGGCACGTTGCGTAAAGCCCACAGCACGTTCTCCACGCTGTTCCACCCGTGGATCCGCGGATCGTGGCCGCCGCGAAGTAGGGCGTCGCCGCGCGTCAGACGGTCCTCTGTGTCGCGCACGATCTGCCGGCAGGTCTGCTCGAGTTGGAGGCGCTCGTCGTTGCTGAATTCGTCGAGAGGGAGTTCCTGCCATGGCCGTCCGTCTAACACCTGGCCGTTCGCCCAGTCCGCCAGCACACCTCCGGGGATCCCGTTGGACTGCAGGTAGCGGGCGACCTGATTGCGAAGTTCCATGCCCAGGTCTTTGGCTCGGACGCTGGGCGGGGGGAACTCGGCGACCATCGCCGATTCCCAATCATGTAGCCGCCGGGCCACGTCCGCGCCGTCGCCGGACAATGTCAGGAATCTGTCCGCGTCGGCGGTAAGGAAGTTCCCGACACTACGAACCACGCTGGATTGGCGGGACACTGTGCCAGGTGATAGCGATGCGGTCTCGGCGCATTCCTTCCATGCGTCAGCCAGTTCAGCCACGAGCCTTGTCGCTACATACCGGCGTGGATCAATTCGAGATTGTTTCAGCGGACCACCCGGCGGAAACGTCACGATACGCGGCTGACGGTCGGAATCGTTCACGGCCGTTGTGCCTCAATTTGCTCGAGAACGTAACTGGCGTAGTCACGTTCGTTGTCGCTCCAGGACTCGAAGGCACGTTGAATGAGCTCGTCTGACTCATCGACGTACCGCAGATAAACCATCGTCGTGGACGGGCTGGCATGTCCGAGCAGACGCTGCAAAGTCAACAAAGGGTTGTGAATGATGTGCTCGCTGATGGTGCCGAACCCGTGCTTGGGACGCGATCGTTCGAGCTGCGCAGCACGCGCCTGCAAGCTACGCAACATCACCACGGCAAACGTATGACGCAAGTCATGTGGCGTGACCGCCACCGACATCATCGGAACCTGGCCCTCGAAGTTCGCCAGCCGGTCGTTGGCCTCCTCAAAGTATTGGTGCCACCGCCGCTGCGATGGCGGCACGCCGCCTCGACCGACGAACAGCGACAGTGGCTCGATCCCGCCAGGAGTCACCTTCACCAGTACGCGTCGCGTCTCTGGCGGAATCGTCGCGAACTCGTCGCGCCGCTCGTCACCATTAAGCGTGTAGACCAGCTTGCCCGCCGGCAGGTCAACGTCGTGGACCACCGCCATATTCGGCAGTTTCCGGCGCAAGCTCGCCTGGGCCTTCCGCACCAGCGATTTCCGTTCCGTGTTTCGGTACAGCTCAACTCTCTGGACGGTGGATGCCGGAACATAAACTCGGCGTCGACGGCCGTTCTTCGCGCATGCCTCCAGCACGAGTGAAGTGCCAGCCCCCTTCGATCGGACCTCGATGTCCAGCAGGGTTGGGCTTGACCCCGTTTGGTGGACACAGGGTCAGGCGGCTTGTGCCGTCTGAGTGATCCGGTTCTCGTAGTCGACCGGGGTTGTCATGCCGATCGCTGAGTGGCGTCGACGACGGTTGTAAACGCGTTCGATCCAGTCGCCGACAGCGAGCTTAGCGGCGGCCTTGGTGGGCCACAAGTAGCGGTCATAGAACTCGACTTTCAAAGTGGCCCAGAAGGATTCAGCAGCAGCGTTGTCCCAGCACACACCAGTGCGGCCCACCGAGCGGCGCAGATCGTGCTTGCGGGCGAACCGGGCCAGCTGCGCTGAGGTGTACTGACAGCCGCGGTCAGCGTGCAAAACCACTTGCTCGGCAAGCGCTCCGCGCATTGTCACCGCCATCGCTACGGCGGCTTCGACCAGGTCGGTGTGCAGGTGCTCATCGATCGCCCAGCCGATCACCCGCCGGGAATGCCCATCACGCACGGCACACAGATACAGCCAGCCTTCACCGGTGCGCAGATAGGTGATATCGGAAGTCCACACCACATCGAGGCGCCCGGCATCGAAGCAACGGTTGACCAGGTCCTTCGGGATCGTGGCGTCCAGATCGACGACCGTGGTCGCCGGGGCAAACGACCGCGGGCTGATCCCGGCCAAACCCTGGCGGCGCAGCGAGGCCGCCACCGTTTTGCGTGACACCGTCTCGCCGTCATCACGCAGATCAGCCAGAATCCGCGGCGCCCCGTACACCCCATCAGAGGCCTTATGGAACGCCGCGACCTTGGCATCGAGCTCGGCACGCCGCCGGGCCGCCGGCGAGGGTCCTGCGGCCTGGGTTGTGCGCCATTTGTAGAACCCCGAACGAGAGACCTCCAGCAACTCACACATCCGGGTGATCGCGTAGTTGGCCTTCTCCGCTTCGATCAGACAGTAGGCCTCTACTGGTTCTGTTCGGAGGCGAAGAAGGCCGCGGCTTTTTTCAAGAACTGCCGGTCCAAACGCAATTCGGCGTTTTCCTTGCGTAGCCGCTCCAACTCGGCACGCTCATCAGCGTCAAGCACCGCGCCATTATCCTCGCCGCCGGCAGCCTCCCGAGCCTGGCGCACCCAGCGACCCAGCAATTGCTCACCGACACCGATCTCAGCGGCCACATGAGCGATCGGACGACCCGTCTCGATCACCAGGCGGGCGGCCTGCTCCCGAAACTCCGGGGTGTACTTCTTACGCTTGCCCGACACACGGACATCCTTCCCGTGAGACCAGCAGTCCCACCAGTCAGGTGTCCACCATCAAGGGTCAACCCCAGGGTGCTCCATTCGGTGAGTCTCATCCCCGTGGTCAGTGCCAGCTCGGCGGCGCACGCGTTTCGGACCGTAGACCTGCCGCGGTAAGAGCGATCCAGCTCCCCTGTGGGCAACTCCCCGCCGAACCCAACATCGCGCAACGCGACCCACTGCGCGTGAGAAAGCGCCCGAACATCCATCTCAGTCCGAGGAATCCGCGGAGTCACCACCGACCGGCTGCCGACCTGAATCCACGGCAAACTGTCTCTGCGCCCGGTTTCGTACAAGTACGTGAAGAGAGCTCGAATCACCACCAATTGCCGAGCCCACGAACGCGGCGAGACCCCGGAAGCGATTCGGTCCGCCCGGTAGGCCACCAGGTCGGACTCCGAGACACCTAGCACCCCAACGCCTCTCGTCTCTAGGAACCGGCCGAATTCGAGCGCGTCGCGGGCGTAGGAGACAACAGAGTTCCGACGTAGATTCTGCGAGTACAGCCGCAGGAATGTGCACCAAGGTTCCACCGGGCGCATCGAATCGTCCACCAATACCGGAGTCCCGTCGGGCACTCGTGGCGTCGAGATGGCGTCGGAGCCGACCGCCTTCAACCTGTCCGGCCGCGACACCAGCGACCAGTCAGCGAAGTACAAATCCACCGGCAGCGTCCCCCTCAACGGCCCTTCTGTAGTCAGGGTTGCGGGCACTGTAACGGGGTTGCGCATGGATCCGAGTGAGACACGCCCAAATACAGCGCATAACTGCCTGCGGCTCAGGTGGTTTCCTCACCGTCGCGCTCGAACACGTCTGGGATGGCCTCGACGCCGAAGCGCAAACCAAGGGCTGGTCAGCCTCGCTTCTCGAACGCCGAAAGCGCGAAATCGCCACGCGCACTTTACGCGGCATGGATAAAGACGCCTTCCTTGCCAAATGCACCAAGGCCTACCTCGCCATCCTCGGCGACGGCCGCGGTGGCGTGTTTCGCGTAGACAGCAGCCTGCAACCAACCGAACAGTGGCCAGAACAGGTCCGCGAAAAGGTTAAACTCGGCAGCTTCGACGTAGTGCTGACCAACCCACCGTTCGGGAAGAAGATCCGCGTCGTTGGCCAGCCCATCCTGGAGCAGTTCGACCTGGGCCATAAATGGGCAACGAACAAAAAGACCGGAGTCAAGGAGCTAAGCGACGAGGTTCTGTCGGACTTCCCTCCCCAACTCTTGTTTGTCGAGCGCTGCCTACAGCTGCTCAAACCTGGCGGGCGACTCGGAATCGTGCTGCCCGAAAGCCTTTTCGGAAGCCCGTCGTACTCACACATCATTGACTGGCTGCAGCAGAAGGCGACCATACTGGCGATCGCGGCCATGCCCGAGCCACTGTTCAAAACCAGCGGCAAGGCCGGCACTCACACCAAGGTCTGCATGGTCGTCCTACGGAAGCACCACAAGAAGAACGCCATAGTAGAAGAACTCGTCTTCATGGCTGACGCGAAGTGGTGCGGTCACGACTCACGCGGCAACCCCACGTTCCGCCGGCAAGGCGACAAAGACATCCTGCTCGATGACGTACCAACGATCGCCAGGAATTACGTCGACTTCAAAAACCTCGGCCTTATACCCAACGACCACCTCGGCTTCATGCAGCCTCGGTCCGAGCTAGCTGGCACGGTATTCATCCCGAAGTACTACGACCCGGAACTAGCCGCCGATCTCGCGGCCCTAGAACCAACGCATCACACCCCGGCTTTGCAGTCGTTCATCGAAAAGGGTGAGATTGCCATCACCACCGGCGTTGAAGTCGGGAAGATGGCCTACGGCACCGGCCCTATCCCGTTCATCCGCACAAGCGACCTGTCCAACTGGGAACTCAAAGCAGACCCCAAACACGGAATCAGTGAAGAACTCTTCAAAGCCCTTCGCTCAAAGCATCCGGACAAATTCGACGTCGCTGTCGGCGACATCCTTATGGTCCGGGACGGTACCTACCTCATCGGCACGACCGCAGTCGTCAGCCCGCTGGACACCGAGATTCTGTACCAGTCTCACGTGATGAAAATCCGCGTCACCGCCGAAAGCTCCCTCGATCCCTGGCTCCTGTTCGCTGCCCTCAACTCACCGATCGTCAAACGTCAAATTCGAGCAAAACGCTTCACTCAAGACATCATCGACAGCCTCGGAAACCGCCTCGGAGAAGTCCGTATTCCTTTGCCGCGCAATCAAAAAGAGTGCAAACGTATATCTAAGGGGATAGAGGAAGCAGTCAAACGACGCGCACAGCTCAGAGAGACCACACGACTGCTGACAATCGAAGTCGAAGGTGCCGACTCAATCCATGAGCTAAGCGCCCTCGAAGAAGCGACGTAGGCCCAGCGGTCGGGACGGGTGCGGCTCTGACGAGTACCGGGCGCCAAGCCCCAACTTCGAGGCTGCCAAAGCGCAGCCACCGGCTAGATCCAGTAGGCAGGCAGTGACTGCATGTGGTCTTTGTCGCCATGCTCCAGCGCGGTCAGTTCGGCGATGGCAGAGGGGCCTTCAAGGGGGGATAGTCCGTTTGTCCAGGTCGTAATGCGGCTGCGGTACCAGCCCCGCCAGTCGTCATCGAGCCCACCAGCGGCCAACCCGGCGTGGTACCAGGCGCCTTCCCAATCACGCCATCGACGTCGGCCCTCAGCCGCCCGCTCAGCGAAGCTTCTCAGTTGAGGGTTGCGGGCGATGGCCTCGGTGAACTCCCTCATCACCTCGGGCGCATCGACGGCGGCCCCGGGCATCAACTGTTCTGTCCGCTCACGGGTGTCGTTCACTTCGACCAGGGCCGCGTACCAAGCATCTAGCGCCACCCGCCAGCCTGATCCGGTATGCGGTTCCCACGGCTGAACGCCCATCGTCGAAAGATCATGTACAGCAAGGATATTACTGTGCTCAAGGGCTTCTTCTGAGGTGCCGCCAACTATTGCTGGCGAGAGGCTGTGTCGCCAGCTCGGATCCAGGTTTCCTGTCCGCGCGTCCATGAGGATTGGCTTGAGCAGCACGTAACGAGCCCACCCGTACTGGTGACGAGCGCTCTGTTGTTGAAGCTCCCACACGTATGAACTCATGGGCCGACCGCCGCGAGGTCCTCTTCGACACTGGCAAGAGACTCAACGATCAGAGCACGGATATGGACGTTCCCGGCGGCCGCCGCCGCGTAGCACATATCCGGTAGCGGCAGTGGACGTGTAGCCCATCCGCCGATCAACTCGGCGGTGCGCGCCACCAGCCAGTGCGCGCGGTAGCGCGCCAGCTCCTCAATGGTCTCGCTCGGGCCGGTCTGGCCGACGAAGCCCGGCCGGAAGATCGAGGTCACCGTGTTGAAGTCCTTGGCCGCGGCGTCGTATTCAGCCCACTGCTGCGGACTTGGGTCCCGATCGCCGCCACGCGTGAGCCAAATCTGGCGAACGGGATTAGGGATACCGCCGTCGACCGCCACGGCCTGGGTGGTCGCCGTGTGCATCAGCAGGGCACTGGCGGCCGCCACGATTCTGTCTTGAAACATGGGGTCAGCGTCCATCACCCGCAGCAGTCGCGGATATACGTCAGGCCACAGCGCCGCCAACCGGTGCTCGTGCATTCCATCCATGCCGGGCGGGGAGATCTGCTGACCCGGTTGAAGCAGCGGATTGGTCTGCCGCGTGCATGACGGCGGATGTTCGACTCCTGCGTCACGCAGCGCTGTCAGGGGTCCCGTGGTCGCGGCCGCTACCAGGCGCCAACCCATCTCGGCGCGCAGCTGCGCGTACTCGATCAAGACTCGCGCCGGATCGGCCCACCCGAACCACAGTTGGCGAAAATGGTCGTCCACCAAGGGATCTGTTGCCAGCACGCGAGCTGAGCGGGGCACGAAGACGCCGGCGGGAATGTAGCTCGCCCCATCGTTTGAGGTCACAACGGTTTCAGTGCCGCTTGGTGACCGGAAGACCCCCACCGCCCACTCGATCGGGTAACCGACCGCCTGCGTCGCGTGCTGCAGCTTCCACGCGAGTTCTTTGGCGGCCGCCGCGTCCGCCGATTCTCGCCGCTCACGCGCCGCAGCCGTCTGACCCGCGGCCACCACACTTGCCGGAATCAGCGTCGCACCAGCCCCAGCACCAGATGGCGCCGGCGAGGCCGATGGTGCGTTGCTGCCAGCGGGGAGCGTGCCTGCTGGGACCGTGGCCGCGGGCGGCGGCGCCGCGCCGGCCGGTGGGCCCATCGAGCCCGGAGGAAGCATCATCGGGGCGCCACCGCCAGCGCCCATGCCCGTCCCGGTAGGAGCAGCGGCAGCGGGAGCGGCCGGTGCCACCATGCCCGGCTGAGCCGCAGCCGGCGAGACACCCCCACCGGGGGCAGCCGACACCGGGAGTGCCGCATGCCCACCACCCGCCGACAGCGCCGGTGACGGACTCGCCGGGGCCGGCGGCGGTGCAGACGGTATTCCGCCGCCCATCCCCGCCGTGGTCGCCATTCCCTGGTTGAAGGCAGACGACAACGGCGACGCGCTGCCCGCACCAGACACGGCCCCCGAGTTCGGCAACCCACTTGCCGCGCCGGGCACTTGCCCGACACCGCCACTCAGCGGATTAGACCCCACCCCCGGCATGCCGCCACTACCCAGGCCGCCAGGCATCTTCGGAATCCCGCCACCGGAACCCATCCCGACGCCGCTGCCTAGCCCGCCCATCGACGGCACGCCACCACCACCCAGGGGGGAAGCTGTCGCCGGCCGCGGCGTAGCCGTCGCTCCCGGTGTCGGCTGCGTCACCGGTCCTACGGCGGCATTGACCGCTTCGTCACCTGCCGCCGTCTTGACTCCGGGCTGAGTGGTCGACGTACCTGCAGGATCGGTCGGCGCATCGGCCACAGGCTCGGGTGCGTCGGCCCCAGCTTCCGGTTTCTCGGTGTAGCGGTAGGGGTTTTCGTCCTGTTCAATACCGGTCGACGTGTGGTCGACGGGCTGGACTGGTGGAGCGGTGGGAACGTCGCCCCACTTCGTCAAAAGGGTTAAAACCCTTGTATTTTCGCTGCTCTTTTTGAAAGAGGCATGCGAGGCCATCGCGGCTGTCACACCTGCCTCGGTTCGGTACATGGCAATGCCGTGGTACTCGGCCACGAGAGCTTCCGCCTCGCCAGGCAGCTTCGCGGCGGCGATCTTAGGATCCGCCTCGCGGATCAGCTGTTCTTGGCCTGCACGCGTGTCCCGCAGCACCGTGGCGATGTCGGCGCACTTGTTGGCGCACTTGTCGTGCCATTCGGCGATCGTCTTGGCTTCCTCGGCCAATACCGCCCCGGCCCGGTGGGCCTCGTCGAAACCCTGGGAATCGGCGGCATCGCGAAACTCCGCGTTGTCGGTGACGATCTTCTGGTGGATGCCGTCCCACGCCGTTGCCCCCGCCCGGTAGGTCTGCTCCTGGGCATCCCAGTGCGCGGCATCGGGCGGCTCCATGTCCGGCGTGACAATCAGCCGCCCATACGAACCCGCAGACCCCCCAGCGGCCGGCATCAGCGCAACCCGCATTCGGACGTGATGACATCTACCAGATCGTTACCGCGTTTTTGTTCGCGATCGGCTTCGTCCCAGTGACGCATGTTCAGCGCATGCAACATGTCGATGTTGGCCGCCATCCAGTCGTGCAGCGGTATCGCTGTCGAAGCTGGTGTGGCGGCAGAAAGCTGCGTACGCAGATATGAGACCGCAGCCATACCAGTACGTTTCTCCGCAGCCAATGCAGCGAGACTCTCTGGGCTTGTCCAGCTCTGCTCCAACGCTTCGGCGCTGGACTTGCTCGCCAATGCCGTTGACCGCGCTGCCCGATCCCATGCGGTGCAGGCAGCTTGCCGAGCTGTCTCGATTTCGCTGCTGCTGTAGGTGGCCGGTGGGGGTGCAACCACGTTGATTGTGTGCTGCGCGGGCTCGACTGTACGGACCATGGCCAGGCCGCTGGTCACCGCAGCGCCGGCCGCGAGCACCAGTGCTGTCGCAGCGACGGCCACCCCCGTGTGGTGGGGCCGCCGGTACCCCATCGTCATAGGACGACCGTATCGCGACTGGCAGACATCGAGCCACCGCCGCAGCCACATTCAAAAATTCGATTTGAGCAGCTCATGTCACCTATAGGCAACACCGAGCAATGCGGTGTGCACCGGTTGACAGGTGTCTAAAATGACGGTTTTAGAGACGGCGCCACCTCTGCGTCTCCTGAATTTCGTGTTACGATATTGAGGGTGCAGCCGGTGCGGATCCACTCCTCGGCGCACAAGCATGGTCGGAGCGAGGGAGACATCCTTCACGCTTTGGAGCACGTTCACATCGAGCTAGATGTGGTCGATGATGACCCACCTCGGACATGGGTATTCGGATTTGCTCCTGACGCCACGCTGCTGGAGCTGATTGTGCTCCACACAAAGCAAGGTGACCTCGTGATCCACTGCATGAAGGCTCGAAAACATCAACTCGACAAAGCCCTCCAAGCCCGAGGCGGATACTGATATGGCCAAGAAGACAACCACTAGTAAATCGACACGAACCACCTCGAAACGGGTGCACCGGTCAGCGATCTCAGGACGATTCGTCAAGGACACCACCTCCGGTCGATTCGTCAAAGAAGCAGCGACCGTACGGAATCCCGGTACTACCATCACTGAGCGCAACACCACCCCCGGAAAAACCCAGGTGTCACCACCGATGGATGTCGGTGTGGGTGATGACGCACTCAGTGCAAGGGTCGCTCCGTTTGCCGCCGGTCTGCCGGATGATCCTGATGAAGAGACCATCGAGCGCCTGGCGGCCGAGGCTGAGCAGGGCGTGCCGTCTGAGAAGTTGCGTCGTCGAGGGCGCCCGTCTATCGGCGAAGACGCCTCTAGCTCCTATTCGGTGCGGCTGCCTGTTGACTTGGTGACGCTCACTGACGAACGCTCGGCCCTCGACGGAGTGAGCCGAGGCGAGACAATCCGTCGAGCGCTGATCGAGTACCTCACGAAGTAGCAGAGGCCTCTTTTAGGTACCGGTATGCGGTCGCTCGGCCAATGCCGAACGCAGCGGCCAGCTCGCTGACCGGTTCACCGGTCGCCGCGAGGCGACGAAGCTGGTCTTGACGTTCGGCTGAGAGTTTCGTCGGCTTGGTCGCCGGCAACTGCCGCGCTCGGCGGGACATCCGCGATGCGGCACGACGCTCGCGGCCCAATTCAAGTTCCAGCTCAGCCAAGGTAGCCATGATGCCGGCGACCGCGCGCCCAGTCGGAGTGGCCGTATCCACTCCTTCACGTAAGGCGCGCAACAGGATTCGACGCCCATCGAGGTCCGCAATCGTGCGTGTGACTTCGGCGGCCGAACGGCCTAAACGGTCGATCGCAGTCACGACGACGGTATCGCCAGAGCGGGCATAATCGAGAAGTCCGGCCAGCCCGGGGCGTGCCGTACCGACTGCACCCGACAACTCGTCACTGAAGATCCGCCCCTCCTCAACACCCGCCGCGCTGAGCGCAGAAAGTTGGGAGTCGAGCTCCTGGCCCGCAGTGCTCACCCGCGCGTATCCAAGAATCGCTGTCACACCCCTACCGTCTCATTGCTCTCTGACATTGAGGATCTGAGACACGCGATGTGAGACAAGAAATGAGACATCGCCACCTGGCGCTATGTAACCGTCACCCAGGGCTCGCCGCCCTGTCTCGTTTCTCTACAAACGAGACAAGGCGTCATCGGGAGCGGCGGTTGCGGCCCCTGTGACCCTCGGCACCAAATTCACACTCTCATCTATGGTGAGAGTAGGGTCCTACTCGGCCAAAAGTCAGCGTGACTCGCACCGCATCGGGTGGAGAGGGCGCGGTGCTCGCAGCGACGCGGCAGCCTCCCTATTGATCATTGGGCACTGAGGTGCCCTGCACTTGGAATGGAATTTTGTGGTTTCTCAACCGATTTCGTCGTCTCCGACAGTGCGTGAGGCTGGTGATCCCAGCACGTCCGTAATGGCGGCACTGCGGTCTCCCAAACGTCTCAAGACCGAAGTGCTCGCCGGCCTGGTGGTGGCGCTGGCATTGATTCCGGAAGCAATTTCCTTCTCGATCATTGCCGGAGTCGACCCCCGCGTGGGGTTGTTCGCTTCGTTCACGATGGCGGTGACCATCGCGATCGTGGGCGGTCGTCCGGCGATGATTTCGGCCGCGACCGGTGCGATCGCCTTGGTGATCGCACCCCTTGCCCGGCAGTACGGGCTGGACTACTTCGTCGCGGCCGTGCTGCTTGCGGGTGTTCTGCAGATCCTGCTCAGCGTGCTCGGTGTGGCCCGGTTGATGCGGTTCATTCCGCGCAGCGTCATGATTGGGTTCGTCAACGCTCTGGCCATCCTCATCTTCACCTCGCAACTGCCGCACCTGCTGGGTGTGCCCGCACTGGTCTACCCGTTCGTGGCCGTCGGCCTGACCATCATGGTCTTCCTGCCCAAGCTGACGTCGATCATTCCCGCACCCCTGGTGGCCATCGTGCTTTTGACTGGCGCGGCGATTGTGTTCTCGGTGCAGATCCCGACCGTGGGCGACGAGGGCCAGCTTCCGTCGAGCCTGCCCACCCTGTTCTTCCCTGACGTGCCGTTGACGTGGGCCACGCTGACGATCATCGCGCCGTATGCCTTGGCGATGGCGCTGGTCGGTCTGCTCGAATCGTTGATGACGGCCAAGCTGGTTGACGACATCACCGACACGCACAGCAATAAGACCCGCGAAGGCTGGGGCCAGGGCGTCGCCAACGTTGTCACCGGCTTCTTCGGGGGCATGGGTGGGTGCGCGATGATCGGCCAAACCATGATCAACGTGAAGGTCTCCGGTGCCCGCACCCGGATTTCGACGTTTTTGGCCGGAGTGTTCTTGCTGGCGTTGGTCGTCGGCCTGGGCGATATCGTGGCGCTCATCCCGATGGCCGCGCTGGTGGCGGTGATGATCATGGTGTCGGTTGGCACCATGGACTGGCACAGCATCACACCCGCCACGCTGAGGCGGATGCCGCGCAGCGAAACGCTGGTCATGCTGGCCACCGTCGTGGTCACCGTGGCCACCCACAACCTCGCCTACGGCGTCATCGTCGGTTCGCTGACCGCGATGGTGCTCTTCGCCCGTCGTGTCGCACACCTGGTTACGGTGGAGAAGATTGAGGAGTCCGACGCCGATCACGACGGCACCGCCGACACCGTGGTCTACCGCGTGTCTGGAGAGTTGTTCTTCGCCTCGAGCAACGATCTGGTCTATCAGTTCAACTACACCGACGACCCGCGCAATATCGTGATCGACATGTCGGCCTCACACATCTGGGACGCCTCCACCGTCGCCGCCCTCGACGCGGTGACCACGAAATACCAATCGCGGGGGAAACACGTCGAAATCGTCGGCCTGAACACCGATTCCGCCGACCGGCATGACCGCCTGTCCGGAAACTTGGGCGCAGGACATTGACCGACCAGCACATGCAGATCGGGCAGGTCGCGGCACGCACCGAGTTGTCCATCGCTACGGTGCGCCACTACGACGAGGTAGGACTGGTCACCCCGTCGGCGCGCTCAACCGGTGGATTTCGCCTCTACACCGAGGTCGACGTCGACCGACTTCTCGTCATCCGGCGCATGAAACCCCTGGGCTTCACGCTCGCCGAGATGAAAGACCTACTGGACTCACTCGACACCCTCAACGGAGAAGGCGCATCGAAAACCCAGCGGACCGCCGCCGCACGGTACCTGCAAGAGTGTCAGACCAAGGCTCAGGACAGCGCCGCAAAGCTGCGCAAGCACCTCGCCTACGCCGAGGAACTCACCGAGCTACTCGCCACCCGAACCGCCCAATAAGACCGCTCACTGTAGAGGTGTCCCGACACGATCACTGAGACAAGATCTGATCAGTCTCGAATCTTTAGAAACGAGACGACCTCAAACGCCTGCGGAAGCTACGGGCTTTGAGAGTCGAGTTAGCGGGGCCGACTACCGTACGATCATCTGAACGGCAGCAGCTCTCGCAGCGCGATCGAGCTGTCTAAGTCGGTCATCACAAGGGTGTCTGCGTTGGCCTCGTCGAGCTGGATGACGAATTCCCGGCAGCGCCCGCAGGGAGCCAGTACCGCCCCGTGGCGGTCCACTGCCACCATTCTCACGATCTCGCTTTGACCTGCGGTAAGCATCGCGGCCGCGGCTGAATGCTCAGCGCAAAACCCCAGCGATGACGCAGTGTCCACGCAGACACCCACGAACACATCGCCGGTAGCCGTCTCTATAGCAGCACCGACAGTGCCACACACAGCGGACTCGGTTAACTGCCGCGGAGCGACCACGGCCCGCGCCGCGGCAAGTAAGCGCTCGAAACCCCTCACTACTTGAGTGTGCATCTACCACCGCCGTGTGACCAAACCCCAACCAAAGAGAAAGAGAGTAAATACCATGCCCGACAACCAAATACGTAACGACGCCGAGCGATTGCTCATCGAGAATCTGCTTGACCACAACCGCGAAGCGCTCATCGAGACCGTCCGTGGTCTCTCCGAGGCCCAAGCCCGACGCCGGCTTGTTGCGTCGCTGACGACTCCCATTTCACTGATCAAGCATGCCGCTGGCGCAGAAAGGATTTGGTTTCAGCGGTTCTGGGCGGGACTGGAGGAATCCGAATGCGATGGCTACTCACGCCGCGACGAAGGCACCTTCACCGTGACCGACGATGAGTCGCTCGCCGATGTCATCGCCGAGTTTCAACGCGCCAGCCGGAAATCGCGGGAGATCGCGGGCGGCTTCGACCTCGACGACACCAAGGACAACCCGCGAGAAGGAACCGTCAGCATGCGGTGGACGCTGCTGGCCATGATTCAGGAATTTGCCCGCCACGCCGGACACGGAGACATCCTTCGTGAGCAGATCGACCGGCCTACCCCACCAAACCCGCACGCCGAGATGGACACACCATCCCCCGGCGAGGTCTGAGCCGCTGAGCGGTTGGTTGGCCTCTAGGAATCTCTGGGAGGATTCGGGTCGTTGCCGTACGAGTTCTTCTCGCCAATAGTTCCGTCGAGCTTGCGAATGGTGTGCTCAACTTGCCGGTCCTGCGCCATCTGTCGGCCGATCGCTTGCTGTTCGGCTTTGGTGCCTCCGGTGTGAGCGGCTCGACTACTGCCCTCCACCTTTGATTTCCAGACCCCATCCTCGTTGTAAGTGCTGATATCGCCCTTAGCCATGAGTCACCTTTCTCGACGTAAGTGCCTCTGCAGTTAATTGTGCCGCCTGTCTGATCGAGGGCGGGCTGACACGCCCAACCCCGCCGACCAGGATCGACCGAAAAAGCTACAGGCCGAATGGAGGGTCCGCGACCAGGGCGGATGAATGGGGTTCGATGTCCCGAAATTGTGTCCCACACCGTCAGGAACGGGGACACCCTTAAAGACACAAGACGGCTCCCGCCCGGGCCGCAAGCGGCCCGGTTGGGCCTGAAATCCCGTACCCCACTGACGAAGGGAGGACCTGCCGGTGACGCTGCTGGGATACGCCCGAGTCTCGACCCTGCACCAGTCCCCCGACATGCAGACAAAAGCGCTGACGGAGGCCGGAGCCGAACGGATCTGGACCGACCGGATGTCCGGTGCTCGCGACGACCGCCCCGAGCTGGCCGCGCTGCTCGACTACGCCCGCCGCGGTGACGTACTCATGGTGTGGCGGCTCGACCGCCTCGGCCGCTCACTCCCCCACCTGCTCCCGATCGCCACCGACCTCCAGGACCGCGGTATCGAACTGCGCTCCCTTCACCGAAACCATCGACACCACCACCCCCGGCGGCCGGCTCATCTTCCACGTCTTCGGGGCGGTCGCAGAGTTCGAACGTGCCATCGCCGCCGAACGCACCGCGGCCGGAGTGGCAGCAGCACGCGCCGCCCGGCCGCCACCCCGGCCGCCCCGGCCTGGCCGCCGACACCATCACTGCCGTCCAGGCGCTTGACCAGGCCGGGCACCCCCGAGCCCAGATCGCCCGCACCCTCGGCATCTCCCGCTCCAGCGTCTACCGCAGCCTCGTCGGTACCGGCCAGGAAGCGCCGAGGGGCCCGCGCAAGCTCGATCTGTCGATTCCCGACACATTCGACGAGCCGCTGCCCGAAGCAGAAATCGCCACGTGGGAGGAAGATATTTTCAGCGAGGGTTAAGAGCTCTCGTGGATTGCGTCGCGGATCGCTTCGAGATCGTGGGAGATGCTATGCAGGACGTGCAGCTGAGCCTGCGCTTGGACAGCCCGTACTTTCACCCAGCGGGCGGCACTGCCCTCGGGGTCCTCGGGATCGTCCCGGTAGTCCAGCGCATATTTGAGCCGCTCCTCGGCGTCCTCAAGCGCCCTACAGGCCTGTTCGAACTGCTTCTGTGCTGCGTTCCTCATGTCCACGTACGGTACGAGCACCAGGTGACACGACGGCCAATGCGAGTTTCTCGCCGACGCCTAGAAAGAGCGCGAGCCACAGGCCTCGTCGTCCGGCGAGTAATCCTGCGGCTCACTTCCAAACCCACCTCGATGGGCTGGCTACGCGGCCAGTCTACGGCCACGACCAACCGTTCTGCAACGAACCCGATGTATCCAGGTCCCCCTCCACACCCGTCAGATCGTGTGGAGCTCGACCGCACTTCCCAGCATGTCGAGATAGGTCCGGTTGCCGATCCGGGCCTGCACCACGGCGCCGCACACGATGTCCGCGGCCCACAGCGCCGGCTCGTTGCGGCCTATGGAGTGCTCGATCCGCACCGTCGATTCGACAACTTTGCGTGACCGCAGTTTCTGCAGCATGTCGAGGTCACTGGCGTCGAGCTGGCCGCGAGATTCGAACGTGATCGTCGAGCACGGCATCAACGCCAAGTGCGGCAGAAGAAACTCCATGCACTTTCGCCGATGTCGGCGGTCATCAGCGTCTTTGTCGACGTGAACCACGACGAACCCGGTGACCGGAAGGCCGGCCACGGCGGCGACCAGCTCAACACGGCGCTCAGCGCTGCTGCCGTGCCAATGCAGCTTCGCCTCACCGATACGCAGAGCGTCGAGCGTCTTGCGCATCTCCGCAACATCGTCGTCATCGCACAACGTCGCAGCCAGCAGGTACGCGCCAGGATCGAGGTCTGGACGCGACCCGGATTCATCAGCCCAGGCGGTCAGCATGCGCAACCCTTCA
>JBBAFK010000022.1:0-46561 GCA_041655455.1 Leucobacter sp. | reverse complement strand
GTCGGCGCCGGGATGCTCGCGGCGAATGAACTGCTGAATCCTGGTTTCCAGGTCAGCCAGATCGCGGCGGTCTTGCCGATGCTGACCCCGCAGCTCCCCGACATCGCTGCGGATACCGCGGATGTCGTGGCCGTGGGCGATCTGCCGATCAGACACGTCCTTGACGAGGTACCGGATTCCGTCGACGTCGTCACGCAGGTTGGTGTCGTCCGGGTGGTCGTTCTTCACTTCGCCGCGGATGATTCGGGCGTTGTCGCGGATTTCTCGGACAGTTTTACGGCCGCGCTGCTGGCCGATAACCACGGAGGCCAGGACGGCAAGCTGGGTGTCGACGACGGCAGCGAACCCCCAGGCGTTGGTAGCGGTCACTCGACTGCGCCGTCCTCGATTTGGTGCTTGAGGTTGTATGCGGCGGTGGCGTTGCCTGCCACCCCAAGGACGATGCCGGCGAAGCCGAGCCAGATCGGCACCTCTTCGGGGCCGATGAGACCGTAGAAGGCGAGGATGCCGAGGCCACCGGCGATGACTGAATAAGCGTATAGGCGATGCTTGGCGGTGATCTTCATGCTGCTCTCTCTGCTCGCGTTGACCAATCTCTGACGTGCTGCACGGCGAGACCCAGATACGTTTGGCCGGGCCAGACCTCGCGGTGTTCGTAGGAGATGTGGGCTGCGGTGGGTGGGTGGCTGGTGGCGAATTCCAGGGCGATCCGTGCGGCGCGGGCAGCTGCGGCGGTGCCGGTGAGGGTGTTGCTGTCGCGGCCGATCCCGCCGAGCAGTGACAGCAGCGCCGGCCCGCCGATGCCGAGTAGCCCGGAGCCGGGTACGCCGTCGAGGAGGGACCGCAGCACCTTGGGGATGGGGATGCCGGCGGTCTCGGCGACCTGCGGGATCAGCGGCAGGATCGCCCGTGCTGTGCCCAGCGGATCGGACAGCTGCACTTGGGTGACGATGTCGTAGCAGGCGCGCATGATGGCGCCGGTCTCGCCGAGGGGCACGTTGCCGTACATGTCGGCCGGGTCGGTGAGCCAGCAGTGCTGCCAATCGCGGGTGTCGCCGTAATGCCAGCTTGAGATGCCTTGGCCGGGGTGGGTAGGGCCTTGGTAGTAGGCACCGCCGAACGGGCGGGTGGGGTCGCCGAGGGAGAAGCTGCAGAGGTAGTTGTCGGGGTGGTGTTCGTGGAGCCATTTGCGGATGTGCGCGGCGGCGACAGCGCCGGCCGAGTAGCCGCCGACGATGATCTTGCGGCGGGGATTCTGATGCAGGGCGCGGGCGATGATGTGCTTGGTGTCGGTGACCGCGACGTCGACCGCTTTGTTCATCGAGGGGGCGCGTAGGTCGCGGGCCTCGCCGACGGGAATACCGCCCATGGTGGCGGGCCAGGTGGGGTTGATTTCCTCGACGAGGTCGGACACGCCTTGGCAGACGCGGGACACGTAGTCCTGGCCGATGATGCCGCCGGTGCCGCGGAACACCACCGCAAGATGACGGGTCATGTCCACCACGTCCCGCTGGTGATCCACGCGACGAACGCGGTACCAGCCCCCAGGAGGCCGAGCGTCACGCCCAGCAACATCCATGCAATGGCGCTCATTTGGTCACCACGCCGGTTTTGCCGCGGTCTTCGGTGCCGCACACTGCGTCGCGGATCTCGGCGACGGCTTCGACGAGGGTCTGCCCGCCGAGCGCGTTCCAGCGCATGTTGAGCTGGTCGTCGGCGGGGCCGACGACGACGGGCTTGGGGACCGGCGGGACGGGTTGCGGCTGGAATGACAGGCCGAGCGCGGCCAGTGTGGCGGGGCCGGCGATCCCGTCGGCGGTGATGCCGGCGCGGCGCTGGAACTCGGAGACCACCGCGGCGGTCAGCGGCCCGTACTCGCCGTCCACAGCCAAGCTTGAGTAGGCAGGGTAGTGGTCGTTGAGACGCTTCTGCAAAGCGGCTACGCGGTCGCTCTTGCATTCGTAGCGTGCGCAATCCGCGCCGAGGTACACGGCGCCGGGTGCATGGGGGGCAACGGGCACGGTAGCTCCTGATCCAGTGATGGGGCCGGGTAGGTAGAACCAGTCGTGGTACAGCGGGTGGTTCCAGTGGCGGGCATTGCGGCCGATGATCTGGCCGCCGCCGGATGCGTAAGTACCGCCGCGGGATTCGATGGCGATGCCCTGCAACGTGCAGGACATATGGGAGTTGGCGCCGCCGCCAGGGCCGTGCATGAGGCCGATCCGCAGTGCAGCGTTGGCGGGGACGTCAGCTGGCCGGCCGACTCGGATGGTGCCGAATGGTCCTCGGCTGCCGGGTCCGCCCACGTAGCGGTATGCCTCGGTGGACAGGCCGTGTCGGGACCAGGCCATGCGTTCGCCGTTGGTGATGGCGTCGAGGACGTGGGTGACGATGCCTGAGCAGTCCGTCGTCCGGTTGATGTCGTTGCGGGCCCATACCCCGCCGTAGCCGTAGTTCTTTTTGTCGCGGGACCGGCAGATGGACAGGGCGTATTCGACGTTGGTCGCGAGGACGGGCATTGCTTTTCCTCCAATGCGTGTAGCCCGCGCACCGGGGGTGGTGGCGGGCGAACTACTAAGCGGGAGTTAAGAGTTGAGCGAACTATCAACTCTGGGTTGATAGTTCACTTGACCAGTCGAAGGCTGGCTTTCACGTGCGGTGCGTCGAAACCCACAGTGGTGTCTTCGAGCTCGACCAGGAGCAGGAAGCCGAGGGCGGCGAGTAGCCAGCCGCACGGGATCGCAATGGCGAGGGCGCGGAATAGCGTCATCGTTGACCTGCTTTCGCTAGACTCCCCGGCTGCAGGGGGTGATGTGTCGGTGGATGCTGGTGCTCGGAGCCGGAAGTTGTCGAGGCTGACTGAGGAGCAGGTGGTGCAGGCACGGTTTTTGCGGTTCCGTGAGGGTTGGTCGATTTCGGAGTTGGCGGAGCGGTTTGGGGTGTCGCGGGCGACGGTGCATCGTGCGGTGCGGGGCGAGACGTGGGCGCATTTACCGCACGACTACAAATTCCCCGAGTAGACCGGTGTCATGTCGAGGCGCTGCCGTCAGCCACGCATGTGGCTATTCGCCGCGGTACCTATACGAGGGGGTCACGTCGACAGCGAATGCTTGCGATCCGTCGTTGACGGTCAGGCTGATCGGGAGGGTTTCTCGTCGCAGCAGCGTGGTGCCGCTGAAGATGCCGTAGCCGTCGACCACTGCCTCGTTGGGGACGGTGCCGCCGGGGACGTTGATCGTGACGGTTGACCCGGTGATCTTGCCCCAGGTGTAGTCGTCTTCGGTGGCCTTGGCTGCGGCGCCCCATGTGGTGTCTACGTACACTGTGCCGACGCGGGTGGAGCCCGGTAGAGGCCGATGCGGTTACCGAGGGCGCCGATGGCGGCGGCGCAGGCCAGCAGGTGGTCGTCCTCGTAAGTAGCCATGTCAGGTGATCCTTTCGACCAGGTAGGAAGGGTATTCGGTCGGGGTGAGCTGGTAGGTGTGCACTGTTTCGGGGGTGCGGGTGTCTCGGAGGTGGAGTTGGTCGCTGTTGCGGCGTGCTTGCAGGGTGGGGTAGTTGATCACGGCTGTCCATGCGGTGTGGAGGTTGTCGGCCCAGGGTTGGTCGGTGGCGAATGTTTGTGGCCACCAGCCGTTTCCGTCTGGTCCTGGTTCTACATGCTGAATCTGATCCATGCTTGTCCTCTCGCGCCTGGGCTGCCGGAGCCTGCGTTGAGTGGCCATTGTGCGCCGCCGCCGCCTTGCCCGCCGGCGCCTGGTGTGCCGCCGTTGGTGCCGCCGCCTGTGGCGGTGATGTCTTGGAATGAGTGGTTGCCGGGTGCTTGGCCGGTGCGTTCGCCGGAGAACGGGGGCTCGCCGCCGGTCCCGCCTGGGCCGCCGTTGCCGCGGAGGTATTCGCCTGTCCACCCGGTCCAGTCGTCGATCCATAGTTCGGTGTGCCCGCCGGCTGCGCCGGGGCCGTTGTTGTTGCGGCTGCCGCCTCCGCCACCGTTGCCGAGGAGGATGGCGAGTTGGCGCCAGGTGTTGCGGCCTTGGCCGCGGTCCCAGCGGTAGGAGGCGTAGGTTCCGGCTTGCCCGCCGCGGCCGTTTTGTCCGCCTACAAAGTTTTGGTCGCCGCCTGCGCCGCCGCCGCCACCGCCGAGGAGGATTGCGTCGATGTAGCGGCACCACACGGGTATTGGTAGGAATTGGTGTGTTCCGGTGGCGGTGATTTGGTAGATCGTTGTGGGTGGTTGTGGGGTGAATCCGTTTGTGGCGGTGTCGCTGCCCACGCCGCCGATGTGTGTGGGTGGTGTGGCGAGTTTCGGCAGGGTGGCCTGGTCTGTGCCGGCGCCGGAGTCGATGGCCAGTATGCCGCGTAGCTGGTTGAGCCATCCGGAGTCGTTTCCGGTGGCCTGGTCTGCGGCGGGGAGGTGCGGGTGCAGTTGTGAGGTGTCGGTGCCTGCGGCGGAGTCTGTGGGGTGGATGCCGGGGCTGGGCTAGGTCTGTCCCGATTCCGGTGTCGAGTAGTGGGATCAGTGGGTCGAGGTGCGCGGTGCTGGCGCCGATTCCGGCGTCGATGGCGGCTTGTGTGAGCTGATTTAGTTGTGCGCCGTCCCAGCCGATTCCGGTGTCGGTGGGCAGTGTGTGGATGAGCGTGTGGGCGAGGTCCTCGCCGATACCGGAGTCTGTTGCTGCCCTCTGGTAAATCGGGAACCAGCCGGGCTGCGGAGTCCGCACGCTCGGCGTGGGGGTGGTGGGGAACCAACCCGGACGCGGAATCCGGACCGGGGCTTCAGGGGTGGGCGCCCAGGCCATCAGGACGCGCCCAGGTAGGTGCGGATGACGTAGGTGAACGAGTATCCACCCAATAGTGACTGTTCGCCCAAGGCCGATATGCTGCCGCCCTGCGTGTGTTTCACCTGGATGGAAAACCAGTCATCCGATGACCGGGTGCCGGAGAACCATCCACTAGTGGAATAGTCGGACACTCGCTCAACTGTCGTCGCTGTAAGCGTCGGTAGAGCACCCGAAAGGTTGAGCGCTGCCAGCGAATCCCCTCCGGCCATTGATGTTTGGAGGATAGGAATGTCCTGCTTGCCAAGGAGCATGTACTCGCGGAATACACCGGCGGCACGGAGCCCTGTTGCGCTCTCGGACCAGGCGACCACGTACTGGATACTCCAAAGCCCCTCTAGGCCAAATCGCCATCGGGCGTTTGCTGCATCCTCGAACTCTACGCTGGCCGTTCCAACCTGATTCCAGCCCGACAGCAGTGTTGTGGTGTTGTTGGGAATGGACTGACTATCTGTCAGGGACAGGATGAAGTAGGGCCGGCCAGCGCCTGTGCCGCCCGCGCCGCCGACCTCCTCGGGCAGATTCGCCAGCGGTACAACAGCATTCGAGTTGAGCGGTGCGACACCGTTCGCCACGCCCTTGCTGCTATTGGGGATGTAGTCCATCGACGGAAGTTGGCCGCCGCGCAACTTTCCCGAACCGTCCAACGTCGGCACATTGTTTGCAGTGTCGGTGATCAGCAGCGACGTCGGCAGCTTCGTGGACCCATTCAGCCCGGCGATGCCGTTCGCCTCGTTGATCGGCAGATTCCCGGCCGGAACTTTCGCCGAAGCGTTCAGTGGCGCAACACCGTTCGCGACACCGCGCATCGACATCGGGATCGCATTGCTCGACCCACCACCGAACCAGGTGTTGAACCAATCCTTCACCGACTGCACAAACGAGTTCACCGGCGTCGCGATCAGGCCCTGGTAGATGTCCTCCAGCTGGTTGAACGTCGCCTCCAGGCCACCCACCAGCGTCTGCGGAATCGTACCCAGCACCGCCGCCGGATTCGACAACAGATTCCCCACCAGCGTCTGCAGATCCGACCACGCCTCCGACGCATGATCCTTGATCCACTCCAACTCATCCGAGAGGTCGAAGATGTCATCGAGCAGATTCCCCGACGCCGTGATACCCAACGCGCCGAGCGCCGACTCCACCACCGTCCGAGTCCAGTTCAGCAGTGACGCCAGGTCCTCGGGGAGCATGTCCGTGAACCGCTGCGGCATCTTCTGTGTGGCATTCAAAAACATGTTGTCGAACTTGACCGTGCCCGCAGTCGCATCATCAGTGACATGCGGCCGAACCGCCACATGCGTCACCGAACCATCCGTGGGAACCGTCCACGTCCCCGCAATCGGCGCAACACCCCACCCATTCACGCCACCACTAGCCTCGATCTTTCACCTGGCCGGTGATTGAGATCGTTTATTGATGTTGACGAGCGGTTGCGATGGTGGGCGGCCTGGTGTTCCGGCGTTGCGTGTCGCCGGTGCTCCTGGGTCCTTGGTCGTAGGATCGGTGGTGGGCGTTAGGTGGTTTGTATTGCGGTCCAGCCGGTTTCGATGAGGTCACTCCATGGCCAGCCTCGGGGTAAGCGTAGGTAGCGGCGCCGTCCAGAGGAGATGATGCGCCCGGCTACGGCCAGTATTCGCAGGCGTAGCCGTTTGGGTTCCCAGCGTCGTGCCGGCTGTTCGGTGAAGGCGAGGACTTGGGTCCAGACCAGCAGGTCAGCGGCCAGCATGGCGATCTGGAGCCAGATCTGGTTTTGGTCGAACCGGTGAAAGGGCAGGTTGGTCAGGCCGGTGTCTTTGAGGTTGCGGATGCGGTCCTCGGCCCGGGCGCGTTGGCGATGGCGGACTTCCAGATCCGGGATCGACCACCCCTTGGTGTTGGTGGCAAAGCAAGTGATCCGCCAGCCGTTGTCGTCGGTGAGCCGTAGCTGGGCGCCGGGGTGGGGGCGTTCGCGGCGAGCGATCATTCGCATCCCGGCGGGCCAACCACGCAGTGTGTCAGGCAGATGGGGGGTCAGCTCGGCAACCTGGGCGCCTTCGCCTGGTGATCCGTCGCCGTCGAGGGCGGCCCGCCAGGCTTGGCGAGGCACTTTCGACAAGGCCTCCACGATCGGGGGCATGCCGTAGAACCCGACGCTGTACTGCAGACCGAGATTGGTGATGTGGTGCAGGAAGTCTTTGACCCCGCCGCCGGTGTCGGTGCGCACCAGCACCTGGTCGCGTTCGGGGACAGGCAATTGGGCCAGTGCTGCATCCAGGACGGTGATGTGATCGGCGGCGCTGTTGGAGCCGGCTGAGCCGGGGCGCAACAGGCCCGCCACGGCTTCACCAGAGCCATGCAGACTGTGATCGACAAAGGCCAGCATGGGATGAAACCCGTACCCGTACTTGAAGGTCGGTGTCGCGCCCTGTTTGTCGCTGTGGGCGGTGACCAAAGTGGCGTCCAGATCGATGATCACCTGATTTCCGGCGCCGGCCAGCGGCCGCCTACGGCGCCAGACCCGCTGGCGGGCAACCGCCCGCGCCGCCCGGATCGCTGCGATCGCGGCATCGACATCATCGGCCAGCGTAGTGATCAGTCGGGACACGGTGGCATCGGAAGCTACCTGCCCGAACACCTCCGGCTGGGCCCGAACCACGGCGACATCAGCGGCACAGTCACGACCGAGGGCGAGCGCGATCGCCACATCGATGAGGACCTTGGCCGGGTCGTGAACAGCACGCGACGCCCGCCACGGCGCCAATGCCGCTGACATGGCCTTATCCAGTCCGGAGCAGTCCAGGGTCTGCCTCAACAACAGCCCGCCGGCCGACGACACCAGCGACTCACGACCCGAATCCACCACTACCGAACACACGGCGCTACGCTTCACCTACGGGGTGCCTTCCTACTTGACGAACCTTGGCCCTCAGCAAGTCAATGTTCTCAACTAGGACAGGCACTTCCGTGCATTACAGGCCCGCGTCACCGGCCAATTCATGAAACGTCGAGGTTAGGCGGTCGTCAGCGGGGGTAACGGCGCGCAACGCCACCGGATACGGGGTACCCGGGAACTGTCGCTGGTAGTCGCGCGCGGCCCGCTTGCGCGCATTTGAAGAAGCCATAGAACTGACACGTCCCTTCAAAGATACTTGCGTGTAGTCGCCCACATCAACAACGCGCGATCTTTGCGGGGAGCGCGTGACCCGGTGGAGTCTGGTCCTCGAAAAGATCTTCGGTAGCAGTACCCCGATATGGGCGGGACCTGCAACGCGACCGAGGGAGTCCGCCTTCGCGCAATGGCGTTGCTCGCCAGGGTAGCCCATGCTCGATTGTGCGGCAATGCGTCACGGTGCCGAATCATCCGCCGCGGCCAAGCGCTTTTCGGGCTTGATTTTACGCCACCGTGACGAAATGGAGCGGGGAGGGATGGACTTCTTTTGTCAGTAGGGGGGATGGTACTCGTCATATTCCTGCGTGAGAACCCTTAGCAGGTCAGCGATTTCGTCAGCGGAGAGCGTGACCGATAGGGCGGGTTGCAGACCCTCAATCAGGGTAGGTATCGAGATCGCCGCGTCCACGGCATGCTGCAACTTTGCGTGATACAGCGCCATGGTGGACAGGAACAGATGCCGGTCCGTAGAGCGCCAGCACCAGCCCAGAAGGCGGCCGATGGTGTCGCCGGCCTGGTAGAAAACCCCCTCGCGAAACTCTGAAGTTGCCTCCGACGCTTCGACTTCCACCAGTGTGTTGATCATTGCGGTACGCAACTGCTGATCATCTAGCAGGAGAGATGTCGGTGGAATGATGTGCGCGGCAACGTCGGACCCCTTGACCACATGGGTGAGGATGCCGACCTGGGCATCACCGACGAGCGCATTGAACGTGTCGCGGGCTTCGCTGACCGTGCGCATGCGGGTGCTTCGAATATTCACCATGGCGCCCACACTACCACAGGCCGCCGGATATACCGCCGGATAAGCCGCCGGATATGCCGCCGGTGCTGCCGGCGTTCTCAAGGGGTCCATAAGTTCGACTGTGCACGTTGACGCTGAAATCAGTGGCGGTACAGTCAATTACGTCACGGTGACGGATCTTCCGCGGGTAGATGAAGCCTGCGTCCAGGTGCTCGAACTAGCCGATGTGGAGCGCTCGGCCATCTGGGTGAGTGTCGAGGTCAGGAATCGCTTGCATGCCCCAGATTTAAATGAGCCCGCCGCGGCCATTGCGCCCCGCAATTGAGGCGTTTCACCAGACGCAGGTCTTCACGGGGTACATTTACGCTCCGTAGTGCGCTAGGGCGATCACCGACGGTCCACACGTGGAATCTGCAACTCTGGCAGGCTGTCCGATCCTGGATTAGGTGAGAGTGCGGGGGAGTGCTGACCAGCGCACTCTCATCCTGATGCGGACGGGATCCGGCCAGGCAATCCACGACAACGTGAGAGTGCCGCATGAGATCCAGAAAGACCTGAGAGCGCCGATCATCTTGAGTACCAACGTACTAACCGACTGGCGAATCCGAACGGCGCATCGCAATTGATAGCGGTCGATCTGAGGAGCCTTTCCGCCGCCTTACCTACAGCACCCCTGACCAAAAGAGCGGGCAATCTCATGATCGGTGTCGGGATACCTCAACTGGCGGAGGGCTTGTGCGTAGACCAGGCTCCTTAGAGCTACCTCGTCTCCACCAAGAATCTCGAGGGCCCACTCACGGACTCGCCGGACAAAAGCTGGAACGGGGCAGTCCTGGAGGTATGAGTCAAGATGGAGGAATTCCCGAGCCGCCTGAGTGGATGGCCATCCAGATCTGAGAAATGGTGATGCAGGGTGAAAGGCCAGGCTCAGTTCTAACGTGACCGGGTCAATCGCACTCCAGTTGAGACCAACGTCTCCGAAGTCGATCATGATGGGTTCACCGTCGTGGCGGACAAGCAGATTCCCGCCGTGAAAATCTCCGTGGCATACCGCGATCGGCACGCTGACTTCAACGCGTTCGTATTCCTGGTATTCCGATAGGTCTTCCCCGAGTTCCGCAGCCTGTTCATCGGTGATGAGGCGCCGGCGCATGTCGGCAACGCTGATTGTTTCGGCGTTCCAGGGAGGTTTCCAGGGGTCCACGTGGCGAATCATCCGGTCCAACGCGGCAATCGCTTGATCCTCAGACCGACCCAGAATTGTGAACATGTTGTCGCTGAAGCCTTCTGCGAGCACATAGGAGATGGCCGAATGGCCGCGTAGTCCGTGCCTGAGGATCGTGCCACGTGCGGTGAACCCAGTGGTCAGCAGGGCAGGAACGAAGCGATCAAAGGCGTCAATCTCGGCGTCAATCCGGACGTGGTCCGCGACCTTGACGAAGCGACGCGCTCTCGTCACGCCATTTTGGTCGACGAATCGCACAGCTAGGGTGTCGGCGCCAGAGAGTCCCGCCGCGTGGCTACCCGCTTCATGGACGATCGCCCTATCGGCACCGACTTGACGGGCAAAGATTCTCAGTGCCCGTTGCGTACCCGTCTGGGCGATCTCATCGCCCTCAAGATCTACGCTGCGCTCTAGGCCGAGGAGAGCGTCACGAAGGCGCAACAACTCCTCGACGAAGTTTCTGGCGTCACGCTTCTGATGGACGTGAACTAACTTCCAACGGCTCCCATCTCCGACAAGGTCGACTGGACCTCCCTCGCTCAGTGCGTCAGCCAGATTATCGAGGCTGCCCTTCCCGCTGAAGAAGCGGACAGGCGTTCCCGGCAGGTACCTACGGCAGGCGGCGAAAACCGCGATACCGTGGTCCTCGTGTGCCAGCAGGCCTTCGCCCCCTGCAGGTGGAATTCGAAGGTCACACACCACCAGGTCGAAAGCTTGATCACGTCCCAACAACTCGACCGCATCGTCTCGACTACTCACAGACACGAGTTCGTCGCTGGAGTCGAGCACATCGGCGATTGAAGAGACGACGTCAGCCTCGTCCTCCACCAAGAGCAGACGCATAACTCCCTCTAGTCCGTAGGGTGCGGCCACCGTAGCTCCGCGATGGCCCCGCCGCCGCTTCGGGGTCGCAGATCGAACTGTCCACTCCCCATTGAGGCCAATGCGCGGAGCACGATTGTAAGGCCCCAGCCAAAGTGGCCCGGCTTAGTGGTAGTACCCGGCTTCGTCGAGGCGTCGTACCCCTGCTTGAGCCCGGATCCTTCGTCCCAGACGATAATCCAACTATCTCGGTCGGTCGTACCCCAATTCACGGTGACGCGACCCTTGGTTTCTTCGCAGGCCTGGATCGCATTGAGCAGAACATTGGTGAGCGCGAGTTTCAACAGCTTTTCGTCACCGCGCACAACTACCGTCTCTGTAGTGCCAAACAGAGTCCTCTCGGACGGGATATGTGCCGCACGCAGACTGCTGGCCACAATATCGCTCAGGTCCAGTTCTTCGTAGGTAGCGGGTCGCGCTGCGTTGTTGAGGCGGTCAAGAACTCCCAGAAAGTCAATTATTCGTCGAACGTCAGCGTGTGTTCGCGATTGCTCATATCCCTCCCCGATGTCAGCTTGTGCGTGCACGTCGAGGAAACCAACCGTGTTCTCCAGTTCGTGGCTGATGACCTTGCTCATCTCTTCGACAACTTGTGTTCGGATCTCCTCGCGAAGAACGGAATCCACGAGTTGCTCGCTCGTTGTAGGTTCGGCCGTCGGCAGATTGTCGCCAAGATGTAGGCAAACGCGCGCCAGAGCCCGCCGCACGTATGCGTCCTTCTCCTTGCCTAGCAGATCGTTCAGGACTGGGAAATCCTCTGGCTCCGCAGTCGAGAACAACTTCCGCGCCGCCTGCAGCCGCGTCACCGCTGAAAGCGAGGTGAGCGCAGCGAGCGCCTCTTCCCGGGTCACGGTCGAGCTGAGTCGTAGAATGATGCTCGGCGGGCGAAGGCCTTTCGGCCGCCCTCCATAACTCGCGTAATTGCGTCTACGGTTTGAGGGTCTTCGAGTTTGCCTGCTTGCGCTACGAAGCCACGCCGACCATCCGAGCCCATGACTACGACCAAGTCCGCCTCCCCGAGGACCGGAATGTTGGCGTTGTGGGAGGAGAGGATCACTTGGTCACTCGGGCTCCGACGCAGTAAGCCGGGCACGAGTGTCTCAGCTATAAATGCGTTGTCGAGATGATCCTCGGGTTGATCAATAATCAAGACGTCGCCTCGGTCGGCCAGAAGAACCGGCAGGACCACGGTGCATCGCTGACCGATCGAAAGTTCTGCGCTCGACTTGTAGCCAGCCCCGTCCAGCAGATGCAAATCAACGGAGTCTTCGACCAGCACCGAAATAAGCGTTTCAAGCTCCGAGCTGCGAAGAGCAGTGGCGACGGACATTGCGCGGTCAAGGGCAATTCCGGTCGCGTCGCGAATTGCTTCGGCATCGACAAATTCGGCCGCCTCAACGAGTTCAAGCGGGCTCATGCTGCTCGCGAGGAGGGGAGCCAGAGCGCGGTAGTGGATCCCACTACCGCGAAGGCAGGCGATGATCGCTGAGGCATAAGCGTCGGTTGATGCCGACCGGGTGAGTTCAATCTTGACCGTGGGTGCGAGCCTGTCAGACAGATCATCCACCCGCTGGCGTCGCAATTCCGAGCGCTGAGCGCGTACTTCATCAAGCTCCCGGTACTTGCTTTGCCGCTGATCGAACAACCGATTGAAGGCGGCGCGCCGCTCATCGATCCGCTGCTGTAGAGCAACTCGCTGGGCCTCTCGTTCTTCCAAGGTCGCGACGCGGCGAGTAACGGCGCTGGCTCCCTCCTGAAGCTGCTCAAGCTTCGAACGAATCGTTCGAACACGCTCCTCAACGTCGGCGCGAGATCGCGCATTGACTGCCAAGAGGTCCTGAAGCTGAAGGAGAGCGGATCCCGCGAATGATTCGGCCGTGCGGAGATCGGCCGCGGCAGCACTCAGCGCCTGGTGCACAGCCTCAAGTTGATCACTCGCTTCCACTACGTCCTGGATCGAGGGGACGCGAGAAGCATTGCGAATTGCCTTTTGGAAGGCGTCAACCTCCGCGATAGATTGCCTCAGCCTCTGATCAAAGGCAGCCCGACGAGCCCCTTCGGCCTGAAGCGCAATCAAGCCCTGTTGATCGTCCTGTGTCGCGGCGACTGACGCCAACAGCTCCTGCTGTTGCGATCTCGCAGCTTGAAGCTCGGCCGGATCCGTACGTAGATCCTCTAGTGAGGCAGTGAGCTGTAGTCCCTCGGTTAAAAGGCCCTCCAACTCAACGGTCATCGACCGCACCTCAGCGCCCAAGCGGGACTCAACCTTGGCCGGCCCGGCAAGTTCGGGAATTAGGCGATCAATGAGCCGGAGTCGGCCGGAAGCCTGGCTTGCCACCGACTCAAGTTCGTTTTGTGCCATCACCGTCACGCGCACCCGGGGATCTGGAACGTCTTCTTCTGACGAAGCCTGACGTGTGATCGAGATGACCTCACCGTCATCTTCGGCTGTGACGGTGACCCGCCCTCCTGCGAGGACTCCGAGCGCCTGTTGAAAAGACCTATCTGCCGCTTGCTCCGTAAAAGCAGGGGCCGAGAGGGCAAAGCGAAGTAACTCGATCACTGACGTCTTTCCCGTGCCTCTGGCGCCGATGAGCACGTTGAGTCCCGGTTTGAACTCCAGGTCGAGTCCGTCGAGAAACCCTTCCTCGACTTGCAGCCTTTTGATTCTCATCCGAAGTGCCTAGCAGACGATTCCACGACGCGACCGTACTTCAATGGCAGGTGTCGTTACCTGCCGCCGCGCGGAAGAGCCCGGCGATGTGAGCACCGAGAAGTTCTACTAATGCCAGCGGTTCCATGTCCCACCGTAGCCTTGAGCAACTGCTACCGGCCGGGGCGTTGTGCGGGCCAGATCTGCGGTCGGGAAATCCGACCAACACGGCGACAGCCCAGCTACGGTGTGGCTCTGTGGGGGTATCACCAGAATTAGAAGCTGACCAGCTGTCGCCGGGTCAACGCTCAACGATCCGCCGCGCGGTGCAGGAGGCGATCGCCGCGCATGGTGAAGAGTGGGCGATGCGCAACACCTGTGCGGAGCTGCAGGAGAAGTACGGCATCGCCTACGAGACCATCGACTATCTGCTCCATGACGAGCTGCCGGACGTGTTCCCGGAAGAGCTTCTGACCTCGGGGCAGCGGAATCAGATTCGCCGGGAAGTCCGGGACGCGATGTCCACCGCGAGGCCCGGCCAGAGTGTCACTGCCGTCGCCGCCGTGGTGGCCAAGCTTTCCGAGCACCTGGGCATCTCGGAGGACGCCATCCGGGCCGTTGTCGGTGTCGACGGCGATACTGTTCCTTCAACCGAGAAGCCTGGAGGACGACCTGTGCCTGTAGCTGCCCCGTCGCTGCCCGAGCCAGGTCAGGTTGTCGAGGTGCGGGGCGCGACGTGGGCGGTCGCCAACGTCGCGGCGCAGGGTCTTCCGCGCAGCCCCGCCGACGACACAGCAGCGCAGCTGAACCACATCGTGGACCTGCAATCGCTCGATGAGGATCGCCTCGGTCAGCAGCTGTCGGTGATCTGGGAGCTGGAGGTCGGCCAAACGGTCACCCCGGCGCAGGGCCTGCCGGAGCACATCAACCCAGACGGATTCGATGAGCCGATCACGTTGGCCGGTTTCATCGATGCCATGCGCTGGGGAGCGGTCACCTCGGCGGACCCGAACCGCTACCAGGCGCCGTTCTGGTCCGGGGTCGCGGTGGAGGCCTACCAACTGGAACCGCTGCGCCGGGCGCTAACGAGTCCGCGGACCAACCTGCTGTTGGCCGACGACGTCGGCTTGGGCAAGACCATCGAGGCCGGCCTGGTATTGCAGGAGCTGTTTTTGCGGCATCGGGCCCGCACCGCGGTCATCGTCTGCCCTCCGAGCTTGGCGCTGAAGTGGCAGGACGAGATGCGCGACAAGTTTGGTCTGCAGTTCGTCATCGTCAACAGCGAACTGATGGCCCAGGTGCGCCGCACCCACGGATTGCACGCCAACCCGTTCCAGCTCTACCCGCGGGTGATCGTGTCGATGGCGTGGCTGCCGCAGGTGCGCTGCCAGCGGCTGCTGCGTGATGTTTACGCGCAGGCCTCCAATCCGAAGGTGGGCAAGCGGTTCGCCTTCGACGTTCTGATCGTGGATGAGGCCCACCACGTGGCGCCGTCGAGTCCGTCGGCGGTGGCCGGCGGTCGGGGATATTCGGTGGATACCCAGCGCACCGTGGCGACCCGCCGGCTCGCCGACAAGTGCGAGCATCGCTTGTTCCTCAGCGCCACCCCGCACAACGGGCATCCGGAGTCATTCACCGCGTTGATGGAGATGATCGACCCGCGCCGATTTTCCCGTGGTGCGCTGCTGGACTCCAAGGCGTTGAAGGACGTCACTGTGCGCCGGCTCAAGAGGGATCTGGCCGGCAAGGGGTTCAAGGACCGCGAGGTCGAGATCCTGAACTTCACCCCTGACGACAGCGAGCAGGAGATGTTCTCCCTGCTCGACGATATCGTCATCCGCAGCGCGAAACAGAACGGCACCAAGCCCGGCGGCGACATCGTCACCATGCTGCTCAAGAAGCGATTCCTGTCCAGCCCGTTTGCCTTCGGCATGACCATCAGCCACTATCTGGATGCCCGGACCGGTAGCGGGCTCAGCGATGACGATTACGACGACATCTTCGGGGAGGGGCAGGCCGACGAGGAGGAGGGGCTGTGGGAGCAGGACGAGGCCGAGCGGTTACGCGAGTCGAAGGCCTCTGACCCGCTCAGCGGGGCCGAGCCGGGGCAGCTGGAAAAGCTGGCCGAGTGGGGATTGAGTTACGAGAGCCGCCCGGACTCCCGGTTGGAACGGCTCATCACCTTCCTGGATGCGGTGTGCCGGCCCGACGGCACACACTGGTCCAACGAACGTGTGGTGGTGTTCACCGAGTACGCCCACACCCTCGGCTGGCTGCAGCGGGTCTTGGCCCAGCGCGGCTACGCCGACCGGTTGGCTGTCATCGAAGGCCAAACACCCACCGAGGACCGCGAACTCATCCGTTTGCAGTTCACCGCGGACCCGGCCAAGGAAACGGTGCGGGTGCTGCTGGCCACCGACGCCGCCGGCGAGGGCATTGACCTGCAAACCCACTGCCATCGCCTGGTGAACTTCGACATCCCGTTCAACCCGTCCCGGTTGGAGCAGCGCATCGGCCGCATCGACCGCTATGGCCAGACCGAGACGCCCGAGGTCCGTCACTTCGTGCCCGACGAGAAATCCTCCACCTATGGTTCCGACGCAGACTTCATGGCTCGCATCGCCCGCAAGATCGCCCAAGTGGAGGTGGATCTGGGGTCGGCCAACCAGGTGATCGGCGAGGAAATTCAGGAGCACTTCGCCCGTCGCAAACCCGTCAAACGCAAAGCCAAGGGCCTCGACGGCAATCAGGTGATCCAAGAAGCGTTGGCCGGTGGTATCGAGCTGAATGCGCGGTTGACAGAGCTGGAACGCGGCTTCGAGGCGTCGCGTGCCGATCTGCATCTGGAACCGGAGAATCTGCGTCGCGTGGTCGACACCGCGTTGCGGATCAACCATCAGCATCCGTTACAGCCGATCGGCGATCCTGACACCGACGCCGAGGTGTTCGAGGTGCCAGCGTTGAGCCCGGGGTGGCAAGACACCCTCAAGGGTTTGGAAACCCGGCTGGAACCCGATGTGCAACGGCCGATCACGTTCGACCCGGCCGCCGCCGAGGGGCGCAGCGACCTCGTCTACGTGCATCTCGGGCATCCGATCGTGCAGAAAGCCCAACGGTTACTGCGTAGTTCGTTGTGGAGTGTGGATTCGCCGTTGAACCGCGTGAGCGCGGTGGTGGTCGAGGATCTGCCGGAATCGTTCGTGGCGGCGGTGACCCGCATGGTGTTGGTCGGCCGCGGCGGGCTGCGGCTACACGAGGACGTGTTCCTGGTCGGGGTGCGGTTGAAGGGCCGTCGGGCGATGGCCGAGGAAAAGGCCGAAAAAGCTCTCGACCTTGCGCTGGACGACGACAAACTCACACCCGCCGACAAGCAGGTCCGCACCCACCTGTGCGAGTTGTGGAACACCCCCGATGCGCCTCTGCGCACTCGACTGGAGGCGTCGATGCAAGACCGTGCGGCGCGCCGACAGGAAGCAGTGATGGAACAGCTGACCAAACGCCAACACGCCGATACCCAACGCGCGCACGACATTTTCGCGGCGTTCCGCAGCAACCTGCGGGATTCGCTGGCGCAGCTGCACTCCAAGCAGGCCGAGTCCGAGGCGATGCTGTGGGCCGACGATCAACAGAAGCAGTGGCGCCGCGACATCGAGGCCATGCAACGCCGCCTTGATGATCTCGACGACGAGGAAGCCCGCGAGATCGCGGCGATCAGCGAACGCTACGCTGAGGTAAAACCGCACACCACCGCGGCGGCCGTGGTGTTCGCGCTCACCCCCGAGGACGCGGCAGGAGGGCTGCGGTGATGGCCGCGCGACGACGCCAACAAATCGCCAATGTGGCCGACCTGCACCGGCAATGGTTGCAGCTGGTCGACACCGAGGGACCGTTCCTGGCGATCGCCCCGCTGAAACGGGTGTGGCCGCAAGGGATGCCGAGCCTGCCCGAGGACCGCAAGGACGCGTTGGTCGACGCCCGCAAGGATTTCGAGCCCGCGTGGGAGGCCCTCGACCGCCAACCCGGCGACGAGGCGACGCTGGACGGCTACCGGGTTGCCCGCGACAAATGGGTCGAAACGGTGCTGCGGGACGTGGTCGGCTGGGCCGAGTCGCTGTCCTGGGGCCAGGTCGCCGGGGTGTCGGCGCAGTCCCCGAACCGGGCGGTGACGGTGACCGCCCAGGCCGCGCTCACCGGACCCGACGGCATCGGCGCCCTGGTGTGCATGGTCGACCCGGTCGACTCGCTGCGCCAGGTCCCCAACGATCTGTGGGCCGCGACGCCGATCGACCGAATGGAAGCGTTGCTGCGCGACAACGCAATCCAGATCGGCATCGTCACCGACGGCCGCTGGTGGGGACTGGTGTGCGCCCGAGAGGGCGCCATGGCTGCCTCCGGCATCGTGGACGCTTTGACCTGGGTCGAGGAACCCCGCACCCGCGACGCGTTCCTCGCTATCATCGGCCGCCAGTACCTTATCGGCGGTGACCCAAACGACCGCCTGCCGGAGTTGTTCAAGGAATCGGTGGCCGCCGCCGAGGAGATCACCGAAGCCCTCGGCTCCCAGGTGCGGCGGGCGGTCGAATTGCTGATCGCGTCATTCTCCGAGTCCGCCGCCGATGCGCACCGCCGCGGCCTGCCCAACCCGCTGCCCGAAAACCCGCATGACGCCTACGAGGCCGCGGTCACCACCATGATGCGGATCGTGTTCCTGCTATTCGCCGAGGAACGCGGCCTGCTGCCATCGGGAGAGCTCTTCGAGCAGGGCTACGGAGTCGCCGGGTCACTGAGTCGATTGGAGGGACGCGAAACCAACGAAGGGGAGGAGGCGCTCGACGCTACCTCGATGACCTGGCATCGCCTGCTGGCCACCAGCCAAGCGCTCTACGCCGGCGCCTCCTTCGAAGGCATGCGGATGCCCGCCTACGGTGGTTCACTGTTCGACCCCAGCCGGTTCCCGTTCCTGACGGCCACCACCGACCACGGCACACTCGCGCTGACCGTGTCAGACCGGGTGATGCTGCACGCCCTGCGCTCCGTGCAGCAGGCAGACCTCAAAGGCGGCGAAACACGCCGAATCTCTTTCCGCGACATCGACGTCGAGCAGATCGGCTACATCTACGAAGGCCTGCTCGGCTACACCGCCGTGACCGTCACCGAAACACAACTCGGCCTCAACGGCAAGAAAGGTGAAGAACCGGAAATCCCGCTGGCCACACTCGAAGGACTACAGAATGAGTACGGTTCATCGAAGAAGCTCGCCGCCGCCATCCACAAATGGGTTGACCAGGATCAGCCATCGGCCACGGCGCAGTCAGAAGCCGCGATCGCTAATGGTATGGGCGCCGCCGCGGAGCCCAGCGTGATCAGCGCGCTCAGCCAGGCCGTCGGCGACGACACTGATCTGCGGGAGCGAATCCAGCCCTGGCTGGGCCTGATCCGGCTCGATCTACGCGGCCGGCCGATGATCGTGCGCGCCGGGGGACTGATGGTCACAGAAACACCGTCCCGCAAGAACGCCGGCGCCCATTACACCCCGAAATCGTTGGCCGAAGAAGTAGTGCTGCACGCGCTGCAACCACTGTGCTATCAACCCGGCCCCTATCAGACCGCCGACGAATCGACATGGAGACTCAAGTCATCCGACGACATCCTCAGCCTCAAAGTCGCCGACATCGCCTGCGGCTCAGGGGCCTTCCTGGTTGCCGCCGCACGCTACCTCGCCGAACGGGTGGTCGAGGCCTGGACCGTCGAGGACCCGGACAACAGCCAACGCGGCGACCTGTACCTGCGGGCCATGCGTGAGGTCGTCGCCAACTGCATCTACGGCGCCGACATCAACGACATGGCCGTCGAAATGTGCAAACTGTCGCTGTGGCTGGTGTCGCTGGACCGCGACCTACCTTTCTCCTTCGTCGACGACAAAATCTTCCTCGGCAACTCTCTGCTCGGGCTGACGAGCCTTGACCAGTTACGCAAACTGCACATCGACCCGTCGCGGGTGCCCACCACGGCGATGATCGATTTCTACGATGTCGACATCGACGGCACCATCCGCAAAGCGGCCGAACTGCGCCGCAAACTCACCTCCGAGATCGACGAGGACGATCCAGCCCGCAACAGCAATGCCAAGCGCCGACAACTCGCGCAATTACACGATGTGACAGCCGAACTGCGCAAGATCGCCGACGGCGTGGTCGCCGCCGGGTTGCCGCTCGGCGGCAAACCGGGCAGGGCTCTCGACGAGGCGTACGAGAACCTGCGAATCGCCGTCAAAGCGGCATATCCCGAATCCGGCCAGCCGAACTCGACCATGCTCGAATCGATCACCGACAGCGGCCTCAAACCGACGGTGCCGACTGACTACCAGCGGTGGCAGCCCAATCATTGGATCATCGAAGCACCCGACGTGATGGTCGACCGTGACGGGTTTGATGCCATCATTGGCAACCCCCCATTCTTGGGTGGGACGAAGATCACTCCAGCGATGGGGGCAAACGTCAGAGATTGGCTCGTTTATACGCAGGCGGACGGAGTCCCCGGCAAGATCGACCTTATTGCCTATTTCCTTCTTCGAGCGGCGGATCTTTTGGGGGAAAATGGCACTCTTGGCCTGATTGCCACCAATACCATTGCGCAGGGGGCTACTCGCGAATCCTCGTTAGAGATCTTTGCGGCGAGAGGGGTGACGCTTACGCGTGCTATTCGTAGCACTGAGTGGCCCACCGTTGGGGCGACGTTAGCGATCAGCATCGTGTGGGGAACTCGTGGATGTGTGGCCGACGAATCAACGAGAATACTCGACGGTAACGTCGTCCCACATATCTCGGCACTGCTAGAACCGGCAGGGGGGGACATCAGCGGTCCACTCCGGCTTAGAGAAAATGGTGGACTTGCTTTCCTTGGGTGCAAGCTACGTGGGCAAGGATTCCTGATGACGGCGGACCTCGGTCGTGACTGGCTCGCTGCTGACGATTCGCTTCATGAGGTTATCCGGCCTCATTTGAGCGGTACCGACCTAACTAGTAGGCCGGTCATATCGAGCAGCAATTACGTGATCGATTTCGCCAGTATGTCGGAGGTGCAGGCGCGAAAATACACCTTGCCATGGCAAAAGGTGACAAATGATGTATTGCCCGATCGAGCGCTTGCGAAATCGAAGTCGCTAAGAGAACGTTGGTGGCAGTTTGAATCACGGGCATCCGAAATGCGCAATGCAATAAGAAATCTCCCCAGGTTCATTGCACTTCCTGAAGTGAGTAAGTTATGTATGCCGGTTGTTGTGGAGCGTGGTCCCGTTTGCAATCATAAGATTGTGGTAATCGCGAGCGATGACTATGCGATGTTCGGTTTGATGTCGTCAAATGTGCACTGGATATGGGCCGTGACACACGGAGGAACCATGCGCAGCGATCCTTCGTATAGTCCTTCCGCATGCTTTGAGACGTTTCCTAGACCATCCCTTACCCAGTACGTTCGCGCCGCCGCAAAGCGGCTTCTGCACGCTCGGACAAATATTCAAGCTCGCCGTGCGCTAGGCCTCACGAAGCTCTATAACCTCGTCAATGACCCACAGATCACCGATGCTTCAGATCCGGATGTTGCCCGTATGCGGTCCATTCACGTAGAGCTTGACCAGGCGGTGATGGACGCCTACGACTGGTCGGACATTCCGCTCGACCATGGCTTTCATACCTACCGGCAGATGCAGCGCTGGACGGTGAGCCCGGCGGCGCGGGTCGAGATCCTGGACCGTTTGTTGGAGGAGAACCACCGCCGGGCCGCCGCAGAAGCCAAGACTGCACCGAAGCCAAAGGCCAAGGGGCGTCGCGGCAAGAATGTGTCAGAGGGTCAGGAGACACTGCTGTAATGGCCGACACCACAAAGCGGAACGGTTCGGAGGCGACCTACGCGTTGACCTTCGAGCCGGATGGCACGTCGTTCACCGTGCGGGAGAACCTGGTCGACATCTTGGAGCGGGAGTTGCTCGGCCCAACCCACGGTCCCGACGAGCTGCTGCCATTCAGTCCGCGTTCGCAGTACCTCATCGGCCACATTGCGCCGGTGCGGCTCACGGGCGCCGCCCAAGGCGGTGGCGAGCAGGACGGTGTCGTCGACCGGGGCGATTTGGTTGAGGCTCGCACTGACGAGGGTGCCGTGTCGGAGGTGCGCGGTGTGCCGGCGTTCGCCGCCGACGAGCAGGAGGCTGATTCTGACGAGGACGACGCGGAGGATCGGGCACCCAAGCAGGGTTTGATGATTCCTGCCTCGATGGGGTTGCGGTTCCAGGTGCCGCCGGATCTGGAGGCGTTCACGGTCACCGCGTCGTGGGGTACCTACGAGTCGGTGCAGACCGACAAGGTCACGAAGGCCGGCCGGCCGATCCGGTATTTCCAACGGGTACCGGTGGAAGAACCCCGCACCGTTCGCCTGGCCGATCTGGCGGCCGGTCAGACCACGACGATCCAACTGCGCGACACCATCTGCTTGCGGGTCGACCGCTACGACGACGCGACCTTCGGCCGCGTACTCATCGAGATCGCGTTGTGCAATGACCGCGAGACACCCATGCCGATCCCGATCGGCATGTGGATGTTCCAAACCAAGCTGTACGTGCACGCGGACGGATCCGAGGTGTTCCTGCCGGTCTGCGATGTGCTCGAACAGCCTCTGCCCGAACATGATCCCGAGGTACAGCGGCTGAATCTGCAATACCGCAACCGACTTGAATACGCGATCGGGCGGACCTGCTCGGTCGACTGGACCGCCGAGAAGGACTCGCGGCGTGCCACGGCCGTCTGGACCACGTGGCTGCCGGTCGCCGAGACGCCGCAGACCAAGGCACGCGATGTCGAGAAGGCGCTGCTGTCGATGGACTCCCTGGCCACGGCGAGTCCCGAGCAGCTGCGTTCGGGACTGGAACCGCTGGTCAGCGGTTACGGGGACTGGCTCGACGAACAGCAGAGCGCGGCCGAGCAACTGCCCAAACATCTTCGGCGCACCGCCGATCTGGCGTTGGTTGAGGCACGCCGTGCCCACAAGCGCCTGCAGGCAGGACTGGACCACGCGGTCGGCGACGCCGAGGCGTTGCGCTGTTTTCAGTTCATGAACGTCGTGATGCGTGATCAGCGCATCGCCTCCCAAGTGGCGGCACTACGCGCCTCGGATCCCGCTCTGTCGATCGTTGACGCTCGCAGCCAGGTTGCCGAGAGGGGGGAGAAGGCGGCGGCGTGGCGGCCATTCCAGTTGGCGTTCATTCTCATGCAGCTGGGTGCGCTGTCGGATCCGACCGCGCCGCTGCGCAGCGCCGAGCATCTGTCCGGGGTCGAGCTCTTGTTCTTCCCGACCGGCGGCGGCAAGACCGAGGCCTACCTTGGTTTGGCGGCGTTCACCTTCGCCATCCGCCGGCGCCAGGGCGTCATCGACTCTGCCGACGGCCCCTTGGATGGCCGTGATGGGGTAGCGGTGCTGATGCGCTACACGCTGCGGCTGCTGACCGCCCAGCAGTTCCAGCGGGCCACCGCGTTGGTGTGTGCGGCCGAGCTGGCCCGCCAGGACGATGAAACCACCTGGGGTGTCGAGCCGTTCCGGATCGGGTTGTGGGTCGGCACCGATGTGAGTCCGAAGCGGTTCGAAGAGGCCGACGAGCAGCTCACCAAGGCCAATGAGTATGGGGCGCATCGGCTAACTGTGCTGCAGGTGCAGCGCTGCCCGTGGTGCGGCACACCGATCACCGCAGCTCAGGTCAAAGCCGACGCCACGGCGCGGCGTGTGTTCGTCTATTGCGGTGACGACTTGGCGCGCTGCCCATTCTCCAAGGGCGGTCAGGTCAGCGAGGGACTGCCGATCTTGACCGTGGACGAGGAAATCTACCGGCTCACACCGGCATTCGTGATCGCGACGGTCGACAAGTTCGCCCGTCTGGCCCGCGAGGGTGAAGCCGCGGCATTGTTTGGCTATGTCGGGCAGCGCTGCGCCCGTCACGGCTATGTGCACCCCGACTATGCCGCGTGCAACATCTCCACCGCACATCCCGCCGCGAGCGGGTATCCCACAGCCACGGTGCATCCGGTGGATCGGCTGCGGCCACCAGATCTGATCATTCAGGACGAGCTCCATCTGATCACCGGGGCACTCGGCACCTCGGTCGGCTTGTTCGAAGTTGCAGTAGAAACCCTGGCGTCGTGGGAACGACCAGACGGTACGCCGGTGCGGCCACTGATCGTCGCCTCGACGGCGACCGTCCGCAATGCGCAAGAGCAGGTGCGCGGCCTGTACGGGCGGCGGGTCGAGATCTTTCCACCGCAGGTGCTCGACGTCGCCGACACTTACTTCTCCCGCGAGATCCCGATCACGAAAGCCACCCCCGGTCGCCGCTACGTGGGGGTGAGTGCGCAGGGCGTGCGTCTGGCCAGCGCCGAGATCCGGGTCGCCGAGGTGCTGTTGTCGGCGGGACAGCTGATGTTCGACCGCAGCGGCATGGCCGCCGATCCGTACATGACCCTGGTCGGCTACTTCAACGCCACCCGGGAACTCGCCGGCATGACCCGCTACCTCGGTGACGACGTACAGAGCCGGGTCAAACGGCCCCGCAAGGATTCGGGGTTCCCGCCGCGAATCGGAACCGATTACGGCTTCCTCAACAAGGGTGAGCTCACCGGCCGGATGGCCTCGTCGAAGATCGGTGAGACCCTCGACCGGCTGGGGTTGGAATTCGACTCCGACTACGACACCACCGAAGCCTTCCGGGCACGCATGGCTGCGCAGAAGGAAGGCAAGAAGGTACCGAGCCGCAAGGTACCGCCATTCGACGCGGTGCTGGCCACCTCGATGCTGCAGGTCGGGGTGGACGTGCAGCGCCTTGGGTTGATGCTCATCGTCGGGCAGCCCAAGAACACCGCCGAGTACATCCAGGCATCTTCCCGCGTCGGCCGCGACGACCAGCGGCCCGGTTTGGTTGTCACCCTGGGCAACTGGGCACGCCCACGCGATCTGGCCCACTACGAGCAGTTCCGCCACTACCACGAGACGTTCTACGCCCAGGTCGAGGCGCTATCGGTGACGCCCTACTCACCGACCTCACTGGATCGCGGGCTGGACGGCCTGCTGGTCAGCGCCACCCGGGTCAGCCAGGCTCGCATCGATGACGGACTTTCCCCCGAGCGCGACGCGTGGCGGATCAAAGACCGACGTGCAGAGGTGGAACGGATCGCCGAACGGCTGAAGGCTCGTATCAAGGTTGCCGCCCTCGATGAGACGGCGGTGAAGTACGCCAGCGACTTGCTGGTCAACAAGATCGACCGCTGGGTCGAGCGGGCCACCCGCGCTAGCGACATGCACAAGACGTTGGTCTATGAACGCACCGGGGAGGGTGACAAGTATTTGCCGCTGCTGATGAGCCCGGAGAACGCCAAGGCGGGCGTCGGTTCGTCGACCCAGCCGCCGTTCGTCGTCGCGAATTCGATGCGAGAAGTGCAACCGGAGATCAACATTCTCGTCAGCCCGCTCCCGGAACGCCTGTTCGCACCCATGCCTGACGGTGCACCGACATGGACCCTGCCGGTGGGGGATGAGGACTGATGACCGAGACCGATGACGTGATGCTGCACGATCCCGTCGAGGCGCTGGACCCGCTGACCGATGCCGAAGACGCGGTAGTGAAGAACCGTGCCAAGGTCGGCTCCTCGCGTCCGTCGTCGCTGCTCTACACCTACGGGCCGGGCGCCATCATGGACCTGCCTGGGTTCTCGGTGATGCCGGCCGGTCTCGATGACTGGGAGCCGATCTGGAAACGGCGCGAACACATTCCGATGATCATCGAGCCGCGCTTGCTCAACGTCGTCCGGATGCATTTGGGTAATCAGGTGGATGCGCTGCGGCCCTATCCGTGGCAGCCGAAACAGAACGCATTCGCAAAAGACGGTGCCGATCTGGGTATCCCGGCGCGGGTATTCCCGCAGTGGCTGCGCTGCACCGGATGCGACTACCTCGGCCCGCTGCCGCGGTTCAGCTACAGCAACACCCACCCGTTCCGTCCTGATCTGGCGCAGTTCACCCATAAGGGCTGCCCCGGCCGCGGGGCCCAACGCTCCGGCGGGAAGTCTGGACGGCGGGAGAGCCCGGCCGTACCGGCGCAGCACCTGCTGACGTGTACCAACGGTCACGTCGACGAGTTCCCGTATGAACTCTGGGTACACCGGGGCAAGCGGTGCCCCAAAGCCGAACGGCCCGACCTGAAGATGCGCGACGCCAACCTCGGCAAGAGCGTCGGGTCGATGATCGCGTGCGCGTCATGTGGTGCCACCCGCGGCATGGCCGAGGCGCAGGGTTCGGTCGGTCGCGACAAGCTCCCGCAGACCTGCCGGGGTCGCCACCCGCACTTGAACGCGTTCGACAAGGAATGCGACGCCCACCCAGCGTTGATCATGATGGGTGCGTCGAACCTGTGGTTCTCCTCAACCCAGTCGATCATCGTGATGCCGCGCACTGATGCGGAAAAGGCTGAAGCCCTTGGTGATCGGCTGCGCGTCGAACTCGGTATCGACACCGTCAAACAGTTCGCCGGCCAACTCGACGTGATCCGCGCCATGGCAGCGATGAAGAACATCGACCTGACCGAGGTCTCCGATGACAACCTGGCGAGCGCGGTCGCCGATGTGCTGGTGCCGCCGGAATCCGAGGAACAGCGCAAACAGAAGCTCGATGCCTGGGATCCCGCTGAACTGCTCATCCCGGAGTGGCAATACCTGCAGAAACCGGCGCTGTTCCCAACGCAGAAGAACACCAGCGGGCTGATGGTGACCGATATGCCCCGCGGCCCTGAGCTTCCCGCCAAGATCAGCCGGGTGGTCGCGGTCAATCAAATGAAGAAAGTCAACGCCTTCATCGGATTCACTCGGCTCGACGAGATGGACCGCGTCAACGATCTGCCCAGCCGTCTGGTCAAATTGACCCGCACCGGTAGACCCACCTGGGTGCCGGCCACCGAAGACCGGGGTGAGGGAATCTTCCTACAACTGCGTCTCGAAGAGGTGGAGGCCTGGGAGAACATCGTCTACACCACGCCGCTGTGGGAGGCTCACCGTGCCGCGAACCGCCGCAACTTTGCCCGCCGGTTCTCCGAAACCGCTAAGGCCGTCGACCCTGATGCCAGGTTGCCGGCACCACGGTATTGGTTGCTGCACACTCTGTCGCACATCCTGATCCGCGAGATGGCGATGTCCTGCGGCTACGGCGCGGCTAGCCTGACCGAACGGATCTACGGCTGGCCCGCCTCCGCGCACCGCGAGGGCGCCGCCGGACTGCTTATCTGCACCACGGCGTCAGACAGCGAAGGAACGTTGGGGGGCCTCGTCGCTCTGGCCGATCCCGTCCGGTTGCAAGGCCTGGTGATCTCAGCTCTGCGGCGTGCCGGCCGGTGCTCTTCAGATCCGGTGTGCGCCATGCGGACCCCCAGCGATCCCGAGGACTTCCTGCACGGCGCGGCATGCCACTGCTGCACCTTCGCCTCCGAAACATCGTGCGAGAAGGCGAACCGGTTCCTCGACCGCCGGTTCCTGCTCACCCTGCCCAGCGCGGACGGCAAGCCGGTGCCGGGGTTCTTCGGGGACCCTGATGTCCAATGATCCGCTAATCCGGCTGGGGGAGTACCTCACCGCGACCGAGGCCGAAAGTCTCGCTGCGCTTCTAGAGTTTGGCGAGCACACGATGCATGCACTGGCATCGGTGAGCCCTGCGCGACGCGACCGTGCGGCCGAGTTGCTGAAATCCGCGGGCCTCGGTCATGAGTCTCAAGGGCTCGCGGTGGCGGTGCTCCAGGCAATTGCCGGGGCAAAATCTGCGATTCGTGAAATCGTGCCGGTGTGGACCATGCCGGGAAACGAAGCCACCGTCGGCCATCTCACCAACCAGTTCCATGATGTGGTCGCGGCGGCTCGCGTCGCGGTGACATGTGCTACCTACAACTTTTCAGCCAGCTCAGCCATGTGGGATGCCCTCCAAAGTGTTTCGGAGGAACCTGATCTCGCGGTCTGCGTGTACGTCGACTCAAGTGTCGGTGACCCCGAGAGCGTCAAAGTACGGTTGCCCCGTGCCACCGTGTACCGTTCGACCAACCTGCCCGACGGGAAACCGATTGTCAGTCACGCCAAGTTCATTGTCGTCGACCACGAGATCGTACTGCTTACAAGCGCGAACTTCTCCTACAGTGCAGAGAACCGAAACATCGAGTTTGGACTGCTGATTCACGACAGCGGACTCGCAGCGTCAATCGAATCGACCATGGCCAGCAAACGGGGCAGCCTGTATGCCCTGGTGTAATAACGCAGCCTGGCCTGGCGTGAAAGAAATCCAGGCCTGAGTTTGGTCAGCTCGGCTGATTATGGAAGTCCATAGTCTTCTGACCCATTCAGAAGTCTTGATCGACCCGACGCAAGATGTTCGCGAGCATGATCACCGAGTCCGCTGCGATTCCGGCCTCCCGCCGCGTAGGCGCAGTGGAGTGCTTCACGCTGTGTGCCAGCTCGATCACCTTGTTCGCGACGCCGCGGATCGCCTCGTTGTTCTTGCCCGCCAAGGAGTCCTCGACGTAGCGGCCGATGCGCTGCTTTGTCTTTTCGGCCGGCGGCTCGGTCTCGCCGTCTCGGAGGTGCACAGAGGGGTCGTAGATAGTGCGGCTCAGCGCCTCAAGCACGCCAACGGCGCGGTTGCCGACGTCGCGGTAGTCCTGCGTGGTGGTGGCGGTGCGGAAACGTCGGCGAAGCTCGGTGAGCTCCTCGTCAACCTTCGGCCAGCCCGTCTTGGTGTGCGGCGACACCGCCTCAGCGTTCACAGCGCGGAACTGATCGTCTTCCTGCCGATCCAGCTCCGCTTGCACCGGGGCAAACAGCTCGTTAAGCAGGTCTCGGCGGGCTTGCCACGAGTTGTAGCAGCCGTTACGCAACCAATACGTCTTGAAGGTGGCGAAGTCCCGCCAGGGGAAGCTCAGCATGATGCCGATTCGCGAGAGGGTCGCGGTGAGGGCGCGCTGGGCAAGGGCGATTTCCTTGTCGTCGAGCGCGTTGCTGCCGTCGGTGCCGAACGCAGTCAGGTTGTCCCACACCAAGTGGGTCAGCGAAATCGCCGCGTCGAGGTCGTCCGTGCCGGCTACGGGGCCGGCGCGCAGCTCGTTCAGCAGGTCCTTCCGGAGCTTCGTCGTGATGGTCGGTTCACTCGACCATGGACTGACCGTTTCGGCCTCCTCGAAGAAGTCATCCGGTCCCATGGGAAGCGACGCTACCGAGGTGGTGTGACATCGCGAACTGTCACTCGCCTGCGAGAGCACGACCGAACGCGACCGCGAACTCTTTCTGTTGCCCAGACGAAGGGAAGGGGATCCGCATCTGGCTGACCGGGAGACCTGCGGCGGCCAACGCTGGATATGCCACCCGGAACACGTCGGCCTTGATCAGGATGATGCGTTCGGGTTCCAGCTCGGCAATCCGGTGAAGGAGCGCGGGCACGTAGGGCGATAGGTCGGACCCGTCGACGGGATCAGGCTTGAGGTCGATCAGGAAGATGCCGCGGTCGCGCAGCTGCGCCAGCAGGGATGCCTTGTTGGTCCGGGTCGGCTCTATGTGGGGCAGGATTGCCCGCGCGACCGCCCGAAACAGCCAGTCGTGCTGCGCTACGTCGGGAAAGTAGAAGTAGCGGTCTTTGGCGGCAGGTGGGGCTTGGGCCACCAGCAGAAGTCGAACTCTGCTGGGCTGGTACTGCTTGGCGGCCACTGCACGGCGTCGGCGCACCTCGGCGGGACCGGTGTCGTCCCGCGGGGTCTGCGGCGGTGACGTCACGGCGACGGGTTGGCCATACCCTCGCGAGCGACTGGCCGGACCATGAGTGCGGCACCACTGGCGGCCTGGCTTGGTAGGCGGGTGCAGGCCGTCGCGATAGCACGGCCTGTGGTCGAAGTTCGTTCGGGATGCTGGGTGCCGCATGACTCCATAGTGCTCGTGGTCCCGTTCTTGGTCGGCGAGCGCTCCTTCGGACGTGAGGACGACGCATACGTTATTGATGCAGATCTTCGGCGGCGAAGCGCCCGGCCGGGACGAGCACGGCAACATCGAGCCCACGCCTGGTGATAACGAATATCCGCCCTTGTTGGGCTTCGCTGATGAGCCGGCTGAAATGTCGGCGTAGTTCGGTGATGCTGATGCGCGGCAGCGAAGGATCTATCATCGGTCGGCACCAGGATCGGCGACGGCACCGAGCATCTCGATCCAACTTTCGAGCTGAGCGGCGGACTCGGTGAGGATCAGCGCGAGAGCACGCGCGTACTCAATCGTTAACCCGGAGTCGGGGTGGCCATCGAGGTATACGTGGGGAGCTTTGGCAGCAGTCTCAAAGCTGCCGTCTTCAACCTGAATCGCGCTGATGCGGACTCCAGCCGTGCATCCGGCGGGGAACCGCTCGGGTGTGTAGACGACCCGTGGATGCGACGCCCTGGTCCAACTCCCATTCAGTGCAGATCGATCCGATTGGGGTAGCGGGCTCCTTATGGCTTCGGCTTGACGTTGCCACCATCGTCCTCCCTGTACCACTGAGACTCGCGTGAATGGTTGCTCGGCGCGATTTCGACTTCGTCTGGGGGAGTGTCAAGCTCGCCTAGTATTGCCTGTCGGAAGGGATCCGATGCGCCGCTCGGGGATAAGTCGGGGAAGATTCTTCTGAGTCGAATGTGCGACATTGCAACGATTTTCCCAGCGGATGACCTACCTTCTTTCGCGAAGTCGTGCCGTAGCGAAATGATGAGGTCCGTTAGCGCTACCGCGCTCGGGTACCAGGCGGCGGCCTGTCGGGCAATCGTCGGTGGTGCGTCATCGAGGACATCGAGCCGTTCCCGGCGCCGCTGGATACTAGGTTCTCGGGATACGGCCGGCCAGTGTGACCACCGAGCAAAACAGCCGATGGCGGCATAGAAGCAGCCATACACGGGGCCGCGGCCCCATCGTCGGATGAGGAGAACGTGTTCGCGGTGCGCGTCTGAGATATCAAGACAGTGGCTTACTGAAAACTGTTCCTGCACATCACATCTCAGTGCAGAACTGCCCGTCCACTGCTGGTGTTCGGTGCAGATCACTTGTTCATGGCTCGCAAAGACAGTCACCACTTCGGTTCGGCTGTGAGTTTTCGTGGCGGCGCAGTGTGCGCATGCCGATCGGGTTCTCGCCCGTTTGGAGACGTGGCCGACCAGATGCGGCCATCGCTCAACTGCCTGCGGGGTTCGGAGTTCTGGGAGTGCCGCGACCAACCCGCGCTCCGTGAACCCGGTTAACTCGACAAGGTCCGCAACGAAGTGGGGATGCCGGGCGAGCCGCGGCAACCAGCCGGGTCGTAAGCGATTCTGATCCGTGAGCCGTCGGAGGTAGCTCTTCAGCGTCTCAGATTTCATCGGAGAGAGCGGTACCGGCAGCCGCCGTCTGCTGTAACGGATTCCCTCTGGGGGCGTCAGTGGTAATTCGGAACGGGATGGCATTAGCGGGCCACCCCCGGGTCCACGTCGTCGATCGCAATGGAGTCGAGGAGGTCTAGTGTAATCGCTTCGGTACCGAAGTCGATGGCGTCGGTGGCTGCATCGACGATCAGATCGCTCAAGGATGCGATTGAGCCGCCAGTGCGGTGGTAGAGGTAGTCCGCGTGGCGTTCGAGCATTCCATGCTCATGGAGGGGGAGAGGAAGAATGCGTTCGGTGGATGCGACGAGCTGCACCCACTCCTTGTGGTCGGCGTCGTTCGAGAGTGAGTAGTTGCTCAGGTTGATGGGCCGGGTGCGCTTTCGCCACTGCTCTCCGTTCTCGCCGCTGAACAGGGGAGCGGTCTCCAACGAAATTCCTGCGAACAGCATTGTTGCGTCGAGGTTTTCAGCGAAAGTCTTGATGTTGTCAGCGACTTCGGCTCCTGCGGCACGATCGGTGTTGAGGCGTTGAACATCATCGAGGATGACGAACTTGGTGCCGAGGCTCTTCAGCAGGCGCGCCAGGTCCACGAGTCGCTCGTCGGCATTGCTACCTCGCAGCTCGCGCGCACCGACGAAGTCGGCGAGGCGCACCCAGAGTTTGTTCGTCGTTGTCGCCGTAGCGATCGTGGTGTAGACGACGGGCAGGAAGGACAAGTCGTTCTCCCTGCCACAGGTTCGCCGTATTTCCGCGTCCAATCGCTTGCCGGCGGCCATCACATCGGTGGTCTTGCCGGTCCTGGGTTCCCCGGATACCCGGATACCGGGCCTGGCGACGAACTTCTTCGCTCGTGACCGGCGAAGCAGTCGCCGCGCGTGGTTGAGGATGCGGGTGAGATCCCGGGTGGGAAACACACGTTCCTCGTTCAGGTAGTCGATGCGTCGTTCGTTATACGCCGATCGTTCGACGGTGCCGAGAGCCTTGATCTCATCCACACTCAACGAGGGTCGCTGCGAGTCTGGAGTGGGCTCGTAGGTGCAGTACTCACGCCATTCTTCCCGGGTCGTCGGTGATGCCACGGTTCACCACCCTTCCGACAGGCGCATCGGACGCATGGGCTCAACTGGTCCGACCGTAGGCTGAACAACCGACGCGACCGGAGTGTCGTCGCTTTGTCCAGACACAACGACCTCAGCGGGAGGGCCGCCGCTGAGTTCTTGTCGCGCGAGGTTGGCGCGCCCGGCCGACGCTTCGGCACGGGAAAGCGGTCGAGGTTTCGGCTCCGATGGGCCGCCGAGCAATTGACGATGAATCTGCTCCGCGCGCCTGAGCACTTCTTTGTCGGTTGGTTTCTTACTCATGTCCCGACGAATCGCTTTCACCATGTCGATCCCGAATGGAATGGTCGCATAGTCGGCCAGAACCCAGCGGCACTCGATCCAGCCATTGTCTTCGACTTTGCGCTGACCCTCTGAGTCGAAGACTAGAGATTCGTCTCGCACCCAGATTTGCATCAGATTGGTCGGGTTGTAGCGCACCTCCCACTTGCCATTCTGTTTGGAATTCAATGATTTCGTTCGTCGCATCTGGTGGAAGCGTGGCGACTCGGAGTTGTACACGAGATTCTCCAAGTTGATGCCATACCGGTTGATACGACGAAACTCGTGTCGTTGCAAGGAGATCCAATCGTCGCGTGTCATCGTCCGCACTGGAGTTGGTGCCATCTCCGACATCGCTCGATACATGGCATTGGGAGAGAGCTGCATCCGAGGGGCCGCCGTCAGGTGAAGCCCTGAGTGGGGACGGTTCTGATACACCGTGATGACCCATTCGTCGAGCAGCGCCTGAAGTACAAACAGCGGCCACACAGTGTCCTTCTCGGGGTTTCGGCCCCGGTGGCTGACCGAGCGGCCCTTGTATCCCGGGATCCATCGGACAAAGTCGTCGCCGATGGTTTTGAGCAAGCGTTCGATATGAGGCTTGGCGGTGGGCTCGTGCGGAGGTGCGACCCGCGGGTGCACCCCCCGAAGTTCGGTTGCTCGTTCGAAGACTGGCGAGACAAACATCTTGCCACGGTCAACTACGACACCCCGCACATCGATGATGGGCTTGTTTTCGAGTGCCCTATCGAGATCGATCTGGGGGGATAACCTGTCCGACAGGTAGCCTCGTGCGACGGCCATATTCTCAATCCAGCCGGGCAACATCTGTTGCGGGATACAGGAGTTGGCCCAGAGTTCGATAGCATCGACGGTTTTGCAGGCGTTCGGGCGGAGTATCGCCGCGGTGATGCTCAGTGTCGCGACATCGATGCCGGCAGCCAAATCGATTCGGCATGGTTGGCCATCGGGCAGTAAGGCCATTGCGTCAAGTGGTGTTGAGTCGAGCTGCACTTCTTCGCCTGGGTACAGGGCGACGATCTTCGAGAACGCTCGGTCGGGACTGTTCGCGTGGCTGCGGCGCGACGTCGCATCACCGGTGGTGTGCTCACCGCGGTCAAGTGCAGCCAGTAAGGCGTACATCGATGACCTGCACGGCACCGGCACGTCGTCGTCACGAAGGCGGCGCTCTGCGATTTCGATGATCTGTTTCTTGGTAGGCGTCGACTTGTCCACGTAGAGCGCCTTCACCATCTCCAGGGTGACGATCACACGCTCGTGCACCCCGGACAGACGGACGTGACCCGGCATGCCGCGCTGATCGACACATCCAAGTAGGCCCGCATTGTTGAAGCGTCGCCACTTACGCCACATAGTGGTCATGGAGACCGGCCACCCCAGGGTTCGCAGCTCGGCACGTTTATCCGAAAGTCGTTCTTGTACAGTCGCGATCGGGGTACCCGAAGAGGCTTGCCCTCGAGCAAGCTGTTCCATGGCGTGTTTGATGCCGGAGAGGTGCTCATACCAGAACTGAGCATCTCGTCGCTGTTCGTCGGTGGCGAGGTCGAGCAGTCTCTGATCGGCGATACTTGGTCCAGAGGCGTCGGGACCGACGAAGGATTCGTCGCAGAGCAACATCGCTACCGGCAAGGTCAGGTCGCTGTCGTCGGATGAAAAAATCCGGCGCGTGCCGGTGGTACGTCTGACCCTTCGGCCACAGCAGCCAGAACGGATTAGAGCTGACCGCGATTGCCTCGCCCCTAAAGTCGACCGTCATCAGGGCAGTCATCTCGAACCGCGACTCGAAACTGACATGACGTTGTGAACGCGAGAACCAGTACTTGCCTTGATGGGAACGGCGACCACGGTAGGCCGGGAAACTCCGGATAGGCCTGCATAGCTCAAATGACACACGCGAAACCTCAGGTGTGAGACGGGTTCGCACCCGCTGCCCGGTCTTCGGATCCTCGTAAAGAACCATCGTGTAGGGCGCGTCATTGACGGGTAATGTCCCTCTGCTGGCGACCGGGGTCGCGGTCACGGCCGTCTCCGCCTGCCGTCGGGGCCTGCCTGCGCTGGGGTCGGGAGCCAGGATGCGGAGCGGGGGGTTGACATCGTGTCGGAAGCGCGCTGAAATAACCATGTCTCCCTCTCAAGGGGTGAAGTGAGTTGTAAGCGGCGTAGTGCCGCACCGAAGAAGCCGGGATACCAGCCCGGCTTTTTCAGCGTCTGGGGAATCTTGATGCCCCGTTAGATCAACCTAGATTCTCTGGGCGGGTGTCACCTCCTGGTAGACCTGACCATTCGACTGCCTCTGATGAACGCACACATCGGGGCGGGAGCGTCGAAGCAGGCTGAAGTGCCCACTCCACGAACGCAATGGCAACGTAAGTTCAGCACGAACTGACAGATCTGCACAAGGGTTGCAGCAACGATCACCACCGACGACTTTGCCGGGAAAGCCCTGGTCCATTGTCGGCCCTCGGGTGAGCCGAGTTTGAAGACCAAAGCCAACCGACGGATGGCTGTTGGTGAATGCGACGCGTATGTAATCCCCTGCTAGACATTATATTCGTGCATATCCCGAGGTCACACCCTGACGGCTTACCCACAAAGGCATTGATGCAAGTGGCCGATGAGCCCTCGGAGTGTTGTCTATAGTCAACACCCACACGATGTCTCCAGCCAGCAAATTCGACGCGTACAGAAACTCTCCGCAATATCTTCGCAGTCGGACAAGCCAGCTGCCGCGGTTTGCTGGCAGATGGCTCCGAGACCAGCCTTGCGTCCTATTGAAATAAGATTTCACTCGAGGCCTGTCGGTGCGTCACGCTATCTTGACCCAGTGCGCTGGTTTGCCTGCCCTCGTGGCGTGTTCCCACTGATTGAGTCCGGCGGGTTTTAGAGTCCTGTGGCCCGATGTCGGGCCGAGAAGGGACGATGGAACACATGGCTGGTCGGAAGCGGAATTCCGCGGAGGACATCGTGCGCAAGTTGCGGCGCGCGGACGAGTTGGCTGCCGAGGGCAAGACGGGCGAGCAGATCGCCGCCGAACTGGGGGTCTCGCCGGCGACGCTGTACAACTGGCGGCGCACCTACGGCGGGATGGACACCGATGCGGCCAAGGAGCTCAAGGAGCTACGTGAGCAGAACGCCCGGCTCAAGCGGCTGCTGGCCGAGGCTGAACTCGAAAAGGATGCGCTGCGGGAGGTGGCCAAGGGAAAATTCTGAGCCCAGCTGCCAAGCGCCGCGCCGTGGACATGCTCAAGAGCACGTTAAGCATGTCAGAACGGCTGGCCTGCAAAGCCGTTGGGCTGGCCCGCTCGACCTACCGACGGCTGCCCCTGGCGCAGACCCCTGACGATCCGGACGCCGAGATGCGGGCCTGGCTGCGCGCCTACGCCACGAAGAACCCCTGCCACGGGTTCCGGCGTGCCTGGGCGGCACTGCGCTACGACGAATGCCGTGAGGTCAACAAGAAGAAGATCCATCGGCTGTGGCGCGAGGAGGGCCTGCAGGTGCGCGTGCACAGTCCGCGCAAGCGGGCCGGCATCTCCTCGGTTGCACCGGTCCTTGCCGACGCGCCGAAGGTGGTGTGGGCGATCGACTTCCAGTTCGACTCCACCATCGACGGTAAGGCCGTCAAAATCGCCTCGATGATCGACGAACACACCCGCGAGTCGCTGCTGAACATCGTCGAGCGTTCGATCACCGGCGAGCGGCTGGTCGCCGAACTCAAGAAGGTGTTCGCCGCAGCCGGCGGCCCGCCACAGGTGCTGCGCCTGGACAATGGTCCGGAGATGGTTTCCCTAGCGTTGCAACGGTTCTGCGAGAACAGGACCGGGATGATCTACATCCCGCCGGGCTGCCCGTGGGACAACGGCTACATCGAATCGTTCAACAACCGACTTAGGAAGGAGTGCCTCAACCGCAACTACTGGAACACCATCTTCGAGGCCCGCGTGGTCATCGGCGACTTCAAGCACGACCACAATCACCGACACCGCCACTCGGCCCTGGGTTACCGCACACCAGCCGAGTACGCTGCGGCGTGCAGGTGCACCCACACATCGGTAGCCTGCAGCATCACCTGAGAACGGATCCAACCAACCCGACTCTAGAACCGGGCGGACTCAGTAACGGGGACTCGCCACTCGTAATCGGCCGCTGGAGCTGAGAGTCGATCCGCGGCTCGCGTCATGGAACAAGGCTGACGATCCAGATCAGATCCGATTACAGGAGTACCTCGGCGACACGGAGGCGTTGATCGCCAGCGCACGGATCAACGGTCCCTGGGCGCTGCGCCTCGATGTCGGTTTACCGAGTTCACGAGACCTGCTCGACGCCAGCGACCTGGACAATTACGCGTATCCCCTTGCATCGCGCCTTCGCGATTCTGACTTGGTGTCGGTGTGGTGCACGAAGCGGCATGGCGAACAGTCCTCTGTGCGGATCTGTGCGGCTCTGGAAGTGCCTTCACCTGAAGTCGCCGGTGTGGTTGTCGCGACGACTACAGCCTCTTCTTCGAGCATTGCGTACAAAGAGGCGATTCACGCCGCAGTCTCCGGTGCCGCGGTGCTACCGGATGGGCCAGTTCGGCTCGAATTGTCCTTCGTGGTCGGCCCACGCCGCAATTGGCTGAACCTGTGGAAGCAGACGATCGACGCGCTCGACCCTCTGCTGGGTCGTACCCGGCCAGACCGGGCATGGCATCCCCGCGACGGCAGAATCACCGAGCTCGGCCTGCACTGCACCGTGGATCAGTTCGCCGGCAATAAGGTCGCGGTGGGCATCTACGCATCGGTCGAATCGGACAGCGTCGGCGAGCAGAGCTCACTCGACATCTCACAAGAGCCGGTTGGCCACGTTCTCAACGTCGAACCTGCCGATGTAATCGCCGGGGCTGATCAGCGCAGCCGCGCGCACGAGTTTCGGGACGACGATGCCGGCTATCTGGCCTGGCTCGCGTCCAACCCCGAAGGCTTCGTCGTGAACATCGCCCGTTATTACAGTGTGTCCACCGCGCGGTTGCATCACGCCACATGCCGGACCATCAGCGGTGAGAATCCGCACAACGGGCCGTGGACCGGTGCATACGTCAAGGTGTGCGCCGTCAAGTCGGCCGACGCCGAAGAGTGGGCCGCAAGTACCGTGCGAAGGCCCGTCCGGCCGTGCGGGACTTGCCGGCCCTCGTACGGGTGACTCCCGAGGCAAGCAGCGGTATCATCTCGCTCGTCGGCTTGGGACGCAGAACGATCCCGCCCGGCCAGTCGCTCGACTTTTGTGGCAGCGGCCTCTACGCGGGGTCATGGGCACTAACCTGCGTGGCCGGAATCAATTGGTACAGCTGATTCTGCGATGCAGCACTTCGGGTTTCGATACCCGCCGCCGTTACGTAGCGCTGCGACGTCGTCATTGACTCATGCCCGAGAAGTTTCATAAGTGTGTAGACACTGACATTCGAGGTAGCGAGCTCAGTGGCATACGTGTGACGGAGGCCGTGCACTAGGGCGCCGGGTACGGGGCGTGCGTCAGGGCCCGCACGTTTGAAAGCGCGCTTGATACGTGACTGTAGGGTGCCACGCGTCATTCGTTCACCATCCCGACCGACGAATAGCGGGGCGGAATGTGGCCAGCGCGACAATGGCGTACTCTTCGGCGACGATGTGCGCTTCTTGCCCTGAGGAAACCGTCCGGCACGACTATCCATATAGGTTCCGATTATCTCCAGCAGGGCTGGCTCGATCGGGACGTTGCGTTCCTTGCCGCCTTTGCCTTTCACGTTGATCACCGCGGAGCCGTCGTCGAGCGTCCGTATGTCACCAACATCGACCAGGCGGAGTTCTTCCGCCCGCAGCCCCGCGAGGAGTGCAGTCAGAATGAGTGCGAGATCCCTTTCTTTCCAATCTGTTCGACGAGCATCCGATTCCTGCGTGACGGCAGAGAGCAATGCTTCCACAGCGGCTCGGGGGAGCGCCTTCGGTAGCGGCTTCTTCAGCTTCGGACGTCCAACAAGCAGCATAGGGTTGGCCGCCAACGACTCGTTTGTATAGAGGAAGGTGCACAACACATTCCACGTGGACCAGCACCGTCGGATCGACGCCGCCTCGTGGTCGGCTGCAAACGCCGCGAACGCAGCCCGCATCGAATCGCGAGTTATGTCAGCTGGACTGAGACGGACCGGCTCACCACCGGTAAGCAGATTGGCGATGGCGACGAAGTCGCCCCGATACGCCTTCATTGTGTGCGCCGAGGGTTTACTTGACTGCCGGTGGTCTAAGAACTGCCGGAACCATTCTGGGATCTCGTCGACGGCCGGCAGCACGGAGGCAGCTTCATCGGCGCCTTCGGCGACGGGGTGGTCAAGATCTGTCCGTTGCGGCACAGCAGCAGCTTGACAGACAAAAGATGGATAATCAACGTTATCCATCTTTTGCTATCGTCACGGCCGCGGACTGGGCGAACAGGAAGAGCCGCACCGCGGTGGTACCGTCACAGTGACGAATTGGATTCGCGGCGCTGGGTATTGAGACCGCGGGTGTCCGCCGCTGTCAGGTAGTTCTGGACTGTCGATCGTCCCGTCCGGCGCTGTCAGGTAGTCGTGGATTCAGACACAGCTCCATGGTTGCGCCGGCCAAACATCTGCAAGTACATGGGCTAGAACCTGAGAGGGTGGCACTGTCAGATAGTTCTGGAACCGAAGGCGAGAGATCGAACAACTGCCAGGTTTTTCCGGATTACTCCCAATTAGTTCCGGATCGGACACAGGCGATTAAGAGCGGTGTTCCGAAAGTGTTTGTGCCACAACGTATTTCGCCGATAACTTACGTTATGTCAAGTCTGGGCCAAAATCGATTGCAAGACACTAGATTACCGATGCCGATAATTGTCCGGTCTCAGTAGATCTGGCGGTTTTCGCAATCGAACTGGCGGTCGGCGGATTGCGGTCACCTTCTCAGTCAATCTGGCGACCCGACTTGAACCACCTGAGAGACTGCTGACCGTCCGCGCAGAACAACATGCGCATCCGGTTCAGCTCGAATGCTGCTGTCAACAGCCCACCCCCGCCAAGAAGGAATGGGGCGGAGACCAAAATGGCGGGTCACCAGTAAGGAGTAAATATGCTGCACGACAACTGTATTCGGAGCTGGGTAACGCTGCTGTCCGGCCCCAGGTCAGCTGGTGAAGTTTTCAGCGATAGCAGTTCGCAGCACGCATGGATATTCGAAGGAAGCCGCGTTTGATCGACCGGAGTCAGCCGAACACAGGTCGGACATAGACCATGATGAAGGTGAAAGACTGGGAACCGGGATAGAGCGTGCCTCCGGGAACCGGCAACCCACCGGGGGCGACCAGCTCATTGGGATCCAACGGAATGAAGCCTTGCCCGTTCGGATTGCAGGCGGTTTCCGCCGGCCAGCAGACTATGTTCCTGTGGCCGGGGCCCGCGTCGGGCGCGAACTCGAGCTTGAAGGGTTTCGGAGAGTGGAATCGAACGGTTCCCCAGATCGTGCTGGGCACCGCGTTGTCGCCCGTAACCTGGCCGACTAAGCGGACATCGGTGGAGGCACACTGCGGCAGTCGTAGGGCGGCTCGGACATTGTTGATCTCCGTGCCGGGTGCGCTGGCGTTGTTCCAGAACATAAATCGAATCCGGTACGAACTCTGCGGGTTGACCTCAATGAAGCGCTCATAGCCGCCATTTGGTCGCGGACTGTCCTGATGGATGGCGTCACGCGCAGACACAAGCCACATCCGCTCGTCAATCCCTTCCTCAATACCGTTATTGAAGGTGGGAGCGCTGCTTTCGCCCAGCGGGACGAGGGGGCGGTCCGGTCCCCAATCGTTGGTCTCGTAGGGGGCCTCAGTGCACGAAGCCGGCGGGGGCTCTACCCGTGCCCGCCCGCTGTCGCCGCGACCAAACGCATCCAGAATCGATGGCCAAGTCCAGACGGTAGCGATCAAGGCCGCAAGAATGATGCAGCTGACAGCAGCTGCGCGACGGCTGAACTTGGCGGAGTGGAACGACGATCCCCACGCAGGATAAGCAGCGAAGATCAGGCCGCCTCCGATGGCTGCCGACAATGTCAAAGCGGCAGCGTCGTCAAGGTGCCACACCCACTGCGTGGTCAGCTTCCAAGTAAGCAACGCTAGGAGCAGACCAAGCAGAATAGTGACAAAGAATTTCCCCGGAGCGTCACGGGAAGACGAAGTAGGACCACCTGAGCTCACCGCGAACACCCCTCGTCACAAAGGGGCTGCCCAGCCAGCCACCTGGAAGATAGAAAATACAGGCTGCAGGCGGGGGCCGGAACTGCGACCCGGCTTGTATCACACCGCGGAACGCCGCCTGCGTGTCGCCCATCGCACTGTGAAGGATCCAGCAGGGGTTGTGGAGCCTACATAGCAGCGGCGCTACAGCAGGCGTTGACCCGATCCGCCGGCTCAAATGCGACGGTCGCACACCGATTGCGTCTCACCCAGTCTGGCGGCTCCCTGCGTCAGGTCGCCAGCTCGACTGAGATCGGACAATAATATCTGTGTCCAGTTTATCCGACGATGTCCCCATCGGAGGAGTTATAGCCCTTCCCTCCCAAGGTGGAGTGAAGGCGGACCGCTGAACTCGCCAGGTCCGAGGTCGCGGCAATTTCGGCGAACCCGACCCCGACCGACACTCGGGTTCCGAGCTAAGTTGGACGGGCCAGGCAGTTATCGTTCCGCTAGGGCGTGTCTCCCATATAGGTCGGAGCTTTGAGGCGATGCTGTTGGAGTGACAGTGGCTTCGCGGTACCGGTTCTTCAGTGATGCTCAGTGGGAGTTGATTTCGGGGTTGTTGCCCTCCAACGACGGGCGTCGTGGTCATCCGTTCGGTGATGATCGTCGTGTTGTGGAAGGCATCGTCTATCGATACCGCACCGGGATCCCGTGGCGTGATCTACCGCGTTCGGAGTTCGGGCCCTGGCAGACGGTGTGGAAACGTCATCGTCGCTACGCCGGTGACGGGACCTGGGACCGGGTGCTGATGGCGTTGTTGGCCATGGCCGACGCTACGGGCCGACTGGACTGGACGGTGTCCATTGATGCCACGATCAACAGAGCCCATCAGCACGCGACGAACACAACCCGTCCTGATCAGGACACAGGGGGCAGGGTCGAATTACACGAATCTGCCGCTGCACGAGTGTGAACCCGCAGGTCATGGGATCGGGCGCTCGCGGGGCGGGCTGACCACCAAGATCCACACCGCCGTCGACGGCCATGGCCGGCCGGTAGCGGTCGTGGTCACCGGAGGCCAGCGCAACGACGGCGCGATGCTGGCCGCGGTGCTCGATGAGATCGTGGTGCCCCGCCGCCAGGGGCGTGACCGTTCGCGTCCAGATGCGGTGATCGCCGACCGGGCCTACTCCAGCGGAGTCACCCGACGTCTGTTGCGTAGCCGCAAGATCACCGCGGTCATTCCGCAGAAACGCGACGAGATCGCTGCCCGGAAACGACGCGGCGCACTCGGTGGTCGACCACCCGCGCTCGATGAGATCCGCTACAAGCAGCGCAATCTCGTCGAACGATCATTCGCGCTGCTCAAACAATGGCGCGGGCTGGCCACCCGCTACGACAAACTCGCCATCGTCTACCGCGCCGCGGTCGTCCTGAGCGCATGCATCACCTGGACCCGCCATATGGGAGACACGCCCTAGCGGTGGCGTGGATGCCGCATGCAACGCGTCGAGGGGAATCGTTACCGAGAGGTCGCGCACCGCCTCGTCGAGTTCGGTGCGGGCATTGTCGAGGTGGATGAATGCGGTCGACATGCCCAATGCCCACGGCGCGGACTCGACACGCTCCAATCCACAGAGCCTGAAGTGGTGCGAGAGTCGTGTAATCGCGTCATCGAGCGCGTCGATGGCGGGATTGTCGGTGTCGCCGACGGGGTAGGGCCACGCGAGCACTGTGCCCGAGGGCAGCATGCGGTAAATGGTTTCCGCGAGCAGCCATGCCCCGAGCCGGTGTCCACGCAACGGTTCCACGACGAAGGCGACGTTGGGGACCAGGACGGCCCCGGGCGCCAACCAGCTTTCGAACTGTTCTTCCACGTGCGCTGCGAGTCGGTTGCCATCGAACAGGCTGGCCAGCATCTCGTGGTCGCCGCTGAATTGATCCAGACACACAGCGATCGGGTCGTCGGTATCCAGGCGAATCACCACGAAATCCAGGGATCCGACCACCACGTCATCGACATCGTCGTCGTCAATGCCAACCGTCATGGTGAGTTCGGCGAACCAATCCATGCAGGCGTCGAGATCGCTGGCATTCACGCTGTAAAACCGCACCTGCGGAAAGAACAAGGCGACCGAATCATGGCCCCGCCGTTGTAGCAGGTCGATCAGGTCGGTCAGCGACATCGCCATCGTGTCGGGTGTCCCTTCGCAGGTTCGGCAGGTTCCTTCAGGGGATGTTGCGTGGTTTCGGGTCCGGCCGGCGAGGGTGCAGCGAGAGGCTAATGATCATCTCCCCCACCTTCCTTGCTGAAGGGCTTTCTAAGCCAGTGTCCGCCTCGGCGCTCCCCTTCATCTCACACCACCCTCAATCTCCACCGCCGCCGAAACAGGACCCCGCGCCGCTATGCACGTCGCCGCCCAACCAGCAGCGGCCCTCCTGCCGCTGCGTCGCGCATCTCACGCGTAGGAGGCTCATTTCGTTTCGTTTCGTTTCGTTTCGTTATAAGACCCTCGGTTGTTGACGAAACGAGTATGCTTGGGTGATGAGCGAGCTTGGTCCCCCGCCCACTCCCCCCGGCGACCTCTGCACCTACCCCGGCTGCAGCCGTCCACGGCGCCCGGACCCCGCGACCGGTCGCCCGTCTCGATACTGCGAACAGGCCGACGCGGGCGGGCCCGTGCACAACCGAGCCACCGCCTGGCGAGCCCGCCGACAGCAAGCCCCAGTCGCCGTCCAAGACCACGCGTCCACAGCGCCGGTATCCATGGCCCGGGCCACGCTCGACCAACGCCTTGCCGAACTGCCCCAACGCTTCTCCGACCTCCGTCAATACCTCGACGACATCACCTCGCAGATCCGCGCCGCCGGCGACGTCGAAGCCGCGGGAGCCGAGGTCGAAGACGCGCACCGCGAAGCGCTCACGAAGATCACCGAGGCCGAGCGGCGTGCGGCCGCCGCCGAACGCAGCGCCCGCGCCGCCGAAGACCGCGCCACGGCCGCCGAGCGTGACCGGGAAGAAGCCGACACCCTCGCTGAAGAAGCCCTCGCTGAGGCTGCCCAAGCCCGTCAGCAGGCACAGGACGAGATCGCTGAGATCCGCGCGGCAGGCGAGGCCGCGCTGCGCGAAGCACGCGAGGAGCTCGCGGCCAAAGAAGCTCATCACCAGACTGTTGTCGCTGAACGTGACGCCGACGTTGAGCAAGCCCAGCGCGATGCCAACTCTGCACGCGTCGACGCGGCAGCTGCGCAGGCAGCAGCCCGCGCTGCTGCCGAGGACCTAGCCCGCGAACGCCAGGCCGCGGCCGATCTTCGCGCACAACTCGACCGGGCCCGCGAGAACGCCGAGCACCAGCGACGGCAACTGCAAGAAGAACTCGACCAGGCCAACCAAGCCGTCCGCGAGGCCGTCGCCCAGACCGCGGCCGTCCGGGTCGAGCTGGCCACAGTGCAAGGCCAAGCCGCGGCCAGCCAACAGGCCGCACAAACCGACCGCGAAGCGCTCATCGAGCTACGCCGAGAAATGCAAGGTCAACGCGACGAGGCGCGAGCCGAACGGGAAGCTCTCCGCAGCGACCACGCCGAACAACTCGCCCGCATCGAACGCAGCCACACCGAGCGTGTGCAAGCCCTCAACGAAGCCCTGGCCGCCGCGCAGCAACCAGCCGCCACGATCCCTGTCTCCCGGCGTGGCCAACGCAAGAAGGCCGTCGAAAGTGACTAAGCCAGTGAGTGATCCCGATTTGATCAAGCTATCCGAGGCGTCCGAGCAGTGCGGGATCTCCCGGTCGAGGACTTGAAACCATGGCCACCGACCACCTGGCATCCGAAGGCCGCGAGTCAAAGGAGCACGGATGCTGACCGAGGACGACCTGGATCGGGAACCCACTGCCCTGGACCCCGACTGGTGGCGCAACGAGGCGATCCTGACCACGCCACTGCGTGATCTGGTCGACGGACTAGACACGGTGGCGTCTTCGCCCATCCCGTACACCCAGCTTCCGCGCCGCATGAGCGCCTACGCCGAGGTAGCCCCGCAGTGGGCTCACGTGGCCCGCCTCACCCCGCAGGCTTTGTTGCTGCGGCCGCGGTGGGGTGCCAGCGCAGTTCAGGCGCTCATCGAAGCCGCACAGCAGGCCGTCCGTCTGCACCGCGGCGGCCAGGCTGGCGAGCACGTCGGCCCCGAGGCGTCGGTCACACGGCTCACGAATCGACTCAACGACTTCGACCGAACCCTGTTGTCCCGGCATGTGTGGTCCCTCGACCCACTCACCCAGAAAGAAGCCGCTGAACTCCTTGGCGTCAGCGCAATCTCGGTCTACCGAAACCTGCCCCGTGCCCGAGCACGCTTCGCCGAGATGCTCGCCGATCCGGCTCACCAGGAGGTCCTGGAGCACGCACAGCACCTGCGCCAGCGACTCGGACCGTACCTACCCCTCGATGCCGTCGAGCTAGAACTGCGCAGATACGGACTGGAATCATCAAGTCACGCAGCACAAGCCCTACTGCATCTCGCCGGCCCCTTCCGACTCCTACGTAACCGCTGGGTAGAACGCACCACCGAAGCACTCGGCGGCCGCGCACAAGTCACCAGCGCCGTTGCCGAGGTATTTCGCACTACTGCCGCCCCGTCGACCGACACACTGCTCAACGAACTGGGCCGCTGCGGCATGCCCGCCGGTGTCGCCCTGGCCTACCTTCAAGACCAAGAGACGCTCCGGCGCTTCGGGGACACCTGGGTCCGGTGGTCCAACGTCTCTGTCGCTGCCAAAGCCGAGGCCGCTCTGCACGCAATTGGTGTCGCGGCGACAGCAGAGTCAATCTGGGCCACCCTCGGTGAGGACGACCTCAAGCTCACCACACTCAAGGAGAGACTCTCCCACGACGACCGGTTCCTGCGAACCAGCCGCCGCCGATGGGCACTGCGCTGCTGGAAGCCCGTCGAGTACTCCGGCATCGCCCAGGCCGTCGGACGCTACATCGATGAGCAAGGCGGTGAAGCTTCCACCAGCGACATCATCGATCACCTGACGACCACGATCCCCGACATCACCGAATCCTCCATCCGGACCTACCACTACACCCTGGCGTTCGTCACCGAGGCCGGAAAAGTCCGACGCCGCACCAAACGTGACGGATGGCCGAAAGCCCCGCCGCTGAACACCGTGCGTGGCGCTTTCCACAACGGTGACAACGAAGTCCGGCTCGCCATTCCGGTAACCAGGGAACTGCAGCGCGGCTCGGGCCACCCGATCCCCCCCGCGGCCGCAACGGCACTCGGAATCAACCCAGGCGGCCGCCGCACCTTCACCGGAGCGCACGGGAACAGCACCGTGTCCTGGAAACCTTCTTCGACCACCGGCGCCAATGTGGGGTCGCTTCGCGCCCAAGCCCTGGCCGTTGACGCGACCGCCGGCGACACGCTGCTCATGGTGTTCCGGCTAGACGACGCCAGACTCGACGCCATCCGCATCGAAGCCAACGACAACGGGCTGCCCCTGCTCCGAAAGCTGCTTGGCAAGACGGTGCGCGTGCCGATCGCGGCCCTGGCCTCAGCGCTACAGTGCCCACGCGAGGAAGTCGAGATCATCCTTCGCCAACGCGGCGACGGGCACCTTGCAGACCTGCTCACTGGTGAACCATGAGCACCGCGCCCGACAACGAGGACCCGATCACGGCACCGTTGCCCGTCCCGAGCCAATTCTTCACCTGGAGCCCAGGAGAAGAGCCTGCACCGTACGACCCGCCGGCCACCCAGACACCCAGCCCGCGACCAGCCGCTGTGTCACCAGTCCCCGCCCGCCCCGTCGTGGGCCAGCCTGCTGCAACCATGCGCCAGGGCCGCCGCCAGCGACAGTTCATCGCTGTGGCGGCCGCGGTCGCCGTGTCGGCAATCGCCGCTGCGGTGATCTTCCAACCCACCGCCGACGACCAGCCCTCGATGCAGACCGTGCCCACAACCACCGACCCCGCGCCCCCCGATCCCGACCTCGCAGCGCTGCTGCCACCCGGCTACCCGCCCAGCTCGTGCACCCAAGTACCGGAA
>JBBAFK010000021.1:0-47585 GCA_041655455.1 Leucobacter sp. | reverse complement strand
CAGCATCGAACTCGAGATCGGCGGCATGACCTGCGCGTCGTGTGCGAACCGCGTCGAGAAGAAGCTGAACAAGCTCGACGGCGTCGAGGCGACAGTGAACTACGCGACCGAGAAGGCCCGCGTCACGGCGCCCGAGGGGTTCGATCCCTCGCTGCTCATCGCCGAGGTGGAGAAGACGGGCTACACGGCACAGTTGCCCGAGGAGCGGCCTGATCCCTCACCCGAAGACGAGGACCCCGAGCTCCGATCCCTGCGCCAGCGCCTCATCGGCTCCATCTGGCTCTCCGTGCCCGTCATCGTTATCTCGATGGTTCCGGCACTGCAGTTCGACTACTGGCAGTGGGCGATGCTCGCCCTCACCTCGCCGGTGATCGTCTGGGCAGCCTGGCCGTTCCACCAGGCGACCTGGGTGAACCTCAAGCACGGTGCGGCCACGATGGACACCCTCGTCTCCGTCGGCACCATCTCCGCCTACCTGTGGTCGCTCTACGCGCTCTTCTTTGGCACCGCCGGAGAGAAGGGCATGACGCACCCGTTCGAGCTCACCATCCACCCCCACGACGGCGCGGGCAACATCTACCTCGAGGTCGCCGCCGGCGTCACCATGTTCCTGCTCGCCGGGCGCTACTTCGAGAAGCGTTCGAAGCGGCAGGCCGGGGCGGCGCTCCGCGCGCTGCTCGAGCTCGGCGCCAAGGACGTGTCGCGCATCGAGGGCGGCGTCGAGACCCGCATCCCGGTCGACGAGCTCCGCGTCGGCGACGAGTTCGTCGTGCGCCCGGGCGAGAAGGTCGCGACCGACGGCGTGATCGTCGACGGCCACAGCGCGATCGACGCCTCGATGCTCACCGGCGAATCGGTGCCCGTCGAGGCGGGCCCGGGTGACCGCGCAACCGGCGGCACCGTTTCGACGAGCGGCCGTCTCGTCGTGCGCGCCACCCGGGTCGGATCCGACACCCAGCTCGCCCAGATGGCGCAGATGGTCGAGGACGCGCAGTCGGGCAAGGCCGACGTGCAGCGCCTCGCGGACCGCATCTCCGGTGTCTTCGTGCCGATCGTCATTGTGCTCGCGATCGCCACACTCGCCGCCTGGCTCATCTTCGGCGACTCCGTCTCCGCCGCGTTCACCGCGGCCGTCGCCGTGCTCATCATCGCGTGCCCGTGCGCGCTCGGCCTTGCCACCCCCACGGCGCTGCTCGTCGGCACGGGGCGCGGTGCACAGCTCGGCATCCTCATCAAGGGCCCCGAGATCCTGGAGTCGACGCGACGGGTCGACACCGTCGTGCTCGACAAGACCGGCACCGTCACGAGCGGCCGCATGGCCCTCACGGATGTGGTTCCCGCGGACGGCGAAGACCGCGCACAGCTGCTGCGCATCGTCGGCGCCGTGGAGGGGGCGTCCGAGCACCCCATCGCCCAGGCGATCGCGCGAGGCGCGGCCCGCGAGCTCGGCATCGAGTCGAGGGATCTCCCGACCGTTGATGGCTTCCGCAACGTCGCCGGGAAGGGCGTCACTGCGACCGTGATCGACGCCGGGGGCGAGGGATCCCTTACCGCCCTCGTCGGCCGCCCGACCCTGCTCACCGACTGGGCGATCGCCGACGACCCCGCCATGCTCGCCGAGAAGGCGCGCCTCGAGTCGGAGGGGAAGACCGCGGTGGTCGCGGCGTGGGACGGCCGGGTTCGCGGCGTGCTCGCGGTCGCCGACACCGTGAAGCCGACGAGCGCTGAGGCGATCGCGCAGTTCCGGTCGCTCGGGCTCACGCCGATCCTGCTCACCGGCGACAACCGGGCCGTCGCTGAGCAGGTGGCGGCGGAGGTCGGCATCGAACGCGTGCACGCGGAGGTGCTGCCCGGCGACAAGGTCGACGTCGTCAAGGCGTTGCAGACCGAGGGCCGGGTCGTGGCGATGGTCGGCGACGGCGTGAACGATGCGGCGGCGCTCGCGCAGGCCGACCTCGGCCTCGCGATGGGCACCGGAACCGATGCGGCGATCGAGGCGGCCGACATTACGCTCGTGCGGGGAGACCTCCGCAGCGCCGCCGACGCGATCCGGCTCTCACGCCGCACGCTCACCACGATCAAGGGCAACCTCTTCTGGGCGTTCGCCTATAACGTCGCGGCGATTCCGCTCGCGGCCCTAGGGCTCTTGAACCCGATGATCGCGGGTGCCGCGATGGCGTTCTCGAGTGTGTTCGTGGTCGCAAACTCGCTGCTGCTGCGCCGCTTCCGCTCCCACGCGCGGTAGAGGGATCCCTCGCCCCGCGACCCGCGACCGCCGACCGCGGCTCCCCGCCGACCCGCCACGCCCCCGCGGCTCCCTGCCCTCCCCACCCTCACCGCCCTCCCCCGCCTGCACACCGTATGCGATCTGCAGAATATATGGCTAAAACTCGAGATCCGGGCGTATATTTCTAGGATTACATACCGTTTGCAGGGTCGAGAAGGACGACCGAGTCGGACCTTAAGGGAGGACTAAAGAGAGGGAGATATGGTCGAGCGTATGAACGACCTGCCCGAAGGAGTTGATCCCGAGAAGGAGGACCCTGATGGGGTCGATTTCAAGCGGGTAAACCCCGACGGGGTGAACCCCGAGTGGGTAGACCCCGAAGCGTGCGCGGTCGAATTCAGCGACTCGCACCTCGCACCCCCGACGAGCACCGACGCGCACCGCGGCGCCGCGCACGACCACGGCCTGCAGGGGGCCGCAACCGCGACCGGGAAGCACCGCAGACGACTCGTACTCGTGCTCGTCATCACGCTCACCGTGTTCGTCGTGCAGCTCATCGGCGCACTCATCTCGAACTCGCTCGCCCTCCTCGCCGACGCCGGCCACATGCTCACCGACGCGACGGGTGTCGCGATCGCGCTCATCGCGAGCGTCATCGCGACCCTGCCGGCCACGTCGAAGCGCACCTTCGGGTACCTTCGCGTCGAGGTGCTCGCGGCGCTCGTCAACGGCATCGTGCTCGGCGTCATCGCCGTCGTCATCTTCATCCAGGCGGTGCTCCGCTTCGGCGACGAGGTGGAGGTCCACTCGACGCCCATGCTCATCGCCGCCGTGATCGGTGCGGTCGCGAACCTCGCGTCGCTCCTCATCCTGCAGTCGGCGCAGAAGGAGAGCCTCAACGTGCGCGGCGCGTACCTGGAGGTGCTCGGCGATCTCCTGGGATCCCTCGCCGTCATCGTCGCGGCCGTCGTCATCCTGTTGACCGACTGGAACTGGGTGGACCAGGTCGCCTCGATCCTCATCGCGCTGCTCATCTTCCCGCGCGCGATCAGCCTGCTCCGCGACGTCGTCAATGTACTCCTCGAGGCGTCGCCGAAGAACATCGACGTCGACACCGCCTGCGCGCACATGCTCTCGGTACCCGGGGTCATCGAGGTCCACGATGTGCACGCCTGGACCATCACTTCCGGGGTGCCGGCGTTCTCCGCGCACGTCACGGTCGCCGACGAAACCTGGAACGGCCGCGGCTACCACGCGGTGCTCGACGAACTGCGAGCCTGCCTCAACGAGCACTTCGACACCTCGCACGTGACGCTGCAGCTCGAGCCCGAGAGCCACGGCCCCCAGCGCGCGAGACGCACCGCGTAGCGCGAGGCAAGCGCGCTCGCGTCACCGGCACGACACCCGCCTGGGATACGCTGAGCGCATGACTGCGAGCGTCCCCACGTCGATCGACGACCACTCCGGAGCCCCGAAGCAGCGCGGCAAGATCGTCGCGTGGGCGCTGTGGGATTGGGGGTCGGCCTCCTTCAACGCGGTCGTCACGACGTTCGTCTTCTCCGTCTACATCACCAGCGACGCGTTCGGGCCCGAAGCCGAGACCTCCTCGAAGCTCGGCACCGCGCTCCTCATCGCGGGCATCGTCGTGGCGCTCGTCGCCCCCGTGCTCGGGCGGCTGTCTGACGCGGCGGGGCGCCGCAAGCTGTGGCTCGCGATCACGACCGGCGTCGTCGTCGCCTGCACGGCGCTGCTCGTGCTCGTCGCCCCCGACGAGCAGTACCTGCTGTTCGGCCTCATCCTGCTCGCGGTCGGAAATATCGCGTTCGAGTTCGCGAGCGTCAACTACAACTCGATGCTCACGCAGATCTCGACGAACGCGAACGTCGGCAAGGTGTCCGGCTTCGGCTGGGGCATGGGGTACATCGGCGGCATCGTGCTGCTCGCGCTGCTGCTCGTCGGGTTCATTTTCCCCGACGTCGGCTGGTTCGGCGTCACTGCGGCGGACGGCTGGAACATCCGCATCGCCATGGTGCTCGCGGCGCTGTGGTTCGCGGTGTTCGCGATTCCGGTACTCGTCGCCGTTCCCGAGATCCCCGCGGATCCGAACACGCCAGGAGCGGCGAAAGGGATCCTGCACGCCTACCGAGACCTGCTCCGCAGCATCGCAGACCTCTGGAAGAATGCCCGCCACACACTGTACTTCCTCGTCGCGAGCGCCGTCTTCCGTGACGGGCTCGCCGGAGTATTCACCTTCGGCGGAGTAATCGCGGCCCGCAGCTTCGGGTTCGACCCGACGACCGTGATCATTTTCGCGATCGCCGCGAACGTGGTCGCCGGAATCGCGACGATCCTAGGTGGTGTGTTCGAGGATCGGATCGGGCCGAAGCCGGTCATGGTCTCGTCCCTGATCCTGATGGTGATCTGCGGTGTGCTCGTCTTCGTACTGAATCCGCTCGGACCGTGGGTGTTCTGGGTGTTCGGCCTGGTCCTGTGCATCTTCGTGGGGCCCGTGCAGTCGGCGTCGCGCTCCTTCCTCGCGCGGGTCATCCCCCCGGGCCGTGAGGGTGAGATCTTCGGTCTCTACGCGACGACGGGGCGCGCGGTCTCCTTCCTCGCGCCCGCAGGGTTCACCCTCGCCGTCGCGCTCGGCGGGTCGACCATCTTCGGGATCATGGGCATCATCCTCGTGCTGCTGGTGGGGCTCCTGCTCCTCCTCCCCGTGCGTGCGGTGCGCGACGCCCCACGCCAGTAACGGTGCGCCGCGGCGCCGCCGGCTCCGGGTAACCTGATCTGGTGGCCCGCCCCGATCTCTCCGCCGAACAGCTCGCCGTCTACGAGCGCATCGAGCACACCCGCGAACACGTGTTCGTCACCGGGCGCGCGGGCACGGGCAAGTCGACGATCCTGAACCATCTCGCATGGAACACCTCGAAGATCATCGCGGTCTGCGCACCCACCGGCGTCGCCGCGCTGAACGTCGGCGGGCAGACCATCCACTCGCTCCTGCGCCTCCCCACGGGGGTCATCGCCGACCACGATCTCGATCAGCCCGGCGAACTGAAGAAGATGCTCGCCGCCATCGACACGCTGGTCATCGATGAGATCTCGATGGTCTCCGCGGACCTCATGGACGCGATCGACCGCTCCCTCAGGCTCGCGCGGGGCAAGCGTCACGACCCGTTCGGCGGGGCGCAGATCATCATGTTCGGTGATCCCTTCCAGCTGCCGCCGGTGCCCCCGAGGGATCCCCACGAGCGCGCGTACTTCGCCGACACGTACCGGTCGCTGTGGTTTTTCGACGCGAAGGTGTGGCAGGCGGCCCCCCTCGCGGTGATCGAGCTCACCGAGGTGCACCGGCAGCGCGACGACGAGTTCAAGCAGATTCTCGGCGCGGTGCGGCACGGGGTCGTCGACGAGGCGCAAGCAAACCACCTTAATTCGGCAGGCGCGCGGCCAGCCCCGCGAGACGTCATCACCCTCGCGACGACGAACGCGACCGTGAACCGCATCAACGCCGAGCGGCTCGCCGAGATCACGGGGGCGCCGCTCAAGGCCGTCGCCGAGATCAACGGGGAGTTCCGCGAGAACACCTACCCCGCCGACGAGGTGCTCGAGTTGAAGCCCGGCGCACAGGTCATGTTCCTGCGCAACGACTCCGACGGGCGCTGGGTGAACGGCACGATCGGCACGGTCTCACGCATCGACGGCACCGTGTGGGTGGAGGTCGGCGAGGGCGCCGACGCCGAGGAGTTCGAGGTGGAACCGACGACGTGGGAGCGGTTCCGTTACCGCTACGACGCGGAGACCAAGAAACTCGAGAAGGAAGTTGTCGCCGAGTTCGAGCAGTTTCCGCTGCGGCTCGCGTGGGCCGTGACGATCCACAAGTCGCAAGGGCACACGTACGATGCTGCAGAGATCGATCTGGGGCCGCGCGCGTTCTCTGCGGGGCAAACCTACGTGGCGCTCAGCAGGGTGCGAACCCTGGAGGGCCTCTACCTGAAGCGGCCGTTGCAGCCGCGCGACGTGATCGTCGACCCGAACGTCGTGCGTTTCATGCAGGAGCGAGGCCCCTCAGCCTGAGGCCACGGCCAGCAGCGCCTGAGCGCCGCCTGGGCGCCGCGGGCGGCCGCGCGCGTAGTTACGCCGTCGCGGCGGCCTTCGCCTTGCCGAGGTCGACGAACACCGCGGTGTTAAAGCCGTAGGCGACGCGCACCTCGTCGAGCATGCGCGCCTGCTCCTCCGCGCTGAGCTCAACGCCCAGGCGGTCGAGTGCCTCGCGGTAGCGCTCCTTGAATTCGGCGAGGGATCCGAGGCCTGCGAAATCATAGAAGGCGATGCCGTCCTGCTCGAACCCGTGCTGCCGCGCCACACGCTTCGCGATCATCTGCCCGCCCGAGAGGTCGCCGAGGTAGCGGGTGTAGTGGTGCGCGACGACGCCGGCAACCCACCCTTCCTCCCCGACCTCGCGGATCCGCTGCGCGTACGCCTCGGTCGCGGGAACGGGTGAGATCTGGTCGCGCCAGTCGTCGCCGATGAGGTGCACGAGGTCGCGTTCGAGCGACGCCATCCGGTCCAGTCCACGGTCGTGGAACCCGGCGAACGCCGGATCCGCCGCGACCTGCGCGGTCGCCGCGTCGAGCGCCTCGTACATGAAGTAGTGCTGGGCGACGAGGTCGACATAGTCCTGCAGGGTGCCGATGCCCCGCATGATGTCCTCCATGAAGGTCGAGCCTTCACTGTCGGAGTGGTCGGACCATGATCCCTCGCGAATCACCCGCGAGAACGGCTTGTCACCGGCCTCGGCGTCGGCTGCCGCGGGCTGCCCGCCGTGGTGGTGCGAGCCCTGCTCGGGTTCGTGCTCCTGGCGAGGCTCGACACCGAGCCGCTCGCAGGCCGCATGGTACAAAGCGACGACCTCGCGACGGATTTCCGGCCGCTCGGTGATCGCACCGCCCGGCCACGGCACAGCCAGCTCGTGCTCTCCCGCGGCATCTGCGACACGCCAGACGCCTGCGTCGCCCCTGATGCCGACCATCTCGCTCGCCGTCGCATCCGGATAACCGAAAGCCCGCGCGATCAGCAGATTGTCTTCGGGGTGGTCCCCGTTCATGTGCCCGGTCACACCGGCTACCACGTCAGCAGCAAAATTCATCACCCCTCCAGTCTAGTAAGGATCGGGGCGGCCGGCATCGGAGCCTCCGCAGCGACGTCGAGCGAATCTCGGCGCGACTCCCAGCGCGACACAGTAGACTCTGCTTGTTTTGACCCTGTGGAGATTGGCGGTTCTGTGACCCCGAAGCGCGCGCATCGCACCCGTCTCGCCGTGATCGGCGCCGTCGCCGTCGCAGCACTCGGACTCACCGCATGCACCGGTGGCGAGAGCGTTGCAGCGGCGGGCGACGTCAACACCGTCGGTGAAGGGATCTCCGGCGGGATCGACGCGGCCATCGAGTCGGCCATGCAGCTCAGCCATTCGACGGAAGCGATCGTCGGCGTGTGGGACGCCTCGGGCGAGTACGTGCGCGGCTACGGCGAGGGCGTCGACGCCGGCACGCGGTTCCGGAGCGCCCAGTCCGCCCAGCCCGTCGTCTGCGCACTGCTCCTCGACGCGGTGGAGCAGGGCCGCGTCAAGCTCGACGATCCCGTGTCGAACGATCTGCCCCGACAGAGCGGCATCGAAGACATCACCTACGAGCAGCTGTGCGCCCAGCGCTCGGGCCTTGCCGACTTCAAGGGCCCGATCGCCGATATCTTCGTTTCGAACCCCACCCGGCCGTGGCCGGCACAGGAACTCATCGCGCAGGGGCTCGTGAACTCTCCGCTGTCGTGGCCCGGGCTCGACTTCCATCAGTCGGACACCAACGCCGTGCTGCTCGGTCGTGCACTCGCCGTCGAAGGTGCGAGCACACTCGGCGACCTGGTCGAGACGCAGGTCTTCGAACCGGCTGGCATGCGCTCGTCGTCGCACCCCGCGACAGGCACCGCGATTTCGGGGGACTCACTGTCCGCCCGCGCCTTCCCGTCGAGCGGCGGCGCGCCGGTGTGCGACGTTGAGGTGCTCGAGATCCCGGAGGTATCACCGAGCATGCTCGGCGGCGCGGGTGCGACCGTCACGACGGTGACCGACCTGAAGAACTTCTACACGGCCTACTTTGCGGGCGAGTTCGGTGGGGCCGACGTCGTCACCGCGACGCAGCCCACTCAGAACCCCGAGCGTGACGAGGAGGGCAACCCGACGAGCGAGATCGCCGAGGACAGCCCGCAGTGGGCGTTCGGCACCGAACAGGTGGGGCCACTCCTCGGCCGAAGCGGGTCGATCACGGGTACGATCTCCGCCGCCTATCAGGATCCCTCGACCGGGTTCACCGTCATCGTGGCCCTGAACAACTCCTCGGCGGGCGCCGGGTTTGCCCGCACGCTCGCGTTGCAGATCGCGGCGATCGCGAGCGCCGGCGGGGCTGGCCCGGAGCTCACCTGGACCGCCGAAGATCAGGCGGGCCGCCTCGCGGAGGCAGCCATCTGCCAGTGAGGGATGGGGGCGCGTTTCTGCTAGGGTAGAACGGTCCCCGGAGCTCTCGGGGCCGTCGTCTAATGGTAAGACATCAGCTTCCCAAGCTGAGAACGCGGGTTCGATTCCCGTCGGCCCCTCTGTTTTTTATAGTGTGTACGCGCTGGTGAATCCTTACTGTGAGCAGGGACCGCCCCTGATCTCGTCCTGCGTCTCACGCGGCTGCTTCGTGGCGCAGGAGCCGTTCCTTGATGTCGGTGCCGAAGAGGTATCCGCCCAAGCCCCCGTCGGCGCGCACGATCCGGTGGCACGGGACGACGAGCGCGATGAGGTTGTTCGCACAGCCGGATGCCGCCGCCCGGACCGCGGCAGGACGTCCGGCAAGCGTGGCGAGCTCCGTGTAAGTGACGGGCCGGTCTGCCGGAACGCGCCGCAGCGCCCGCCAGACCTCGGCGCGGAACGGTGTCTCCGGCTGCGCCACGCTGAGGGTGTCGAGCGCCGCGACGTCACCGGCGTCATAGGCGCGCAGCGCATCAGCGATGTGCCCGTGCGGGGTGTCCACGATCCCTCGCGATACGAGTTCCGGTGCGAGCGCGGCAAGGCGCTGCACCAGCGTGTCAGTTTGAGGGTCGACGTCGGTCGCGAATCCCGCCGCCCGCAGCACGCCATCCTCCGGCGTCCAGATCGCGTGGAACGGACGATCGACGATGTCGATGACGGTGCGGGCGAGGGGCGCAGGCATGCCTCCATTGTGGTGCATGCGCGCAGGGATCCCTGTTCCCCTTCCATCCATCCTCTGCTTCTCAGGCCCCTTCCCTCAACCCCTCCCCCTTCACGCTTCTCCACTTCTCTCTTCTGCGGGGGATCTCGCTTCCGCGGACCGTATTCGGCGATTTTCGGTACGCAGAGGAGAGATACCCCGCTGAGCAGAGAAAGCAATAGGCGCAGGAGCAAGCAAGGAGCAAGGGAAAGTAAAGGAGCAAGGTGGGGCAGCAGAGCACAGGAAACACAGGGTGGAGTGCGGATAGCAAGCAGCAGGCACTGGAACCATCCCACCCTCAGGTGGGAGGATGGTGCGAAACACAGTTCGGGGGGCGCATGGGCGGGGAAGCTGGAACGGTCGAGGTCACCGGCCTGTCGAAGCGCTTCGGCACCGTGCGGGCGGTCGACGCGCTGTCGTTCACCGCGCAACCCGGCCGTATCACGGGGTTTCTCGGCCCGAACGGCTCCGGCAAGACGACAACCCTCGCGATGGTGCTCGGTCTCGTGCGCCCGGACTCCGGCTCCGCGACGATCGGCGGGCTCCCCTATGCTGCGCTCGAGCGGCCCGCACTCACAGTCGGCGCATCGCTCGCCGCGAACTTCCACCCCGCCCACACGGGCCGCGCCCACCTCGACATCGTTCGGCGTGGGATCGGCCTCCCCAAAGCCGTCATCGCCGAGAAGCTCGACCTCGTGGGGCTCACCGCGGCGGCCGACCGCAAGACGGGTGGGTACTCGCTCGGCATGCGTCAGCGCCTCGCGCTCGCGGCCGCCATGCTCGGCGACCCCGAGGTGATAATCCTCGACGAGCCGATCAACGGCCTCGACCCCGAGGGCATCCGGTGGATCCGCCAGTTCCTCCGTCGACTCGCCGACGACGGGAAGACCGTGTTGCTCTCGTCGCACCTCCTCAGCGAGGTGCAGCAGACGGTGGACGATGTGGTGGTGATTCGCGAGGGATCCCTCGCCTACGCCGGCACGCTCACCGAGCTGCAGCGCGGCAGCGGCGAGCGCGCCGTTCTTGTGAGCGCGGGCGGCGATCAGGGCCGGCTCGCTGAGGCTCTACAGGCGGCGGGCGGGCACGTGCAGGGTGTGCGCGGCGACGCCATGCGGGTGACGGAGCTCGACCCCGAGCGGATCGGCCGCATCGCCCTCGAGGAACGGATCGCGCTCACCCACCTGAGCGTAGAAGCGAGCCATCTCGAGCAGAGCTTCCTGCAGCTCATCGCTGGGGAGGACTCATGAACCGGATCGCGCGGAGCGTCTCGGCCGAGGCGCGAAAGGTGCTGGCGACGAAACTGTGGTGGCTGCTCGCGGTCGTGCTCGCGGGCTATTCGGCGATGATGGCCGCACTGTTCGCGTTCATGTTCGGTGCGATGTCGGGGTCGCTGGGTGAGGAGTTCGGCGACGCCATGGGTGCCCCGCCCGCCGCGGTGCCGGCGCAAGCTGCGGCGGACATGGTCTACGCCTCGGTGACGACGTTCGGGTACGTGATCCCTCTGCTGTTCGGTGCGCTGATGGCGACAGGTGAGCTTCGGCATCGGACGCTCGGCCTCGCGTTCACGATCGAACCGCGGCGAGGGATCGTACTGCTCGGCAAGGCCATCGTGCTGCTCGGGTTCGGCCTGCTCATCGGCCTGGCGGGTCTCGTGGGCGCCGTGGGCGCGGGGGCGCCGACGCTGCTTGCACTCGAGGGCGGCCCGATGCTCGATACGCCGGAGACGTGGCTGCTGTTCGTTCGCGTAGTGATCGCGATGAGCGTGTGGGCGCTGATCGGGTTCGGGGTGGGCGTGCTGGTCCGCAATCAGGCGTTCACGATCGTGCTCGCGCTCGTCTTCACCCAGTTCATCGAGCCGGTGCTGCGGGCGGGGGCACAGTTTTGGGAGTGGAGCGCGCAGCTCGCGAAGTTCCTGCCGGGCGCCGCGACCGATGCGTTCGTTGGTGCGAGCGTCATGAACAGCATGTCGTCGCTCGACGCGTCATTCCCTGCGGGGGCCGAGCCGCTGACGGTGTGGGGCGGGCTCGGGGTGCTGCTGGCGTTTGCGGTGGTGGCGGTGCTCGCGGGGTGGGCCACTCGCTGGCGCGGCGACATCGTGTAGGGGCGAGGGATCCCTCGCCGTCCAGCATCCCTCCCCGACTCGGATACAGTGAAGCAATGGAAGATCGCTCACCGTCGCACGCGGCACCCGAGGCCAAGCATCCGCCCCGTACTGCCGGAGTCGAGCCGGCTGGCGCCGAGCTGACGGGCGCAGTGCGAACCGGTCTAACTCCCCCGCTGCGGGTGCTCCTCGGGCTCGCCGCCGCGGTCGTCGTGCTGGTCGGCCTGTCGCTCGGGCGCGAGATCGTGGGCCCACTCGCCATCGCGGCCGTGATCGTGATCATCTGCCATCCGATCCGTCACCCGCTCGAGCGGCTCGGCGTTCCGCGGTGGCTCGCGACCACCGCCGTCATCGTGCTCGCCTACGCGGTGCTCCTCGTAATGGCGCTCATGCTCGCCTACGCGGGCGCAGAGTTCACCAACCTGGTGATCAACTTCTACGGCGACTTCCGCGCCACGGTCAACGACATCGTCGACTGGCTCCACACGCTCGGCTTCGACACGCAGATCTCTGCGGCGCTCACCTCGATCCTCACCCCGTCGGCGATCATCGGTTTCGTCACCGAACTCGGCAGCAACACCCTGAACGTGCTCACAGCGCTCTTCTTCATCTTCGCCTACGTGCTGTTCATGGCGGCAGACGGGGCCCGGTACGGTCGCGCCGGCACCGACTTCGGTCGTTCCTCGGCGCCCGCCATGCGCCGCTTCCGCACCTTCAACGAGGGCGTGCGCCGCTACTACGTGGTGAACGCCGTGTTCGGGCTGATCGTCGCCGTGATCGACGGCCTCGCACTGTGGGCCCTCGGGATCCCGATCCCGATCGTGTGGGCGATTCTCGCGTTCGTCACGAACTTCGTTCCGAACATCGGGTTCATTCTGGGTCTCGTGCCACCGATGCTCGTCGGGCTCGTGGTCGGCGGCTGGCCGATGATGCTGCTCGTGATCGCCATCTACAGCGTCGTGAACGTCGTGCTGCAGGTGCTCGTGCAGCCGAAGTTCGTGAGCGACGCCGTGAACCTGAGCCTCACGCTCAGCTTCTTCTCCGTGCTGTTCTGGACGTTCGTCATTGGTCCGCTCGGCGCGATCCTCTCGATTCCGCTGACGCTACTCACCCGCGCATTGACCCTCGAGGGAGACCCGCAGAGCCGCTGGCTGCGTTGGCTCTCCGGCGACACTGCCGTGCGGGAGCACCCGGACGACCGCGAAGAGCACGACAGCGTGAGCCGAGCGACCTGAACGCCTCAGTGACTGGGTGAGCCGCGGGGCTCAGCGCGGGCGGAGCGGCGAGTGCTGCTGCACCCACGCATACATCGCGACGGCGGCCGCGGCCGAAGCGTTGATCGACCGGGTCGAGCCGTACTGGGTGATCTCGACCACCGCTTCCGCCGAGGCGATCGCCTCGGCGGTGAGGCCCGGACCCTCCTGTCCGAACAGCATCACGCACCGTTCGGGCCAGTCGAAGGTCTCCATGGGCACGCAGCCGGGCACGTTGTCGATCGCGATGATCGGGATCCCTTCGCCTGCAGCCCATTCGACCAGCGACGCGACGTCTTCCCGGTGTTCGACGTGCTGGTAGCGGTCGGTGACCATCGCGCCGCGCTTGTTCCACCGGCGCCGCCCCACGATGTGCACGGTGTCGGCCCCGAACGCGTTCGCGCTTCGCACGATGGAACCGATGTTCATGTCGTGCTGCCAGTTCTCGATCGCGACGTGGAAGGCGTGCCGCTTCTCGTCGAGGTCGGCGACGATCGCGTCCATGCGCCAGTAGCGGTACCGGTCGATGACGTTGCGGGTGTCGCCGTGTTCGAGCAGCTCGGGGTCGTAGCGTTCGGCCTCGGCCCCGGTTGGCCATGCGTCGCGCCCGCCCGGCCAGGGCCCGACGCCCGAGGTCGTGCGTTCGGGGTGGGGTGCGGGCTCAGCTGCTTCAGGCGGGGAATTCTTGGTCACCCGACCATTCTCGCAGTCGGCGGATCCGTTATCGTTGCGGCATGAGCAGCTCGTCGCCGACCGTCGTGATCGCCCCCGACTCGTTCAAGGGCAGCTGCACGGCTCCGGAGGCGGCGGCCGCGCTGGCGGCCGGGGTGCGTGCGGCGCTCGGGCCAGACGCGCGCGCGATCGAGGTGCCGCTCGCAGACGGTGGCGAGGGATCCCTCGACGCGCTCGTCTCCGCCTGGCACGGTGAAGTCCGCCCCGTGCCGACGACGGATGCGCTCGGCCGGCCCCGTAGCGGGCGCATCGGCGTGAGCGGCGACGGCCGCACCGCGATCATCGAGGCCGCCGAGGCGAACGGGCTGCCGCACGTACTCGATGCCCCGCTGCGCGCGCTCGACGCCGACTCGTTCGGGGTCGGCACTCTCGTAAGGGCGGCACTCGATGAGGGCGCCCGCGACCTGGTGCTGTGCCTCGGCGGTTCCGCGACGAGCGACGGCGGCGCGGGGATGCTGCGGGCGCTCGGTGCGAGGCTGCTTGATCGCGAGGGATCGCCGATCACTCCCGGGGCCCGAGGGCTGCGCGATCTGAAGTCGATCGACCTCACCGGGCTGCACCCCGCCGCGGGCGCGGCGCGGTGGCGGATCGCGTGCGACGTCGAGAACCCGCTGACGGGGCCGCGCGGGGCCGCCGCGGTGTTCGGGCCGCAGAAGGGTGCGACCGCCGCGGACGTCGCCGAGATCGACGCGGGCCTCGCGCAGTTCGCGCGGGTGCTCGCGGAGGGGAGTACGGAGTCAAGCGGGATCGCGGCCGCGGTCTCGCCGACCAACATTTCTGAGCTTCCAGGAATGGGCGCCGCCGGCGGTCTCGCCCTCGCACCGGTGACGCTCTTCGGCGGGGAGCTCGTGCCGGGCGCCGAGCTCGTCGCCGACGCCGCGGGGCTGCGCGAGGCGCTTCATGACGCCCGGCTCGTGATCACCGGCGAGGGGCGGCTCGATGCGCAGTCCCTGGACGGCAAGGTCGTGTCGCACGTGGTCGCTGCAGCCCCGGCAGGGGTGCCCGTCGTGGTCGTGGCGGGATCCCTCGCCCTGAGCGCAAAGGAGTGCCGTCGCGCCGGGATCACGGCCGCGTTCTCGCTCGCCGCGGGGCCCGCCTCACTGGAAGACCTGCAGCGAGACGCGGTCGCCCTGCTCGAGCAGGCCGGTTACCAGGTGGCGGCGCTCGCGTTTGCGGGGGCGTGACGCCCGCTACCCGCTGTCTGCTAGGCCGAAGCGCGATCCAGCAGCGCGACCTCAGATTCGGTGAGGTCGAGGGTCATGGACGCGAGGAGCGCGGGGAGCTGCGCAGTGTTGCGGGCGCTCGCGATGGGCGCCGCGACCGTGGGGCGGGCCCGCAGCCAGGCGAGCGAAACGGTCGCGACCTCGACCCCGCGAGCCCCAGCGATCTCGTCGAGCGCGGCGAGCACCGCACGGCCGCGGTCATCAAGGTAAACGGCGGCGCCCTCGGCGCGCGGGCTCGCCCCGGCCGCGGTCGCATCGGCAGCGTCGCGATACTTCCCGGCGAGAAACCCGCGCGCGAGCGCGTAGTAGGGGAACACGGCGAGGTCGGCGCCCTGAGCGGCGTCGCGCAGCCCGTTCATTTCGAAGTCGCGCTCGACGAGGCTGTAGTGCGGCTGCAGTGCGACGGGCATGTGGAGGCCGCCCTCGCGCGTGATGCGCAGCCACTCGGCGATCCGTTCAGCGCTGTAATTGGAGATGCCGATGGCGCGGATCTTGCCGGCGTCGACGAGTTCGGAGAACGCGGCGACAGTGCCCTCGAGCGGGGCGTCGGGGTCATCGTGGTGCGCGTAGTAGAGGTCGATGCGGTCCGTCTGCAGGCGACGCAGCGAGGCATCGGCGGCGGCGATCACGTTGTCGTGGGCGAGCCCGCGGTACTCGGGGTGGGAGAAGACCTTCGTGGCGACGACCACTCGATCTCGGGTGCCGCGCGCGGTGAGCCACTCGCCAATCGCGATCTCGGATTCGCCGCCCGTGTTGCCCGGCACCCAGTGGGAGTAGCCGTCGGCGGTGTCGATGAAGTCGCCGCCACCGGCGAGGAACCCGTCGAGCACCTCGAAGGAAGCCTCGCGATCGGCCGTCCAGCCGAAGACGTTGCCGCCCAGGGCGAGCGGGGCGATTTCGAGGTCCGAGGTTCCGATGCGGGTGCGCGCGATGCTGGTCATGCCTCCGAGGCTACCGGAGCGCACTGCAAGGGATCAGTGATGAGCCGAGGGATTACCGGCGCTACGAGAGGTCACCGGCCCTGCGAAGGGTCGCCCGTGAGGCGCCGGCCCCGTGCGACGTAGCCCTCCATCTCCTCGGGCGGCACCATGCTGCCGCCCGTGACCCACGCGAGGTGCGTCGAGCGCGCGAGGCGTTCGGGCGTGATCCCTCGCCGCTCGAGATACGCGCGGCCCGCCGCCGTACCGATGACGCGTTCGGGGCCAACGACCCCGGCCATGCCCGACGGTTCGGCACGCAACTCCTCGGTGTCGTCGAGGAGCGCGAGAGTGTGGAAAAGTGCGTCGTCGTCGACGGTGAGGTAGCCGTCGACGAGGCGCTGCATGGCGCGCCCGACGAAGCCCGAGGGGCGGCCCACCGCGAGCCCGTCGGCCGCCGTATGATTGTCGATGCCGAAGTCGCCGACGGCGACGCCGTCGTGGAGGCCGGTGGCGACGCCGAGCAGCATGCTCGGGCTGTGCGTCGGCTCCACGAAGATCGGGTGCACGTGGTCCCCGAATTCGGTGCGGAGGCCGAACGCGACCCCGCCCGGTCCGCCGCCCACGCCGCAGGGCAGATACACGAACAGCGGGTGCTCCGCGTCGACGGTGACGTCAAACGCGCGCAGCTGTCCCGCGAGGCGGCGCGCCGCGACGGCGTAGCCGAGGAAGAGGTCGGTCGAGTTCTCATCGTCGACGAAATAGCAGGAGGCATCCTGTTCCGCGCGCTCGCGCCCCTGCTGGACGGCCTCCGAGAAGTCGGCGTCGACCTCGACCACCTCGACGCCGTGCGCACGCAGCTTCGCCTTCTTCCACTCCCTGGCGTCGGTGGACATGTACACGGAGGCTTGAAAGCCGAGGCTCGCGGCCATGATGCCGATCGAGAGGCCCAGGTTCCCCGTCGATCCAACGATGATGCGCCTCGTCGCGAAGAATTCGCGGAGCTCAGGCGACGCGAACCGCGAATAGTCGACGTCGAGGGTGACAAGCCCCGCCTCGAGGGCGAGGGTCTCCGCGTGGTGGAGCACCTCGGCTATCCCTCCGCGGGATTTGATGGAGCCCGAGACCGGCAGCTCGCTGTCGAGCTTCAGCCACAGCCGGCCGGGCAGTTCGACTCCCGCCCGCTCCTCGAGGGCGCGGTGCAATCGGGGTGCGCCGCGCAGCGGGGATTCGAGAATCCCCTGGGTCGCGCCGGTTTCCGGGAACGCAACGCGGAAGTATGCGGCGAAGCGGCGGAGCCGGGCGGCGGCCTCGTCGATGTCCGCGGTCGTGAGCCCGACGTCGCCGAGCGCCTCCGCTGTCGCGGTGACGGCGGGAACGAACCACTCGGTCTCGTGCAGTGCGACGAGATCACTGATGACAGGGGCGCGCCGCTCCCACTCGTCGACGGTCGCGCCGTGGATCAGCTCGGGGTGTTCGTTCGCCGGGGTCATGCGACCAGTCTGCCCGATCGGTCGCGGCGCGTCACGGGTCGGGTGCCACTGGCTCGCGGGAGCGCTCTGTCGCCAGGCGTCTGGCGTTTGTTGTCTGTCGTCCAGGCGTCAGGCTTTAGTCGTCCGCTGGCAGCGCTAGGAGTCCGGTCTCACGATCGGGGCTCCAGAGCTCGATGCGCGACCACACTTCATCGCAGATGCGGGCGAGGTGGCGTCGCCCCTCGTAAGCGCTCGCGCCAGTCGGGTCGCCGAGCACTCCGTTCGGTGAGACGGCGCGGACGCCGGATTGCCTGAGCCTGCCGATGAGGCTCGCGAACGGTTCAACCGGCCCGGGCTCGGCGGCAGATGGGCGGACGCTGTCGGGGCGGATGGCGAGCATGAGCGACGTCTCCGTGCGGCCGGCGTGGAGGTCGGTCGCGTCGGCGGACCCCTCGACCGCGTCTCCGCACGGCGCCCACGCGAAATCGATGCCCACGGTCCCGAGGGTGTCTTCTTGTGTGGCAGTGCCTTCTTGGGTGGCGGTGCCTTCTTGGGCGAAAGTGCTTTCGGGCGTCTCGGCACGCAGCGCAGCGCTTGCGGCGGCGAGCGCGTCGACATTGCCGCCGTGACCACTGATGACGAGGATGCGGTCTGCCCACCGTGCAGCGGAGCGGCCGATCTCGATCAGCACGGTCGTGAGTGCGGCGGTGCCAATGCTCACCGTGCCGGGGAAGTCTTCATGCTCGCCGCTCGCGCCATAGCTTTGCGTGGGGCCGAGGAGCATGGGTACGCCGTGCGCGGCGGCAAGCTCGACGATGCTCTGTGCCACGAACTCGGCAACGACCGCGTCAACGCCAAGTGGCAGGTGCGGGCCGTGCTGCTCCGTTGCGCCGACCGGGATGACGAGCGTTCGGGCGCCAGCCTTGAAGCCGGCATCGGCCTCAGATCCGGCATCGGTCTGAGACCCGGCATCGATTTCGGTCCAGGCGCTGATCTCAAGCCAGCTGCGGTCAACGAGTGGGGGCGAGTTCAGCAGACGCCGCACAGTTCGTCGGCCGTGGCTTCCTCGGCAGGTGCGAGCTGCGCTACCGCGTGGTCGGAGTCCGCCTCTTCGAGGCTGTTCAGAAATGCTAAAAGGTGTTCCATGGGTCCCCGCTCCTTTGCTTCGGGATGTCGTGCTGCGTTGCTTACCCTTCTAGGGTAATGGCACCGAGTGCCAAAACTCAAGGGCGAGTTCTGATGCGCGTGTTTTCTGGCGCGCGAAAGCGCAGCACCGCGACACGCGGAACCGCGATCAACCCCTCGACGGGATCCCTACTCCCCCGGGAGCAGGTACGGGGAAATAAGGGCCGCGCGGTCCTCCTGGAGTGCCCGGCAGGGCGCCGAGCTCACGATCTCGCCGCGGCGCATGATGTGCGCCACCGTTCCAACCTCGAGGGCGGTCTCGACGAACTGCTCAACGAGGAGCACGCCCATGCCGTCGGCGGCCAACCGGACCAGTGCGTCGACGAGCGTCATGACCACCTGCGGGGCGAGCCCGAGCGAAAGCTCGTCGACCAGGAGAAACCTCGGGCGCGTGGCCAGGGCGCGGGCGACCATCAGCATCTGCTGCTCGCCCCCGGAAAGGAGCCCCGCACGCGTATCTCGCTTCTCGAGGAGGCGCGGGAACAGCGTGAATGTGCGCTCGAGCACCGAGCGAGAACGGTCGACGACCGCGAGGTTCTGCGCAACCGTCAGATGGGAGAAGACGCTTCGGCCCTGCTCCACCGTTGCGAGCCCTCGCCCCACACGACGGTGCATCGGCATGCGGTCGATGCGTTCGCCATCGAGCCGCACCTCACCCGTGACGGGGAGCACCCCCGTCACCCCCTCGAGCAGCGTCGTCTTGCCCGCCCCGTTCGCGCCCAGCAGGACCGTGATCTCGCCCGCCGGCACCGTGAGCGACACGTCGCGGCAGATCAGCAGCTCCCCGCGGCGGACGGAGACGCCGCGCAGTTCGAGTGCACTCATCGGGCGGTCTCCTTTCCGAGGTAGGCGGCGATCACACGGGCTGACTCGAGCGTATCGGCAACCGGCCCCGCGGCGATCACCCGGCCCTCCTCGAGCACCGTCACGCAGTCGGATGCGGCCCGCACGAACTCCATGTCGTGCTCGATGAGCAGCACGGCGCAGTCATACGCACGCGGCACCAGGTGAAGCCGCTCCGCGAGAAACTCCCGCTCCGCCTCCCCGAGGCCCGCCGCCGACTCGTCGAGCAGGAGCACGCTCGGGCTTGCTGCGAGCGCCGCCGCGATCTCCAGGATGCGCCGGCTGCCGACGTCGAGCAGCCGCACCGGCACGCGGGGCGCCGGGAGGCCCAAGAACTCTCGCGCGGCCTCGCGCTGCGCCTCAGTACTTCGGGGTGCGGCGGCACGGAGGTACTGCTCGACGGTGAGCGTGGTCACGGCGCGGCTCTGCTGGAACGTGCGGCGGATCCCTCGCCTCGCCCGCGCGTGAGCAGGCACGCCCTCGAGCACACCGCCCTCGAACCTCACCTCGCCCGCGGCTTCGGGGAGGAACCCGGTCACCGCGTCGACGAGCGTCGACTTGCCGGCGCCGTTCGGTCCGATAAGGGCGTGGACCTCACCCGCGCGGAGGTCGAGGTCGACCGCATCGAGTGCACGGTTGCCGCCAAACTCCACGGTGAGCCCGCGGATCTCGAGGCGAGGCCGGGGCGAGGGATCCCCCGCAGCTGTAATCTCCGCCGCAGTTCCTGCCGCAGTACCCTCGACCTCGCCGACACCCTTCTCACGTGAGTGTGCACCCGGGGGGTCAACGTGCACCTGGGGTGTGGCCCCCGAGGTACACACTCGCCCCCCGTGTGCACGCTCAGCCGGGAGGGGAGGGAAGGGCTGGAGGGAAGGGAGGGAAGGGAGGGAAGGGAGGGCCTGGGCGCCACTACCAACCCCCGCGGAGGTGTCGCACGAGGTGCGCTCGTCGCGGAAGGCGCGGTCCTGCAAACGATCCCTCATCTGCTCGGCAATCCCGCCGTTCCCACGCCGCAGCACATCGAACGCACCGAGCGCGAGCAGCGCGTTGCCGACGTCGAGCGGCAGGCCGATCCGCCGCAGCGCCTCGGGCACGAACACCCCGAACAGCCCCGCGAGCAGCGCGCCGCTGAAGATACTCGCACCGCAAAGCACCGCGGTCGCGAGGTGCACCATCGACGTGAGCGGGGTGAACACGCTCGTCGTGAGGAGCCCGTACTGGCCGGCGAGCATGCCGCCCGCAATCCCCGCGAACAGCGCCCCCGCCGCGAACGCGGTCGCCTTCGACCACCAGGCCCGAATGCCGAGTGCGGCGGCCGCGCGCTCGCTCCCCCGCACCGCGGACCACGAGAGCCCGTGCGAGGTCCTCCCCAAGGCCCAGATTACGAGCTGCAGCACGATGAGCAACCCCCAGGAGAGCGCGAAGAACCAGCGCGGGTCGTCGAAGGGAGCTGCGGGAACGACCGAGATCCCTTTCCCGACGCCCGGGAAGCTCCCCTGCCGGAGCACCAGATCGAACGCGGCCGCGAACCCGAGGGTGACGACGGCGAGTTCGACGCCGCGGATGCGGGCCGTCGCGAGCCCGAGCAGCAGGCCGATGGGCGCGGTGGCGACGCCGCCAATGACGACGAGCAGCGGGAACGGTGCTTCCGGCCACTGCAGCGCAATCCAGGAGACCACCCAGCCGCCGATCGCCGCGAACGACATCTGGCACAGCGTGATGATGCCGACCTGATTCGTGACGACCCCGATGCCGCGGGCGATCATCGCACTGATGGCGACGGTGGAAAGGAGGTACACCCAGTAGAGGGGCAGGAACCCGCCGAGCAACGCGATCACCACGGCGAGCGCAATCCAGATCGCACTCGTCGGCACCGTACGAGACCCGAACCTCGGAACCGCGCGACCGACGTCAACGGACCGCATCCCACACCTCCCGCCGCCGCAACCAGATGAGCGCCACCAGGATGATGACGAAAGGGATCGCGCCTCGGAAATCTGCAACCAGAGGGATCCGCGCTCCCGCGCCCTCGATCGCGCCGATCGCGAGCCCGCCGACCGCCGCCACCCAGACGTTCGAGAATGCGCCGAGGAGGCCGGCCGCGAGCGCCGGGACGATGAAGAAGGACATCGTCTCGAAGGGCGGGTTGCGTGTCGGGGCGACGAGCATGAGCGCGAGCGCCGACAGCACGCCGGTCGCCGCCCACACGGCGACGCTCAGCCGCCGCGAGTTCACGCCGAGCAGCTGCACGGTCACGGGCCGCTCGGACATGGCCTGCAGCCGGAGGCCGAGGGTCGAGTAGCGGAGCAGCAGCGACAGCCCGGCCGCGATGACGATGGTCGCGGTCAGCGCCACGACGGTCGTCAGCGAGATTCGTACGCCGCCAACTTCGAAGGAGATGGCGGGCACGAGGCTCGGCATGATGCGGGGCGAATCCCCGAAGAGCCTGAAGCCGAGCGTGAGCAGCACGATGAGCAGCACCACCGCGACGACCGCGCGCACAGTGGCGCTCGGCTCGCCGAACCAACGGGCGAGCACCCAGCCCGCGAATCCGGCGGTCACCCCGGAAATGGCAACGCCGGCGACCACCGCGAGCGGCCACGGGAGACCCGCACCGAGCAGGCTGTAGCAGCCGTAGGCACCGAGCGCGCCGAGCGCGGCCTGGCTGAAGTTCAGCACCCCGACGAGCCGATACAGCACGACCACGCACACGGCGAGGATCGCGTAGGTGGAGCCGGTGACGAGGCCCGCAATGGTGCTCTCGATCATCGGCCGCCTCGCTGCGCCGTGCGGTGGTCGTGCGTGTCGGTCATGGTGCGCTTAGGGCTGGGGAACCTCGACCCAGTCGCCGACCGGGATCCAGCCCTCCTCCGTGGCCTGCACCATCATGCTCGCGCGGTTGGGGTTGTGCGCCTGCGCGTCGGTGTAGACGTACGGCATGCCCATGAGGGGGTTCGAGATGTCGCCCGCATCGAGGAGGGCCTGGCGGACCGATTCGGCGGTGATGTCACCGTCGATGCCGCGGAGCACGTCGACGAGGATCTGGGCGCTCACGTAGCCGCCCTCGGACAGCGAGGTGATCTTCACGTCGGCCTCATCGAGCGTGGAGCGCCACTCGGCGACCTCGGGGTCGTCGCTCGTGAAGGGGAGGAACTCGGAGTTCGCGTACACGTTGCCGGTCGTGCCCTGCGCCTGCAGGGCCTCGATCGCGGCCTCGGTGTACACGTTCGTGAGCATGAGCCAGTCCGCCTGCTCGAAGACGCCCTGCTGCTTCACCGCGTTCATGAACGCCACGCCCTCGGGCTCGGTCGGGTTGAGCACGACCGCGTCGCAGCCCGCCTCCTTCACCGCGAGGATCGAGGGCGTCGGGTCGTCGCCAAGGTTCACCGCGGTGTCGACGTGGGTGAAGGTCACGCCCGTGTCATTCTGCCAGCGGTCGAGCAGTTCGAGGTAGGGCTCGGTCAACGATTCGCTCTTCAGGATCACGGGGCAGATCTTCTCCGCCTCGAGCTGGTCCTTCGCGAAGTAGAGGAGGCTCTCGTAGCCGTTGAAGGTGCCCGCGTTCACAGGGGCGATGTTCTGCGAGGTGAAGCAGGATCCCTCAATCCCTGTGCCCATGATCGAGACGATGTCGTTCTGCTCGTAGAACGCCGCGTTCGCGCTGCACTCGACGAGGCTCGCGGCGCCCGCCATCGCGACGACGCCCTCCTCGTTCACGAGCCGCCTTGCGGCCTGGCTCGCCTGCGCCGGGTCGGCGCCGTCATCCTCCGAGATGAACTCGATCATGCGGCCGTTGATGCCACCCTCGGCGTTCACGCGGTCGAACACGGCCTGCGCGGCGCCCGGCACCTCGGGGAACGGTGCGGGGCCCGTGATCGAGCTGATCGCGCCGATCTTGATCGGGTCGGCGTCGCTCGCGGCGGCATCGCCGGATCCGTCACCGGAGGCGCAGCCCGCAAGGAGCAGGCCTGCGAGGGTGGTGAGGGCGAGCGCGGAGAGCGCGCGTTTGCGGTACTGGGGCATTCGGGTGTCTTTCTCTTGTGTGTGAAGATACTCGTACGCGGAGCGCAGCCGAGCCGCGCCTACCGAGGGGCAGGGCGCAAAGATGTCTCTCTGAGGTCAGTCGGCGGTGGGGTCGCCCACGTCGGCGGCCTGCGGGCCGGCCTGCAGCGAAGCCTGGGGCACACTGCCCCGCTTCGGCCACGACGGGATGCGCACACGGGGTGTGATCACGTTCCAGACACGGGTGCGCAGGGCGCCACGGATGACGCCCGTGCCGTACGATGCGTCGTCGAGGAGGCGCAGGGCGAGGCTACGAATGGGGCCGAGGCGTGTCGGCCGCAACAGGTGATCCCTCACCGGCTCCCACATCATCGCCGCAGCGATGCCGCGCGCAGATCGCGAGAACGGGGCGGCCGCAAGGACCCCCCAGCCCACGGGCCACCAGTCGCGGCGGAGCAGGTGCCCCATCCAGAACGCATCGGACCACAGGGATCTGGCCGCCATCTCGATGGCGACCGAGAGCGGGATCTGGGGCCCGAGGATGCGGCGCTGACGCAGCACCTCGTACACGAATATCGCTGGCGCGAGGAGTCGCACCACGCGGAATCTGCTCGAGAGCGCGGCAACGACCGCAAGGCCCGAGGCCGAGGGACGGGCAGGGATCAACCGGCCCGGGTGGCGCGCCTCGAGCGGGGCCGCAGACCCGCCGTACATGCCGCGACGGCTCGAGAATTCCTTGAGCGAGGTGCGCACCTCGTGGTGATTCACGACGTCGGTGACGTAGCGGACGGTCCAGCCGGATTCGTGCATCCGCCAGAACAGGTCGACGTCTTCGCCGACCCTGAGGCCGGGCTCGAAGGGCGGGTCGGTGACCGCCGCGCGACGAACGATCACGGAGGCGCTCGGAAGCCAGCCCACTGGCACGCCGTAGACTACGCGACTGGGGTCGGGCCCCATGTCGAGCTCGGATCTGGTCTCCTCGTAGAGTTCGATCGAGGAGGCCCCGAGCACGGCCGGGCGCACGCGCGGGCCGACCGCGCCGACGAGCGGGTCGTCAAAAAGTGGCCTGAGTCGTGCGATCCAGTCGGGTGCGGCGAGCGCGTCGGCGTCGATGAACGCGACGAAGGGCGCCGTGGTGGCCGCGTAGCCGCTGTTCCGCGCACCGCCGGGGCCGCCGTTTTTCGAGCGCACGACGAGCCGCGCGCCGGCCGCCTCGGCCACCCGCTTGATTCGGGCGGCATCCGCCTTCGCGGAGGCGTCGTCGACGACGGTGACCGGGATCCCTTGCCCGGCGAGCGAGGCGAGGCAGCGCTCGAGCGGCCCCGCGTCGCCGTGCACCGGGATGACGATCTCGACGTCGTCCACTGCGCGCACCTCGGTGGGCAGCGGGTCCGCAATGCCGCGGTCGAGCAGGTAGATCGCGGCCTCGCGTTCCTCGCGTGTGGTCGCGACGATGCCGCGGCGGTTCGCCGCGTAGAGCTTACGGGCGAAGGGCCGGACCAGCTCCGGCAGGAGCGTGACCTCCCACGGCGAGCCGCCGATGGTCACTTTCCCGGCACGGAACGCGACACCCGAGGTCCACGCGAGCGGTGTGCTCGTCGTGAACTCCGAGGTCTCGTAGGTGCGCGCCGGTGGCACGGGGAAGGTGGGCGGTCCCCAATCCGAGCGCGCCGAGTCCCCCACGCGCCCCGCCTTCCTGGGCATCAGCACTGTTGGTTACTCCACGAGCTTTTCGACGGGGCGCTTCGCCGCCGGCTTCTTCGGCGTCTGCTTCTTCGCTGCTGCGGAGTCGGGTGCGGGGGCACCCGTCGCGCCGAGCACGGCTTCGAAGCCCTCGGGGATGAGCAGGTCGGCGGGGCTCAGCTCGCCGATCGACTTGTGCCCGAGGCCGAGCACCGCCGAGTCGAGACCCATGCGGAGGAGGTCGAGCACGTTCTCAACGCCGGTCTGGCCGTTCGCGCCGAGGCCCCACAGGTAGGCGCGGCCGATGAGCACTGCCCGCGCGCCCAGTGCGAGCGCCTTCGCGACGTCGCCACCGCGGCGCACGCCGCCGTCGAGCAGCACCTCGATCTGGTCACCAACAGCGTCCGCCACGGCGGGAAGGCAGCGGATCGCTGCGGGAGTGGTGTCGAGGTTGTTGCCGCCGTGGTTCGACACGGAAATCGCGTCGGCCCCGATGTCGATGGCACGCTTGGCGTCATCAACCCGGGTGACGCCCTTGAGCATGAACTTGCCGCCCCACTCCTTGCGCAGCCACTCGATGTCCTCCCACGACGGCGGCGGGGTCTGCATCCACTCGCCGTAGGCCTGGAAGAACGTCGGGGCGGGGCCCGTCGGCGGCTTCAGGTTCGGCGCGGTCAGGTCGGGCAGGCCCGAGAGCAGCCACTTCAGCGTCCACTTCGGGCGGATGATGCCTTCGGGTGCCATCTTGATGATGGCCGGGAGGTTCATGCGCTCAGGGATCGCGGGGCTGCCCCAGTCGCGGCCGATCGAGAAAGACCAGTCGGTGGTGGAGATGAGCCCGACGGCGCCGGCCGCGCGGGCACGCTCCATGCGCTGCACCATGGCCTCGCGGGAGCCCGTCCAGTACATCTGGAAGAACGTGTTCTCGTTCGCTGCGGTGACCTCTTCGACCGGCTTCGACGCAAACGAGCTCAGCCCCATCGGGATGCCGCGGGCCTGCGCGGCCTTCGCCACCGCGACCTCGCCCTCGGGGCGGATCGCCTGCACACCGGTCGGGGAGATCATGACCGGCATGGATGATGGGATGCCCATGATCGTGGTAGACAGGTCGCGGTCGGGCTGGTGACCGGCGACGTGCGGCGCGAATTGGAGATCGCCGAAGGCATCCATGTTCTCCTGCGGCGTGCGACCGCGCTCAGAGCCTGCGACCAGTGCCGCGTACACCGAGGGCGGCAGGAATGCCTTCGTCCTCCGCTGCGCTTCGAGCACCGTCTCAAACCACGGGTTCTTCTTCCACGGCCACAGATTCGCCATGATGACCTCCTCGTCACGGGTCTTTCGGTCAATTATCGGGTAAAATCTTCGTCGCATACATTTTGGCATCGAGTGCCATAATTCGCAACGCGGTTGTGAAACTCGGGTTTGCGTGCTCGATTTCTGTCCGTGGGCGACCCGGCGGAGGGATCCCTATCTTCGAAGGATCGCGCTGAGCGCGGGCGCCACATCCCTGTAGCCGCGGAGCACGTGGCAGGTGCCCCGGCCTCGCGAGGCGATCTCGCGACCGAGTTCGATGTCCTTCTCTCCCGTCGCGTCGAGCAGCACGTCCACTCGCGGCAGCTTGGCGGCGATCGGCCTCGGATCCGGCCCCGCGTTGTGCACGCAGTCGGAGAGGAGGATCACGCGCGCCTCTCGGGAGGGCACCCCCGCAAGCTCGCGCGCGGCGACCTCGAGCGGGAACGCGACGTTCGTGAGCCCCCGAGCCGGGATGTGCAGGATCGCGTCGAGCAGTTCCATCGGTCGCACGGCCTCGCCAAGGTGCAGGAGCACCGCGGCGTCGGACCAGAATGCGACCACCGCGAGGCGGTCGTGGGTGAGCTCCCCCGCAAGCGCGCCGACCGTCGCTGCAGCCGTCGCGATGCGCTCGCCCTTCATCGACCCCGACACGTCCACGAGGAGCACGACGGAGCGCTTCGTGCGGAGCCGCTCGCGCACCAGGATGTCCTCATCCTCGGGTACCGGAGTTTCGGCGAGCACCTCGATCGTGCGGTCAAGGTCAATCTCGTCCGAGGACCCCCGGTAGGCGAGCGTTTCGAGTTCCCCGAGCCCACGACGGGCCGTCTCGTCGATGCGCGGTTTCGGGATCGACATGCGCGATGCGATCGCTCGCGCGAGCGCCCGCACCTGCGGGTCGACCTGCACCTCTTCCTCGGGTGATCCAACAACCGATGCCGGTTCGTCGGTCTCCCCCGGGGCGGTCGCTCCCGACTGTTCGGGCCCGCCGGGGCGCCGGGAGCCACCGCCCAGGATCGCCGAGCCGCTTTTCCCGCTCGCGTCGTGCAGCAGCGGCGCCTCGTCGAGCTGCTTGGGTTTACGCCGAAGCGGCTTGCCCTGGGCCTGCTTCTTCCGCGGGCCTTTCCGCTCGATCGGCGAGTCCGCCGCGACGGCTCTTCATCCCGGTGCTGCCGTGTGTGGTTCGAGGATGAAGCGGTCCTCCCAGATTTCGCGGAGCACCCGCTCCGGAGTCGTCTCGATCGCCTCATCGACGTGGATCCGCGCCGACAGGCCCACCGTCATCGCGTCGTAGAAGAGCTCGGGGTAGCTCTCGTCACCCGGCTCGTCGAGGCCGCGCAGGTCCGCGAGTTGCGCGGCGATCAGTGCCGTGTCGATCGCGCCGCGCACGCTCGACCCCTGTCGAACGTCGGGGTGCTCACGAGTCGCCCGCGTGACGGCGACGGCGTCAGCGACGATGCGTTCGCCAAGCTCACCGGACAGGCCCGAACGCAGCGCGGTGATCCGCTCCTCCGCTTCCGCGTCCTGGTAGTCGACGACGATGCGGTTCAGCCGATCATGCACGCTCGTGGAGAGCCTCGCCGTGCCGATGTTGTCGAAGGGGTTCATCGAGGCCACCACCCGGAATGTGGGCTTCGCCACGACCCTGCCAACGCGGGGCACCGTGATCGCTCGGTCGCCCATCGCCATGAGGAGCGTGTTCATCGTGTCCTCGGGGGCGCGGTTCAGCTCCTCGATGTAGAGGAAGCCGCCCTCCTGCATGGCTTCGACGAGCGGGCCCGGCACGAAGTTGTCTGCGGAGTAGTCCTCCCGCAGCACACGCGCCGGGTTGTGGTGCCCGACGAGCTTCGCCGGGGTCAGGTCGGCGTTCCCCTCGACGAAGAAGAGCGGGATGCCCCACTCCTCCGTGATGGCTTTCAGGATCGTGGTCTTACTGGTGCCCGGCGGGCCCTCGAGCAGCAGGTCGCGACCCGCGCCAACGGCTGCGAGCGTGAGTTCGACCTCACGCTCGCGGCCGACGACGCGCGCCATGACCCGCTCGCGAGCTTCGGTGGAGGCGCTGAGTGATGGGCGCGAATCAGTCAAAATTGCTGGTGTCCTCTCGGTGCAGGTTCTCTACAAGCAGCCTATTCCTTTACCGGCGCGGGGTTGTAGCCCGGCTGCAGGAGGTGCCCCGCGTCGACGGGCACGGTGACACCGGTCACCTTCGCGGCGAGGTCCGAGTTGAGCCACAGCGCCGCGTCGGCGATGACCTGCGGCTCCATGAACCCCGTGCCCTTCAGCGCATGGAAGGAGTAGCCGGCTTCGAGGAGGGCCTCCTCGGTTCCTTCACCGGCGGGCTTGCCGGACATCATGTCCCACGCGCCCTGCCAGTTCGTCATCGGCGTGAGAATCGCACCCGGATGCACCGAGTTCACGCGAATTCCGTGCTTCGCGTACTCGAGCGCGAGGGTCTTCATGAGGCCGACGACGCCGAACTTCGACGAGCAGTAGTGGGCATAGTTCTCACCGGGTTCGATGCCGTTGATCGACGAGGTCATCACGATGGAGCCACCGCCGTTCTCCATCATGTGCGGGAGCACAGCCTTCGCCGACTTCCACACGCCCGTGAGGTTGACATTGATCATGTCGTCCCAGGCTTCTTCGCTCAGCTCGTGCGCGGGAGCAAGCGAGAAGATACCCGCATTCGCGATGAGGATGTCGATGTGTCCGAACTCCGCAAGCCCCTTCTCAACGGCGGCGTCGAGATCCGCCTGCTTCCGTACGTCCCCCACGACCGCCACGATTCGGCGGTCGAGGGCTTCCACCTGTCTCACTGTCTCGTCGATGTCGGCCTGCTGCGCCATCGGATAGGCGACCGATCCGATCTGCTCGAGCGTATCGATGATGATGACGTCTGCGCCTTCCCTGGCGCAGGTGAGCGCGTGCGCCCGCCCCTGTCCTCGTGCCCCACCGGTGATGAGGGCGACTTTGCCTTCAAGCATTCCAGCCATGGTGTTGTTCCAATCTTTGTTGTGTGTTGTGTGTGATCTATCGCTGAAGCCGCGTTTACAACTGACCGCCGGCGTCGACCACCTGGGTCGTGCCCGTGACGTACCGTCCGTCATCGGATACGAGGAAGAGGATCGCGTTCGAGATATCTACGGGGTCCGCCGCTGCAATCGGCAGGCGGTTCAACGTGCGTGCAGCCACCTCGAAGTCCTCGCGCGTCGGGTTCTCGAGGTCCGGACGGAAGAGCTTGTACGTCGGCTCGTTCAGGATCATGTCCGTCGCAACTGTCGACGGATGGATGGTGTTCACGCGAATGGATTCAGGAGCGAACTCCTTCGCGAGCACCTTCGCAAGCATCACGAGGCCGGCCTTCGCTGCCGAATAGTGCGCAGTCCCCGGGTTGGCGTAGATAGCTGCGAGCGAGCTCGTGATCACGACCGATCCCCCGCGTTTACCCGCCCGGATATGCGGCATGGACGCCTTAAGCGTCTTCCAGACGCCGGTGAGGTTGACGTCGATCATCGTCTGCCAGGTGAGCTCGTCCATGTCGAGCGAGGAGGCCGGTGTCGAAATGCCGGCGTTCGCGAGCACGATGTCGAGCCGGCCGAGTTCGGCAACGCCCTCATTCACTACCGCGGTGAGCGCGTCGAGATCTCGGACGTCGGCCTCTCGGGCAATGATGCGACGGTCGAGCGCCTCCACCAGACGTACAGTCTCCTGCAGGTCCTCGGCGGTTGCCGTGGCATACGGTACGGTTTCGACCTGCTCCGAGATGTCGACCGCGATGATGTCGGCGCCCTCCTGCGCGAGCCGAACCGCGTGCGAGCGGCCCTGCCCCCTCGCCGCACCCGTGATGAATGCGACTTTTCCTTCGAGCTTCCCAGCCATGTCCTGACTCCTTCGTCACTTACTTCTTGTTTGTGAAACCGGCGTCGACCGGCAGTGTGACGCCGGTGACGTAGCGTCCGTCGTCGGACACCAGGTAGAGGATCGCGTTCGAGATGTCGACGGCTTCGATCATCGGGACCGGCAGAGCATTCGCCATCGCCTGCCCCATCTGAGGATCCTGCTCCAGGAACTTCTGCATCGTCTCGTTGACGACCATCGGCGTATTCACCCCGGTCGGGTGCACGGTGTTCACTCGGATCGAGTGTTCCGCGAGGTAGTTCGCATACCCACGCATGAGGCCCACGACGCCGTGCTTCGCTGCCGTGTAGCTGAGACCACCGGGGGTATCGCCGCCGATCCCGTTCAGCCCGGCAGTGGAGCTCGTGATCACGATCGACCCGCCGCCACGCTCGATAAGCGATGGCTTTGCAACCTCGATGGTGTTGTAAACGCCAGTGAGGTTGATGTCGAGCACATCTTGCCATTCCTCCTCGACCGGATTGAGAGAGAGGGCCGCGATGCCAGCGTTCGCCAGCACGATGTCCACACCGCCGAGTTCGGCGATGCCCGCGTCGAATGCAGACTGCAGTGCTGCGCGATCCCTCACGTCGGCTTCAGTAGCGATGATGCGACGGTCGAGCGCCTCCACCTGCTGCACGGTCTCCTGCAGGTCCTCGGGCGTCGCCATCGGATATCCGACCGTCTCCACCTGCGCGCACAGGTCGACCGCGATGATGTCGGCGCCCTCCTGCGCGAGCCGAACCGCGTGCGAACGGCCCTGCCCCCTCGCCGCGCCCGTGATGAATGCGACTTTTCCTTCGAGCTTTCCAGCCATGTCCTGACTCCTTCGTCTGTTCATTTCGGTGGATGGGATTCGCGCCCCGCTCGGTTTCTCGGGTGACGCACCGGCGCGCCGTGCGTCACCCGAACGTCGTACCTACTTGATCGACGCCCCGGCGTCGACAGGAATCTGCCCACCAGACACGTAGTACGCGTCGTCAGAGGCGAGCCACGCAACTGCATTCGAGACGTGGACGGGGTCGATGAACCCGATGCCGAATGGATTCAAGCCGCCGAAAGCGGGCTCCGCGTCTTCCAACGTTGGATGCTCCAGGTCGGGCCTGAAGAGCTTGTACGTCGTTTCATTCTTCACCATGGGCGTGTCGATCGCGTTCGGGTGAATGGTGTTCACTCTGATCTGGTGAGGCCCAAGCTCATTTGCGAGGACCTTCATGAGCCCTACGATCGCATGCTTTGTCGTGGTGTAAGCCGCAACATTTGCAAGCCCCTTGAACCCGGCGAGCGAAGAGATGATCACGACCGAACCGCCCGGACCAGATGCAATCAGGTGCTCCGCTGCGGCCTTATACGTGTGCCACACACCCGTCACATTGATATCCATGAGGTCCGCCCACGATTGCTCCTCAATGCGGTGGGTTTCGGTGCCGAAAGTGAAGATACCGGCATTCGCGACCACGATGTCGAGGCGACCGAGCTCGGCGACGGCAGCGTTCACGTCTGCGGTCAACGCGTTGATGTCGCGAACATCAGCGGTGGAGGTGACGATTCGGCGATCGAGAGCTTCCACCGCTCTCACCGTTTCCGCGAAATCATCGGAGGTTGCGGCGTCATAGAACGGAGCCACCGATGGAACCTCAGTCACGAAGTCGACTGCGATGATGTCGGCTCCGTCCTGTGCGAGTCGAATGGCGTGGGTGCGCCCTTGCCCGCGGGCAGCACCGGTGACGAGTGCGACTTTTCCTGCAAGCTTTCCGGTCATGATGTCTTGACTCCTTCGTGCTTGTTGTGCGCTACTTCGATATAGGGGTCGCGCCCCGCGATGTGACGGGGTCGGAGCACCGGCGCGCCGTGATCCGACCCCGGGACGGCTGCACCGGGCTGAGTCCGGTGCAGCCACTACCCGCTAGTACTGCGAGAGGCCGCCGTCAACGGCGAGCGCGTGACCGGTCACCCAGTCGGACTCGTCAGAGGCGAGGAAGAGCACCCCGTTCGAGATCGCGCGCGGCGGCATCATGCCCGGGATCCACTGGGTGAACATGCCGCCAAGCAGCTCGTTCTCGGCGAGGCCGCGGTGGAACCCGCTCTCCTCCACCGCCATAATGCCCTGTGCCATCGGGGTGTCGACACCGCCGGGGTGGATGCTGTTGACGCGGATCTTGTCTTTCGCGAGCTCCTGCGCGAACGACTTCGCCATGCCCGTCACTCCGTACTTCGACATGTTGTACGCCATATTGAACGGGCCAGCCTTCAGGCCGTTTGCGGAGCTCGTGAGAATAATCGAGCCGCCGTTTCCGGCCTCGATCATCGCGGGGACCGTCGCCATGACGGTGTTCCACACGCCGATGAGGTTGATGTCGATCGTGGTGCGCACGATTTCGGGAGTCATCTCGTGCCACGGGCCGACGATGTCGATGCCGGCGTTTGCGGCGACGATGTCGAGGCGGCCGAGCTCTGCGATGCCCGTGGCGACGACCTGCTTGAGCTTCTCGAGATCCCTCACGTCGCAGGTCTCAGCGATGATGCGGCGGTCGAGCGCTTCAACCTGACGCACGGTCTCCTTGAGGTCTTCCGCATTCGCCGTTGCGTAGGGAACACCCTCAACCTGCTCGTCGATGTCGATCGCAATGATGTCGGCGCCCTCTTCCGCGAGACGCAGTGCGTGCGCACGACCCTGACCGCGAGCCGCTCCCGTGATGAACGCGACCTTGCCCTGGACTCTTCCGGCCATAACCATTCCTCGTTTCTCTGTGAGTGAGATATCAGGCGGATGACCCGAAGGCAGGCGCACTCCTCCTTGTGAGCGGCTATGTCAACGGGTAGCACCCGCAATGTCCAGCCTAGTGGCACCCGGTGTCGTTTGGAAGGGGGTGCGCCCGTCATTCCCAGCGCGCGTGCAGCCTCAGACCCTCGGCAACAGAGGCGGCGAGCCTGAGCCGCGAGAGACCCGCTTCACGCTGCGCACGCGGTAGGCTGCCCAGTGGAGACGAATGATGCAAATGGATTCCGTAAGCGACACGCGCGCCACCCCCCAGGCTCGCCCCGGCCGGGCACCTGCGACCAGCCACGCAGAGCTCAGCGGGATCGCACTCGAACTCTTCCTCGAACGCGGATACGACGAAACGACCATCGATGACATCGTCGGGGCCGCGAAGATCGGGAGGCGCACATTCTTTCGCTACTTCAGTTCGAAGAACGAGCTACCTTGGGGTGAATTCGGTGACCTGCTCGGAACGATGCGCGAGACCCTTGCCGGCGCCGATACCGGCACGCCGATCGTCGAGGTACTCCGCAACACGGTCGTGCGCTTCAACGATTTCCCGAGCAGCGAGCGTGACGCGCATCGCGGCCGGATGCAGCTGCTCTTCTCCGTCCCGTCGCTCATGGCGTACTCGACCCTAAAATACGCGGACTGGCGCACCGTCATCGCGGAGTTCGTCGCGCGCCGCCGCGGAGAGTCCGTCGACGATCTCACCCCGCAGTCGGTCTCGTGGGCGTGCCTCGGCCTGTGTCTCGCGTCGTACGAGCGCTGGCTCACCGACCCCAAGGCGGACCTGCTCGAGACCATCGACCGATCCTTCGAGACCGCGGCTTCGCTGTTCGGTGAGGCGCAGCACTGAGTTGATGACGCACAGTGCGCACACCGTCATCGTCGGAGCGGGGGCCGCAGGCGTGCCGCTCGCGGCCCGGCTCGGCGCAGACCCCTCGAGGAGGATCACGCTGCTCGAAGCAGGGCCCACGGCCCGCGTTCCTGCCGACCTGCTCGACGGCTCCACGATCCGGGGCGCCGTGCCCGGCTACCATGACAACTGGGTCTACGGGGCGGAGCTCACCCCACAGCGCGAAACGACGATCGCTCGGGGCCGCGTGCTCGGCGGCTCGACGACCATCAACGGTGGCTATTTCGTGCGCGCTACCCGCGCGGATTTTCGCCGGTGGGCCGAGGTTGGTGGGGCGCACTGGCAGCCCGACGCGGCGCTCGGGGTGCTCCGCGACCTCGAGCACGACCTCGACCGTGGCGCGGATCCCGCCCACGGCATCGACGGACCGATGCCGGTCACTCGTCCACCGCAGACGGGCCACGCATCGGCCGCGTTCATCACCGCCGCGCGCGAGCTCGGGTTCCCGGCAGAGAACGACAAGAACGCGCAGGGATCGCCGGGCGTCGGCGCCGTGCCGTCGAACACGGTCGACGGCACCCGCGTGAACACCGGGCTCGCCTACCGGGATCAGCTGGACGCCTCGACGCGGCTCACGGTTCGTGGCGGGGTCCGGGTGCTCCGCGTCGTCACCGATCAGGGCCGCACCGTCGGTGTGGAAGTCGCGGCTGGGCCGGGCGACTCCACCGAGATCATCGAGGCGGACGAGGTCGTGCTTGCGGCCGGCGCGATCTCGACCCCGCAGCTGCTGCTCTTGAGTGGTATCGGGCCTGGTGAGGAGCTGCAGTCCCTCGGAATCGAGGTGGTCAGGGATCTGCCCGTCGGGTCGGCGTTCAGCGACCACCCGAATCTCGCAATCTCGTGGCGCACGCGGCCCGGGGTCATCGACCTTGTCGCACCGTTCGCGTTCCCGACCGCGCTCAACTTCGACGCCGCGGCGCGTGACCCGGGCCTGATGCCCCGGCCCGAAGGAGACCTCGAGATCCTGCTTGCCTCGAAGCCGCTGGAGACGTTGCTCACGGATCAGCCCGGGGGCGATGTGCTGCAGTTCCTGATCGCGCTGCAGGAGCACTCGGGGCGCGGCAGGCTCACCCTACGGAGCGCCGACCCGTTCGCGCCCCCGCGCATTGAGTACCGGTACCTTGAGGCGGCGGAGGATAGGCGTCGGCTCCGAGTCGGCGTTCGCACGGCCGTGGAGCTGCTGCGTTCGCCCGCCTTCGAGGGGGTGTTCGCGGGGCTCAGCGACCTCACCGACCGCGAGCTCTCCGACGATGACGCGCTCGATGCGTGGATCCTCGACCATCTCGGAACAGCGTTGCACACCTGCGGGACGGCGCCGATGGGCGAGGTCGTCGACGGTTCGGGTCGCGTGCACGGGGTGGAGGGGCTGCGGGTCGCCGACACCTCGATCCTGCCGACGACGCCACACCGGGGGCCTTCGAACACCGCGGTGTTCATCGGCGAGTTCATCGCGCGGCGGATGTTCGCCGGAGACTGAGTTTCACTGGTCATCTATCCCCGGGGGCTGCCTCTTCACGAAGCGAGGGATCCAGCGCAGGAACCCGAGCGCACCGAGCAGACCAATCACGCCCATCGCGCCGGTCGCGATGCTGAGGGAGGCCACGGCGGCGAGCGCGGAGAAGATCACGGGTGCGGCGGCGCCACCACCGTCGGTGAGGGTGCGCCAGGATCCGAGGAAGGCGGCCGGGTCTCCCTTGGGCGAGACGTCTGCTCCGAGGGTGAGGAGGATGCCGCTCGAGAGCCCGTTGCCGACGCCGATCACCGCGGCGAGCATCGCGAACCACATTGCGGCCTCGGGGAGGTCGTGCGTGAAGGCGAGCGCGATGAATCCGGCGCCCATGAGCACCATCGCGGGCAGCGCCGCCCACAGCCGCCCGAACCGGTCCATCACCTGCCCGCTCGCATAGAAGAGCGCGAAGTCGATGGCGCCCGCGATACCGACGACGAGCGAGATCGTCTGCGCATCGAGCGCGAGTGAGACGCCCCACAGCGGTAGAACAACCTGCCGTGCCGACCGAACGGCGGAGAGCGACGCCGCGGCGAGCCCCAACCGCGAAAGCACCCGGCGGTGTTCCACCATGGTGCGGAAGACGCCGGGCTTCTTCGTCGAACCGTTCAGCGTGATGCCGCTCGTCACCGGTTCGCCCGTGTCGGTGATCCCTGACGCCGGCCGCACCCGATGTGCAGACGGGTTCGCGGCCTCTTCTGCCCGCATTGCGGCCTCGGGGTCGGGGCCGAACCCGACAAGCAGCACGCTCGCCACCAGGCAGACGGCGAAGGCCCACGCCGCGGACGCCTCCGTCCCAGTGAGCCCGAGAAGGACGGCACCGATGAACGGACCCACGAAGAGCCCGAAACGGAACGACCCTCCAAGGAGCGACAGTGCGCGTGCACGGTACCCGAGCGGCACGCGCGTGGTCATGAACGCGTGGCGGGCGAGCCCGAAGGCTGCGGCGCTGAGCCCGACGATGAACACCGCGACGGTGAGCAGCCACACCGTGGGGGCGAAGGCGATCCCTGCCGCCCCGAAGAGCGCGATGATGCCGGCGATGACCATGGTCATCCGCTCCCCCGCGCGAGCGACGAGGTATCCCGCGGGAATATTCCCGCAGAGCTGACCGACGACGATGCCCGAGGCGACGAGCCCGGAGAGCGCGAGATCCGCCCCCAGGTTCACCGCCACGACGGGGATCAGTGGGATCACCGCACCCTCGCCCAACGCGAAGAGGGCGGTGGGCCCGTAGATCATTGGCGCGAAGCGGAGCAGCACGCTCTTCGCTGAGTCTGTCATGGTGGGCCTCCCCACCAACTGTACCGCTGCGGGACGCCTCGATCCCACGCTCTACGGCAGAAGGCCCCGGGGGCGGAATTCCCCGGGGCCTTCACATCAGTGCCAACGGCAGGGCCATCGGCAGGCGGTGCGAACGGCGGTGCTACTCGTCGAGCAGCTCCGCCTCGATGACGTCGTCGGGTCCGCCGGTGACGCCCGCGTCGCCGAGCCCGACGGTGAACGGCGCGGATCCCTCGCTCGACAGCTCGAGACCGTCACCGTCGCTTGCAACATCGACGCGCACCGCGTCCCCGTCACGCACGTCTCCCGCGAGGATCGCGCGGGCCAGCCGGTCGTCGATCTCCTTCTGCATGAGCCGGCGCAGCGGCCGGGCCCCGTAGATCGGATCGTACCCGCGGGACGCGAGCCAGGCACGCGCCGCCGGGGTCACCCCGAGCGTGAGCCTGCGGTCGGCAAGTCGCACCTGCAGACGGTCGACCGACAGGTCGACGATCTGCGCGAGGTTCTCCTCGCTGAGCGGGTGGAAGATAACCATCTCGTCGAGGCGGTTGATGAACTCAGGCTTGAAGGCTCGACGCACCGTCTCCCGCACGGCGTCCTCCTTCTCGCTCCACGCCATGTCGGCGTCGATGAGGTACTGGGAGCCGAGGTTCGACGTGAGGATCAGGATCGTGTTGCGGAAATCGACCGTGCGACCCTGGCCGTCGGTGAGGCGCCCGTCGTCGAGCACCTGCAGGAGCACGTCGAACACCTCGGGGTGCGCCTTCTCGACCTCGTCGAGCAGCACCACCGAGTAGGGGCGCCGGCGCACGGCCTCGGTGAGCTGGCCGCCCTGCTCGTATCCGACGTACCCGGGCGGGGCGCCGACGAGGCGGGAGACGGAGTGCTTCTCGCCATACTCCGACATGTCGATGCGCACCATGGCATGCTCGTCGTCGAAGAGGAACTCCGCGAGCGCCTTCGCGAGTTCGGTCTTGCCGACGCCGGTCGGGCCGAGGAACAGGAAGGAACCGGTGGGGCGGTTCGGATCCGCGATGCCCGCGCGCGTGCGCCGGACCGCATCCGCGACCGCGCGCACCGCCTCGTCCTGCCCGACGAGGCGCTTCCCCAGTTCGCCCTCGAGGGCGAGGAGCTTTTCCGTCTCGCCCTGCAGCAGACGACCGACCGGGATACCGGTCCAGGCGGCAACGACCCCGGCAATGTCCTCATCGGTGACCTGATCGTTGACCATGCGCGGCTCGCCGTCGACCTCACCCGCCAGCTCGGCGTGCTCGGCCTCCGCGAGCTGCTTCTGAATGACCGGAATCTCGCCGTAGAGCAGCTTCGACGCCCGTTCGAGGTTGCCCTCGCGCTGCGCGACCTGCGCCTGCATGTTCAGCTGGTCGAGCTTCTCACGCAGTTCGCCCACACGGTTGAGGGAGGCGCGCTCCTTCTCCCAGCGGGCCTCGAGCACGTCGAGTTCAGCCTGCTTCGCGGCGAGATCCTCCTGCAGCTTCGCGCGACGCTCCTTCGACGCGTCGTCCTTTTCCTTCTTGAGCGCGAGATCCTCGAGCTTCAGGCGGTCGACGGCGCGACGCAGCTCGTCGATCTCCATCGGGGCGGAGTCGATTTCCATGCGCAGACGCGACGCGGCCTCATCGATGAGGTCGATGGCCTTGTCGGGGAGCTGGCGCGCGGTGATGTACCGGTTCGAGAGGCCCGCTGCCGCAACGAGTGCGGAGTCGGCGATCGTCACCTTGTGGTGGGCTTCGTAGCGTTCCTTGAGTCCGCGGAGAATCGCGATCGTATCCTCGACGCTCGGTTCGCCAACGTACACCTGCTGGAATCGTCGCTCGAGGGCGGCGTCCTTCTCGATGTACTCGCGATACTCGTCGAGGGTCGTCGCGCCGATGAGTCGAAGTTCGCCGCGCGCGAGCATGGGCTTCAGCATCTGAGACGCCGCGACGGAGGATTCGCCCCCGCCGGCGCCCATAAGGGTGTGCAGCTCGTCGATGAAGGTGATGATCTTGCCGTCGGATTCCTTGATCTCCGCCAGCACGGCCTTCATGCGCTCTTCGAATTCGCCGCGGTACTTCGCGCCGGCGATGAGCGCGGAGATATCGAGGGAGATCAGTTCTTTATCTTTCAGGGACTCGGCGACGTCACCTGCGACGATGCGCTGCGCGAGGCCCTCGACGACAGCGGTCTTTCCGACGCCGGGCTCGCCGATCAATACGGGGTTGTTCTTGGTGCGCCGGGTAAGCACCTGGCTCACGCGGCGGATCTCGGAGTCGCGGCCGATCACCGGGTCGAGCTTGCCTGATCGGGCGACCTCGGTGAGGTTGACACCGAACTGCTCGAGGGCGCTCTGCTGTTCTCCCTCGCCCTGGGCGGGCTGCCAGTTTGCCTGCATCTGGGTCCTTTCTCAGTCGGCAAACGTTCGCGGCCGATGTCGAACAGGCCGCGAACTTGAGTGTTGATGACTCAAGTTTATGTGATCCCTCTCGATTTCGCTAGGGATCCGCCCCGCCGACCCTGTGAGTTTCCCCCACGCGCAACGCGCCCATCGTCTCTGCAGCGCACCTATTTTTCTTGCCACTCCCCCTTCCCTGCCCGAAGGCAACCTGCGAGGATGTGCCCAGGCGCGCACGCAACCTGCCGCGCTCAGACCGGGGGACGGCGCCCATGCATCAGAAAACGCACGCACGAGTCAGCGCGCGAAGCGATCGGGGCGGTGCAGCGCGGCCTCGCACCCGCGGCGCGGCCCGCAACTGGGTGACCCCGGTCGCCGCCGCACTCGCGGTCGCGGCGCTCGCCCTGAGCGGCTGCGCGCAGGCATCCACGACACCAGCGGCGAACGACAGCGCCGCGCAGACTGAGGAGACCGAAACGGTCGCCCGCCCCGCGGCACCGGAGGGCGAGCTGCCCACCGAGTTTCAGGCCCAGCTGCAGGAAGCGCTCGAGCGCACCATGGCTGAGGACAACGTTCCGGGCGCCGCTGCCGGGGTGTGGATTCCGGAGGAAGGATCGTGGACCGCGGCCGCCGGGCTCGCCGACATTGAAGAACAGATCGCGGTCACCACCGACATGTCGTGGCCGATCCGAAGCATCACCAAGTCGTATACGGTGACGCTGCTCCTGCAGCTCGTCGCCGACGGCACCCTCAACCTCGACGACACCATCAGCGAGTACGTCGACGGGGTCACGAACGGGGACCGCATCACCCTGCTGCAGCTCGCGAACATGTCGAGCGGAGTCGCCGAGTACGCGAACGAAGCGTTTTTCGCCGAGTTCATGAAAGACCCAACCCACGTGTACTCCCTCGAGGAGTTGAACGCGGCTGCGCTGGGCGAGCCCGAGCAGTTCGCGCCCGGCACCGAATATGTCTACACGAACACGAACACGAACCTGCTGGGTGCGGTGATCGAGGCCGCGACCGGCCAAGAATACGCGGACGTGCTCGCGGAGCGCATCCTGAAGCCCTTGGGGCAATCGGGCACGCACTACATTCTCGACGTGGAGGAGTGGACCGAGCCTCACGCGGTCGGCTACCAGCCCGATCCGGAAACGCAGCACATGTCTGATTCGAGCCAGCACACCTCGATCCTGGGCGCCGCCGGGGCGCTCGTATCGACCCTCGATGACGGGCGCGTGTGGGCGACGACGCTCGGCTCGGGAGCCCTCATCACCCCGAAGCTGCAGGAGCAGCGGCAGGCCGGCCACCCGATCGAGCGGCCTCCCTACGACCTGTACGCGGTCGGCATGGGCGAGACCGGTGGCTGGGTCGGGCACAACGGCGAGGGCCTCGGATTCACAGCCGCGACCTTCTACCGGCCGGAGACGGGTGCGAGCATCGTGGTCTACATGAACGCCTCGAACATCCCCGACCGGTCGCACCCGGCGGACCAGGCGTTCCGCGCACTCGCCGCGGTCCTTGCAGACTCGGGGCTGTAAGCAACGCCGCTACAGGTGGCGCAGGTCGCGTTCGATCGCGGTGGCGGTGTCGAGCACTCTGGGAAGAAGTCCGCGCAGCTCTTCAATCGAGTGACGGGTCGCGCTCGTGGAGAGGTTGATCGCCGCCGCCACCGAGCCGTCCTTCCCGTACACCGGCACGGCGAGGGATCGCAGGCCCGGCTCGAGCTCTCCATCGACGAGCGCCCACCCTTGACTGGCAACGGTGTCGAGCTCTGCCGCAAGACGCTTCGAGTCGGTGATCGTGCGCGGGGTGAGCTCATCGAGCACGGCGGCATCGAGAAGGGATGCACGCTGCTCCTCCGAGAGCGCCGCCAGGAGCACCCGGCCCATGCTCGTCGCATAAGCCGGGAAGTGAGTGCCGATCGTGATGCCGACGGTCATGATGCGACGCGTCGGTACGCGAGCAATGTACACGATGTCGGTGTCCGCGAGCACAGCGGCCGACACTGACTCACCGATCTCGTGCGAGAGGGCCTCGAGGTGCGGCTGCATCGCTTCAGGAAGCGACAACGCGGAAAGGTAACTGAAGCCGAGTTCGAGTACGAGGGGCGTGAGCGCGAACGTCCGATGGTCGCTGCGCACATAGCCGAGCATTTCGAGGGTCCGCAGGAAACGGCGGGCCGCCGCCGGCGGAATCCCGACGCGTCTCGCGACCTCGGCGAGCGTCAGCTCGGGGTGTTCGGCGTCGAAGGCGCGAATCACCGCGAGGCCACGCGCAAACGACTGCACGAAGTCGGGACTCGCGGCCCCCGTCGCGCTCACTGCTTCAGCCACTCCATCACCCTACCGTCGGCTGCCGCACCGGGATCGGGTGCGCGCCCGGCGCGCACCCGCACGATCCCTCTACCGCTCGATCACTACCGCGAGCCCCTGGCCCACGCCGATGCAGATCGCGGCGACCGCGACACCGCCACCACGCCTCTTCAGCTCCTGCGCGGCGTGGCCGATGATGCGTCCGCCCGACGCGCCCAGCGGGTGACCGATCGCGATCGCGCCACCGTGAATGTTGAGCTTCGCGGGATCAAGGTCGGGCCAGCCCTTCAGGCAGGCGAGCGACTGCGACGCGAACGCCTCGTTCAATTCGACGAAGTCGACATCCGCCCACGTCCGCCCCGCACGAGCGAGCGCCTTGTTCGCCGCCTCGATCGGTGCGATCGGGAAGTCGTCCGGGTCCACGCCGTGCGCGGCACGACCGGTGATCCGTGCAAGCGGCTCGATATCAAGCGCGCCCTCACCACCGAGCAGCACCGCGGAGGCACCGTCATTGATCGACGAGGAGTTCCCCGCCGTGACCGTGCCGGTCCCGTCGGTCGCGAACAGCGCCTTCAAGCCCGCAAGCTTCTCCACCGTCGAGCCGTCGCGGATCCCTTCATCGCGGGTCAGCTCGTGACCCTCGACCTGCACGATCTCCGCGTCGTACATGCCGTCGGCCCAGGCCTTCGCGGCAAGCTCGTGCGAACGAACCGAGAACGCATCCTGCTCCTCCCGGCTGATGCCCCACTCGCGCGCGATCTTCTCCGCCGAGGCGCCGTTCGAAATGGTCCACTGCTTCGGCAGCGCCTTATTCACCATGCGCCACCCGATCGACGTGTTCCACACCGTCTGATTCCCGACGGCCGGCCACGGCTTCCCCGACTTCTCGATCACGAACGGGGCGCGACTCATCGACTCGACGCCACCCGCAAGAATCAGGTCCGCATCGCCCGACTCGATCGCTCGCGACCCCTGAATCACAGCCTCCACCGAGGAGGCGCACAGACGGTTCACCGTCACGCCCGTCACCGACGTCGGGAAGCCCGCGAGCAGCGCACCGAAACGGGCGACGTTGCGGTTGTCTTCGCCAGCCTGGTTCGCGTCGCCAAAGATCACGTCCTCGATCCGCGCAGGGTCCACGCCCGTCCGCTCGACCGCAGCACGCATCACCACCGCGGCGAGGTCGTCTGGGCGCACGCCCGAGAGAGCACCAGCGGCACGCCCGAACGGAGTACGGACCGCATCGTAAATGTAAGTACCTGCCATTGTTCGCTCCTCGTCTCTCAGGCCGCGCTCGTCGCGTCGGTCAGCTGCAGGCCGGTCAGCTCCTCGAGCCCGGCCACCGTGTTCTCCCCGAAGACCTCGCGTACGGCGAACCCCTCTGGTGTGACGTCAAAGATCGCGTGGTCGGTGTACACGCGCGTCACGCAGCCGACCCCCGTCAGCGGGTAGCTGCAGTGGTCGACCAACTTGGACTCACCGGTCTTCGTAAACAGGTCGGTCATCACGTACACGGACTTCGCGCCGATCGCGAGATCCATGGCGCCGCCGATCGCGGGGATCGCCCCCGGTGCGCCTGTCGACCAGTTCGCCAGGTCGCCGGTCGCGGCGACCTGGAAGGCCCCGAGCACGCACACGTCGAGGTGCCCGCCGCGCATCATCGCGAACGAATCAGCGTGATGGAAAAATGCCGCACCCTTCACCGCGGTGACGGGCTGCTTCCCGGCGTTGATGAGGTCGGGGTCGATACGCCCCTCCTCAGGGGCGGACCCCATGCCGAGCATGCCGTTCTCGGTGTGGAGGATGATCTCCTCGTCCTCCGGCAGGTAGTTGGCGACCAGTGTGGGCGCACCGATGCCGAGGTTGACGAACGATCCCTCGGGAATGTCGGCCGCGATTCGTGCCGCAAGGTCCTGTCTGCTGATGCGGGTGGTCATCACTCGCCCTCCTTCGCTTCCGCGGCCTCGAGCGGCCGCCCCTCGATATCGACACCGCCGACGAATTCACCGTTCTTAAGCCAGGCGCGCTCGCCGAGCGCAACCACGCGGTCGACGAAGATTCCGGGGGTCGCCACGGTTTCGGGATCGATGTCGCCGAGCGACACGATCTCGTCGACCTGCACCACCGTCGTCGCCGCCGCGGTCGCCATGATGGGGCCGAAGTTGCGTGCGGTCTCCCGGAACACGATGTTGCCCCAGCGGTCGGCCTTGAGTCCGCTGATCAGCGCAAAGTCTGCGTGGATCGGGTACTCGAGCAAGTAGGTCTTGCCGTTGATCTCGCGCGACTCTTTCCCCTCGGCGAGTTCGGTGCCGACCGCAGTCGGCGAGTAGAACGCGCCGATGCCAGCGCCCGCTGCGCGGATACGCTCGGCGAGATTTCCCTGCGGCACGAGCTCCAGCTCGATCTTGCCGTCACGGTACAGGCCGTCGAACACCCAGGAGTCGACCTGGCGCGGGAAGGAGCAGACGATCTTCTTCACGCGCCCCTTCGCGAGCAGCGCGGCGAGACCGACATCGCCGTTCCCGGCATTGTTGTTCACGATCGTGAGATCGGAGGCACCCTGCTCGATCAGTGCGTCGATCAGCTCGACCGGCTGCCCGGCCCGGCCGAACCCGCCGATCATCACGGTTGCCCCGTCCGGTATTCCTGCGACCGCCTCCGCGACGGTCGCGACAGTCTTGTCGATCATCCTCGGTCCCCTCTTCGAGATCGGGTCGGGCACCCGACCCCTAAACTTCGCTGTGCGAACTATGCTTCGTTGTTCGAATTCTAGGATACCCCAGGTCACTGAGTTTCGGAATAGAACTCCGAGCAGCGCCCGAAAACGTCATGCGTATTCAGGCCCGACCCTCGACGGCACGATCACACCGGCCTTACAGTGGGAGGCATGGTTGACTATCGCTTCCTCGGCAACAGCGGGCTCAAAATCACGGAGATCACCTACGGCAACTGGATCACCCACGCGTCACAGGTCGCGGACGAGGCGGCGACCGCCACCGTGCGAGCCGCACTCGAGGCGGGTATCACCAGCTTCGACACTGCTGACGCCTACGCGAACACCCGCGCCGAGGTCGTGCTCGGAGAGGCGCTCAAGCACGAGCGCCGCGAGAGCCTCGAGATCTTCACGAAGGTATATTTCCCGACCGGACCGCGGGGAGCGAATGACACCGGCCTGAGCCGGAAGCACATCTTCGAATCCATCAACGGCTCGCTCAATCGACTCGGCACCGAGTACGTCGACCTTTACCAGGCGCACCGGTACGATCACGAGACGCCGCTCGAGGAGACGATGCAGGCGTTCGCAGACGTGGTGCGCCAGGGGAAGGCGCTGTACATCGGGGTCTCCGAGTGGACGGCGGAGCAACTTCGCGAGGGGCACGCCCTGGCGCGCGAACTCGGCGTGCAGCTCATCTCGAATCAGCCGCAGTATTCGATGCTGCACCGCGTGATTGAGGGGCGCGTCATCCCGACGAGCGAAGAGATCGGCGTCTCGCAGATTGTTTGGTCGCCGATGGCGCAGGGCGTGCTCACCGGGAAGTATCTCCCGGGGCAACCGGTTCCCGCCGGTTCGCGCGCGACCGACGAGCACAGCGGCGCCGGCTTCATCAAGGACTTTCTCCGCGACGATCTCCTCACCGCGGTGCAGCGCCTGAAGCCGATCGCCGCGGAGGCCGGGCTATCGATGCCGCAGCTGGCGATCGCGTGGGTGCTCCAGAACCCGAACGTCTCCGCAGCGATCGTCGGAGCCTCGCGACCGGAGCAGCTCGCCGACACCGTCGCGGCCTCGGGCGTCACGCTCGACGCCGACACACTGTCAGCGATCGACGCGGCACTTACGGGTGTCATCAACGACGACCCCGAGCACACCTTCACGGTGTCGCCGGCCAAGCGCCTGACGTAAAAGGCCGGACCGCGCAACGCGGACGATCCGGCCTATACAACCGTCTACCTACACCGCGCGGAGCACCACTGCGCTCCCCTGGCCGCCGCCGCCGCAGATGCCGACCGCGCCGAGCGAGCCAGACCCGGCGGCCGCGAGCTGACGCGCGAGCGTGCCCACGATCCGCGCCCCCGAGGCGCCGATCGGATGGCCGAGCGCGATGGCACCGCCGTGCGGGTTGACGATCGCAGGGTCGAGGCCGAGCTCGCGGGTGGACTGCAGACCGACCGCGGCGAACGCCTCATTGATCTCGACGGCAGCGAGGTCCGAGGCAGCCCGCCCGGCCTTCTCGAGCGCCGCGGCGATCGCGCGTGACGGCTGCGAGTGCAGCTGCGCGTCCGGGCCCGCAACGAATGCGGTCGCCTCCACGACGGCGAGCGGTGACAGGCCCAGGCGCGATGCCGCGGCCTCACTCACGATAACCAGGGCCGCCGCGCCGTCGGTGATCTGGGAAGCGTTCCCCGCCGTGATCGTGCCGTCCTTCGCGAACGCCGGCCGCAGCTTTGCGAGCGACTCCGCCGTGGTGTCGGCGCGCACCCCGTCGTCAGCGGAGACGACCGTGTCGCCGCGGCGCGACGTCACGGTGAACGGGGCGATCTCGCCGGCGAAGAACTCCGCCGACGCGGCCGCCCGCTGGTGCGAAGCCGCCGCCAGGGCGTCTTGATCCTCACGGCTGATCGAGAGCGGACCGTTCCCGTCCTCGGTAAGGGATCCCATCGCGACCCGGTCGAACGCGTCGGTCAGCCCGTCGTGGTCGACCGTGTCGACGAGCGTCGCCGGGCCGTACTTCGTGCCGGCGCGCATCGGGATGACGTGCGGCGCAAGCGACATCGATTCCTGACCGACCGCGACGACGACCTCGGCCTCGCCCGAGTTGATGAGGCGCACCGCCTGCGAGACCGCCTCCGTGCCCGACAGGCACACGGCGTTGACCGTGATCGCGGGCACGTTCATCGAGATGCCCGCACCAACGGAGGTCTGCCGCGCCGGGTTCTGGCCCGCTCCCGCCTGCAGCACCTGACCAGCAACGACGAGGTCGACCTGGTCCGCGGTCACTCCGGCGCGTTCGAGCGCGGCCTTCACCGCGTGCGCACCGAGCACCGTCGCGGGCTGCGCGGCGAGCTGCCCAGTGAACTTCGTGAACGGGGTCCGGGCATAGCCGGCAATCAGTGCGGTCATTCGGCAGTCTCCTCAAGTTCGACGGTGAACGCGGCTCCGGTGAGCTCGCGGATCTCTTCTACATTCTGCCCCGGGGCGAGCCGGCGAAGCACGAGGGATCCCTCAACCACATCGAATACCGCGCGATCCGTGATGATCCGGTTCACCACTCCGGCACCCGTAAGTGGCAGAGAGCACTGCTCGACCACCTTGGGGCTACCGTCCTTCGCGACGTGGTCGGTGAGCACGATCACGCGCGGGGTGCCGGCGACGAGATCCATCGCGCCACCCATGCCCTTCACGAGCTTGCCCGGAATCGTCCAGTTCGCAAGGTCACCGTTGCCCGCGACCTCCATCGCGCCGAGGATCGCGGTCTGCACGTGCCCACCGCGGATCATGCCGAACGACGTCGCAGAGTCAAAGATTGACGCTCCCGGCACGAGCGTCACGGTCTGTTTCCCGGCGTTGATGAGGTCTGCGTCTTCCTCACCCTCGTAGGGGAACGGCCCCATACCGAGGATCCCGTTCTCGCTCTGCAGTTTGACGCTCACGCCCTCGGGAAGGTTGTTCGCCACCATGGTCGGAATCCCGATCCCAAGGTTCACGTACTGGCCGTTTTCCAGCTCCGATGCCGCGATCGCGGCCATCTCATCACGAGTCCACATGTCTTACGCCTCCTGAGCCTCGCGCGGGCGCACGGTTCGTTGTTCAATGTCTTTAGCCTGATCTTCGAGGCGAACGAGTCGCTGCACGAATACGCCAGGCGTGTCAATCTGCTGCGGGTCGAGGTATACGGCGCTCAGATTCTCCACCTCGGCGACCGTCACCTTGCCGCAGGTCGCGACGAGCGGATTGAAGTTCCGGGCCGTGAAGCGGTATCGCAGGTTCCCCTCGAAGTCCCCCTCGAAGGCGCGCACCAGTGCGACGTCGGCCACGATCCCTCGCTCGAGAATCGCCTTCCTCCCGTCGAATTCCGCCTCGGGCTTGCCGTCGGCGATCGGGGTGCCGACCCCCGTCGGAGTGTAGAAGGCCGGGATGCCGGCCCCACCCGCGCGCATCCGCTCGGCGAGGGTGCCCTGCGGTACGAACTCGACCTCGAGCGTTCCGTCGAGGTACTGCTGCGCGAACAGCTTGTTCTCGCCGACGTACGAGGCGAGCACGCGACGCACCTGCTGGTTCTCGAGCAGCACGCCGAGGCCCTTCCCGTCGACGCCCA
>JBBAFK010000020.1:0-49075 GCA_041655455.1 Leucobacter sp. | reverse complement strand
GGGTGGCGATCCGACCCCTTCACCGGAGAGCGTTCCTTCCATTCCGGTTCCGACTACGGCGCGGCCGACGGCACCCCGATCTATGCCGCCGCCGACGGGCGGGTCACGGTCGCAGAATTCACTGGCGGGTACGGCGGACTGATCATCATCGAGCACACCGTCAGCGGGCAAGCGCTGCGTACCACCTATGCGCACATGTGGCAGCACGGCATCCACGTCACCCCGGGACAGACCGTCACCGCAGGCACCCACATCGGCGATGTCGGGTCGTCTGGCCGATCCACAGGGGCGCACCTACATTTCGAGGTTCGTCCCGGCAGCACCGGAAGCGACACCATCGACGCTGACACCTGGCTTGCCGAGCACGGGGCAACCGAAGCCGAGGGCGGCCAGCCCCCTAGCCCTGGTTGCGCCGCCGGCGGAGACGCTCCCGCACCCGGAGGCATGACCGGTGAACCGGATACCAAGGTGGACGATCCCACCAGTGGCGGGCAGATCACGGCCCGGATGCTCCACGTCATGACCCACACCCAAACCGCGTTCCCGCGCACCGGCTGGGGTTGCTACTCGCCACGCCCCGGCACCACATCTGAACATCCGCTCGGTCGCGCCTGTGATGTGACGTTCGGCAATGTCATCGGCCAGGCCGCTACTGGAGCCGCGCTTGAGAATGGGTGGGCGGTCACGAACTGGCTCAAGTCCCACGCCGACGTTCTCGGGGTGGAGTATCTGATCTGGCAGGGACGCATCTGGTCCCACGCCCAAGATGCGCAAGGGTGGCGGCCCTATAACGGTGGCGGCATGCACGACCCCGCAGATACCACCGGCGGCCACTTCGACCACCTCCACATCACCGTCAAAGAAGGAGCCTGACCATGGACGTGTTTCCCGATTTCGGCGGCGTCGGAGGCGCAGGCGACCTCACAGCAGTGATCGGTGCACTGCTGACGTTCGTGCTCATCATCGCCGTGCTCATGCTCATCATCTGCGCTATCACGTGGGCGATCGCGACCGCGAATGGTCACCACGGTGCAGCATCGAAAGCCCGTATCGGAGCCTGGACCGCACTGGGGGCCGCGATCCTCGCCGGTGGCGCAGTCACCTGGCTGAACTGGCTCATCAACCTCGGCTCCACCTTGTAGCCAAGTTCGGTCATGCGGATGATCCGAGAAGACCTGAATTTCGCAGGTAGTCTGCCAGATTCTCGGTTAGAGGTAACGAGTCTAATTCGTCCACGCTGACCCACCTGGCGTCATCCGCATCGTCACCAGCACAGAGGGAACCACTGATCACGGTGGCGGCAAAGTCGTGAATCTCATAGACCCGACCATCATCTGTCGGAACTCGTACGCGCCACAATTCACGACCGATGTGAACATGGAGACCTGTTTCCTCGTGGGCTTCGCGAGCAGCCGCATCGGCGAACGATTCCCCACTCTCGACGCAACCCCCAGGAACGGACCAGAGGCCACGATCGGGTTCGGTTCCTCGTTTGATCAGCGCGACACGGCCCGCCGAGTCGATGATCACTGCGCTGGCAGCAAAGACCACTGTCTCGTCCATAGCTCATCAATCTATCAGCGGCCTGCAGGTGACCGGGGCGTACCTGTTCTGGGAGAAGCACTGTGCTTCCCCTGATTGAAGGAGCCTGAATCGTGAACACCCTCACCGTCCTGGCAGAAGCCACCCCCGTCCTCTCGGCGTTGTTGCCGATGCAGATCGATATCGACCCCAACAGTTCCGGACTACCGGGCATTAACCAGTTGCGCACCATCGTCGGCGCGGTCATGACCGTCGGCCTCATCCTCAGCGTGTTGGCGCTGATTGTGTCGGCGATCGTGTGGGGCTTCGGCGCAAACAGCAGCAACCCGCACCTGGCTGGTCGCGGGAAGATCGGCGTCCTCGTCTCCTGTGGTGCGGCGATCATCTGCGGCGCATCGGTGACGCTGATCAATTTCTTCTGGAACGTCGGCCAGTCCGTCTAACCCCCAGTACGAGCAACTGTTTTTAGGAAGGGTGTGATGTGCGGTGGCGATCTGCGACATCCCCGTCATCTCCAACGTGTGCGACGTGGCCGGAGAAGCCGCCGCCACCCTCGTCTCTGCCCCATTCGACTGGCTCGCCCAAGCCATGGGCCAAGCCGCCGGATGGCTCTTCGAGGCCGTCTGGAGCGTGTTTGACACCACCACCCTGGTGGACTTGTCTGACCCAGGCTATATCGGGGTGTACAACGTGCTCTTCGGTGTGGCGGTGTTCATCATGCTCATCTTCTTCTGTCTGCAACTGATCACCGGACTCATCCGCCGCGACCCCACCGCACTCAGCCGCGCCGCCCTCGGACTCGCCAAAGCCGTCCTCGGTTCCTTCGTCGCGATCAGCATCACCGGGCTGCTTTTGGAGATCACCGACCAGCTCACGATCGGGATCGTGCAGGCCACCGGCAACACGATGGAAGGTATGGGCGACCGTATCGCTCTGCTTGCCGCGGGGCTTGTCGGTATCAATATCGCCGCCCCAGGGGTGGAAGCGATCATCACGATCTTCCTCGCCGGGCTCGCTATCTCGGCTGCGGCGATCGTCTGGTTCAGCCTCCTCATCCGCAAAGCGCTCCTATTGGTGGCGATCGTATTCGCCCCCATCGCGCTCTCTGGCTCCAGCTGGGATGCCACCAAAGGCTGGTTCACGAAGTGGGCGTCGTTCGTCATCGCCCTGATCGTGTCGAAGCTCGTGCTGGTGGTGATCTTCCTTGTCGCGATCACCCAAGTCTCAGCCCCCATCGACATGGACTTGGCATCCATTGCCGACCCGATAGCGGGAATCGTGCTCATGCTCATTGCCGCGTTCGCACCCTATATGGCGTACAAGTTCATCTCGTTCGTCGGGTTCGACATGTACCACGCAATGTCGAGCGAGCAGGAAGCAAAATCGGCGATGAACCGTCCCGTCCCAACCGTCGCGAAACCCGCCGGTGACGGGCCGAAGAAAGTCCTCGACGACGTCGGAACCTCCGGTGGGAAAACCGGGGGCGGATCATCGACACCCGCACGCACCGGTGGTGCTGGCTCGTCTTCGGGTCCGGCCGCTGGCGCTGGGAAGGGCGCGGCCGCCGGTGGCACATCAACCGGTGCGTCAGCCGGAAGCGCGGGTGCAGGAGCCGGAGGCGCGGGAGCCAGTGCTGGCGCAGGGGCGGCTGCGGCTGGCCCTGCCGCAGCCGCAGTGATCGGCGCGCAGGTAGTCAAGGGAGCCGCCACCGCTGGTCCCAAAGCCGGGTCCGCGGTCGGTGGACAAGCAGACGCCCACGCAGGTGCAGCACAAGAAACGGCACCGCCTGCACCCGCACCAAACGCCCCGGCACAGCCAGCACCTGGCACTGCACGTTCAGCACCCCCTGCGCCGTCTACCGCGTCATCAGCATCGGCAACAGCAGCGCCGTCGGCATCACCTGCGCCGCCCTCGCCACCTGCAAAGGCGACACCGCCACCGGCACCGCCGTCGTCCCCGAAGCCGAAGGAGTAACCCGTTATGGCACGCAAACACGAACACGACCGTCGCCGCGATGACTACGAGATGTCGGCGGTGAAATTCTCCCGGCTCACCCGTCGCGGTATCCTCCTGGGGTTATCGCTGCCGCAACTGATCACCCTCGCCATCGGTATCCTCTCGATCGTCGCCGCCCTCTACGCAGGCGGTGGCATCCTCATCGCCTACGCGTCCCCAACCTGGCTCCTCGCAGCCGTCTTGACGTGGGTGCCAGCTCGGGGCTGGAAACTCATCGAGTGGGTGCCGGTCGGATTCAGATGGCTATGGCGGGTCAGCATAGGGCAATTGTTGTATCGCCGCCGTATCGTCAAACCCCGCCCAGCGGGCACCCTCGCCCTCCCAGGCGACGCCGCCGCGCTGCGGGAGTATGTGGACCCAGAGACGGGGGCAGCGATGATTCACGACCCGCACCAACATACGCTCACTGCGATCATTGGTCTCTCGCATCCCGCGTTCGTGCTCCTCGATCCCGGTGAACAAGAGCGCCGCGTCACCGCTTGGGGCCGCGTGCTTGCCACCACGTGCCGGTCCGGGCGAATCGCGCGCTTACAAGTGCTCGAACGCACCCTCCCAGATTCAGGGTCAGGGCTTGCCGAATGGTGGGCCACACACGGCCACCACGACGACTCATGGACGGCAACCACCTATGCCGAACTCATCGAACGGGCAGGCCCTGCTGGGGAACGCCACGCCACTACGCTGTCGCTCGCGCTCGATATGCGAACCGCGGCCCGGCAAATCCGCACCGCAGGCGGCGGACTGCGCGGCGCTGCCGCGGTGCTTCGGCAGGAAATGACCACCCTCGTCGCCGCGCTACGCACAGCAGACCTCACCCCCTCAGAATGGCTCACCCCCGGTGAAGTCGCCGTCATCCTGCGCAGCGCCTACGACCCGGCTATCGCCGCCACACTGGAACGTCATGGTGACCTGGGCCGTGATCTAGCCACCGCAGGACCGGTCGCGGTCACCGAAACCTGGGACCAGCTCCGGTCGGACTCCGCGCATCATGCAGTGCTGTGGATCAGCGAATGGCCACGCTCACTTGTCTATCCGGGGTTCCTCGCCCCGATACTGCTGTCGACGGGGATTCAGCGCTCGTTCTCGCTGGGGTGTACACCGATCAGGTCGGATCAGGCGGCACGAGATATTCGCAAGAAGAAGACCGAATACATCAGTGACGCGGCGCAGCGGCAGAAGATCGGGCAGATCGAAGACGCCGGACAAACTGCTGAATACCAGGACGTGCTCCAACAAGAAGCCGACCTCACCTCCGGGCACGGCATCCTGCGCTACACCGGTCTCATCAACATCTCAGCACCCACACAAGATGACCTCGAAGCGGCGGTCTCCGCGGTCGAGCAGGCCGCGATCCAAGCATCGTGTGAGACCCGGCGCCTTGTCGGACAGCAGGCCCAAGCTTTCACCGTCGCAGCCCTCCCGCTCGCGCGCACCGTCTAACGCCGTTCATGTGCACCCCTGTTCCTCCGGAATACGCCCGGGGTGACGGGGGTGCACCTGTTTGACGCCCATCCGACACAGTTCTTTGTGAAAGGCGTCCCGCTCATGCCCACTTTTGATAACCCCCTCACGGATGCTGCCGAAGCATCCGAGGCGTTGCGCGGCCTCGCCCACGCGACCCGCACCTTAGATGACCCGGCCGACACGTATGCGGTGATCGGAGACCTCCTCTCCGGGGTCCGCTCCCTCCGGCAAGTGTTCGACCAGCTCGCCACCACCCACCTCACGCACCAGGATCGTGCCTTCAACGACGCGGGCGACCACAAGATCGGTGCCGGGGACGCGTTGGCGGCCTCCGATGAACTTCATCAAGCCGGGTCACTGCTGGATGCGGCGATTGACCGACTCGATGCCGCGTCGCATGCCTCCGGGCGGATCGCCTGGCACCCCGCTACAACGGTGGCCGAAACGGTGCAGCGGTATGTGAGTGTGGTGTTCCTGCAAGGCGAGGACGCCGACCACGTGCTTGACCAGATCGATGCCGACGGGATCACCGCAGGCATTCAACACCTCCAGGGGTGGGACTACGGGAACGAAACCACCGATACGGCGCTCGCTCACGGGCACGTCTACGACGCCGTGCCGACCGGTGCACTGGATTGGACTGCTGAACACGGCGATTATGTGCTCGTCGCAAACCGTCACCTCGGTCACGTCAGCCTGCTCCGCAAAACCGTGCTCGATACCGACCTCCTGGCCGTACCTGATGGTGTGGGTGCCGACATTGCACCGGCACGACCTGAACCTCCAGCCCGTCACGCTCCGAGTGCACCGTCTGTGCGGCAGGATGCGTTCGCCCACCCCTTCCGCCCCGCGCATATCAGTGCCGTGATTCAGGATCGGGGGCTGGGGCTGTGAACCGACACGCCGATGACCGTCTGCACACGTCCGTGCTCGTCGGCCCGGAAGGGGAACGCCGCAAGCACCGCAAAGCCCGCCGCGATGCCGCCGCGGCTCTCCACGCCGAAGAACGCAGGGCACGGGCTACCGAAGCCAAAGCGCGCGCAGATGCTGAACGTATTGAACGTCGCAACACCCGCTACCTCCCAGCTGCCGGTGAGCCAGGCCCAGCGGCACTTTCCACGCCGGGCAGGTTCCGGCTCCCACGCCATCAAGACACCTCGGCAGCTCTGGCGGGTGCGTATCCGTTCCTTGCCGAAGGTGGGCTCGGCTCTGATGGCGTGTTTGTGGGTCAGGATCTCTACTCGGGTGGCAGTTTCGTGTATGACCCGTGGGTGCTGTACCAGCGGGGCCTGATCACCGCACCGAATGTGGTGCTTGCAGGCATTGTCGGCTCCGGTAAATCCTCCCTCGCCAAGAGCCTGTACACCCGGTCGATTCCGTTTGGTCGACGCGTTTACGTCCCTGGGGACCCGAAGGGTGAGCACACGCCGGTTGCGGAAATGGTCGGCGGGCAAGCCATCGTTCTGGGCCACGGGCTGCGGAATCGGTTGAACCCGCTTGATGAAGGCCATCGCCCCTCAGGATTGTCGGATCATGAATGGGCCACCCAGGTTGCTTCTCGTCGTCGTGATCTCATCGGTGCTCTCGCCGCCACCGTGCTGGAACGCTCGCTGACCCCGTTGGAGCACACCGCGATCGATGTCGCGTTGACGGCGGTCGTCTCGGGTAATGATGTGCCGATTCTGCCGATGGTGGTTGACCTGATTCTCACGCCCGACCCGGCAGATAACGAAGATGGGCGGCTCGCTGAAGATGGCCGCATGGTCGGTCACGCCCTGCGCCGCCTCGTTGCAGGCGATCTCCAGGGCCTGTTCGATGGGCCGTCGACGGTGGCGTTTGATCCGTCGCTGCCGATGATCAGCCTGGATCTGTCTCGGGTGGCTGAAAACTCGACGCTGATTTCGGTGCTGATGACCTGCTCCAGTGCGTGGATGGAGTCTGCGCTCATGGACCCGGGTGGTGGGCAGCGGTGGGTGATCTACGACGAAGCCTGGCGACTCATGTCCCACCCCGCGCTGTTGAAACGCATGGATGCGCAGTGGCGGCTCGCCCGTCATTACGGGATCGCGAACATGCTGATCTTTCACAAACTCACCGACCTCGATAACGTCGGCGACTCAGGTTCTGCCATGCGCGCCCTCGCCAGTTCATTGCTTGCGAACGCGGAGACGCGGATCATCTACCGGCAAGAATCCGACCAACTCGGCATCACCGCCCAAACCCTGGGCCTCACCGGCACGGAGCAGAAGCTTCTTCCGGGGCTTGGCACTGGGCAGGGGTTGTGGCGGATCAAGGACCGCTCGTTCGTGATTCAGCATCAGCTCCACCCGGCAGAGCTCGACGCCTTCGACACCACCAGCCGCATGATCGCCAAGAGTGAGAAGTTCATCGACGCTGACGAACCCACGGCCTCGCTGAGCCTGAACAGGGGTGGTGAGGGAGTATGAGCCGTCGAGAAATTCGTGCCCAACAGCAGCAGGGCCGACCGCCGGTGGCACTTCCGCTCGTGGTCGTGACCGTGGAAACAGGAGGCACGTTAATCGTCACGGTTGACGGTGCACCTTTCGCACCTGAGGCGTTTGCGCCTGCGTGGCGGCGCAGCGACTTCGGACGCCTCATGGACTGCATCACCGATCAACGCCGCACCCCGGTGCGAGTGGAGGTGCACGAATCTGACGGGACCTCATTCACCGACATCATCACTCCCAGCCCAAGCCGCCGCAGCCGCCCTGAACCAGAAACTGCGAACACAGAGACAGTGCTTGAGACTCCGGCCGCCCCACAGCTTGTGGAAGTCGCCGCGGAAGGGTTCATCCCGGGTGAAGACATCGGCGTCGCGATCATCGTCGCCCACACCGATGCCTCCCACACTGGGCGTGCCCGTGCGCTCCTTGAGGCCGCCCAATTCGATGCGTCACCCATTGGGGAGGTCGTACTGATCGGTCGCGTCTCCGGGAACTACGAGATCGTGAGACGGTCATGAACCGGCAAGCAGCGTCGATGAGTGACGGGCTCGCGAACCTCGGCATCGGACTCCTCATCGCCGCGGCAGGCATCGCCGCGATCCTCCGTGTCGCGGGCACGGTCGCCGCGTTCCTCACCGGCACCCCGCAACCACAAGCAGGCATCACCGCAGGCCTCACAGTGCTCCTAAATCCAGCCGATCCAGCAGCCGCATTGGAGGCTGACGGGCTCAACTCCATCGCGTACTGGATCACCACCACGCTTCTACTGGCAGTACTCGGTGCTGGGGTGTGGTGGGTGTGGACGAAGGTGCGTCACCACTCGAAGAGTGTGCAGACTGACCCGAGACGTTTGCAAGGCATCGCCACCAGTGGCGAAGTCTCCCGCGTCGCATCCGACACGGCACTCATCAAACGGGCAGGCACCCTGCGCCCCTCCCTGGACGCACCCAAGCCATCCGATGTCGGATACCTGCTTGGCCGCTCACGCGGGAAACGGGTGTGGGCGAGTGTGGAAGACTCGATCCTGCTCGTCGGCCCACCCCGCTCCGGTAAGGGCCTGCACGTGGTGATCAACGCGATCTTGGATGCTCCCGGCGCGGTTGTGACCACGTCGACCCGTCCGGATAACCTCACCGCGACACTCAGGGCACGTCAACGCATCGGTCCGGTGGCGGTGTTCGATCCGCAACATCTCGCTGAAGGCCTCCCAGCAGGGCTGCGCTGGTCACCGGTACGCGGGTGCGAGGACCCATTGACGGCGATGATCCGCGCTACCGGCCTTGCATCCGGCACTGGACTGTCGGCAGGTGGAGTTGAAGGGGGCGGGTTCTGGGAGGGGAAAACCCGCACCGCTCTCCAAGCCCTCCTGCACGCCGCAGCCCTCGATAACCGGCCACCGGCCGAATTGTTCCGGTGGACGCTCGATCCCACCGCTGCGGCCGAAGCCGTCGCAATCCTCACCGGTTCCACCGGGGCCGCCGCCGGGTGGGCCGAATCGCTCGAAGCGATGATCGACGCCGACCCGCGCACCCGCGACTCCATCTGGCAAGGCGTCTCCCTTGCACTTGCCGCGCTTGCTGACCCGCGCGTGCTCGATGCCGTCACACCGCGTTCGGGTGAGCATTTCGACCCTGAGGCGTTTCTCTCTGAATCCGGCACCCTGTATTTGCTGGCAACCGGTGCTGGAGCCGGTGCGTCCTCGGCGCTGGTGGCAGCGCTTGTCGAAGATCTCATCGAGACCGCACGGCGCATGGCTGCGCGCTCCGCGGGTGCGCGTCTCGACCCGCCCGTGCTGCTCGCACTGGATGAGATCGGGAACCTCGCACCGCTCCCGTCGCTGCCGACCCTCATGGCTGAAGGTGGCGGCACGGGCATCACCACCATGCCCGTGCTCCAGTCGTTGGCGCAGGCACGCGATAAGTGGGGTGAGAACGCAGCAAACGCGATCTGGGATGCCGCGATCGTGAAAATCATCCTCGGCGGCGTATCCAACTCCCGTGATCTTCAAGACCTCTCCACGTTGATTGGTGAGCGCGACGAATACACCGACTCCACCACCATCGGCGATCACGGCACCCGCTCGAACCAGCGCTCCATCCGCCGCGTCCCGATCCTGCCACCCGACCGACTCCGCACCCTGCCGTTCGGTACAGGCATCACCATGCTCCGCAGCGCCCCACCCATCGTCACCAACCTCCGATCCTGGGCCACTCGTGACGACGCGAAAACACTACGCGCCGACCGCACCGAGATCGAAACCCTCCTCCAACAACACCCATAACCCTCAAAGCACCGGGAGCAGGCGTGCACCTGTCCGTTGAGGCTAACTGCACCAGGTAGTTGCCGTAGCTGACAGGAGCATTCTCATGGCCATTCGCACCCAAGAATCACTTTCTGGATTCATTGCGACAGACCCACAACTCACCTACACCGAACGTGGCGAAGCACGCTTCTATGCTCGGTTCGGGCAGGAGAACTACCGCCGGGAACAAGACGGCACGTTCACCAAACTGGAGCCAGATTTCGGCAACCTCGTCATGTACCGCGCCACCGCAGAACGCGCCCACGAACGCTTCACCAAGGGCGATCAGTTCGTAGCTGAGGGCTACACCCACGACTACGAATACGAACGCGACGGCCAACAAATCGCAGGCACCGAGTTTGTCGTCAAAAAGATCGGTCACGACACCGCCCGCACCCGCTACGACGTCGACCGTGCCCCACGGACACAAGCAGCCGATCGTGAAGGTCCAGGCCGTGAGACGCCTGGGTTCGAGTCTCCGCAACACACGGACCAGTCATCGGGCGCTCCGGCGATGGGGATGTGAGAGACAGCCATGAACGATCACCCTTCGTCTGAGATTGATCCGGATGAGACCACCATCGAGGACTTCGAACTGACAGCTACCGATTTGGACGCTGCCGGGCCGCCGCATCCGGTGAACTGGAACCTCCTCAGTGCCGATGATTTGGAAGCTGAATGGCTTGAACTCAACCGATGGGTTGACTGGCTCCGCAAAACATATGGGCTGCCTGCAAGCGTGGTCCCACCGTTCTGGCATCACCACCCTGAACTGGTGTGGGAACTATCCGCACTGCACCTGCACTGGCTCTGCGCCTACGACCCAGAACAAAACGGGTCAGCACCGCTGGGATGGCACCGTGATTTCGTGGACGCCCGCCAACGCCTTCGCGACTGGGTCGCAGCCTCGGGCACCCGCCTCGACCGAGACCGCCCCACGAGGCAGACCACCTGGCCCGGTGAAGAACCAGCACCGCAAGTCGAAGACATCATCATCGAAGACCGCGATGACGAATTCACGGATTTCGTTCTAGCAGAAGTCGCGCAACGACGAGCCGAAGAAGAAGCGTTCTATCGACACGTTGCAGGTGACGATCATGACTGAATCGATCGATTACCCCTCGATTGACACAGTGCGTGGGGTGATCCAACCAGGCGACTATGAAGCGTTTCGGGTTGGATGGCGCGATGGTGAAATGCATCGCGCCACCGACCCGATAGCAAGCGAGGTCATCGAGGATCTCGCTCTGTTGTTGGACTCTTCGACCTTGGTGGAACGGATCACGCCACAGGAGTGATCCGGATGCGCTGGTCAATCGTGCCTCGACCGGGGAGGGCATCGATCTGCTGGATCATGCGTCGCAGGAAGTTGCGCTTCTCCTTGATTCCCTTACTCTCCCATGAACGGATCACATCTGGACCGTCCGTCATCACCAGATCATCGAGTTCGACCGCATCGACGCGTCGTTGCAGTACCTCGATCCGGTTCTGCGCACCCTCGATGAGCCCCAAGAGCACAGTCACCATCGCACCCTTGTAGGCGCTCGTGCCTTGTTTTGCAAGCAACGCGTTCTTCTCTGCCGTGGCTTCATCAAATTGAGCGAGTAAATCATCAACCGCACCATCAGCTCGGGCGGCTCGTCTCCTCGCCCGAGCCTTCGCCAGAGCCTCATCGGTGATTTGCGAGAAGAACCATCCCAACACATATGCTTCAGCCTTATTGGCATTGACTGTGCAGCTGCCAGGACAATTTCCCGCCCCACGATGCCGATTCGTCATACACCGATACACATACTCAACCTGCTTCTCCCCGCTGGCACGATGGCGGGTTTTCTGATGGCCATACAGTCGCCCACCGCACTGGCAGTAGATCAACCCCGTCAACAGCCACTCGTGTGAACCCCAAGGCTTACGGACCTTGGAGGTCTTTGCTTCTTCAAGCAGCCTCCGTACGCGTAACCACGTTGCTCGGTCACAGACTGGCTCCTGAGAAATCACCGGTTCTCCACTGGCGTCGCGAGCGATGTAATCAAGGAGATCAATCTTCACACCGCGCTGATGCTCTGGAACCTGACGCATCCGATACCCAATCATGCGCGGCGAAACCAGCGACCGGTAAATCGTCGCCTCGTACACGTACGCACCCGAAGCCGTGGTGATTCCGTACTGCTCCTTCCAATACCGGCCAATCTGCGCCAAACTCTTGCCCGCCAGCACGAGATCTACCGCATCCTTCAACGCCTGATGCTCCACAGGGTGAGGTATCAACCGGATGCCAGTGCGCCCCATCGCGTCCGTCACTCGTGGACCTTGCATCCACCCAAATGGGCGCATTCCGCCATGATGGAATCCGGCCTCGGCAAGGTGCCGCTTCGACGCCAGTTGCCGTTCACTCATCGAATCTGTCTCGACCTCGGCAAGCAACGCCTTGATTCCCGTCACCAGTTTGGCACCGGCAGTTGCAGTGTTCAGTTCATCGGTGGAGTCCTGATGCGAACGCAGTTGAACACCTGCCCGTTGACAGTCACCGATCCACTCAATGCACTGCGAAGCGATCCGGTTCGTTCGATCAAGTTTCCAGAATGCAACGGCCCCTATTTTTTCTGCCTTGATGTCAGCGTTGAGCTGACGCCACCCTTTTCGAGTCTTGATCGCTGCGGAGCTTGCAGAATCGTTGTCGATGTACTCGCCCATGATCGTCCAGCCTCCCTCTGCCGTGAGCATGCGCGTCAAGTCGATCCTCTGCCGCTCGATCGCGTCGGCCTTGTCCTTGTGGTACTTCGACAACCGCAAATACAGATAGATCGGCTTCGTCCCCGGGGTTGGGGACTCGGGGCCGGTCTGCGTGTAGGCCGGATAGACCATCGATCGGCCTGTACGGCCTGGACGAGCATTGACGCCTGGCTGGTGTCGTGAAGTGTTCATGTGCTTCCTCCTTGTTCAAGGAGGTGCACTTTCCATCCCGTGCCTCATCGAGGAAGAGAACGCCGTGGCACGCGCGGGTGATCGCCCCCGGTTGGACCCCGCTGCGGTCGCCACCGCCGATGATCGAGACGGCGGAAGCGGTGTGGTGCGGGGCTTCGAAGGGTGGGCGCAGCACCAGTGAGGACAGGGTGTCACCGCCGAGTGCGGCGATGCTGCTCGCGGTCAGAGACTCGTCGGGTGTGAGGTCGGGGAGAATCGAGGGCAGCCGCTCGGCGAGCATAGTCTTGCCCACGCCGGGAGGCCCGAGCAGTGAGAGGTGGTGTCTGCCGGCAGCCGCGATCGCGAGCGTCTCGACAGCCTCCGGCTGGCCGATGATGTCGGCCATATCGAGTTCGTGCTGCTGCGGCGCGAACGGCGGCACCTGAGAATCCGCGGGGATCTGCTGCCACCCCTCTGGCGACCCGGCATGCCAGGCCACGGCCCCGGTGAGATGGTCCGCCGCGATGATCTCCATACCGGGAACGAGCGCGGCCTCGGTCGCCGACGCAGCGGGGACGACGACTCGTCGGAACCCGAGTTTGCGTGCGGCGACGGTCGCGGTGAGCAGTCCTGCGGGGCGACGCAGCTCTCCGTCGAGGCCGAGTTCTCCGATGTGCGCGGTTTCCGCGAGCCGCCGGTCCGGGAGTCGCTGCGATGCCGCGAGCGCCGCGAGTGCGATCGCAAGGTCGAAGCCCGACCCCTGCTTGGGCAGGTCTGCCGGCGAGAGGTTCACGGTGATGAAGCGGTCCGAGAGCGGCATCCCGGATTGCGCGGTCGCGGTGCGGACCCGGAGCTTCGCCTCGGCGAGGGCGGTGTCCGGAAGACCGATGATCGCCATGCCGGGCAGCTGCTGCGAGACGGCGGCTTCGACCATGACGGCGGTGCCCTCGAGTCCGGTTAGCGCGATCGCTCCCGCGCGGCTCACCCTGCGGCTCACGAGATACCTCGGAGATGTTCGATGCAGGGGGCTGAGCCCTTCGGGAGTGTGATGCCGACGGCGTCGATACGGAGCGGGATACCGCGCACACCAGAGCTTCTGCTCCAGTCGAGGAGCAACCGCCGGAGACGGCTCGCCTTCAGCGCTGTGATCGCCTCGAAGGGGTGGCCGTACCCGGTGCCGCTGCGCGTCTTCACCTCGACCGCGACGATCGTGCCGCGATCCCTCGCGACGATGTCCAGCTCACCGTGCCGGTTGCGCCAGTTCCGTTCAAGGATCAAGAACCCTGCGCGTGTCAGGTACTCGGCGGCGAGTTGTTCGCCGTGCAGGCCCAGCGCTTGCCGCTCTGCGGTCCGTATATCGTTCATGTCGCTCCTCCTTGGGTTCATGCTGAGGGGCAAACAGGTGTGATGGAAGTGCGGTGCCGCCGATTCGAATAAGTTCCATTGAGAACACTGAATTGGCTGGGTGTGGAGGAAGAGTGGAGGCGTTCTGGCGGTGGTACACTTGACGGAGCACCTCGCATGAGGTGACTTCGCGTGCCCACTCATCGATGTTTCGCCACCGGTCTCCTCTGGGAGCGGCGCAACACGAGGGCACCAGGATCTGGTCGCGTTCGCGGCCGATAACAACCGCAATTGCGTGCCCACAGGGGTGCGCGGAACAGGAGATACGGCAATGGCCGTCGTCACCATGCGCCAGCTGCTCGACAGCGGCGTCCACTTTGGACATCAGACCCGACGCTGGAACCCGAAGATGAAGCGCTTCATCTTCGCGGAGCGCTCGGGAATCTACATCATCGACCTGCAGCAGTCGCTCGGCTACATCGACGCCGCGTACGAGTTCGTGAAGAACACCGTCGCGCGCGGCGGCAACGTGCTCTTCGTCGGCACGAAGAAGCAGGCTCAGGAAGCGATCGCCGAGCAGGCGACCCGCGTGAACCAGCCCTACGTCAATCAGCGCTGGCTCGGTGGTCTCCTCACCAACTTCCAGACCGTTACCGGCCGTCTTGAGCGCATGAAGGAGCTCGAGCAGCTCGACTTCGAGGGCACCACGAGCGGATTCACCAAGAAGGAGCTGCTGCTCAAGAAGCGCGAGCTCGAGAAGCTGCAGAAGTCGCTCGGCGGCATCCGTCACATGACGAAGACGCCGTCCGCGCTCTGGGTGGTCGACACCAAGAAGGAGCACCTCGCGATCGACGAGGCGCAGAAGCTCGGCATCCCGGTCATCGCGATCCTCGACACCAACTGCGATCCTGACGAGGTCACCTACCCGATCCCCGGCAACGATGACGCGATTCGTTCCGTCGCTCTGCTCACGCGCGTGATCGCCGACGCCGCGGCTGAGGGCCTCATGGAGCGCCACCAGAAGCCCGCCGAGGGCGAGGCTGCCGCCGAGCCGCTCGCCGAGTGGGAGGTCGAGCTGCTGAACGCCGAGGTCAAGACCGACGAGGTCGAGGCTGCCGCGGTCGCGGTCGAAGGCGCCGTGGAGGCAGTGGTCGAGGGTTCGGACGCGGCAGAGGCCGTCGTCGAAACTGCGGCAGAGGCCGTCGTCGAGGCCGTCGAAGAGTAACTCGCGGCTGATCGCTAGCCCGTCACACCACGTTCACCACTTTTTGTTAAGGAGTCATACATGGCTGCAGTAAGCATGGCTGCTGTGAAGGAGCTGCGCGAGCGCCTCGGCGCCGGCATGCTCGACAGCAAGAACGCACTCGTCGAGGCCGATGGAGACATCGAGAAGGCCATCGAGATCCTTCGTCTCAAGGGTCTCAAGGGAGTCGCCAAGCGCGGCGACCGCGAGGCGAGCGAAGGCCTCGTCGCCGTTAAGCAGAGCGATGGCGCTGCCACGCTGATCGAACTCGCCTGCGAGACTGATTTCGTCGCGAAGAACGAGAAGTTCATCGCCCTTGCAGACCGCGCGCTCGACGCGATTGTCGCGGCTGGCGCAACGGATGTCGAGAGTGCGCTTGCCGCTGCGGCAGAAGGCAAGACCGTCGGCGAGGTCATCACGGACGAGTCGGCGATCATCGGTGAGCGCATCGAACTCCGCCGCGTCGTGCGGGTCGAAGCCCCGTCGACCGCCGTCTACCTGCACCGCACTTCGAAGGATCTGCCCCCGCAGATCGGCGTCATCGTCGGTTACGCCGGCGACGACGAGAAGGTCGCGCTGAGCATCGCCCAGCACATCTCCTTCGCCGACCCCCTCTACGTGTCCCGCGAGGACGTTCCGGAGGCGGACGTTGAGAAGGAGCGCGAGATCGTCACGGAGATCTCGAAGAACGAGGGCAAGCCCGAGGCTGCACTGCCGAAGATCGTTGAGGGGCGCCTGAACGCGTTCTTCAAGCAGGTCGTACTCAACGAGCAGATCCACGCGCTCGATGAGGACAAGCGCGACGTGAAGAAGGTTGCGGATGCGGCCGGAATCACCGTCTCCGCGTTCGCCCGCGGCAAGATCGGCGCCTAACTGCCATCCAAGACCCGGGTCGGTCGGGAGTGATCCCGCCGGCCCGGGTCTTGTGCTGCCACCCGCACTATCATTGCCTCTGACAGAGCGTTTCGAGGCCATTCGAAGGAGTTCACATGACCGAGACCCCCGTCCGCAAGCGCCGCGTGCTCCTCAAGCTCTCGGGTGAGGCATTCGGAGGTGGCACGCTCGGTGTGAACCCCGATGTTGTGAGTCAGATCGCGCAGGAGATTGCCGCCGCGATGGACACCGCAGAGGTTGCCGTGGTCGTGGGCGGTGGCAACTTCTTCCGCGGCGCAGAGCTCTCCCAGCGCGGCATGGATCGGGCCCGGGCCGATTACATGGGAATGCTCGGCACCGTCATGAACGCGTTGGCGCTGCAGGACTTTCTCGAGCAAGCAGGGATTTCCAGCCGCGTGCAGTCGGCGATCACCATGACTCAGGTGGCCGAAACCTACATCCCGCTCCGCGCCATCCGGCACCTCGAGAAGGGGCGCGTGGTGATCTTCGGGGCAGGAGCTGGGCTTCCGTACTTCTCCACTGATACCGTTGCTGCGCAGCGGGCGCTCGAGATTCACGCGGACGAGGTGCTCGTGGCGAAGAACGGCGTCGACGGCGTGTACACGGCCGACCCCCGTCAGGATCCAGAAGCCACCCTGATCGACAGCATTTCCTACGGCGATGCCCTCGTTCGGGGCCTGAAGGTCGTCGACTCCACCGCATTCAGTCTGTGCATGGACAACGGGATGCCGATGCGAGTGTTCGGCATGGAACCGTCGGGCAACGTGACCGCTGCAATCCGCGGAGAGCGTCTTGGCACCCTCGTCCACAGCTGACGCGACGGTGCTGTCGTGCGCCCACCAGTAGACTTGACACATTGACCCCCGTAGCTAGGAGTACACCGTGATCGAAGAGGTCTTCGCCGACGTCAAGGACCGCATGAACAAGGCCGTCGAGTCGGCGAAGGAGAACTTCGCCACAGTACGGACCGGTCGCGCGAACCCGGCCCTCCTGCAGAACGTGCAGGTCGATTACTACGGCACACCCACCCCGCTGCCGCAGCTCGCCTCGGTGCAGAACCAAGACGCCCGCAGTCTCCTCATCACCCCCTACGACAAGGGCGCGATGAAGGATATCGAGCAGGCGATCCGAGACATGCCGAACCTTGGCGCGAACCCCTCGAACGATGGCACGGTCATCCGCGTTGCGCTCCCCGAGTTGACGGAGGAGCGCCGCAAGGAGTTCGTCAAGATCGTGAAGAGCAAGGCCGAGGATGCGCGAGTTGCCGTCCGCAACGTCCGGCGTCAGGCGAAGGACGAGCTCGAAGCGATGAAGAGCGAGATCGGTGAAGACGATGTGACTCGCGCCGAGAAGGAGCTCGAAGCGATGACCAAGCAGTTCATCGACCAGGTCGACGAGGCGATGAAGCGCAAAGAAGCCGAACTCCTCGAGGTCTGACCCGGATGGCTGCCGCGGAACGCAAGGACGATCTCCGGGCGCACCTGGAGGCCACTCGAGCTCAGCTCGAGGCGACCAATGCCCGGATCGAGGCCCGTGCGGGGCGAAACCTCGTGTTCGCGATCGGTTCTGGCCTGCTCTTCGGGGCGATCTTTCTGGCGAGTCTCTTCTTTCTGAAACAGCTATTCGTCGTGCTGGTCGCTTTGATTGTCTCGATCGCACTGGTGGAGCTCTCGACAGCATTCCGCGTCGCCGGCCGCCGTGTACCGCGCGTCGGAGTCGTGCTCGGGGGTCTGCTCATCGTCGGTGCAGCGGCCTTCGCCGGGTCTCGAGGGATGCTCCTCGGCCTCATTGCAGCGTCGGTGCTGCTGACGCTGTGGCGTCTCGTCGAGGGGCTTCTGCCGAAGTGGGAAGTGCCTCCGCGGACCCTTGTTCGTGACGTATTTTCCGGGTTGTTCACGCTTGTTTATGTCGCTTTTCTTGCCTCATTCGCCGTACTCCTGGTCTTCGGTGAGCGAGGGGAGTGGTGGGTGTTCGCCCTCGTGGCGACTGTCGTTTCGGTCGACGTCGGCGCCTACGCTGCCGGAGTGACCCTCGGCAAACACAAGATGACGCCGCGGATCAGCCCGAATAAGACCTGGGAGGGGTTTCTCGGCGCGGCATTTGCCGCTGCACTCGTCGGGGTCGTGGTCTCCGTGTTCGCGCTGCAACAGCCTTGGTGGTTGGGGATCATTCTCGGGATCGTGGTGCTCTTCACAGCGACGGGAGGGGATCTCACCGAGTCCCTCATCAAACGAAATCTCGGGGTGAAAGATATGAGTTCGTGGATCCCCGGTCACGGTGGCTTCCTCGACCGACTCGACTCGCTGCTGCCGTCTGCCGTCGGCGTATACGGTGTAGCACTGGTCGTGGGGGTGGTCTGACGCATGTCCGACTCCAAAAATTTGACGGGCGAACGGCGCACCCGGCGCGCGGGTGGGCGCGGGAGCGGAGAGCACACGGCGTTCCCGCTCGCGCACCGCTCGCAGTTCGGTTACGACCCGACACAGGTTGAGGCGTTCCTTGAGCGTGCCCGCCTGAGTTACGAAGGCGCAGAGGGCGACGTTGCCGTGATGACCTCGGCCGAGGTGCGCAATACAGCGTTCCCGGTGAAGAAGCACGGCTACTCAGTGCGCTACGTCGACGCCGCGCTTGATCGACTCGAAGAGGTCTTCTTCGAGCGTGAGCGACGGGCGCGGGTGCGCGCCGCCGGAGAAGAAGCCTGGTGGAAGGAAACCCGCGAACTGCTGTCGGAGGTCCGCGGCAGAGTGCAGCGCCCGCGGGGGAAGCGCTTCCGTCGGCGCGGGATCTTCGCCACGGGGTATCGACGATCCCAGGTGGACGCCCTGCTCGACCGTATCGCGGACATGTTCGAGCGCCGAGAACTCGGCATTACTCCCGCAGAGGTGCGGGACGTCGTCTTCCACTCCCAGTGGCGCGGTTACGATGAGGACCAGGTCGACGCTGTCCTGGACGCGGTGGTCGAGCTGATCCTGTCCACCCGCTGAACGAATCTCCCCAGAAGAAACCACGTGGTCATTGAACACCGCACCGCGTCGAGATAGAATCGTTATATTGTGTCTGCTGTGAATCCTTCCCCGCTCTCCCGCTGGTCGAAACTGCGTGCGCCGCTCGCGGTCCTCGCCGTGACCGTTTTTCTCGGTACCGCAGTCGTCGCTCCGTTCGCGATGCCGACCGCGCAGGCCGATTTCGACGAGGCGGCCTTTCAACTGCGGATCCACCAGGAATTCACCCCAAACGAGAACCCCACCGACGACCTGGTCTACGCCGAGGTACCGATCATTGAACTGCCCGACCCGGAAGAGGAGCGTCTGCGCCTCGAGGCTGAGGCTGAGGCGAAGCGTGCAGAGGAAGCGGCAAAGCAGGCCGCGAGTGCGCCTGCTGCGCCCAGCACTCCCGCGCCGTTACGGTACACGGGAGGCGGGTCACCGGCGGAGTGGATGGCGGCCGCCGGCATCGCAGAGAGCGAGTGGGGGTACGTCGATTTCATCGTGAGTAAGGAATCAGGGTGGAACCCGAACGCGGTCAACCCCTCGTCGGGTGCCTCGGGTCTCGTCCAGGCGCTACCCTGCGGAAAGGTGCCGGGAAGTTGCTTCGACCCGGTCGATAACCTTCGCTGGGCCGATGGGTATGCGAAGGGCCGGTACGGGAGCTGGGCCGCGGCATACGCGTTCTGGACCGCGAACCACTGGTGGTGACCGCGCGATGGCGCGCCACCGTCGGGTGAATAAGTATCAGCGCGCTGCACAACAGCCGGCGCGCGACCTCACGCATCTCGTGAACGGTGGGGCACGCCGTGAAACCCGGTCGGGGAGGGAATGGTTCGTTCGGACCATTCCCGCACAGCGGGCCGAGAAGGCCTACCGATGCCCGGACTGCGGCACGGAGATCCCTCCCGGGCAGGCTCACGTTGTCGCGTGGAGTGCGGAACACCTCTTCGGCGATGAGGCCGCTGTGAGGGATCGTCGGCACTACCACGCTCACTGCTGGCAGAGCCGATAGTCGCGACTCAGAAGAGCGTGGGAGGCCCTGTGGGAGGCGTCAGGCCCGGCTGCGGAGCGGCGAGCGTGCCAGCACCCGCAAGGCCGGGGCCGGAGTCGGGCGCTCGTCCAGCCTGAAACGCCGTCGCCGCGGCACGCGCACGCAGATCGGCAGCCTCGTTGAGTGGGTGCCCGGTGTGCCCGCGCACCCACTCGAACGTGACCTCGCGGCCCGCGAGCGCCGTGTCGATCTGCGCGAGCAACTCCTGATTCAGCACGGGCTTCCCGTCGGCTTTGCGCCAACCGCGGCGCTTCCACCCGGGCATCCACTTCGTGACCGAGTTGATCACGTACTGGCTGTCGCAGAGAATGTGCAGTGCCTCGTTAGACCGGTGCGCTGTGGCATGGAGAAGATCGAGCACGGCCATGAGCTCGCCCTGATTGTTCGTCGCCCGTGGCCAGCCTCCGGCGCGCCACTGGTGATCATCCACGATCCAGGCCCATCCAGCCGGGCCGGGGTTACCAAGCGCGGAACCGTCCGCTGCCGCAATGATGGTCACTGGATCGTTCCTCCGCGCTCTGCCGCATCGTGACCCGCGCCACCGTCCTCCCGAACGGGGTGTTCGAGCACCCCCTCGGTTACGGTGTCCATCTTCTGCGCGTTCGTAATGACCTCACCAGACTCTCGAAGTAGCGGGCCACTGCGCCGCGCTCAACTTTGAGCTGGGTCATGCGATCCTCGGCGGCGGCAAGGACGCGGGTCGCCCGCTCCTCAGCCGCGGTGAAGGCGAACTGTGCTTGGCGTTCGGCTTCGAGGACCACCGCTGCTGCTTCGCGCTCGGCAGCGGCTCGCGTGTTCTGCGCGTCCCTGACAGCCTCGGACGTGAGCCGCGCATATTCTTCGCGAGCGTCCTCCAGCTGGGAACGCAGTTCTGAAAGTTCGGCGTGCATCGCATCGAGCTCCTTCTGCCCGGCCTCCGATGCGGCACGCTGCTGCTCAGCCAATTCGCGGGCGAGGGCCTCTCGTTGCTGGCTCGAGTCCGCGGCGAACTCTGCGGATTCCACATCGATCTGCTCGCGCAGTGCATGCAGCTCGTCTTCCGCAACCGATCGGGCCTCGGCGAGGCTGGCCTCTTCGCTGTGGCGGTACTCCGCCAGCTCCGCGACGGTGTCGGCGCGAAGAAGGTCCGTCTCCTCGGCCACCGCGGCGCGACGCTCGGCGACTTCACGGTCGATCTGTGCGGTGGCGGCTTCGCGCTCGATCCGGAGTTCCTCAGCGTGCTGTGCGCGGGCTGCTGCGAGCTCACGCTCGAACTCTTCCCGTTCGCGCGCGAGGTCTGCGGCGAGCTTCACGCGTGCCCGATCGATCTCGAGCTCAAGCGTCTCCCGCTCCCGTGCGACGGCAGTAGCCGCCTCCTCGCGGTCGATACGGAGCAGCTCGTCTGTCGCTTCTCGCTCGTCGGTGAGGCGTTGCTCGTGCTCGCGGAGCTGCGCAGCGATACGCTCCTCGTGCGCGGTCGACTCGTCGCTCATCCGCGCCTCGTGCACCGAGAGTTCGGTGCTGAGACGCTGTCTCTGCTGCTCGGCTTCTGCCGCAAGCGCCCGTTCGTGCTGCTCGCGTTCGGAGGTCAGCCGTGCGGTGAGTTCTTCGGTTTCTGCGACGAGCCGGTCCTGATGCGCGGCGAGTTCCGCGCCGAGGCGAGCGTTGTGCTGCTCCTCTTCCTGGCCGATTCGCTGTTCGTGTTCGATTCGTTCCGCGTCGCGTTTCGCCCGCGCCTCAGCATCGGCTCGTTCGCGGTCTCGGTCGGCCTGTTCGGCGCGTGTCTGGAGTTCCGCAGCGAGTGCCTGCCGGTCGCGCTCCAGCGCGGAGTCGTGTGCTGCCCGCTCCTGTGCGATCCTGGCCTCGAACGCGCGACGCTCTGCCTCGAGTTCCTGTAACTGCCGTTCGCGTTCGGCTGCGAGTGTCTCGTCGTGCTCGGCGCGCTCCTGTTCGATCCGACCGCGAAGCATCTCGATCGTCGTGGCGTGCTCGCGCTGACGTCGATCGTGCTCTGCTTCGAGCTCGCGCTCCCGTTCTGCGAAGCGCGCCTCGAGCTCCGATTCTTCGCGCTGTCGTTTGGCTTCGAACTCGGCACGCGCACGCTCTCCCTCCTGCACGAGTCGTGCGCGTTCGAGCTCGGCCTGCCTCTCGTCCTCAGCTTTCTGCCGTGCGAACGCTTCGGCGTGGCGCGTCGTGCTCCGGCTGAGTTCACCCGCTTCCGTCCGCGCGTTGGACGTGAGCTGCTCGGCCTCGGTGCGGGCGCGAGCCAGCATTTCATCAGCGTTGCGTCTCGCAGTCTCGACCGCTGACACGGCCTCACGCTCTGCCGACTCCCGCGTGAGTTTCGCGGCCCGTCGAGCCTCGTCGAGCAGTCGTTCGCGTTCAGCGTTGGCTTCGCCGGTCTGCTCGGCGACATCGCGGCGAGCTCCCGTCAGGATGATTTCCGACTGCTCATTCGCCGTTGCCAGCAACGCTTCCGCTTTGGTCCGCGAATCTTCGAGGATGCGAGCGCTCTCCTCTTCGGAGGATCGTCGCAGCTTCTCGGCATCGAGATCGGCCTGCGCCATCAGTCGCTGGGCGTGATCCTCCGCGGCCTGCAGGCTCTTCTCCACGCGCAGACCCAGGCCGGAATACCCCGACGCACCGAGTTCAGCAACCTGATCCTGCAGCTCGGAGATCAACTGCTGCTGTTCCTCCCCGGTTCGACTAGCCTGCTGGTGCGCTTGCTGTAGGGCACCGAGATGTTCCTGCAGCGTCGAGATGTGCCCGGTCAGCGCTGCGACGCGCTCATCGACCTCCTCACGGTTGTAACCGCGGAAGGCGGGCGAGAACGGCTGGGCTGAATCGGACAAGAGGCCTCCGGACGAGTGGTTGAGGTCGTCGTGGCCGTCGCGCTGTGGAGCGCTGGGCACAGGGATTCATGATAGTTCACCAAGATTTGGATGGGCTCGGTGAGCCGTTTCCACGACATGTTCGGTTTCCTCCGCTACCGTTAGAGGGATGGAAGGATCCGGGCCGAGGCGCGGCCGGCCCGCGTGCGGGTCCGATCCGAAAAGATGATTGAGGAGCCACTTTGCGGTATCTGCTTGCGATCGCCGCGCTCGTACTGGCCGGCGTGATGCTGTTGCTAGGGATCGGGCAGCGCACCTTTCTCGCGGGTCCCGCGGAGATCCGCTACGACGTAGTCGCGAGCTCGGATGCGGGATACGCGGTGATCGAGGGCGACGCCTTCGCGAACGTACCCGGGCAGGCGAATGTCGTTGTCGCGGGTGAGTCGGCCTTCATCGCAACCGGCGCCGACCGTGATGTTCGCGCCTGGGTCGAGCCTTTCGATCACCTGGAGCTCGTCGCTGAACCTGCCGAGCGAGCATTTACCGCGGTACCTGTCAACGGGGTGCTCCCCGCCGCGGATGATGCCGATGACGAATCGGCCGACGCCGCGGATGGGGAGGACGAACCTCAGGCGAAGGAACCGATCGACCCGCGCGGCAGTGACCTCTGGACCGAGGAACGGTCCCTCGAAGGCGGGGAGGCTTCGGGTGAGCTCAGGATGCCCGTGCGCATGGACGATGACAAAGCGGTGATCGTCGCGACGAACGGCGTCGACCCACTTCCTGCCGATATCGCAGTCGTGTGGGTGCAGGATCGAAATACGCCGTGGGCCGGCCCGCTACTCGTTGCCGGAGCCGTGCTCGCACTCGTCGGCGGCGTGCTGTATTTGCTCGCCGTGGATCATGATCGACGTGGTCTCGGGCCGCGCCGTGGCAGGAAGGGGCCACTGCTGGGAATCAGGAATATGTTCTCTCGCCGCGGTGAAAAGTCCCCGCAGTCCCAAGGCGCTGCGGGGGAGAGCAAGGGAGCGCGCCTCGATTCTCGTGTTGCCGTGCCCGCGCTCGGTGTGGCGCTCGTGCTCGGACTCAGCGGGTGCTCCGCGAGCTACTGGCCGCAGTTCGGAGAGCCGGTCGAACAAGAAGTCGTCGAGGAAGCACCGGCCGCGGTGGCCCCGGTGCCGGTGACGAAAGCGCAGATCGAGAACATCATCGAACGGGTTTCGAAGGTCGCTTCCGAGTCTGATGACGCGCTGAGCGCAGAAGAGCTGCAAGCGCGGTTCGTCGGTGACGCGCTGGCGCAGCGGACGGCGAACTACACGATCCGCAACGCGGTGCCCGATTATGCGGTGATCCCACCCCGCATCACAGCAGAGCCACTTGACTACCAGCTCGTGCAGAGCACCGAGGGATGGCCGCGGACCCTGTTTCTCACCGTGGCCTCTGAGCGAGGTACCAGCGACGACAACGAAGGCGCGGAGTCTGAAGATGACGAGGCGAAGACTGAGCCCGAATCGTCGCCTTCGCTCGCGATGACGCTCACGCAGGAATCACCGCACGACAACTTCATGGTGTCTCGCGTGATTGCGTTGCGCGGAGGGATCTCGATGCCGCAGGCTGCGCCCGCTGAGGAAGGGACCGCGCTGCTCGCCCAGGACCTTGAAAGTCTGCTGCTGCCCCCGGGTGAGGTGGGTGCGGCGTTCGCTTCCGTTCTGCAGGACGGGGAGGAATCCGAACAGTTCGAACTGTTCGATCTCGGCGAAGATCGTATTCTCGAGAACTACGGCAAGGCACGCACAGCGCAGACGAAAGCTCAGGCCGAGGAGCAGGCTGCCGAGGACGGCGAGACGATGAGCATGGTCTACTCCGTGACGGCACGGCAAGGGGACGAGCCCGCCGTCGCGCTGTCCACCGGCGTCGGAGGTGCGCTCGTCGCCACGACGGTGATCGAGCAACAAATCATGGATTCGGACGGTGGCCGTCACAAGCCGCAGGCCGCCGGAGCCGTGAGCGCCCTCTCCGGACTCGAGGGGCAGCAAGAGCGGATCGTTCAGGTGCTTGCGCACCAGCTACTGTTCTTCGTGCCGAGCAAGGTAGACGAAGACGCGAAGATTCAACTGCTGGGTGTGACCAGCGAACTCGTAGGAGCAGGAAACTAACGAACATGTCGCAGCAGATGCCGAACTATATTCCCGGAGGCGGGATCGACCTCAGCCACCTCGCCGCCCGCGAGCGGGCGCCGCAGCAATCGGTCTCGGGTGAGGGCGGCCAGGCGGCAGCCCCCAGCCCGGGCGGTGCTGGCGGTCAGGTCGTCGACGTTCCTTCGCTCGTGATCGATGTCACGGACGCGACCTTCGAACAGATCACTCAGCTTTCGGGTGTGGTCCCGATCGTGTTCGACCTGTGGGCCGACTGGTGCCAGCCATGCAAGACGCTGAGTCCGATCATCGAAAAGGTGACGCGGGAATTCGACGGGCAGTTGCTGCTGGCGAAGGTCGACGTCGACGCGAACCCCGGCCTTGCGCAAGCGTTCCAGGCGCAGTCGATTCCCACGGTAGTGGCGCTCGTTGGCGGACGACCGGTGCCGCTGTTCCAGGGTGCCGTGCCGGAACAGCAGGTGCGTGAATTCTTTACGCAGCTGCTGCAGCTCGCCGCGCAGAACGGCGTGTCGGGACGAGTGAATGCGCCCGAAGGTGAAGAGACGGAGCCGCCCGTGGAAGCTCCCGCGGAACCCGAGATTCCCGAGGCACACCGTGCGGCCGTTGAAGCTGCCGAACGCGGTGACTACGCAGGTGCCGTCGCCGAGTGGGAAGCCGTGCTGCAGAAGTCGCCGGCCGACGCTGAGGCGCGGGCCGCGCTCGTGCAGGTGCGGCTCCTCCACCGGCTCGCAGGGTATAGCGCCGACGAGATTCGTGGGGCCGCGGCGGAACACCCGACGGACATCGACGCACAGATGCGCGTTGCTGACCTAGACCTGTCGGGCGGGCACGTCGAAGACGCCTTCTTACGTCTGCTCGACATGTACGCGCAGCGCGCCGCAGATCCAGAGGCGGCGGCCATTCGAGAGCGACTGCTCGAGCTCTTCGAAGTCGTCGGAGTCGCTGACCCCCGCGTCAGTGCGGCCCGGGCCAAACTCGCGAACCTGCTGTACTGAGCGGGGTGCGAGTGGCCGTGGCGGAACCTCCGACCAGAGGCGGTGCGTACCTCGATCACGCGGCGACCTCACCGATCCCGGAGAACGTGCTCGACGCATACGTCGAAGCGTTGCGGGTCACCGGGAACCCGGCATCGACGCACGGACACGGGCAGGGCGCGAGCGAGATGCTCGAGAGCGCCCGCGAACGGCTCGCACGGGCGCTCGGCTGCGATCACGCAGAACTCACCCTCACCGGCGGGGGAACAGAATCAATCAACCTCGCGTTGAAGGGCACCTATTGGGCGCGACGTCGAGCGGGTGCGGGCCCGGTCATCCTCATCGCCGACGGTGAGCACCACGCGACGGTTGAGTCCGCCGAATGGCTGCGAGACGCCCAGGGCGCCCGGCTGCGCTGGCTCCCGATCGATGCCGAGGGTCGTTTGCGGCCCGAAACGCTCGCAGCCGCGATTTCTGAAGCCGGGCCGGACCAGGTGGCGCTCGTGTCATTCTTGTGGGCAAACAACGAGGTCGGAACGATCCAACCCGTGCGCGAACTCTGCAGCGTCGCGGCGAGCGCCGGAATCCCGGTTCACGTCGACGCGGTTGCCGCGCTCGGGCAGGTCCCCATCAATTTCCGCGAGGCAGGGGCCGACCTTCTCTCCGTCTCCGCGCACAAGGTCGGCGGTCCCGTGGGTGTGGGCGCGCTCGTGGTTGGCCGCCGCGTGGTAGCCGATTCACTGTTCCACGGCGGCGCACAGCAGCGATCACGTTCCGGCACCCAGGACGTCGCAGGTGCCGTCGCCTTCGCCGCGGCTCTTGAAGCTGCGATCGAGCCCGATGGAAGCCCTCGAGCGGATCGAATCGTGCGGCTCGCGGAGCTGCGCGATCGACTGATCCAGGGGGTTCGCGCGATCGACCCGAGCGCCGTGCTACGCGGTGCAGATCCCTTGAGCGATCGCCTCCCGGGCAATGCGCACTTCACTTTTCCGGGCTGTCAGGGTGACTCGCTTGTCTATCTGCTCGACGCCGCCGGGGTTTCCGTCTCGGTCGGTTCAGCCTGCCAGGCCGGAGTCGCCGAGATCTCGCACGTGCTGCTTGCGATGGGACTGCCGGAATCCGAGGCTGTCGGCGCGCTGCGTTTCACCCTCGCACCGGATACTCGCGATGACGAGATCGCAGCGTTGCTCGCGGCACTCCCTCAAGCGCTCGAGCGTGCACGTGCGGCGGGGCTCGCGTAAGCGTAGGATGACGGCGTGAAAGTTCTGGCGGCGATGAGCGGGGGAGTCGATTCCGCGGTGGCGGCTGCGCGCGCGGTCGAGGCGGGGCACGAGGTCGTGGGCGTGCACTTGGCGCTGAGTCGAATGCCGGGCACACTCCGTACGGGTTCGCGCGGCTGCTGCACGGTCGAAGACGCGATGGACGCCCGCCGTGCGGCGAACCTGCTCGGCATTCCCTTCTACGTGTGGGATCTGAGTGAGCGCTTCAAAGAGGACGTCGTCGACGACTTCATCGCGGAGTATGCCGCCGGGCGCACCCCGAACCCCTGCATGCGCTGCAACGAGAAAATCAAATTCTCCGCGCTTCTGGATAAGGCGATCGCCCTCGGCTTCGACGCCGTCGCGACCGGGCACTACGCGACCCTCGCTTCAGGGGAACACGGTACCGAGCTGCATCGTGCGAGCGCCTGGGCGAAGGATCAGTCGTACGTGCTGGGGGTCCTCACGGAGCGGCAGCTCGCCCGCTGCTACTTTCCGCTCGGCGACACCCCGTCGAAGGATCTCGTGCGGGCTGAAGCCGATGAGCGCGGCCTGCAGGTCGCGCAGAAGCCGGATAGTCACGACATCTGCTTCATCCCGGACGGTGACACGCGCGGCTGGCTCTCCGAGCACGTCCGGCGAGAGCCCGGGGAAATCCTCGATGAGAGCGGTGCCGTCGTGGGTAGTCATGACGGGGCGCACGGGTACACGATCGGTCAGCGACGAGGACTGCAGCTCGGGCGACCCGCGCCTGACGGGCGCCCACGCTACGTCCTGTCCATTCGGCCGGTCTCGAACGAGGTGGTCGTCGGACCGAAGGACCGACTCGCGATCGGACGGATCGCGGGTGGCCGGTTCAGCTGGGCAGGCACCCCCGGCTTCGATGTGAGCGCTGAATTCGCGTGCGAGGTGCAGATCCGGGCGCACGCCGAACCGGTTCCGGCGCGTGCTCGGCTCGAGCCGATCCTAGAGGCCGACCGCACCGAGCAGCATCGGGCGGAGGCAACCCATGAGGTGGTGGTCGACGTCGATCTTGATCGAGCCGAACCGCTCACCGGCGTCGCGCCGGGGCAGACCGCGGTCCTCTACGTCGGCACCCGCGTTCTCGGCCAGTTCACGATCGATCGCGCCGTGCCGATCGTTCCGCCGACGGGAGAATCTCGAATCGACGTGCACGGATGACGCCCCAGACATCTGATGATTTCGCTCGCGCTCGTGCGGAAGCCGAGCGCCTCGCCGCGGAGATCGATCGTCTGCGGTCCGCGTACTATTCGGAGGCCACGAGCCTCGTGTCGGACGCCGAATACGACGCTCTCTTCCATCGACTGGAGGATATCGAACGTGAGTACCCGCAGCTCGCGGGTCAGGACAGCCCGACACAGGACGTCGGGGCCGCGATCGTCTCCGCAGGTTTCCCGGAGCACGAGCACGCGGAACGCATGCTCAGCCTGGACAACGTGTTCTCTATCGAGGAATTTCGCGAGTGGGCGGTGAAAACCCGCGCGGCAGCCGGGCGCGACGTGCGCTGGCTCACAGAGCTCAAGATCGACGGCCTCGCGATCAGTCTCGCTTATCGGAATGGTGAGCTGCAGACGGCCACGACTCGCGGCGACGGCAGAGTCGGGGAGAACATCACCGAGAACGTCGATCTGATTCCGGCGATTCCGCGCACACTCCACGGAGAGGGCATCCCGGAGTTCTTTGAGGCCCGCGGAGAGGTATTTCTCGCGAGGTCGGATTTCGAGGCTCTGAACCGTCGACAGCACGAACTGCAGGACGCATACGCGGCTGCGCAGCGGGCAAAGGGCGTTCCCGAAGAGCGGATCCCCATCAAATTCCCCGAGTTCGCGAACGCCCGCAACACCGCAGCCGGAAGTTTACGACAGCGGGCAGAAAAGCGCAGCGCGAGCGAACTCGAGCTCATGCGGGAACGACTCGGGCGGCTGTCGATGTTCGTTCACGGAATCGGAGCGTGGGAGGATTCGGAGTTCGCGGACCAGTCCGACGTGTACGAGAGCCTCGCGCGCTGGGGGCTCCCAGTGTCGCCGTACACTCGTGTCTTCGACAGCGTCGACGGGGTTGCGGACTTCATCGAAGAGCAGGGCGCGCACCGGCACGACGTCGAACACGAAATCGATGGAATCGTCGTGAAGATCGACGAGCTCGCGCTGCACCAGGAGCTCGGTCAAACGAGCCGCGCGCCGCGCTGGGCGATCGCCTACAAGTACCCGCCGGAAGAGGTGCACACGAGACTTCTCGACATCAGGGTGGGGGTCGGCCGGACCGGCCGCGCCACACCCTACGCGGTCATGGAGCCGGTGGTAGTCGCGGGATCGACTGTCCGTCAGGCGACCCTGCACAACCAGCAGGTTGTGAAAGCAAAGGGCGTGCTGATCGGGGACACGGTCGTGCTGCGAAAGGCCGGCGATGTCATTCCCGAGGTGCTCGGAGCCGTGATCGAACGGCGTAACGGCACGGAAGTTAAGTGGCGGATGCCGGAGCTCTGCCCCGAGTGCGGGACAGCCTTGCGCCCGATGCGCGAGGGCGATATCGATTTGCGGTGTCCGAATGCCCGCGGGTGCCCTGCGCAGGTGCGCGGCCGCGTCGAGCACATTGGTTCTCGGGGGGCGCTCGACATCGAAGTGCTCGGGGAGATCACCGCTGCCGCGCTCACGCAGCCGGAAGAGCCGGTCACTCCGCCACTTGAGACGGAAGCGGGGCTCTTCGACCTCACCCTCGACGAGCTCGTGCCCATCGTCGTCGTGGTGCGCGACAGCGAAACTGGGGAACCGGTCCTCGACGAGACGACGGGCGAGCCGCGGCGTCGAACCCCGTTCCAGAGGCTCGGACCGGCGACCTACCCGCCGGGGTGGGAGAACTCGACCGCCACCGAACGGCGCGCAGCCGGCATCAGGAAGAACCACCGCGAGGTGCTGCCGTCGAAGGACGCGGAGACGTTTTTGGCCGAGCTCGAGAGGGCGAAGACCAAACCGCTGTGGCGACTGCTCGTTTCACTGAACATTCGCCACGTCGGACCCGTGGCAGCGCGTGCGCTCGCGGACTGGTTCGGCTCGCTTGCCGCGATTCGGGCGGCAAACCGTGAGGAACTCTCGCGCGTGGAGGGTGTCGGCGAGACGATTGCCGAGTCTCTTGCAGGCTGGTTTGCAGTGGACTGGCACCTTGAGATCGTGGACAGATGGGCCGCTGCTGGCGTGCAGTGGGCAACGCCGGGACACCCGGGTCCAGGTGCCGAAGAAGCCTCGGAAGGGGTGCTCGCCGGACTCACGGTCGTAGCCACCGGAACGCTTGAAGGCTATACGCGAGAAGGGGCGAAGGAAGCGATCATCGCGGCCGGCGGAAAGGCCGCATCCAGCGTCTCGAAGAAGACGGACTTCGTCGCCGCGGGTCCGGGAGCCGGATCCAAACTCGCACGGGCAGAAGAACTCGGGATCCCGGTGCTCGACGCCGAACAATTCAGAGTGCTCGTCACGCAGGGGCCGTCGGCGCTCACTCTGCCGACTCCCTCGGAGTGAAGTTATCCACAGTTTGGTATCTCGCCCGCGAGCGACGCTCAAATGCGCCTAGGCTGAAACTGGTGCGGGGGAACGAGAGACTCAAAGACTGTGGAGGTCATCGATGACGAGCATCCAACTCACCGCAACCACCGGCAGCCTTGCGCGTGAACCATCGTTGCACGGCGCATCTGATGTTGGCGGGCCCGTACGTGCCGGCTGGGCGCTGCAAGATCCTCTCCTCACTCGCTATTACGACGACGAGTGGGGCGTGCCGGTTCACGATGATGTCGGAGTGTTCGAGCGTTTGAGTCTCGAAGCGTTTCAATCCGGGCTCTCGTGGCTGACCATTTTGCAACGCAGGGAGGGTTTCCGCGCGGCATTTCTCGGCTTCGATCCCGTCCGCGTCGCCGAGTTCGGGCCGGAGGACGTGCAGCGACTGCTGAACGACGAACGGATCATCCGCAACCGGAGGAAGATCGAGGCCACAATTTCGAACGCACAGGCCGTACTGCGCTTGCGCGACGAAGGCCCCGGCCTTGCAGCGCTCGTGTGGTCGTACATGCCGGATCGCTCGCCCGCACCCCAAACCGACGCTGACGTGCCGAGTACATCGCCGGAGTCTCACGCACTCGCGAAAGAGCTCAAGCGGCGTGGCTTCAGCTTCGTCGGGCCGACAACCGTGTACGCGCTCATGTGCGCGATCGGGATCGTCGACGCGCACCTGGTGGACAGTCACCGCCGCGGCTGCTCCGGATACTGGTCGGTGGGAGGCACGCGCACGTCACGGCCTCTGCCCTGAGCGCACGCACTCCGTACCGCTCGATAGGATGGACGGGTTCGAATAGAATCCACCAGCCTTGGAGCAGCATGCCTGAAACGACTGCGGCCGCAGGGGCGCCCGCGAACGGAGAGATCACGGCAGAGACCGTGCAACACCTCGCCGGACTTGCCCGGATCGCCCTCACCGATGCCGAGGTCGAGTCGCTCACGAGCGAACTCGGCTCGATACTGACGAGCATTGCCAAGGTCGGTGAGGTCGCCACGCCCGAGATCCCGGCGACGAGTCACCCGATCCCTCTGAGCAACGTGACCCGCGAAGATGTCATCGCCGATGTGCTGACCCTCGACGAGGCGCTCACGAACGCACCGGACGCGGCAGATGGCATGTTCCGCGTGTCCTCGATCCTCGGCGAAGAACAGTAGTAGGGGGGCGACGGTGAACGAATTGATCACACTCACCGCGGCAGAACTTGCCGCGAAGCTCGCTGCGGGCGAGGTCTCAGCGGTCGAAGCGACACGTGCGCATCTCGACCGAATTACCGAAGTCGATGGGCAATACGGTGCGTTTCTCGCGACCGATCCCGCCGCGTCGATTGCTGCTGCGGAGCGCATCGACTCGCGCCGCGCCGCGGGCGAGAGCCTCGGTGAACTTGCGGGCGTGCCCCTCGCGATCAAAGATGTCCTGGTCACCACCGACATGCCCGCGACATCCGGGTCGCGCATGCTCGAGGGGTACCGGTCCCCGTTCGACGCGACCGCCGTCGCGAAGGCCCGCGCCGCCGGGCTCGTGAACATCGGGAAGACGAACATGGACGAGTTCGCGATGGGCTCCTCCACCGAGAACTCGGCCTTCGGCCCGACACGGAATCAGTGGGATCCCTCACGCGTACCTGGTGGGTCGGGAGGCGGCTCCGCGGTCGCCGTCGGCGCATTCGAGGCACCGCTCGCTCTGGGCTCCGATACGGGTGGCTCCATCCGCCAGCCTGCAGCGCTCACCGGCACGGTCGGCGCGAAGCCCACCTACGGCGGGGTAAGCCGCTACGGGGCGATCGCTCTCGCGTCATCACTCGACCAGATCGGGCCGTGCGCTCGCACCGTGCTCGATACCGCGCTCCTGCACGACGTGATTGCGGGGCACGACCACCACGATTCGACCTCGCTGGATTTCGCGTGGCCCTCGATGGCTGCGGCCGCACGAAGCGGCGCGGATCCCTCGTCCCTCGCCGGCATGCGCATCGGCGTGGTGAAGGAGCTCATGCTCGACGGACTCCAGGCGGGGGTGAACGAACGCTTTCAGGAGGCCCTCGCGCTCGCGGAGGCACAGGGCGCCGAGATCGTGGAGGTTGACGCGCCGCACTTTGAATACGCGGTCGCCGCCTACTACTTGATCCTTCCGGCGGAAGCGTCGAGCAACCTGGCGAAGTATGATTCGGTGCGTTTCGGGCTGCGCGTTGCGCCGGCTGACGGCGGCACGGTCGAGAGCGTCATGAGTGAGACTCGTGCGGTAGGTTTCGGAGCCGAAGTAAAGCGCCGCATCATCCTGGGTACCTATGCATTGTCGGCGGGATACTACGACGCGTATTACGGCAGTGCACAGAAAGTACGCACGCTCATCCAACGCGACTTCGCTGCGGCATTCGATCGCGTCGATGTGATCGCCTCGCCGACCGCGCCAACCACGGCGTGGCACCTCGGCTCCCACCGCGGCGACCCCATGCAGGATTACCTGAACGATGCGACCACGATTCCGGCGAACCTCGCGGGAATTCCCGGACTGAGCCTCCCCATCGGCCTCGCAGCGGAGGACGGCCTCCCGGTTGGACTGCAGCTCATGGCTCCCGCCTTCGAGGACGCCCGTGTGTATCGCGCGGGCGCGGCGCTCGAGGCACTGATCTCAGACCGCGACGGCGGACCCTTCTGGGCACGAGTTCCGTCCGCGGACCGCACCACGATTCGAGAGGCGGGGAACTAATGGCCCGGACCAAGCTCATGGACTTCGACCGCGCGCTCGAGCTGTTCGAGCCGGTGATCGGGCTCGAGGTTCACGTCGAACTCAACACCGAGACGAAGATGTTCTCCTCGGCACCGAACACCTTCGGCGCAGAGCCGAACACCAACCTGACCCCCGTATGCCTCGGCCTCCCCGGGGCGCTGCCCGTCATCAACGAGCAGGCCGTGCGCTACTCGATGAGCCTGGGGCTCGCGCTCGGCTGCGAGATCGCGGAGCTCTCAGGGTTCGCGCGGAAAAACTATTTCTACCCCGACATGGCGAAGAACTATCAGATCTCGCAGTACGACGATCCGATCGCGTTCGACGGATCCGTCGAGATCGAGCTCGCCTCGGGGCGCGTCCTGCACGTGCCGATCGAGCGGGCGCACATGGAGGAGGACGCGGGTAAGCTCAACCACGTCGGCGGCTCCACAGGGCGCATCCAGGGCGCCGAGTACTCCCTCGTCGACTACAACCGCGCGGGCGTTCCCCTCGTCGAGATCGTGACCCGACCGATTTTCGGTGGCGAAGCGGATACGCCGGAGATCGCCGCGGCGTATGTCGCGACGATCCGTGAGATGGTCATCGCGCTCGGCATCTCCGACGCTCGGATGGAGCGCGGCAACCTGCGCTGCGATGCGAACGTCTCTCTTCGTCCGCGCGGCCACGAGGACGCCGGGATGAGCGTGCTGGGCACCCGCACCGAGACGAAGAACGTGAACTCCCTCCGCTCGATCGAGCGCGCGGTGCGCTTCGAAATCCAGCGCCAGGCACAGATCCTCGCTGACGGCGGCACGATCACCCAGGAGACCCGTCACTGGCATGAGGACACAGGGGAGACCTCGCCGGGGCGACCGAAGAGTGACGCCGACGACTACCGTTACTTTCCGGAGCCGGATCTGGCACCGCTCACGCCGTCTCGTGAGCTGGTCGTAGAGCTTCGCGCGGCATTGCCGGAGCACCCGACGCTCCGTCGGCGCCGGCTGAAAGCCGAGTGGCAGTTCTCGGCGCTCGAGTTCCAGGACGTCGTAAACGCCGGTCTGACGGCGACGATCGAGGCGACCGTCGCCGCCGGCGTGCCGCCGCAGACCGCCCGGAAGTGGTGGATGGGTGAGGTCGCCCGGATTTCGAACGAGCGGGGTGTTCCTGCGTCAGAACTCATCACACCCGAGCAGATCGCCTCGGTCGTGGAACTCGTCGACGCTGGCACGCTGAACGACAAGCTCGCGCGGCAGGTGATCGCCGGCATCATCGACGGCGAGGGCACTGCTGCCGAGATCGTGGAGGCACGCGGTCTGGCGATCGTCTCCGATGAGGGCGCGCTCGTGGAAGCGGTGGATGCTGCGCTCGCAGAGCAGCCGGATGTGCTCGCCAAGATCCGTGACGGAAAGGTGCAAGCCGCCGGCGCGATCATCGGCGCGGTCATGAAGGCGATGCGCGGTCAGGCCGATGCCGGTCGCGTGCGGGAGATCGTGCTGGAGCGGGCAGAGAGCCAATAAAGCGGGAGCGGGGGCAGGGGAGCGAAGCATGTCGAACATCCAGGGTCACTCGACCCGGGGCGCGTATGTCACGGGCGGCGCCGAGTTCACGCGAGACACGAACTACATCGAGGATCGGATTGTCGCGGACCCGGCACAGGTCCGCGCGCTCCCCGCTCCGCCGCCGTCGAAGGTGGGGTCGATGGGGTACGGCCTCTCCGACGGGGCCCAGGCCTGGCCGGTCGAGTCCGGTCGCTACCGGCTCATTGCGGCGAACGCGTGCCCGTGGGCGAATCGGACCGTGATTGTGCGGCGCCTGTTGGGGCTCGAAGAGGCTATTTCGCTGGGGCGCCCCGGCCCCACCCACGACGCACGCTCGTGGACGTTCGATCTCGATCCTGGCGGTCGCGACCCGATCCTTGGCACGGAACGGCTGCAAGAGAATTACTTCCGGCGGTTTCCCGAGTATCCGCGTGGCATCACCGTTCCCGCGATCGTCGATGTGCCCACGGGCGGCGTCGTCACGAACGACTACCCGCAGATCACACTCGACTTCTCTACGCAGTGGCAGGCTCATCACCGCGAGGGAGCCCCGGACTTGCTGCCCGAGGGAGAACTTGCGGAGATGTGGCCGATCATCACCAGGATCTTCACGGAGGTTAACAACGGCGTCTACCGCTGCGGTTTCGCGGGCAGTCAAGACGCCTACGACGCGGCCTACGCTCGACTCTGGGAGGCGCTGGACTGGCTCGAGGAGCGGCTCTCCACACGACGCTTCCTCATGGGCGGCACCATCACCGAGGCCGATGTGCGCTTGTTCACGACGCTCGCCCGTTTTGACCCCGTGTACCACGGGCACTTCAAGACGAACCGGAACAAGCTTTCCGAGATGGAAAACCTCTGGGGCTACGCGAGGGATCTGTTCCAGACCCCGGGCTTCGGTGACACCATCGACTTCGTGCAGATCAAGCAGCACTACTACATCACTCACGAGGATGTGAACCCGACACAGATCGTGCCCGCGGGCCCTGATCTTGGCAACTGGCTTGATCCGCACGACCGTGAGCGGCTCGGGGGGTCGCCATTCGGAGATGGCACCCCACCCGGACCGGTCCCCGCGGCCGAACGTATCACGGGGAGTCTGCTCAGCTGACGCTGTCTGCGTCCACCCAGGCCATGGACTTGCCGACCGCCTTTCGCCACTGTCGCAGTAGGCGCTCCCGCTCTGACGCCGCCATTGCCGGCTGCCACCGGTGGTCCTCCCGCCAGTTCGCGCGAAGCTCATCGGTACCGGACCAGAAGCCGACCGCGAGGCCGGCGGCGTAGGCCGCGCCGAGGGCCGTCGTCTCGGGGACCCGCGGCCGAACGACGGAAACGCCGAGGATGTCGGCCTGGAACTGCATGAGCGTTTCGTTCGCAACCATGCCACCGTCGACGCGGAGCTCGTGGAGAGGCACACCACCCGCCTGCGAGACGTCAGCGTTCACCGCGTCCAGCACGTCTCTGGTCTGGTAGGCGACCGACTCGAGCGCCGCGCGGGCGATATGCCCCCGATTCGAGAAGCGGGTCAACCCGAGGAGCGCGCCGCGAGCATCGGGACGCCAGTACGGGGCGAAGAGCCCCGAGAACGCCGGCACGAAGTAGACGCCGCCGTTATCTGGGACGGACAGCGCAAGCCGTTCCACCTCGGCTGCGGAGCGGATGAGGCCCAGCTGATCACGCAACCACTGGATGAGGGATCCCGTGACCGCGATCGATCCCTCCAGCGCGTAGTGCACCGGCTCGCCGCCGATCTGGTACCCGACGGTCGTCAGCAGCCCGTTGTTCGAGCGCACGATCTCGGTACCCGTCTGGAACAGGAGGAAACACCCCGTACCGTACGTGTTTTTCGACTCGCCGGCCGCGAATGCCGCCTGCCCGAATGTGGCGGACTGTTGATCTCCGAGAATTCCCGCGACGGGCGTGCCCCGCAGTAACGAGGAGGCCTCGGCGTGGCCGTAGACCTCGGCGGAGGAGCGGATCTCGGGCAGCATCGAACGGGGAATGCCGAACGTGTCAAGCAGGTCGTCGCGCCACTGCAGCGTCTCGAGATCCATCAGCAGCGTTCGGGAGGCGTTCGTGACGTCGGTCGCGTGCACGCCGCCGTCGGTGCCGCCCGTCAGGTTCCACAGCACCCAGCTCTCGGTGGTGCCAAAGAGCAGCTCGCCACGTACCGCCCGCTCACGTGCACCCTCCACGTTGTCGAGAATCCAGGCAATCTTCGACGCGGAAAAGTAGCTCGCGAGCGGCAACCCGGTCGCCTGTTTGAAGCGGTCCACGCCGCCTTCGGCAGCGAGCCGGTCGATCACTGGCTGTGTGCGCGTGTCTTGCCACACGATCGCGTTGTAGACAGGCTCACCCGTCCGCCGATCCCACACCACCGTGGTTTCGCGCTGGTTTGTGATGCCGATGGCGGCGATATCCCGTTCGGTGAGGTCGGCTCGGCCGAGGGCGGTGCCGATCACCTCTTGCACGTTCTGCCAGATCTCGAGAGGGTCGTGCTCCACGTACCCTGCGCTCGGCATGATCTGAGCGTGTTCGGTCTGGCCGGAGGCCACGGGGCTTCCCGAGCGGTCGAAGACGATCGCGCGGGTAGACGTCGTCCCCTGGTCGATCGCGAGGATGTGGGTGGGCATCGGCGGCTCCTTCGCTGCGGTGCGCTGCGTGCGGTGTGGTGGGTTCATTCTGCGAGAAATGGGCGGTCTCGCCTACCCGGCCGGTTTTGATCCTGAAAGGCTCGTAGCGTGTGCGAGGCCAGGTCCGTCGAGGGACACCCGGTGGAGGTCTCGCAGAATTCTTTCGGCGCGCTCCACCTCGGAGCGAATTCTCTCGGGCCCCCATGAAAGCGCAGACGCTGCCGCCTGGGCAACTTCTTCGAGTGCAGCCCGAGTCAAGCCACCGGTGAAGGCGAGGGACGTGCGCCGCAGCAGCAGGTCGTCGAGGTGAAGTACGTCTTCCCGAGCAGCGAGCGTCGCGATCTCCTCGGCGAAGTACTCTGGTGCGTGCACCAGTTCCCTGGGCTCGCGCGGCAGTCTCTCGAGAATCTCGGCCGCGTTCGTGCCGTAGCGGTCAAGCAGACGTTCCACGACCTCGGCCGAGCGTCCGCCGCGGTGGCGCGCCACCCAAATGCGTCGAGCCGCCCGGTCCTGCGGATACCCGACACCACCGCCGATCACCGTGGAGCGCGTGCTCGTCGCACGTGGGACACCGATGATCTGTAGTGCTTCGTCTCCGAGGTGCTCGGCGAGCGCCCGGAAGGTGGTCCATTTGCCGCCCACAAGACTGAGGCTTGGCACATCGCCCAGCCACCCGTGTTCGATGCGGTAGTCGCGCGAGACGAAGCCCGGTGCCGTGTCGTCGTGGTGGGGGAGCGGCCGAACACCCGAGAACGTGTAGATGATCTGCGAACGATCTACACGGATACTCGGATAGACGTGCGGGATCAGGTCGAAGAAATAGTCGATCTCCTCGTCTGTGCACACCGCTTGTTCGCCGGGGTCGGCTTCGAGGTCGGTCGTACCAACCATCACACGGCCCTTCAACGGATAGATGAGCACGATACGGCCGTCGGAGTGCTCGAAGAACAACTCCCGGCCGCCCGTCGCCGCGAGCAGTTCGGGATGGTCGAGAACGATGTGCGATCCCTTCGTGCCGCCCATGTAGCTGGTCGGTCGTCCGAGTGCGGTGTTCGTCTCGTCAGTCCAGGGTCCGCTGGTGTTGATGATGGTGCGAGCGGTGAATGCGAACTCCTCGCCGCTCCCTGCGTCGCGCAGCGTGACCGCACCGTCCGTGAAACCCACCGCGGCGACGTAGTTCGCCGCCCGGGCCCGGCTCTCGGTGGTACGCGTGTCGTCCCCTCCGCCCGCGATCCCGTCAGTGAGAACGTCCAGGGCGAGGCGCTCCGGATCTCGCATCGAAGCGTCATAATACGTGGCGGTGTACTTCACTTCAGGGTTGAGTCGAGGCAGATCTCGTAGGGATCGTGACCTGCCATGGAAGCGGTGGCGCGGCACTCGTCCGCCGCCGCGGGAGAACAGATCATAGATCAGCAGTCCGACCTTGATGAGGAGCGCGCCTCGTTCGCGCGGCCGGCCGCGTCCGTGTGAGACGAGGAGCCGGAACGGGGCAGAGAGAATGCCGGAGAACGTCGAGAAGATGGGAATGGTGGTGCGGAGGGGCCGCACGTAGTGCGGAGCGTTGCGCACGAGACGATTCCGTTCCTGCACCGCCTCACGCACCAGCCGAAACTCGCCATTCTCCAGGTAGCGAATGCCCCCGTGCACCATGTGGCTCGAGGCGGCGGAGGCACCGGAGGCGTAGTCAGCGCGGTCGATGAGTGCGACGTCGACTCCCTGCAGGGCGAGCTCCCGGAAGGTGGCGATGCCGTTGATCCCTGCCCCGATGATCAGCACATCCGCCTGCGGGCGCTGTTGAAGAGCGACGACCGAGGCACGAAGTGAATCCTCGCCGGCCGACGTCGAACGTTGAGCACTCATGAACACCACGCTACAAGACCGCGAAGCTGAGCGGCGGACAGGTGCAGCGTGATGTGGTGCAATGGAGGCATGAGGGGTGAGCGGCGAACGGAAGCGTCGATCCTCCACGTCGACATGGACTCCTTCTTCGTCTCGGTCGAGCTGCTCGACCGGCCCGAGCTCGTCGGCCTTCCGGTGGCCTCCGGCAATGACACGTCGCGGTCGGTCGTGTCCAGCGCTAGCTACGAAGCCCGGCGGTTTGGCGTGCGCTCGGCGATGCCCGTCCGGCGCGCGAAGCAGCTGTGCCCGGAGCTCGTCCTCATTCCACCGACCTTCGAAAAGTACCGTCGCGCTTCTCGGCAGGTGATGGCGGTGTTCCAGGAGTTCACGCCGCTCGTCGAACCACTGAGCATCGACGAAGCCTTTCTCGATGTTGCCGGATCGATTCGGCTCTTCGGGCCCCCCGCCGAAATCGCCAGACTTCTCCGCGAGCGGGTGCGAGAGCGCACCGGTCTGCCAGCGTCGGTCGGACTAGCCGGAACGAAATTTGTTGCGAAGCTCGCGTCGCAGCGCGCGAAGCCGGACGGTGTGCTCGAGATCCCTCCCGAACGCACCCTCGACTTCCTCCACCCACTTCCAATCGAAGCGATGTGGGGTGTGGGACGCGCCACCGCCGCGACGCTGCAGTCTCGCGCGATACACACGGTCGGAGACCTCGCTCGCGAGCCGCTCGCTTCCCTGCAGCGACTCGTGGGTCTCGCCGCCGCGCAGAAACTGCACGATCTTGCAAACGGACGCGATCCGCGTTCAGTGGTCACCGAGCGCCACGAGAAAAGCGTCGGACACGAGGAAACGTTCGCAACCGACGTCCTCAATCGTGCGGTGCTGGAGCGGGAGCTGCTCAGGCTCTCCGCTCGGACAGGCGAACGGCTTCGTGCCAAGGGCCTGGAAGCGCGAACCATCGCGATCAAAGTTCGCTGGTCCGACTTCGAAACGGTCACTCGCTCCCGGACGTTGATGGAGGCGACAAACGTGACGCGTCGCATCACCGAGACTGCGAGGGCACTCTTCGCCGACCTCGACGACTTGCGCCGCCCCGTGCGGCTCATCGGCGTGCGCGGCGAGCAGCTCATCGATACGGGAAGCTCGGATGCTGCACTGTGGAGCGATGACGACGGTTTGCGTGCGGTCGATCAGGTGGTTGACGAGGTGCGTGGACGCTTCGGGGCGAGCGGTGTCACCCCGGCATCCCTTCTCACTGGGCGCGGTGAAGTCGTTGACCCGCGGTCACTGCAGCCGCCCGACTGACTCCAGCTGGCTGGCTGGCTGGGGTCTCGGAACCGGAGGCTACTCGGCGGCGCGGGAGCCCGAAGATTTGCCGGACATCTGCGCGCGTAGGACCGACTCGAGGATCGCGGCAAGCCAGTCGAACACGAGGACCGTGCCGCGCGTTTCCTCATCGGCTTCGAGTCGCGCGTGGTCTTCCGGCTGCTCGAGCCCAATACGTGCCGCGATCGCCAATCTCAGCGCCGTCAACGTGCGTGCCCACACGGGTAAGGCCCCAGAGGGCAGCTCCACCTCGACATCCGATTCCGTGAAGGGATCACCACCCAACCCGATGGCGCTCGTCACCTCCATCGCGTCCTGCATCTTGCGATTAATGAGTCCCTGCTCCGTCACACTCCGGAAGTTGCTCGAGTCGCCGCTGTCTTCGTACGCATCGGGGAACAGCCGCGCAAGAGCCGGGTCCTCGGGTGTCGAGTTGGAGCCGCCAACCTCGAGGCTCGCGAAGAGCGGGTCAGGATCGAGCGCGGTCGAACTGTGGCTCTGCAGCAGCTGCACGAGCTGGGTTACAAGCTGATCCAGCATCGCAGCTTCATCGTGCTGCAGCACCAAACGCAGGCCGCCGTCGGGCAGCTGCACGATCATCATTCTGATCCGGCCTTTCGAACGGTGGCCCAGAGGCCGTAGTCGTGCATCGCTTCGACATGCATTTCCATGGCCTCGCGCCCGCCCTCAGCGACAACCGCGTGTCCGCGATGGTGCACCTGCAGCATGAGGGCCTCGGCGCGGGCGGGCGGGTAGCCGAAGTGCGACTGAAAGACGAACGAGACATACGACATCAGATTCACCGGGTCATCCCACACGATTGTCTGCCACGGCGACTCAGGATCGCTCGCGGTGGTCGCACCGGTTCGAGCATCGGAACTCGTCTGCGAGCCTGCCGTGTTCGGGCGCTCGATGGTTTGGGCGGTGTTGGAGGCGTTGACGGCTCTGGCGATATCGGTGGGGCTCATCAGCCCCACCCGAGCTCGTGGATACGTTCTTCGGAGATGCCGTAGAAGTGGGCGATCTCGTGGACGAGGGTGACTCGGATCTCGTGGACGAGCTCCTCGCGGTCGATACAGAGCGCAAGGAGGTTCTCCCTGAACAGAATGATTCGGTCCGGCTCCTCCCCGTACCCGTACACATTCCTTTCAGCGAGCGAAAAGCCCTCGTAGACACCGAGGATGTCACTGCCGTCCTCTGGCTTGTCCTCGACGAGGAAAATGACATTATCGAGCTCGCGAAGCATGTCGTCATGCAGCGAATCGAGGCCGTCGGCGACTAGCGCCTCGAACTCCTCGTGCGAGATCTCGAGCATGATCCCAGCCTAGACGAAAAGCTCGGGCGGCCGTCTGAGCGCAAACGCATCGTTGCTCGCGCGCGCAAGCGTTCAGTATCTCGCACTGGTTTTGCTGCGCGATGGAATCGCCGCGCTGCTGGAGTCGCCGCGCTGCTGGTATGGCTCGTGTCGCTTGTGGCGCTCGTGTCGCTCGTGCTAACGGTTTCGTCCCGTGAGGGACCGGATGGCCCAGGCGATGACCGCCAAGATGAGCAGGATGAGCCCCACCCACAAGAGGAAGTTCACGGCTTCAACGAGTCCGCCGACGATGGCGAGCACGATGGCGATAATGATGATGACGACAAAGAGAATGTTCATGTGTGTGAGCTTAGGAACCCTTGTACGTTAGCTCTAGAGGGTTGCAATCTGGGGTTCGAAGGGGGCAAGATGCTCGCCAACGTCAGTGGTGTGCAGGTGGGTCGCTTCCGGGGAAGCGGGTGCGCTTGGTCGCGCGAGGGCCGGGTCGCTGGCTGATTACCAGGCGTCGACGGTCTGGTTCCACGCAATCGAGATGAGCGCACGCAGTACGCTCTCGTCAATGTCAGTCAGGCGTGTCACATATACGCAGCCTGCACCCTCCGTGTATTTGCCGAGTTCGGGTAGGAGTGCGGCCCCCTCAGGGAAGTCCTTGAGCCCGTACAGAGAGTGCTTCGCCTTGCGCGGTGAGAAGGCGGTCTTCGGCCACACACCCCGAGTCCGGGGGTTGCTGAGGGACTGGTAGTTGAAACTTCCGTAGCCGATCATCGTAGGACCCCACATCACCGGGTCTGCTCCGGTGACCTCACGAAATATCTGGTTGAGGCGGATCCCGTCTTCCCGGCGTACGCGAGGCTCGACGGCATTGAGAAACTCTTCGACGCTCTGGTCCGTGGGTTTCGTCTTTTGGTTGTTCATGCGTTTATTGTGCCGTGTAACCGCAGTGTGTGCACTTCTACGCTCTATGTGACCGTACGTGTTGAACAACTGCGACGAGTGTAGGGCACAGGGGTCCGATGCAGGTTTAGGTGACAGATTGACCTGCCCTACGGTTTGGTGCGCTCCCACATACCTCACACCCTACCCATCCATATAGAAATCAAATTTTGGCTTGGGGTTCCGGGTGTGTGGAGCTTGATTCAGCTACGGTCTCCGCTCTCCACCCCGCCAAATAATGCGATGCGGGCGGGCAACTCGAGATTGACGTAGTCAAGGTGTTCGCGAATGTTACGTTGTACGCATGGCGCTCGAAACAATTGTCTCGGTCAGTTGGTGGATGATCCTCCCGTTGGGCGTCATCGGCAGTGTGCTTCATTTCACATTCGATTGGTCGCGGCACAGTCGGATTGCCGCAATTTTTAGTGCGGTGAACGAGAGCTACTGGGAGCACATCAAAATTGCAATATGGCCAGTCGCACTCCTGCAGGTCGTCTTGTTCGCAGCGGGTGGGTATCAACATGCCGCATTCATCCCCGCGGCAACAGTTGCCCTCTATTCCCTGCCGATAAGCATGCTCGGCATCGTGTTCCTGTACAAGAGCATCACCAAACGAAATGTCCTCTGGTTGGACATCGCGGTATTCTTCGTGATCATCGCCATTGCCCAGACACTGTTTGTGTTGATGATGCAAGAGCTCAGCCCGTCATGGGCGACGGTTGCCCTAGCCGGCAGTTTCCTGGTTGGGTTGCTCATCGCGTTTCTGAGTTTTACGCTCCGACCGCCCAAAGAGCCAGATGTTTTTATCGACCCGCTCAATCGCAAGTATGGCCTCGACGCGCACCCGGATTATGAAGCACCCGACGATCGTCGAAGGGAGAGGTGATTTAGCTCCTCGCGCGGCGCCGCATTTGGTCGGCCATGGGCTCAATCACTGTGGCCAGGTTGCTGAGTGCCGCCCCTAACGTGCTGCCAGATTCCAGGGATCTCGTTGATGCATGCACGAGCGCATTGATCAGTCCGCTGACCCCCTCCGGGTCTTGAACTTTGAGTTCCTCGAGCGTCTTGATGAGTGGTTCCTGAATCAGGCGGTGCATTCGCGTTGCCTGCTCGTCGAGCGCTTCGCTTGGCGTGAGTGTTGCAAGCGCGGATCCGACCGCGTGCGCTCCTTCATGAACCAGCTCTACATTTGCCACCGCGTACGCAAGAATTCTGCGGCTGGGTTCCTCTTCCGCAGCCATGGCTGTCGTGACGCGCATGGTCCACTTCGGAAAGATGTCTCGCACCAGGGCATTCAGGAGTTCTTCGCGAGAACCGAAGTAATGGTAGACGCTTGACCTCGCGAGTCCTGCACGTTCAGCAATTGCTCGCATGCTCGGCAGATCGCCCGTTTCCTCGAGAAAAGCGTGCGCAGTATCAAGCAGGACCCGCTCCTGGTTGGCGCGATGTTCGGCGACCGTTGCTGCTGTAATCCGTGGCACCCATACCGCCTCTCAGATGCCCCAAGTCAATGCTATTGAAACCATACACCGCGGTCGTTGCGACCGAAATGCCTCGTGCGCGTGGGCGGTTGGACTAGGAAGCGGCCGGAGATAATCTGCCGTCAATCATTTCAACAACGCGGTCACAGTGCCCAAGAACGTCATGATCATGGGTCACCATTATGGTGGCAACATCGCGTTCGTGGCACTGTTCGGCAAGCAATGCCACGACTTGTTGGCTCCGTTGACGGTCAAGGGCTGCGGTTGGTTCATCAACGAGTAGGAGCCCGGGGTTCGTCACGAAAGCGCGTGCGATGCCCACGCGTTGACGTTCACCTCCTGAGAGCTGCCGCGGCAAGTTCTTCGCTTTATGGGCGACACCAACCGCGTCGAGCAGTGGCATCGGGTCGAATGACGATGGGCCCTTGGAGATTTTGTTGACGAGCCGTAACTGATCTGCCGCATTCAAGGCCGGTATGAGGTTGCCTGACTGGAAGACGAATCCGATACTGCGCAATCTGAATTTCGCGAGTTTGCCCTGTGACTGTGCGAGTTTTGCGAGGTCTTGACCGAGCACGTTAACGACACCACTATCTGGAGTCGCAAGTGCGCCAGCGACTGCGAGCAGGGTAGATTTGCCGGCACCTGATGGTCCGATGACACCAACAAATTCACCTCGCTTGATCTCGAGGGAAACGTTATCGAGGGGGCGGACTTTGCTGTCCCCATCACCAAGCTCAAGGGTGACTTCGCGGAGTGAAAGCGCTGTCGTTGTTGGCATTATCGCTGACCTCCCAGGGCCGTGAGTGGGTCGATACGGGTGATGCGCAATATCGCAACGGCGGCCCCGACGAGTCCGAGTGCGATGGTGAGGATTGACGAAGTGAGAATCGGTGTGACCTCCAACGCGAATGGCATCCCGTCAGGCATTGCCGTGCCGAGGGCGATACCGATGCCGACACCGATCGACGTAAAGGCGACCAGCAATATCGATGCCTGGGTGAGGGAATCGCGTAGCAGGTAGCGGCCAGATGCGCCGAGAGCTCGAAGCACCGCAAGTTCGTGCTGGCGTTGAATCGTCCAGACCGTGAAGAAGGCACCGACGACCAGAGCGCAGATCGCATACAAGAACACCTGGATCATGCTCAACGTCAGTGTCTCCGCCTCGTATCCTGGGGAGGAGTTGAATGACTCCTGCAGACTGACCGTCTCGGTAGCTGCAGCGAGGTCCGCTGTGCTGAAGTCGAAACCGTCTTCTGCCTGAACTGCGATGACACTCGCGACATTGAAATCGAGAGCGTCGACCTGCTCTTGTGTGGGAATTCCTGCCTGTGCGGCACCAGAGGCAATGAGACGCCACGTATCAAGGTGCAGGTATGCCATATCGACGTGGCCGAATGTGGCTTGGCCTTCGGTGAACCCCACGACCTCAAGTTCCGTGTCGATCCGATCAAGGGTGATGACAGTGCCAACATCAAGCCCGTCGTTCTTTGCAGTCTTTGACACCACGATGCCCGCAAGTCCTTCGAGCGTTTCGCCCTCAGACACATCTGGAACGAGGAACGAATCTGGCTGTATACCAAATAGTGACAGGTCAATCTGCGTTCCGTCCTCGGTTGTGGCATTCGTCATCCCTGCACCGACAGGTTCCGCATGTGTGATGCCTACCTGGGACTGCCACGTCTCAACTTGTTCCGAATCAACGACTGATCGAGAAAAGGCGTTGTCGGTCTTTGTGCCCTCGTCAAATGCGAACGCCGTCACCGGCAAAGACTTGAGCCCCGATACTCCGTCGTTGACGAGCCCAGACGACAAGCCAGAAAGCATCACCATGAGTACAGCGATGAGTGAGACGACCGCACCCATCAACCCGAAGCGTCCACGCGCGAATTTCAGTTCGCGTAAAGCGAGAAACATGTGATCCTTCCCGGCCGAGCACTATCTTCGACACACTGTCGATAACATGACAACACTATGTCGATATATCTGTAAAAGTACCCTGAGTTCACTACTGGAGGGGCAGCTTTACCAATAGCTCGGCATCTTTACTTCGTCAAGAGGAGCTCGTGCTGGGTGTCGTGAATCCCGATTCGCGCTCAAAACGAAATGACGCTTACGTGGGGATCCCGTGCTTCGAGGTGAAATGAATTCCCAGCGGTAGTGACCTGTCGTCTAGATCAATATCATTTCGGAAAGTGGACGCAATCGCAGTCGTCAGCTCTCTAGAGTCTGTCGACAAATCTGAGGTCGTAGAAGTTCTGCGGCATAAAGCGTGCGCCCCAGGGTCTCGAATTGGCACCAGTCACGGGGGTTATCGAGAGGTGTCCGTGGCTTTGGTGCCAGTCGTCTGCACGAGGTTTCCGCGATACGTAAGGCTCGGTCTGGGCTTGAAATCAAGCCGAACCCAGTGACTGAAGTGTCGGTCATTCAATGATGTGGCGAGCACTGAGGAAGGCCGGTGTCGAGCTTCGAGAAAACGTTCGACGGGCAAGGCGAAAGCTCTCCAGTTGACCTGCGTCAAGGCCGAACCGTTGTCGGGTGAGTAGCGTAAGCGGTGAAAACCAGGGAACCTCCTGGTTGCCCCGTACACGGGGCAAGACGAAAGGATGAATTATGGCGAAGACTACTGACACGACGCACACACTGTTGCGTGCCGAGGGGTTCTCGTGCCCGTCGTGCGTGACCAAGATCGAGAAGCAGGTCGGCAAGCTTGACGGCGTCGAAAACGTGACGGTGCACTTCGCGTCAGGGCGTGTTGAAATCGATCACGACGAGACGAAGAGTTCAGTCGGCGATCTGATTGCTGCTGTCGATAAAGCCGGCTACAAGTCGAAGGCCTCCGCCTTTTAGTTGTGGGCCTGTACAGGCAATAATGCACCTCATCACCTGACTCGAAAGGCAGCGCACTCGTGAACGCGTTACGCACGTGGCGATACGGCAATTGGTTTATCCCGGTGGTTTCGGGTCTCCTCATTCTCGTGTCCTTTGGCGTCGAATACGCTTTCGGCGGAGCCTGGAATGTCACGGTCGGCCCGCAGTGGTGGATCGACGCGGGCGAACACGCCCACGGATCGAGCCACGAGTTCACCCTCGCGAACGCGTTCATGCTCGCCGCCGCGATTGTCGCCGGGTACGGCATCGTCGTGAAAGCTGTGCGAGCGCTGATGGTGAAATTCATCAGTATCGACCTGCTGGTATCGATTGCGGCGATCGGCGCGACACTCATCGGAAACTTCTGGGAAGCCGCCGCCGTGACGTTCCTGTTCGCGATCGGGCACGCGCTCGAGGCGGGCACGATGAACAAGACCCGCGCCGCGTTGGCTGAGCTGGTCGCGGTGGCGCCGGACGTGGCCGTTGTGATGCGTGACGGTGAGCAGGTTGAGGTCGCAGCGCATCAGGTGCGCATGGGCGAGATCGTGCTCGTGAAAAACGGGGCGAAGATTCCCGTCGATGGGCAGGTCGTATCAGGCACGGGAGCGATCGACGAGGCCTCGATCACGGGCGAGTCGATCCCTGTCGAAAAAACGAAGTCAGACCATGTGTTTGCGGGCACGATCTCGCGGGGCGGGTTCTTGCAGGTCATGGCGACCGGTATTGGAGCCGATACGACGCTCGCGCGCATCATTCACCGTGTCGAAGAGGCGCAGGATGCGAAAGCGAAAACGCAGGCATTCATCGACCGTTTCTCGAAGTGGTACACGCCTGCTGTCATGGTGTTGGCGCTCGCGGCGGGCCTCATCTCGGGTGACGTCGTACTCGGCCTGACGCTCCTCGTGATCGGTTGCCCCGGGGCGCTCGTCATTTCGATCCCGGTGGCGATCGTGGCGGGCATTGGCCGTTCCGCTCGTAATGGCATTCTCATCAAGGGTGGTGAGTACCTTGAAACATCCGCCAAAATCTCGGCTGTTGCGGTCGATAAGACGGGCACGCTGACCGAGGGCCGCCCGGTACTCACTGACATCGTGGTGCTCGATCCCGAGTCGGATCGGGGCGAGGTGCTTCGCTGGGCCGCCGCCGCAGAAGCGGGCTCTGAGCACCCCCTTGCCCGTCCGATCCTCGACACCGCACGCGAAGAAGGAGTGGCCCCCGAGGATATTCCGGGGTCGGTCACACCGGTCGTGGGCAAGGGGATCGTGGCCGAGGCCCTCGGCAAGCGGGTACTCATCGGTAACGTCCCGCTGCTCGAACAGTACGGGGTCGTTCACGATGCGGAGGTGGCTGCGGCCGCAAACGAGCTGGCGGGGGCTGGTAAGACGCCGATGATTGTCGCGGTCGATGAGACAGTGCTTGGCGTGATTGGTGTCGCGGACACGATTCGCGAGGATGCCC
>JBBAFK010000019.1:0-50526 GCA_041655455.1 Leucobacter sp. | reverse complement strand
CGATGACGAGGATCGCCCCGGCCGCGTGAAAGGCGGCCGTCACCGTGAGCGAGACGAGGAACATGAAGGCGGTGTTCAGGAGCCCCGTGCGGATCCCGAGGCTCCGCGAGAACTGCGGGTCGAACGTTGTGACCTTGAGCTTCGGATAGAAGAGGGAGAGGAACAGGATGTTGATGAGCAGCACGCCGAGCATGACGTAGAGGTAGGCCGGCCCGACGGACACCCCTCCGAGGATCAGCTGATCCCACGCCGCGAGGTTGAGGTCACCGACGAGCACGGCGTGCACGTCGAGGTGCACGTTCGCGAAGTTGAGGGTGACGAGGATCACGCCGATGCTGAAGAGCGCGGGGAAGATGAGGCCCTGCGGCGCGTCTCCCGTGATGAGCCCCGTGCGGCTGAGCCACTCGCTGCCGAGCACGACAATGAGCCCGGCGGCCGCGGCTCCGAGAATGAGGAGCGGAGAGTCGAGGTTCTGCGTGAAGAGGTAACCGACCACGATGCCGGGCAGCACGGAGTGGCTGATCGCGTCGACGAGCATGGCGTTCTTCCGCAGCACGATGAACACGCCGGGGAGCGAGCAGGTGAGGGCCGTGACGATCGCGAGCAGCATCGTTCCGAGCGCGAAACTCATCCGATCTCGCCCCCGACTTTGACGAGTGCGTCTCGCTTCAGTGCCGCCCGTGTCCGCGAGCGCGCGATCGCCCGCATCACGACGCTGCGCCGCGGCGAGCAGAGGATCGAGACGAGGAAGATCGCGAAGAGTACGAGCACGATGAGCGGACCCGTGGGCACGCCGCTGAGCACGATCGACAGGTAGGCGCCCCCGCCGCTGCCGAGCGCGCCGAACACGGCCGACAGCGCCACCATGCCGGGGAGCGTGCGCGTCCACTGGCGGGCGGCCGCGGGCGGGGTAACGACGAACGCGACCATGAGGACGAGCCCGACGGCTTTCACGCCGATCACCGTTGCGATCACGATGGTGGTGAACATGAGCGTGTCGATCGTGCGGGCGTGGAAGCCCAACACGCTGGAGTGCTCGGGGTCGAAGGTGCGGAGCGCGAACTCTTTCCAGAAGAGGAGCATGATTCCGAGGGCGAGGCCACCGACGACGAGGCTCGTAGTGAGGTCGGCGACGGTGATGACCGAGGCGTTTCCGAAGAGATAATCCTGAATGCCGCCCTTGCCGGGGAAGTCGCCGTTCGAGATGATGCGCAAGAGGAGCATGCCCACCCCGAAGAAGAGAGTGAGCGAGACCGCCATCGCCGTGTCAATGCGGACCTTGGAGACCCGTGCGACCCCGTTCGCGAAGAGCACGGCGAGGGTGCCGAGCACGACGGCGCCGATAATCAGCGCGACCATGTTCCGTCCGTCGGTGCCGAGCACGACGACCGAGACGAGGAAGGCGAGCAGCGTGCCGGGCAGCGCGGCGTGCGAGATGACGTCGCTGATGAGCGACTGTTTGCGCAGGTAGGCGAAGCTGCCGAGCGCGCCGGCGATGAGCCCGATGCTCATCGTGCCGAGGAGCACCATCCGGTAGGTGTGGTCGCTGAAGATCTCTACGGGGGTCACGTTGCGAACTCCAGGAAGTGGTCGTCGCCTCCGGTCACCTCGTAGATCGCGCGGATGTTCTCCCGCGTGAACGCGGCGTCGACGGGGCCCGAGGCGACGAGGTGACGGTTCAGCAGCGTCACGTGGTCGCAGTACTCGCGCACGGTCGCGAGGTCGTGGTGCACGATCACGACGGTGCGCCCCTCGGCGCGCAGGGTGTGCAGCACCGACACGATCGCCTGCTGGCTTCTCGCGTCGATGCCCTGGAAGGGTTCGTCCATGAAGAAGAGGTCGGGCCGCTGCACGAGCGTGCGGGCGAGAAAGACGCGCTGGCGCTGACCGCCCGAGAGTTCGCCGATCTGTTTCGCGGCGAGGTCTTCGATCCCGGTCTGTTCGAGTGCGGTGATCGCCCGGGCGCGTTCGCGGTGCCCGGGGCGACGAAACCAGCCGAGGGATCCGTAGGTGCCCATCGTCACGACGTCGAGCACGGTCGTCGGGAAGTCCCAGTCGACGCTCGTGGACTGGGGCATGTAGCCGACGCGTTGGCGCACCCGGCCGAGCGGCTCACCGAAGAACTCGGCGCTGCCGGCGAGCGGCTTCACAAGCCCGAGCGACGCCTTGATCAGCGTGGACTTACCCGCACCGTTCGGCCCGACGATCCCCATGACGACGCCCTGCGGAACGGTGAGGTCCACACTGCGGAGCACAGGTTCTGCGCCGTAGGCGACGGAGAGCGCGCGCGTACGCCACGCGGGCACTGCGCTGCCCGAACGGGTCGGGGTTGATCCCTCGCTCATCTGTTCACATCTCCCGGTCCCTCGCCCAGTGCCTCAGCAACCGCCGTCGCATTGTGGAGGAACGCGCCGAGGTACGTGTCGACGGGTGCCGCTCCGCCGAGAGAATCAGCGTACAACTCGGCGTCAGAGATCTCTACGTCCCAGCCCTGCGCACGCACCGCTTCCTGCAGGCTGCGAATTGCCTGCGGGTTCGCCTGGTTGTCCTGAAAGATGACGGGGATGCGCTGCTCAGCGATGAGGGACGCGAGCGCCGAAAGCTCGCCCGCGCTCAGCGCCGCGTCGGTGGAAACGAAGTCGGTCGCGTACACCTCGAAGCCGTAGGTGTGCCCGAAGTAGTTGAATGCGTCGTGCCCGGTGATGAGGATCCGCGGCTCGGGCACCGACGCGAGGAGCGCCTCCGCCTCCGCCGCTGCGGCGTCGATCTCCTGTGCGTAGGCGGTCGCGTTCGTCAGATATTCGTCGGCGTGTTCGGGGTCGACCTCGCCGAGCTTGTCGGCGACGAGGTCGACCACTAGCTTCCACGCTTCGGGGCTGTTCCAAACGTGGGGATCGTGCAGCGACGTCCCCGTGCCGTCGGTCTCCGGCCAGTCGAGCAGCAGGCTGACCGGCAGTGCGTCACCGACCGCGAGTTGGCGCTCGCCGAGGCTCTCGAGCTGATCGGTCATGTGCGCTTCGAGATTGAGCCCGTTCCAGAACACGACGTCGGCGCGCTGAATCGTCTCAATATCGCGCGTGGAAGGCTGGTAGGTGTGCGGGTCGGCGCCGGGGCCCACCATGGTGGTGACCTCGGCGTCCGGAGCGATGTTCGCGACGGCGTCCGCGAGGTACCCCGTGGTCGCGTAGACGGTGAGCGAGGGATCGCCCGCATCGTTTGCGTCCGGTTGCGCGCATCCGCTGAGCCCGAGCGCACCCGCGAGCACGCCGGCGAGAGCGGCAACCACGATCGAGGATCGAGTGAGTTTCACAGCGACAGTCCTTCACCTGCACGGCCGAGGGCAAGGCCCTTGTTCATCTCACTCAATAATAAACTTCGTCATGTCGAAGTTTCAAACCCGAGCGCTCGAACTGAGCGGTGAACTTCACCCGGTTCGAGCGTTGCGGTGCGCTCAGGACTGAGTTTTAGGACTGCGTGGATCCCTCCCCCGATTCGCCGCCATCCGTGCTCCGGTCGGCGTCGCTAGAATTCTCCTCGGCACTATTTCCACGCCGGTCGTTCTCCTGGCTGCCATTCTCCTCGCTGCCCCGGTCGCCGCGCGGCCCGCCGCCGTCACGGTCACCGAACTGTCGCCCGCCGTCAGACATGTGCCTGCCGCCGCGGTCATCATCGCCGATCGCGTACCCGACGCTGCCACCGATGCCGAGCAGAAGTACCCCTGCGACGATCGGTGCCGTGATGAGCACCCACTTCCGCTTGAAGAAGGGACGGGCTCCGCGGTCGGTGGGCGATTCGGCAGCTTCCGAATTGACGCTCGACGATGCAGGGTCCGCTTGCGGATTTTCGGGTCCGAGCGGTGATGCTCCGGCGGCAGTGTCCGCGGTTGCCTCCGCAGTCGTCTCTGCGCCGTACTTCGGCGTCTGGGCTGCTGCGGCAAGGTCCTCGCCGGCGAGCGGGGTAGTGGGGATGTGGTCCTGGGGTTCATTTGTGTTCTTCGTCATGCTTCCAGCCTTCTCGGCGGGTTCTAAGATCCTTCCAAGAGTTGGACCCACCCAGTAAGCTCACAGCGTCCGCCCAGATCTTGGAGATTTCTGAGACAGCGCCGGGCACACTGAACATGGAGCGTCGATCTGCGGCGGCACCTCCGCGCGGAGCCGTGCGGGAAACCGGTAGTGGGGGGGATCGGATGGCACGGAGACGGGGCGTTACTGATCCGGGCCGGCTGGCCGCGAGCCGCGTCGCACGGAAGGTCGGGGTGCGGGTCGCGATCCTCAGCGCCGTGATGGTCGTCGCCGGCGTACTGCTGCTGTTCAGCTACCTGTGGGTCGACGATCGACAGCATCGCCCACACGGGCCAGAGGGTCGGCCCGAGCCGCGCGGGCGTGCGCTCGACGTGCGGCTTGACCCCGGGGATTTTCTCGAGATCATTCCACTCGTCGCGGGCGCCGCGATCGTGCTGGCCGGTGGCGGAGCGATGCTCTTCGCCCGCCAAGCCGTGAAGCCACTCGAAGCGTCGCTGCGACGCCAACGCAACTTCGTGGGCGACGCGAGCCACGAGCTGCGCACCCCGCTCGCGGTGCTGGATGCGAGGGTGCAACACCTGCAGCTGCTCACGCGCGACGACCCCGCACTGCAGCCGGTCGTCGCGGAGCTCCGCACAGACTCACGCGAGATGGCGGGCATCATCGACGACCTGCTGGCCGCGGTATCCGACACTGAGACGGAGTTCGAGCCAGCGCCGCTCGGCCGAGCCATCGCCGACGTCCTGGCAGAGCTGAACATCGTCGCCGACCAGCGCGGCGTGACGCTCTCGGTCGACGGGGCCGCCCCCGAGGCGACTGATCCCTTAGTCAATGTTCCGGCATCATCCCTCCGAAGGAGCCTACTCGCCGTCGTCGATAACGCAGTCGGGCACTCAGCTCCGGGCACCACGGTCACCGTGCAGTCGAGCGCGTCGCGAGGCTTCGCCACGATTCGCGTCATCGATCAGGGGCGAGGGATCACCGGCATCTCACCCGATCGCATCTTCGAACGCTTCGCGCGAGGCGCAGTGCCGGAGGGGGAAGCCGCTCGCCGCTCGCACGGCATCGGGCTCGCCCTCGTGCACGACGTCGCGACCCGCCACGGGGGTTCGGTCGCGGTCGAGTCGACGGGGCCGCACGGCACCACGATCCGCCTTCGGCTTCCACTCGCATCAGATCGGAACGTTCGATGACGTCACCGCGACTGCTACTGGTTGAAGACGACGCCAAGCTGGGCCCGATCATGAGCGAGGTGCTGGGAGCGGAATGGCGCGTCGCCCTCGCGCCGGACCTTGCGGTGGCGAAGCAGCAAGTGCTCGCCACGGTGTTTGATGTCGCGGTCGTCGATCGTCGGCTTCCCGACGGTGACGGAACCGAGTTCGTGCGGTGGCTGCGTGAGCGCCGCAGCACGGTTCCGGTGCTCATGCTGACGGCACTTGGCGAGGTGAGTGACAAGGTGACGGGCCTCGACGCAGGGGCGAACGACTACCTCGTGAAACCCTTCGACTTCGCCGAGCTCGGGGCGAGACTTCGGGCGCTGACTCGCGATTATGCGCAGGCCACTGACGGCGTCGACATCGGCAGCTGGACCTTCTATCCTCGACACCACACGATCGCGTCTCCGTACGCGGGTCGCGTCGTCTTGACGGAGCGGGAGTCGGCGCTACTCGAGGTGCTCGCCAGCGCCCCGGATGTGGCCTTCACCCGACAGCAGCTCCTCACTGCCGTGTTCGACCGCGGGGAGCAGGAGGGCACCGTCGACACCTACGTGCACTACCTGCGCCGGAAGACGGACCGCACGCTCATCGAGACCGTACGCGGCGTGGGCTACCGGCTCGGCACCCCCGCCTGACGGGCCATAAGCCCCCTCGGCGCCCGGCTCGCTCACTTGAACGCCGAGATGCGTGCCCTTACTGGCGCTCTCTCCTGGGTCCCCGGTCTTCTGGTGCGGTAAGGAACAGGCTTCAAAGACTCTTCTCCAGCTCCGCGAGATTATGTAGTCTCTGTCAGCATCGGCGAACCGTAATGGAGCGGACAGAGGGTGGGGGCACGATGCGCGAAGTGGTGTGGACCGGACTCGTCACCGTCGACGGGATCATGGACTCCCCCGGCAGCCCGGATGAGGGTCACCCATTCGGCGGCTGGGTCATGCGAACCGAGTACCTTTCCGAGGCGTTCGCAATCAAGGAGCAGGAGCTCGAGGGAACGAGCGCGCTGCTGCTCGGCCGACGCAGCTACGAGGCCTTCGCGCCGGTCTGGTCGAAATCCGCGGACCTTGCCGCCTATCAGGATCTGCCCAAGTACGTGATTTCCACGACCCTGCAGGAGGACGACCTTTTCGAGGGCTGGGGCGAGACCCGCATCCTCCGCGGGACCGCCGACGTAGCAGCCCTGAAAGACGAGGACGGCGGCTCACTCTTCATCCATGGCAGCGGCGAACTCGCGCGACGCCTCGATGGTGCCGACCTGATCGACCGGTACCACCTGCTCGTCTTCCCCGTCGCGCTTGGAGACGGCAAGCGCCTCTTCGAACCGCGAGCGAGCGAGCGACGACTCGAGCTCCGCGACGTTGAGGCCTACCGAAACGGAGTCGTGAAGGCGATCTACGACGTCACCCGCACATAGCAAGGCACGCTGACCTAGCGAGATCAGCTGCACGATCAACCAGATCTACTCCAGGCGCAAGCCGTCGTTCGAGGGCGAGAGCGACGCCGGACAGGGATCCCTACCCGCACCCTCCTGCCGTTCTCTCGCCTGCCCGAGCCTCCACGCCACCCCACCTACCCCTGCTCACCGACAGGTACCCCTGTTCAACGCCATTGAGCGGGGGTACCTGTCGCGCAGCAGGTGTACCGGCGCGGGACACCGCGGATCGAACGGCCACCGGCACAAGGTGCCGCACGAAGCGGGTCACTGAATACGGTCACGGATGCGCGCGGCGATCTCGTCGAGCTCAAGCTCCTTCCGTGCCACACTCATCACCAGGTCGAAGGCCTCATCATTCGTGAACGTGATCGTGATCGTGATCGTGATCGTGATCGTGAAGCCATTCAAGCGAATGAAGGTGAAAGGAAGGATGAGCGAGAGCCTCTTATTCCCGTCAAAGAGCGCATCATTCTGCGCGAGCGAGCTGATGGGGGCCGCGGCCTTCTCCTCAATCGTGGCGTACGCGTCAGTACCGAACATGCCCGCTGCGGGCCGCGCGAGCGCCGAGTGCAAGAGCCCTTCGTCACGAATATGCAGCCCCAGCCGGTCGACAATGGCGTGCGCCTGCTCCGGATCGAGAAATACCGTCACGGGATCATGAGTCCTCGAGCCGCCGAATCGTGTCAGCGTAATCGTCAACAATCTCATCAGCGAGCCGGAGCGCTCTCTCAGTCTTGGCCTCAGTGCTCGCAAACCGCATCGCGGCTTCGACCACAATCGCGTACTTAGAGGTGTGCCGGGCGCGCGCGATCTCCTCGATCTGTTGATCGAGTTCTTCAGGAAGACGCAGCGTCATAGCCATACCAGAATGAAACCATCGGGCTTCGACTCGGCTTCAGCCGCCGCCCAACTACCCATTCAGCACGATGGCTACCGCTGCTCATTGTCACTGAGCGAGGGTAGTCGTCGCTAAGCATGGGTAGTGTCCGCCGAGCACATTGGCAGGGCGCCACCCACGCACATCACGTGCGAGACTTACCTCGGGAGAGGATGGAGGAATCTCTACTCGTCCTCGGATGTGCGTAGTGTGCGGCGGGCGGAGAGCAGTTCAACTTCCGGACGGCCCGCGACCATACGCTCGACGCCATCAAGCACATCGACGACGTGCGCGCGATCGCTCGAGACCACAGCGACCCCCACCATCGAGCGCCGGTGCAGGTCCACATGCCCGACCTCGGCGACACTCACCTCAAACTTGCGACGAATCTCTGAGATGATCGGCCTCACGACCGAACGTTTCGACTTGAGTGAGTGAACGTCGCCGAGCAGTACATCGAACTCGATCCAGCCGATCCACATGCCCTCAGTCTCTCATTGCTTCCCGCATGCCGACTGGTGTGCGCACCGGCACGGTCAGCTCGCAGCTTCGCGTACGATCTGGGCGATGCGCGACTCGGTCGCCTCGTCAATCTCAGTGAGCGCCCACGAGGTCGGGACGAGCTTGTCGCTCGAACCAGCCGGAACCTCCAGCCGGGCATGCTCGGTCAGCCCGAACGTCACCAGCCCGTCATCCTGCCGAAAGTGCACGACGACCTTGCCGTTGCGCGCGTATCCGGGCGCGCCCCACAGCAACTTGGGCGTCAAGTCTGGTGCAGATGCAGAGATCACTGCGTGCAGCCGTTCACCGATGTGTCGCGCACCGGCGGGCCACTTTGCGATCTTCTTCGGGATGTCAGTCATGCTGTCTCCTCCCACCCTGAACTGTCGTCAACGGGTCCCAGTATTATCCCGCGCTTCGCCTGCGTGCTCCACCGTCGATTGCGTGCTCTGCCGTCAATTGCGCTGCAGGCCTGCGACGCATACGACGGCAGAGCACGCAAACTAGGATGCACAGGAGCATGGAGCTCAAGACACGGCTCCGTCAGCGATGCCGCGACGTAGGACTCAGAGTGCGAGCCGTGACGACATCACTGTGCCGTTGAACCCGAAGAGTCGAGGTCATTCGAAGCATACGCAAATATAAGCGACCCCTCCTGGAGGTCCTCAGTTACGTGCGCGAGGGGGGACTTGAACTGACCTCGACCCCCTCGCGCCGCGAATCTCGGTAGGCCGTTCTGCTGCATGAAATCAACGATCTACGACGTGTGGCCTGTGGATAACTCCACGGCGACACCCCGAGCTACAGAGTGCTTAGCACTTTCGTTAGCACTTTTCGCGGCTCAGACGATACTGAGCCTGGCCCAGTTCGGAGGCCGAGACGAGACCCGCACCGGCCAGTAAAGATTGTGGCTCAACATGGAGACAACCATCTCGGCCAAAGTCTCTGCGTCTCGCAACAGTCCAGCGTGTCTCCACCCAGCCCTCGGCGACGATCCCGGCGCATGCCTTCACCTATGGGGCAGGAACGGATTCGACATCGTGATTCGCGGCGGCATACAGGGGAACACAGGGTTGGCGAACTATCGTCAGGGTAGCGATCGGCAAATGCCGTAGCTCCACAAGGGCCCCGACTCAGAAGTGCCCGTGATGGAAGCAGGTACCGCCCATGTCGGTAACCAACATACAAGAACTCAACGGTCTCGGCCCCGTCCGCGCGACTCGCGCCCGGGCCGGTGACTTTCCGCCGATAGCGAAGGCTTATACGCGGGTCTCGCAGCAGGTGAGGGATGCGGGTCTCCTGCGTCGGGCGCCCTGGTTCTACGTCCTGGTCGGACTGGTTCTTGTGGTCGCTCTCGGCGGCACGATAGCCGGATTCGTTCTGCTAGGAGAGAGCTGGTTCCAGCTCCTCATCGCGGGAGCCCTGGGGATCGTCTTCACGCAGATCGCGTTTCTCGCCCACGAAGCGGCGCACCGGCAGATCCTCTCCCTCGGTCCGGCAAACGATCGTCTTGCGCGCGTCCTCGCCGGGGCCATCGGAATGAGCTACTCCTGGTGGGACTCCAAGCATAGCCGCCACCACTCCAACCCGAACCGAGTGGGCAAGGATCCCGATATCCAGGTCGATACCATCTCGTTCCTCGAAGAAGACGCGGTCCAGGCGAGAGGATTGCGGCGCGCCATCACGAAGCGACAAGGCTGGTTCTTCTTCCCTCTGCTCACACTAGAGGGACTGAACCTCCACTTCCACAGCCTCCGCCACCTTCTGAGCAGGGAACCGGTAAAAGGGCGCTGGATCGAGCTTGCCATCATCGCCGCGCGGTTCGCCCTCCTGATCACCCCGCTCTTCCTCTTGCTTCCTATAGGTATGGCTTTCGCGTTCCTGGGGATTCAAGTCGCGGTCTTCGGCGTGTATATGGGAGCCTCTTTCGCCCCCAATCACAAAGGGATGCCGGTGATCGCTCACGACGCGAAGCTCGACTTCTTCACGAAGCAGGTGCGTACCTCGCGGAACATTCGGGGTGGGTGGTGGGCGACTTCGCTCATGGGCGGCCTCAACTACCAGGTCGAGCACCACCTGTTCCCAAGCATGTCCCGCCCGTTTCTTTCGCGCGCGCGGCGTATCGTCCGCGAACACTGCCGGGAACTGAGCGTCCCATACACGGAGACATCGCTGGGTCGTTCTTACGCGATTGTCGTTGCCTACCTGAACCGTGTCGGCCTCTCGGCTCGTGATCCGTTCGAGTGTCCCATCAATGCCCAGTACCGCCGAGTGTGACCATCTAACCCGTGGCGTGCGGAGGCGCTATGGGAGCGATGGAGGCTGATTCTCGATCGCTCGGGATCCGCTCCGAAGATATGAATCTGAACGGTGCACATGTGATGGGCATATGGTGAGTGGATGAACGCATCCGAGCACACTCCAAAGCAAGAGTCGGCTGATGAACGGTCCGCTCGCGAGCGGACCGAGCGGTGGGACCGCGAAGTACGCGAGTCTGGACACGCATACGCCCCGTCTCCAGCCACCGTTGTCCGTCGGCAAGCTGAGATCGCACGAGATCAAGAACAGCAAGATGGCGCTGCAAGTGTCAGCGACCGCATCGAGGCGGCGAATGTGTCGGACCTGAGTCGCGAGGCCGATGACACTTCGCACGCGAACAAACAAATGAAGGCGTGAAGATTCTCCCATCTGTTCTCGCGGGGAGAACACGCGGCGATCACCGCGCTGTGGGCGTCGTGAGAGGAAGGGATGAGGCAAGTTCCCGAGCGAACGCATCTCCCCTGCCGTTGCTGCTTCACACCGCCCTGAGCCGCAGATCAGCTTGACCGCTTCAAACCGCTCGATGGGGTTGCCTCGTTACGACGCGCCCAGAGGGTGTCGAAGCTGTGAGGCGTACATGTAGAGGGCGTATCGTCAGATCATGGATACACAGACACGAACGAGCGGCGTGGACGCCGCGGCGCTGGGCCTGGGATCGGTGCTGGTGGGTTCGTTGCCTGCTGCGCTGATGACCGATGAAGCCCCCGAACGGTACACGGTGGAGGCCGTGTTCACGCGACGTCCCGAACGAGACGAAGTGATCGAGATTTTGGGGAGCGAGACCCGAGACTTTCTCACGAAGGCTGGCTACCCGACCGTGGAGGTGACGGTGTCGGATCGCCGCCTGGAGATCACGAACACGAACCTCGAGGAATTGCGCGACGGACTCGGAAGTGCCCTAGCAGATCGCCTGGCTGAGATCAGCACGAGGGTGAAAGCTCGGCAGGAGGCAGCCGCGGTCGTGTTCCAGAATGCAGCTGTGAGTGAGAACGCGCGTACCGCCGCGGTCACCGCACTCGCGGAATCCGTCACTTTCACCCCATCCCCAACTGGTCAGGATTCGGAGGGAGCGGAGGCCAACCGTGTCCGGTCGGATCGCGCTCAGATCGACGACTGGGCCGATGAGGGCGGTCAAGGACGATCCTGACGCCCAAGACCGCAGGATCTCAGGTGCATCATGAGCGAGTATCGTTCGACCCGACCTCCTCGGGCGGGCTTGTCAGTCAATGGTAGGGGTGCGAGCGAGTTCACGACATTGGCGAAGACGATCCGTGAACAGGGGCTGCTGCGTCGCCGGTATGGGTACTACTGGACGAAGCTGATCGGCTTGCCCCTGATCCTCGCCGGCGGCTTGTTCGCGTTCGTCTGGATCGGCGATAGCTGGTGGCAACTGATCACCGCGACGCTCCTTGCGATCCTCTTCACTCAAATCGCGTTCCTCGGCCATGACTCCGCACACCGCCAGATATTCGTGTCGGGAACGTGGAACGACTGGGTGAGCATCGTTCTCGGTGATTTGCTGGTCGGTATGAGCTACGGGTGGTGGCAGCACAAGCACACGCGCCACCATGCAAACCCGAACAAGCTGGGCGCCGATCCTGACATCGAACTCCCTGTGATTATCGTCACTCCGGATCGAACACCTCCGAAGAGCCGGATGCTGAGATGGCTACGGGCGCATCAGGGGGTGTTCTTCTTTCCGATTCTGCTTCTGGAAGGGGTCTCGCTGCACGCGTCCGGGGTGCGCCGAGTGCTCGCGAGGGGTGAGCTGAAGCGGCGTTGGGCAGAGATCGTGTTTCTGCTGATCCGACTGATCGGGTTCCCGGTGCTCGTGTTCATCGTGCTCTCTCCGGGAATCGCGTTCGTGTTCCTCGCCGTGCAGCTCGGTGTGTTCGGGTTCTATATGGGAGCCTCGTTCGCGCCGAACCATAAAGGGATGCCTGTCGTGTCGAGAGATGCGAGCCTCGATTTCCTGCGGCGTCAAGTGATGATGAGCCGCAACATTCGCGGTACCCGTATTCTCGATACCGCGATGGGTGGCCTGAACTATCAGATCGAGCACCATCTGTTTCCTTCGATGCCTCGCCCGAATCTGCGCAGGGCAGCGCCGATCGTCGCTGAGTACTGTCGAACCCATGACGTTCCCTATCTGCAGACGGGCCTGTTCGCTTCGTACGCCATCGTCGTACGCTACATCAACCGAGTAGGGCTCGGGGAACGCGACGTGTTCACTTGCCCGCTCATCGAGCAGCGCAATCACCTCACGATCCCAGCGACACCGTGAGGTTTCCTCGCAGAGACGGGACGCCGAGGCGACCGCATGCCGCTGTGGTCTATCATCCGGTGAAGATCCCACTGGAGCGTGTCCGCACTGCCGTGGAGATGCAGGAGCGAGCGCTGCGCTGGGAACCATCAAGCTGGTATGAGACCGACGCGCAGGATTCCGGACGCGCTGCGGCGGAGCAAGCCCTGGCCAGTGGGCCCGCGGTGATCATCGTGGCCGGCGGCGACGGCACCGTCCGAGCCGTTGCGGACGTCGTCCACGGCTCAGGGATCCCCATCGCGCTGATCCCCACCGGCACCGGGAACCTACTGGCACGCGACCTCGGTATCTCCCTCGGCGATATCGAGGGCGACATCGAGGCGGCGTTCACGGGGGCGACGCGCGCTGTGGATGTCGGGGTCGCCGAGTTCGACGATGCTGACGGCGCCTCACGACGGCATGTTTTCGTCGTCATGGCGGGTATCGGCCTGGATGCGGAGATGGCGGAGCACACGAGCTCGATCGCGAAGAAGCACCTCGGCTGGCTCGCGTACGTTACGCCCATCGCCAGATCGGTCATCGTCAATCGGCTCTTCCACCTCGACTACCGAGTGGACCAGAGCAGAGTCAGGTCCACCCGGGCCCACACGGTCATCGTGGGCAACTGCGGCACGCTCACCGGAAACATGCTCCTGATCCCCGGCGCGGTCATCGATGACGGATTCCTCGACGTGGTCATGATGCGGCCGAAAGGACGGTTGGGGTGGGCTCGGATCGGCACGCGCCTCACTCTGCAGGGCATCGCACGGCGCTCTCTGCTCAGCCGACGCATGCTTGAACGAGCGCCGGATATTCACGCGCTCGCCTACGTCCGGGGGAGACAGTTCGAGGCACGGTTCGACACCCCGCACCTGATCGAACTCGACGGAGACAGCTTCGGCCACGTGACCCGCGTCAATGTCGGCATCAGACCCGGTGCATTGCAAGTCCGGGTTGCCCGGCGAACTGACTGAGCGTAAGCAAGCAGTGCAGGGGTGTGCGGTAAGCACGCCATGCCGCAGAAGAGCATTCCCGCTGAACCATGTGAGGAAGAGGCGGGTTATGCTTTCGAGCGCTTCGCGCGTTGCCGGAGCAGCCCGAAGATCAGGGTGCCGACGAAGAGCACGATTCCGATGATGGCCAACCAGAGCAGGCCCTCGAACACGAATCCCACGATCGACAGCACCGCCCATACCACAAGCAAGATGAGAAGAACTGTCCACATGTTCCCCACCATACGCTCCATCTGAGGGCAAAAGAAGGAACTGGCAAGACTCACAGGAAGCCGGCGACCACGGCTGAGTCGCAAGATAAGCCCCACCCCCAGTCCCTGTGGCAACGAGTTTGGGCACGTTGGGGTCAGAATCAACGCAAATCAACGCGTGACATGAATGCAGCAGTTCTACCAGCAGAGTTTCCCGAGAAACCAAGGTCCCCATGAAAGGACTAACGCGTTCCCCAGCGGTGCAGCGGCCCCGACTTCGTGACAGGCGCATGCATCGCCCACGACACGCCATACTCGATGCAGACAAAGCTACTGCTTTCAGGTCGGTACCCGCGTGTGGGCGGCTGGGAAGTGGCGGGCGCTGGATACGGCGGCGTTGTTCCGGCAGCAGGGCGCGATCCGCGCGCTCGGTACCGCTGTGATCGCCGCGCATCCTGAGCTTGCGGAGGTGCTGGATCGGCACGGCTTGACCCTTGATCCGGTTTCGGGCGAGGTGGTCGAGCTCGAGCGGTTCAACGGTGTGATGAGCAAGCGCGGCGAGCAGGTGCGCAAGCACTTGGAACGCTTCGAGGCGGAGTGGGAGGCGGCGCATCCGGGCGAGACTGTGGGGCCGGTCGTCTCGGCCCGGCTCGCGGCGAAAGCATGGGCGCATGAGCGGCCCGCGAAGAAGCCCACCACGCTGCGCGAAGAACAGGCGTGGGCGACGGAGTTGCGAGAGGCCGGCTACGACCCGGAGACGTTGCGCCGGCCCGTGCGCCGTGCGCCGGTGTCGCTGAACGACCTCTCCGTGCAGGTCGTGGCGAACCGCGCACTGGATCGGTGCGCCGCAGGCGGGTCGGCGTGGACGCGGCACACGGTGCAGGAGCACGCGACGCGGATCATGACGGAGTACGGCGTGCAGGCCGCACCCGCCGAGGTGCGCGAGTTCGTGCGCATTGCAACGGCGTTGGCGATGGAGGATTGCTTCTCGATCCTCCCGCCCGGCGCACCGGCCCCGGAGCATGTGGCTCACCTCACGAGCCTGCGCGTGGTGCAGGCCGAGACGGAACTGCGCGACCTCCTGACCGCACGAGTGCCGAAGCGGGAGCCGAAGCACCCCGACGTGCGCGACGCGGCAAAGGCGCGGGGCCTGGACGCCGGGCAGGAGCGCGCCGCCGCCGCGGTCGCATCGCGCGATCCGCTCGTGGTCGTAGAGGGTGCAGCGGGCGCGGGCAAGACCACGATGCTCGGCGTCGCAATCGAGGTCGCGGCGCAGCATGGCCGGGTGTCGCGGGTGGTTGCGCCGACGTTGCGCGCCGCGCAAGTCGCACACGACGAACTCGGGGTGCCCGCGACCAGTGTTGCGGCGCTCGTGCACGCGCACGGGTGGCGCTGGAACAGTGACGGCGTGACGCGCCTCGCACCCGGCGACACCGACCCCGAGACGGGCCGCACCTATCGCGGCCCGTCCGAGGACGAGCGGCTCGCGTCGGGTGAGCGGGTGATCGTGGACGAGGCCGGGATGCTCGACCAGGACACCGCTCTCGCCCTCCTGACCGTCTGCGACGAGGCGGGCGCGACGGTCGCGCTGGTCGGGGATCGCGCACAGCTCGCCGCCGTCGGTCGTGGCGGCGTGCTCGATATGGCCGCGCAGTTCCGGGGTCACACGTTCGACATGGCCGAGGTGCACCGCTTCGCCGACCCCGCCTACGCCGAGGTCACGCTACGGATGCGCGACGGCAGAAACCCCGGCGAAGTGTTCGACCAGCTCGCCAGGCTCGGTCTCATCCGTCTGCACGACAGCGGCGAAGAGGCGCGCGAGCATATCGCCCAGGCGCGGCAGGACGGCGAAGCGATCACCGTCAGCACGAACGATGAAGCCCGCACCGTCAACGCCCGCATCCGCGAGGAACGAGTCTCGCACGGTGTCGTCGACGACGCTCGAACCGTGTACGGGAACGACGGCCTGCCTATCGGGGCCGGGGATGTGATTCAGACGCGGAAGAACAACACTGATGTGGGCGTGGCGAATCGGCAGCAGTGGGTCGTGCAGATCGTCGAGGACGACGGCACGCTCTCCATGCGTGAGGCCGGGAGTGGGCGGAAGCGGCAGCGCACCGTCAGGCTTCCCGCCGAGTATGTGGCCGAGCACGCGCACCTGTCGTATGCGGCGACTGCCTACGGGGTGCAGGGCGCGACTGTGGCAGGGTCGCGCACGATCCTCACCGACTCCACCAGCGCCGCGGGCGTGTACGTCGGTATGACGCGCGGGCGAGAGTCGAACGTGCTGCACGTCGTCGCCGAGAGCCAGGCTGACGCCAGGGCGCAGTTCATCGAGGCGATGGGGCGCGATCGTGCCGACCGAGGCCTTGCCGACGCCACCCGCCGCGCCGTCGAGGAAGCGGCCGGGCTCACCGAGAACGGCCCCGTGCGGTTCGTGAACGACGAGATGGCGGCGCTCGTGAAGCGTGCGGAGACGGCTGAGGCGCAGGCCGCACGCTGGCAACAGGTCAGCGCCGCCCTCGCTAGCCTCAGCGACCGTGAGGTCGAAGTGCGGGAGAGGGCGCGAGCGGCCGAGCAGACCGCCCGTGAGCGTGCTGAGCAGGTGCGCGCCGAGGTCGCCGCGCCGGTCGTCTCCGCCGCGAGAGGGGCACTCACCGAGTGGAAACAGGCCGAGGCCACCGAGCACACGGCAGGCGAGCAGGTGCGAGCGTCGTCGTGGTTCGGGAAGCGCCGCGCCCGCGACGAGCACGAGAACGCCCAAGCGCGAACCGCCGAAGCGCGCCAGCAGGTGACGAGCGAGTGGGGCGAGCCGCCGAGGTGGAACGAACGTGCCGATGCGTGGGTGGAACGAGTCACCCGGCCCAGAATCGACAGCGACCCGCGCGTGATCGATGCCGAGCAGGAGCACCGGGCGGCACGCGACGCGCTGCTGCACCGGCCAGAGCGGGCACAGACCGAACGACTCGTGGCGTTCGCGCGAGTGTTCGGCGCGGAGACCGTGATCCGCAATCAGCAGGCGTACCTCACCACGAACCCCATGCAACAAGCCACACGAGCAGCGAAAACTGCGAAGCAAGCGCGAGAGGAAGCCGAGCTGCTACGGTCGCTCACCCTTGCCGAGGCCACCGAGAGGATCGAGCAGACCCGCGCAGCGCAGGCCGAGCGGGAAGCTCAGCGTGCCGAGCGGGAGCGGGCCATGTCGCACGACTATGAGGAGCAGCACCGGAGCGCACCCCGGCGTGACGGCCCGACGCTAGGCCTGTAAGCAGCCGATATGTGGGCGCTGAGTATGCTTGACCTATGCCTACGCTCGAAGCCCTCGCCGCCTTTGCCCTGGCGTCGGTGATTCTCATCGTCATTCCTGGGCCGAGCGTGCTCTTCGTGATCGGCCGTTCGCTCTCCTACGGTCGGCGCGGCGGCCTGATGAGCGTGCTCGGCAACGGCCTCGGCGCGCTGCCGCTCGTCGCAGCGGTCGCGTTCGGAGTAGGTGCCATCGTCGCACAGTCGATCATGTTGTTCACGATCATCAAACTGCTCGGTGCCGCATACCTTGTCTATCTCGGAGTGCAGGCGATCCGCCACCGCAAAGACAGCGTGACAGACGGCACCGATTCAGCGCGGCGGTCGTTGACGCCCGCAGTGATGCTTCGGCAGGGCTTCATCGTGGGAGTGACCAACCCGAAGACCATCGTGTTCTTCGTCGCCGTGCTCCCGCAGTTCGTGAGCTTCGAGGCCGGGGCGATCCCGTTGCAGATGATGGTACTCGGGCTCGTGTTCGTCACCATCGGGTTCATCTGCGATGCGGTCTGGGTGATCCTCGCTGGAACAGCGCAAGCCTGGTTCGCGAAGTCTCCCCGCCGACTCAGCGGGATTCGCGCGACCGGCGGCGGGCTGATGATCGGCCTCGGCGGTGGTCTCGCGCTGACCGGCAACAAGGCGTAGACGCAACTCTTCGCTTGCCGCTGAGCTTCTACAGGCCGAGGCTCGGGCCGCTGCGCCCGCTGTCAGGTGGGGCGTCGTATCCGAACGCATCCAGCGGAGGCAGGGCACGGCGGCGTTCGCGTGCGGCGTCCAACTCCCGGTCAAGCACGGCAGGGTCGCGGACGGCCTTGCGTGTCGTGAAGCCCTGAGTGTGTTCGTTCAACAGTTCCATCAGCCGGTCGTGCCGTGCGGCGTCCTCGACGGTGACGAGGTTTGGGCGAATCAGGGCATCGAGCCCGGAGTGGTCTTCCACGATGGCGAGGGTGCGGGCGTGGGCGAACACGTCGCCGGGAATCTGCGACCAGTCGATGCCCCATCCGGCGTCGCGGGCGAGCTGGTTGAACATGACGTGCTGACTGCGCGTGTTCACGTCGCGGAACGGATGAATCGCGGTCGTCTCGCCCCACACCCAGGCGAGCCCATCGGAGAACGCATCCGCTTCCAGCCCGTGCAGGTATTCACGCTCTGCGAGAGCGCCGAAGACGCGCTCGGCCTCGGGCGCGATGAACGGCGGGCGGCAGTGCGCGATGCCGGTGCCGCCCGGATGGGTGTCGGTGTCGCGGAGGTCACCACCCCACACATACAGGTCTTGCGTCAGGTGCCGATGGATCGCCTGCAGGTGGGCGAGGTCGAAGCAGCCGGGGATCGGGTGCTCGGTGAGTTCGACCATGCGCTGATGGATCGCCGCCGTCTCGACGGCTTTCCAACGGTCGTAGTCGGTGATGCCGAGCTTGTTGATAAGAACCCGACTGTTCGGGTAGCTGTAGCGGTCGGGCATTAGTGCTCCTGCCCGAGCGGGTTACTTCTCGGGGAAGCGGTCGAGGGCTGCTGCGATTGCCTCGCGCACCGCCTCATCCCCGGACAGTTCGCCGAGCACCTGTCGGCGGGCAATCTCCCGATCCGCGTCCGAGACGACCGCACCGGCTGTCTCCTGACCGGCCTCAACCTCCGCAAGCACACGCCGGACATGGGCCTCAGATACCGGAGTCTTGAGTGCCATTCGGGGTGCCTCCTTGTGGTTGGCGTTCTTGGGCTAGTTTACGTCGCTTGGCCGACATTCACATGGAAGCCGGGCACGGGGGTGCCGATTCGGCACAGCGGGCAGTGGAGAGGTCAGGACTCACTGTTGTCGCTCGCGGTGTCGGCGAAGAGGGCGAGGAACTTCTCGCGCGGGATCACGATGCGCCGCCCGAGCTTCACATACGGGATCGTGCCCTCGTTGATGCTCGTGGTGATCGTGCGCGGATCAACCCCGAGCGCTTCGGCGGCTTCTTTGCGGGTGATGACCAGGCTGCGCCGCTTGCGGAGGTCGTCCATGTCCAGGGTGCTCTGCCGCATGAGGTCACCGTCCGATCCAATACAGGGAGATTGAGGGGTGCCTACCACGGTAGAAGCCAAACCTTGCTGTGTCAAGTACAACCATGTATGTTCTTAGTATGGAAACAGAGAGGGTGCGGGGCAACCCGCCAGGACACACCAACCAGTACGTCGCCGTAAACATCCGTGCGGCTCGTCAAGCGATCGGCATGGACTTGCGCACCATGTCGAAGCTGCTGACCGACGCGGGGCGAAAACTCTCCCCGTCGGGGATCAGCAAGCTCGAAGCCGGGGATCGCCGCGTGGACGTGGACGACCTCACCGTGATCGCCTACCTGCTGCGCACCACCCCGGCCGCGCTCCTCACCCCGCCCGAAGCAGCAAGCGGCGTGACGGGGGTGCCTGGTGAGTATCTGACGGAAGAGATCGAGAAGTGGATGCAGGGCTGGCTCACGCTCACCCCGGAGGGGCTGCTGACCTACTGGCAGCAGGAATGGTTCGCCTGCCAGAACCGCATCCAGTATTACGAGTCCTCACTCAGCATCCCCGGCAGCGACCAGCTCCCCAGCACCGAGACCTATATGCAGCGTCTCGCGGAGCAGCGGGAACGTGCACGGTTCATCCGGGTGCGAGGCGAGCAGATCGACCCGAGCGGGCGCGTATTCAGCGGCCCTGACTTCCTCGACCGCCTCGCCCCAGGCGGCACTGAGTAGTCCGCGCACACCCCAGCGAAACCGCTCACCCAGCAGAAGGGATTAGGCAATGGCACGAAAGGCCACAGCCGCCGGGCACGACCCCGGCGCAGACCCCGCAGGCGAGGGGGTGAAACCGGCGCGACGCTCCCGCTCTCGGCAGCCCGGCTCGATCCAGGGTTACGACACCGATAAGGGCAAGCGGTGGCGGTTCCAGATCTACGTCCTGAAAGACCCCGAGTACCCCGAGATGGGGATGCGGCGTCTCACCCGCTCCGGGTTCACCAGCACCGACGAGGCCAACGATGCCTTGCAGGAGGCGTTGAAGCAGCGCAAGCAGAACGAGAAGTTCGGCAACAAAGTTCCCTCCCTCGGCGTCTACGCCGACGAGTGGGCAGCGGGGCTGAAGCTCGCGGCATCCACGATCAAGGGGTACAAGAAGATCATCCGCAACCACATCAAGCCGCAGCTCGGCACGATCCGGCTCGATAAACTCACCGCGACCAGGATCGCCCGCCACTACCGAGACTTGGAGAAGTCGGGCCGTAAAGACACATACGGCAAGGGCAAGCCGCTGTCGGCAAACAGCGTCCATAAGGTGCACGTCGTGCTCGGCGCGATCCTCGACGCCGCGATCGACGACGGGCACCTGACCGTGAACCCGGCGAAGAAGAAGCGTACCGTCAAGGCCCCGACGACGAGCGAGGTGCGGGCGCAGAAGCCCGAGATCGTCACCTGGACGAGCGAACAGCTCGCCCTGTTCCTCACCTGGAACGAGGACGAGCTGAAAGACGAGCTGTTCCCCATGTGGCGACTCATCGCCTACACGGGCATGCGCCGAAGCGAAGCCCTCGCCTTGAAGTGGAGCGACCTCAACACCAAGGCAATGCGGGTCAGCATCCGCCGCGCGGTCGATACCGACGACTGGACGAAGACCAAGCCCCCGAAGACCGGCCACGCGCGCGTGATCGACGTGGACGAGGACACCCTGAAAGTGCTCGCGTCCTATAAGGTCGCCCGCGCGGAACTCTCGTTCACGCTCGCCAAGGCCGACGCCTACGTCTTCGGTGACGACGACGGGAAGCTGCGCTCACCCGACGCGATGACCAGCCGTTGGGATCGCCGCATGAACTGGCTCACCAAGAAGTACGACTCTATGCACCGGGTCACGATCAAGGGGCTGCGTCACACGCACGCGACCCTGCTGCTCGAACTCGGCGAGCACCCCAAGGTCGTCCAAGAGCGATTGGGTCACTCAACGATCACGACAACGATGAACATCTACTCCCACGTCACCCCGACCATGCAACGGTCGGCCGTGACCCGCTTCGCCGCCCACCTCGGCAAGGCTTAGCACTTTTTCTAGCACTTCCGACGCGAAAGACCCCCAACCCGGAGAACTAAATCCCAGGTCAGAGGCCATTTCATTCGCGTGCGCGAGGGGGGACTTGAACCCCCACGCCCTTGCGGGCACTGGCACCTGAAGCCAGCGCGTCTGCCAATTCCGCCACTCGCGCGCGTCGTCCCTTGCGCGTGAGCGCTCAGGCAACCACATCACTCTATCAACCCGTCGCCTCGTACCGCAAAGCGGCGACGTGCCTCACATATTTTGCCCGCGAAACGGAATCATCAGTTTCATGGAAAGTGGGGTATCGATGCGTGCCACCCACGAGATCACCAGGAAGTTCGCGAAGCAGTACTCGGCCGCGACCAAGGGTGCCAAGGGCACACTCCTTGACGAGGTGTGCGCGATCACGGGCTGGTCCAGAGATAATGCGAGACGGCAGTCTTTGAACACGGGCCCCCTTCCCCGCACCGAGTATAAAAGCCCACACCCGCCGCACGTCATGGGTGTATCCAAGCCAAGACAAGTAACATGCATCTTGGAGAGGCGTGCGTCGTGCGCGCCCGAACGATGAACGCGGAGGAGGGAACATGGGCATTCTGGACAGCGTTGAACGCGGTTTGGAGCGCGCGGTCAACGGCGCCTTCGCCCGCACGTTCCGCTCCGGCGTGCAGCCGGTCGAGATCGCTGCGGCCCTCAAACGTGAGCTCGATATTGGCGCGGTCATCGTGGACCGCGATCGGGTGCTCGCACCGAATCGCTTCGTGGTGCGCGTGTCACCGCAGGATTCCGACCGCCTCCAGTCGCTCGGCGCGACCCTCGAGCAGGAGCTGCGCGGCGTCGTCGTGAAGCATGCGAAGCGGCAGAACTACCAGCTGCTTGGCGAGCCGGTCGTGGAAATCCAGGCTGACGGATCCCTGACGACCGGCGTGCTCGAGATCGATGCCTCACGCGTCGAGGGATCGGTGGACTGGGTCGCCGTCGTCGAGATCGGCGGCGAGCGCCACGAGTTGCCGCGCGGTACGACGACGGTGGGTCGCGGTAGTGACTGCGGCATCCGCATCGGCGACAGCGCCGCATCGCGCAAGCACCTCGAGTTCATTTGGGACGGTGCGGCGGGGATCGTGCGCGATCTCGGTTCCACGAACGGCTCGAAGATCAATGGCCAGCGCTTCCGCGAGGCGGCGCTCGCCCCCGGCACCGTGATCACCGTCGGTCAGACGGCGCTCACGTTCCAGCTTGCCCCCGGCCGCGCCACCCCGGCCACACCGAAGGCGACGCCCCCCGCGGCACAGCCCCGGCAGGCAGCACCCCAGGCGCCCCAGGCGGCCCAGCCCCGACCGGCGACACCGCAGGCCCCGCAAGCGCCGACGTCGGCGCCCCCACTCTCGTCGATGCCCTCCGCCGGCGAGACTCCCGGGATCGATGAAGATTTTTGGAGGGGCCTGTGAGTGAACTGACGCTCCTCATCCTTCGCATCGGCTTCCTACTGCTGCTGTGGTTCTTTATTTTCGCGATCGTCTACGCGCTGCGGAGCGACCTCTTCGGCGCGCCGGTACGCCGCATGAAGGGCAATGACCCCTCGCCGCAGGCTGCGCCGGCACCCGCCGCACCGGCACCCGCGGTGCCCGTCGCAGCAGCCCCAGCGCCCCCGCCAGGCGCCCAACCGGCCGCCCCGCCGGACGCAGGCCCATCCTTCCCATCCGCAGGCTCCGGTGGTCCCGCCCGCCACCTCGTCATCACCTCCGGCGTTGCGGCCGGCACGACCATCGATCTCGACGTCGACATCATTACGATCGGGCGCAGCAGCGACTCCTCCCTCGTCATTGTCGACGAATACACCTCGACCTACCACGCCCGCCTCTCCCGCAGCGGCGACCAGTGGACCCTCACCGACCTCGACTCCACGAACGGCACGCGCCTCGACGGCCAGCGCGTAACGAGACCCACGCCCGTCCCCCTCTACACTCCGATCACGATCGGCACGACCACCTTCGAACTGAGGCCGTGAGCGTGACCGTCGGGTACGAGAGCGCAATCGGCTCGCACGTCGGAATGGTGCGCGCGAACAACCAGGATTCCGGCTTCGCGGGCGACTACCTGTTCCTCGTCGCCGACGGCATGGGCGGCCACGCGGGTGGTGATGTCGCTTCGGCGATCGTCACGAAGTCCGTAGCAGGGATCGACGGTCCCCCGACCGCCGACGCGCTCCACACCACCGTGCAGCTGCGAAAGTCGGTGCTCACCGCCAACAAGAAGCTGCGCGAGACGGTCGGTGATCGGCCGGAACTCGGCGGTATGGGCACCACCTTCTGCGGGTTCATCACGGTCGACGACAAGCTCGCCATGGCACACATCGGCGATTCGCGTCTCTACCTGTACCGCGGCGGCATGCTCACCCAGGTGACTGCGGATCACACCTTCGTGCAGCGCCTCGTCGACGCCGGCAAGATCACCGAGGAGGAGGCGGCGGTCCACCCGCGCCGCTCCGTGCTGATGCGCGTGCTCGGTGACGTGGACGCCTCCCCCGACATCGATACGGCCGTGCTCGACACGAGGCCCGGCGACGTCTGGCTGCTCTGCTCCGACGGCCTGTGCGGTTACGTCGACGACTCCGACATCGAGAAGATTCTGCGCCGCCGCCAGTCGCTGCAGGGCGCGGTCGACTCCCTCATCGATAAGAGCCTCTCGCACGGCGCCCCCGACAACGTCACGGTCGTGCTCGTCGAGACCACCGCAGAGCCGCGCGAGATCTCCGAGCCGAACCCGCGCTTCGCCGGGTCCGCGGCGACCGCGGACGAGACGCGCGACGGCGAGGTGACGACCGCGCGCACCCGCCTCATGGGCCGCCGACGTCCCGTACGCCGCCCCCCGCAGATCGAAGAGAGCCACTTCGAGCCTCGCGTCGACGAGTACCTCGCCGAGCTCATGCAGGAGACCCGCCGCCGCAACCGTCGGCGCCGTCTACTGTGGGCGCTGGGCGCGCTCGCCGTGCTGCTCGCGGTCGGCGGTGCACTGTTCTTCGGCTACCAGTGGACGCAGACCCGCTACTTCGTCGGCACCGACGGCGAGACGGTGATCATCTACCGTGGCGTGCAGCAGGACATCGGATCCCTTTCCCTGCACTCCGTCGCAGAGAACACCGAGATCCCGCTCAGCGAGCTCGACGGGCTCGAGCAGCGGCAGGTGCAGCGCACGTTGAGCGCGGGATCCCTCGAGGAAGCCCGCGAGATCGTGCTCCGGCTGGGGGTGCATAATGACTGACTCCACGAAGCCACGCACCTTCGCGAAGAACCGCACGAGCGAGACGGTGCTGCAGCGCATCACCGCGATTCGGGCGCCGAAGAAGCTGCTCGGCGTCGAACTATCGCTGCTCGTCTTCGCGATCGCGGTGGGCGTGGCGGCCGTGATCATCATCGATCTGACGGTGCTCGGGCGGCTCTCGACTGAGCTCGTGCCGGCAGGGATCCTGTTCGTCGTCACGGTGTTCGCCATGCACCTCACCGTGCGCAAGCTCGCCCCCGACGCGGATCCGCTCATCATGCCGATCGCGACGATGTTGAACGTCATCGGCATCGCGATGATCTACCGCATCGACCTCGCCCGCAACGTCTCGGGCTGGGATGCGACCTCGATGAAGCAGCTCGTCTGGTCTGCGGTGGCTTTGGTCGTCGCGATCGTCGCGCTACTCGTCATTCGCAACCACATGGTGCTCTTCCGCTACACCTACCTGTCGGGGCTCGCCGCGGTGATTCTGCTCCTCCTCCCGATGCTCCCGTTCATAGGGCAGGAGATTAATGGCGCGCGCGTGTGGGTGCACATCGGCGGGTTCTCCTTCCAGCCGGGTGAGATCGCGAAGATCATGCTCGCAATTTTCTTTGCCGGGTACCTTGTGCGCAACCGAGATTCGCTCGCGATGGTGGGCAAGAAGTTCCTCGGGATCCGCTTCCCGCGGGCGAGGGATCTCGGGCCGCTGCTCGTCTTCTGGCTTGCCGCGATGGTGGTGCTCGTCTTCCAGCGCGACCTCGGCACGTCGCTGCTCTACTTCGGCCTATTCCTCGTGATGCTCTACCTCGCGACCGGGCGGATCGGGTGGATCATTCTCGGGGTCGGGCTTTTCCTCGCGGGCGGCATCATTGCCAGCCAGACCCTCGACTACGTGAACCAACGGTTCGCGAACTGGCTCGATCCCTTCGCGGACCCCTATGGCACGAGTCACCAGATGGTGCAGGGCCTCTTCGGCATGGCGAACGGCGGTATGACAGGAACGGGGCTCGGGCAGGGTTATCCGGAGGACACGCCGCTCGCGCAGAGCGACTACATCATTCCGAGCCTCGGTGAGGAGCTCGGCCTGATCGGGCTGTTCATCATCCTTGCCGCCTACCTGCTGCTCGTCGCGCGGGGGTTGCGCATCGGCTTCGCGGGTCAGGACGACTTCGGGAAGCTCCTCGCCTCGGGTCTCGCGTTCTCGCTCGCGCTGCAGGTGTTCATCGTGGTCGGCGGGGTGACCCGGGTGATTCCGCTTACGGGCCTGACCGCGCCGTTCCTCGCGGCGGGCGGCTCGTCGCTCGTGTCGAACTGGATCATCATCGCGCTCCTTCTCCTCCTGTCCAATTCTGTGCGTAACCGACCGAAGTTGGTGATCCGCGCGTGAACAAGCCACTGAAATTTGTCAGCCGCACCGTGTTCGGAATGTTCCTCGTGCTCTTCTTCGCGGTCACAATGATCCAGTTTGTCAACGCGGACGACCTCCGCGCGAACGAGCTGAACGGTCGCACCATCAAGAACGGTTACAAGGTCGAGCGCGGTTCGATCCTCGTCGATGGCGACCCCATCGCGTTCTCGTCGCCCACGGGCGATGCCTTCCGCTTCATCCGCGAGTACACGGACGGGCCGCTCTACGCCCCGGTGACCGGCTATTACTCGCACACGCAGGGCATGACCGGCCTCGAACTCGCCATGAACCAGGATCTCTCGGGCGTTGGCAACGCACAGTTCTTCACCCGCTTGCTCAACACTCTGAACGGCGCTTCACCGCAGGGCAGCTCCATCGAGACCACGATCGATGCCGCCGCGCAGGAGGCGGCCGTCACCGCACTCACAGAACAGGGCTTCTCCGGCGCTGTCGTCGCGATCGAACCCGACACCGGCAGGATCCTCGCGCTCGCCTCGACGCCGAGCTTCGACCCCAACCTCCTCTCCTCGAACAGCGACGCCGAAATCATCGCGAACTACCGGCAGCTCGAGAGCGACCCGTCGGAACCGATGGTGAACCGCGCGATCGGCGGGGACCTCTACCATCCGGGTTCCGTCTACAAGCTCGTCGTTGCGGCGGCGGCCGTCGAGAACGGCACGGCGACTCCTGACACCGAGTTCGACAACCCGGCCTCGCTGACGCTGCCGCAGTCCTCCGCGGTGATGTACAACTCGACGCGCACCACCTGCGGCGACGGCGACACGGCAACGCTGCAGGAGACGCTCACCTACTCCTGCAACATCCCGATCGCGGAGCTCGCCATGAGCATGGATCGCGACGCAGTGCCGGAGATGGCCCATGCGTTCGGCTTCGACCAGGAGCTCACGATCCCGGTCGTCGTCACCCCGAGCACGGCGCCGCTGCCCGCGGATCAGGCGCAGGTCGCGCTGTCTGCGATCGGGCAGCTCGACGTGCGCGCGACTCCGCTGCAGATGGCGATGGTTTCGGCAGGGATCGCGAACGACGGCGCGGTGATGAAGCCGCAGCTCGTCGACAGCGTCATCACCCCCGACCTGCGGGTGGAAAAGTCTTTCAATCCCGAAGTGTTTTCGCAGCCGCTGTCCGACGAGTCGGCGCGCACGATGGCCGACATGATGGAGCACGCCGTGAGCGATCCCGGAGCGTACGCGCAGAACGCGGCGATCGACGGGGTGCGCGTGGCCGGCAAGACCGGTACCGCCGAGAACGGCACTGACGCGGACGGGAATGACCTGCCCTATACGCTGTGGTTCACGGGATTCGCCCCGGTCGACGACCCGAAGGTCGCGGTGGCGGTCGTCATCGAGGACGGTGGCGGCGAGGCGTTCGATTTCACCGGCGGGTCGTTCGACCTGCCGACGATTGTTGGAAAACGAGTAATGGAAGCGGTGTTGAGCGAATGAGGCCAGCGGCAGGGATCACATTCGGCGGACGCTACGAGCTCAGCTCGAGAATCGCCGTGGGCGGCATGGGCGAGGTCTGGAAGGCCAGCGACAGCATCATTGGTCGCACCGTGGCGATCAAGATCCTCAAGGACGAGTACATGGGGGATCCCGGGTTTCTCGAGCGCTTCCGCGCCGAGGCCCGTCACGCCGCGCTCGTGAACCACGAGGGCATCGCGAACGTCTTCGACTACGGCGAGGAACAGGGATCCGCGTACATCGTCATGGAACTCGTTCCCGGCGAGCCGCTGTCCGCCATCATCGAGCGTGAGGGACGCCTCCCCGCGAACCGGGTGCTCGGGATCGTCGCGCAGACCGCGACCTCCCTGCAGGCCGCCCACGACGCCGGCCTCGTGCACCGGGATATCAAGCCCGGCAACCTGCTTATCACGCCCGAGGGGCGCGTCAAGATCACCGACTTTGGGATCGCGCGCATCGCCGACCAGGTACCCCTCACGGCGACCGGTCAGGTCATGGGCACCGTGCAATACCTCGCGCCCGAGCAGGCGAGCGGCCACACGGCGACCGCGGCCACCGACATTTACTCGCTCGGAGTTGTCGCATACGAGTGCCTGGCCGGAAAACGCCCCTTCACCGGGGAGTCGCAGGTCGCGATCGCGATGGCGCAGATCAACGACACCCCGCCGGACCTGCCGGATGACGTTCCGGCCCCCGTGCGCAACCTCGTAATGTCCTGCCTCGCAAAGGAAGCGGCGGGGCGGCCCGAATCGGCGGCGAAGCTCGCGCAGGCGGCGGCCGCGCTGCACCGCGGTGACGTGCAGCTTGCCGCGAGCTACGTGCCGCAGGTGCTCGGCGAGACGGAACCCGCAACCACGGTGATGCCGCAGCAGACACAGACGCTCGACGCCGCGACGACGGTGATGCCGCAGACCACCGCACTCGCGGGGGCGGCGGGCGCCGGCGCGGCACTCGGCGATGCCGCCGGTGACGCCGAGGAGGAACCGGAGAAGAAGAAGCGCAGCCCGTGGACGTGGCCGCTCATCACCCTCGGGGTGCTTCTGCTGCTCATCATCGCCGGCACGGCGTTCGCGATGCTCAGCACGAACGGCGACCCGAAGCCCACTCCGACCACCACGACGAAGACCCCCACGACTACGAAGACGCCGACCACGACCACGACGGAGGCCCCCTCCACCGGCGTGGTGGACGCAGACACACTGCGCGGCATGAACATTGACGAGGCCGTCGGCTACCTTCAGGGACTCGGCTTCACCGACGTCCGCACGGTTGAGGGTGACCCCGTCGATCCGGCGCAGGCCGGCGTCGTCACGCAGGTCAACCCGGTCGGGGCGCGGGTGCCCTTCAACCAGACGATCACGCTCACCTACAGCGTGCCGTTCGGCGACATCGCCGCGCCCGCCGCGCCCAACGGTCCCTCGACCGCGACGGTCGGTGAGACCTTCCCGGTGCAGGGCATCTCCGGCAGTTGCCCGGCCGGACTCGGCTCGCCAACGAACTTCCAGTTGATCGTCGACCCCGAGTCCGTCGGGCAGGTCGCGACCCCGGTCTCCGGCGGATCTGCGACGGTTCGCGCGACCGGCGCCGGATCCCTGTCGATCACGTACACCTTCCAGTGCACGAACGGCAGTTACACGGCCACCTCCCCCAGCTCCGCATCCCTCACCGTCACGGTCGCCGAGCCGGGCGGCTCCGACGGCGGATCGGACGGCGGCTCCGACAGCGACGGTTAAGCCGCGCCAGTTGCACGTTGACGGGCACCGCCCGCCTACCCTCTAGAATTGGATGAACTCATGAGCACGGAAGAGGTCGACATGCCCGAGACGCCCGTCGCCGGCGCCCAGCGCATCCTCGCCGGACGTTACGCCATCGGGGAGTTCATCGGCCAGGGCGGCATGGCGACCGTCTACCGAGGCACCGACACCAAGCTGGGGCGCCAGGTCGCGATCAAGGTCATGAAGTCTGACCTCGCCGGCGACGAGGAGTTCCGCTCACGCTTCCGCCAGGAGGCGCAGTCGGCATCGCGTATGGCGCACCCTACCGTGGTCCGGGTGTTCGATGCGGGCGACGACCTCATCCAGACGCACGACGGCCCGAAGCGGCTGCCGTTCATCGTGATGGAGTACGTTGACGGGACGAACCTTCGGCAACTGCTCGCCGACGGCCAACTGTCGCAGACCGAGGCCTGCCGGGTCGTCGACTCGGTGCTCACCGCCCTCGAGTACTCGCACCGCGCCGGCATCGTGCACCGCGACATCAAGCCAGCCAACATCATGATCACGAAGAGCGGTCAGGTGAAGGTGATGGACTTCGGGATCGCCCGCGCGGTCTCGGACACCTCGTCGACGCTGCAGCAGACCACCGCAATTCTCGGCACAGCGGCCTACTTCTCACCCGAGCAGGCGAAGGGTGAGTCGATCGACGCCCGCACCGACCTCTACTCGACGGCGGTGCTGCTCTACGAGCTCCTGACAGGAGACGTGCCCTTCCGCGGCGACACCGCGGTCGCCGTCGCCTACCAGCACGTCAGCGAGCGGCCCGAAGCACCGAGCGCGCGGAACCCGGACGTCACTCCCGAACTCGACCGAGTCGTGCTCTACGGCCTCTCGAAGGATCGCGCGAAGCGCTTCCAGACGGCCTCGGAGTTCCGCGAGTCTCTGCGGCTCGCGGCTGACGGGCAGATGCCCAAGCTTTCGCTCACGACGCAGTCGACGGGGGTGCTCTTCTCCGGTGGCGAGGAGATCTCGGAGTCCGACCTCGCGCTGCGGCAACTCGCCGACGGCGGCGGAGTCGCCCGCACACAGAGCCGGCCACCAGTCATGTGGACGTGGGCGGCGATCCTCACCGTCGGTGCGGTCATCGTCGCCGTCGTGTTCTGGCTCGTGACCCTCGCTCCGCAGGAGTTTCAGCCGAACACCTCCCGCGAGGTTCCCGATCTCGTGGAGCTCGATCGCGAGGATGCGCTCTCGGCGCTACGGCAGCTCGAACTCGTCCCGCTCCCCGTCGAGCAGTCGAGCGAGGAGATCTCAAGCGGGAAGGTCATCTCCACGGATCCGGAGGCCGGAACGGTGCTTTCGCCGGGCGACCGCATCACCGTCTACATCTCGACGGGTCCGGAGTCTGCCGAGGTGCCGCCGATCGACCGGATGACCCTGGATGAGTATACGGAGCAGGTCGAGGGTCTCGGCCTGACGGTCGGACTCGTCACGAAGGCCGACGACCCGGTGCAGGCAGAGGGTCGCGTACTCTCGGTGAGCCCGGAACCGGGCACGCGACTCGACTCGGGATCGTCGGTCGAGGTCACCGTCTCGAGTGGCATGGTTGTCATCCCCGACCTCACGGGCCACGCGTTCGACGTTGCGAAGTCGCTCATCGACGGCCTCGCCCTCGATGCCTCGTTCGTCGCGATCACGGACTGCGCACCGCAGGAGGGGTATCCGGTGACGGGCCAGTCCCTGATCGGCCAGCAGCCCCAGGGCACGAAGTTCGAGATCTACTACTGCAGCAACTAGCGGGAGCTACCGCGTAAGGAGCGGTGACAGGCTTCGCGCGATCTCCGCGGCGTTGGCAAGGCCGGTGACCGCGAGCCAGTTGCCGAGCTGCTGGTAGCCGCCCTCGGTGAGCACGGACTCGGGGTGGTACTGCACACCATAGATCGGTCGTTCGCGGTGCCGCAGGGCCATCACGATCCCGCTCTCCGTCTCCGCCGTGATCGCCAGGCAGTCGGGAACCGTGTCGCGGACCACCGCGAGGGAGTGGTAACGGGTGGCGTCAAACTCCTCGGCGACGCCGTCGAAGAAGTCGTCACCCGAGTGCCGCACCCGAGAGATCTTGCCGTGCATGAGCTCGTCGGCGTGACGCACAGTGCCGCCGAGTGCTTCGGCGATGGCCTGGTGCCCCAGGCAGACGCCCAGCAGCGGGATGCCGGTGCGCAGGGCCAGGCCCACCATCGCGATCGAAACCCCCGCGTCCGCGGGGGCGCCGGGGCCCGGCGAGATGAGCACACCATCGAACCCGTCGTTCTCTCCCGTTCCCGCGACGAGCTGCTCGAGCTCGCCCGCGGTCACCGAGTCATTACGGATCACGTGCGTGCTCGCCCCCAGCTGCTGCAGGTATCCGCCGAGCGTGTAGACGAAGCTGTCGTAGTTGTCGATGACCAGAATTCTCGTCATGAGTCCACCGTTACTTCCTGTTCGGGCATCTGGAGCGCCACCCACGGGTACACATAGGCGATGAGCGCGTACACGATCGCCGCGGCGAGGGCGATCAAGAGAATCACCCGAAGCCACGCGGGCCCGGGGAAGAAACGCCACATGAGCGAGAACATCAGGCTTCTTGATCTCCTCTCGGAGCCTGGGTCTGCTCCATCGTCGGGTTGAGCTCCATCAGCTCGGCCGGCGGGCCGTCGCTGCGGGGCTGGAAGGCCTCGTACACGGAGTAGGCGATGGCTCGCTCGTCGCTGCCCGCGAGTTTCGGGTGGCAGGTCGTGAGGGTGAGGATCTGATCGGTGCCCGGCTGGCCCTCGAGGCGGGGGAACGGGTTGAGCACGTCGACCTCGTTCGGCAGCACGTATTCGATGGACCGGAATCGGTAGGTGTACCAGCCGTCGGCGGTCTCGATGAAGAGGGGGTCGCCGACACGGAGGTTCATGATCTCGCGGAATGAGTTGATGAGCGGGCCGGAGCGGTGCCCGGCTAGGGCGACGTTGCCGACCTCTCCCGGCAGTTGGGTGTTCTCATAGCGACCGATCCCCTTTTCATCGAGGTTCAGCACGGTCCACCAGTCCGTCGTCTCCGCAACCGCATTCGCGTAGGTCGTACCGAAGGAGGGCACGTGCAGCACGGCGAAGGTCTCGGAGGGTGCCGGTTGGGCCGTGACGGGCACTTCACCCGTATAGACGGAGTCATACTCCGCGTCCCAGCGCGCCGACTCCTCCGCCGCGAGCTCCGTCTGCTTCGCCGTAACTCCGAGACCTGTGTGCCACGGCTGCCACACGATGTAGCCGAAAACGGCGAGACCGGCGACGAGAAGCAGCTCACCGAGCACGGTGAGGGGACTCAGGCGTGCCCTGCGTCGGCGTGTCGAGACCATACGAACATTCTATGGACAGCAGCGGCGGGAAAACTGAGGATCTCACCCTCCGCCGCGATTCCCGATAGAATCGTGGCCATGGCAAAACCGGGCAAGAATCTGAGCAAGCGCAAGTCGAGCGAGGTCTCCACCGAGCGCGAGACTTCCGCGGCGCGGAAGGACGCGCCGAACCCGGTGTGGTTCAAGCCGGTGATGTTCGGCTTCATGCTGCTCGGGCTGATCTGGATCGTGCTCTACTACATCACGAGCTCGAGCGGTCTCGACCTGCCGATCCCTATGCTCGGTCAGGCGAACATCTTCGTCGGCTTCGGTCTGGTGCTCATCGGGTTCCTCATGACCCCGTGGTGGAAGTAAGAATCACACCCGTGTAATTCCTCCCCAGGTGTGAACAACCCTGTGGATAAGTTGCGTTCCCTCGTGCGCTACGCGAAGACGTCGGGGAGCACGACGAAGTAGGAGAAGCACGCCAGCACGAGCACGAGGCCCAGGCCGGCAAGGGCGGCCACGCGCGCGGTGCGCCGCCTCGGCCCGCGCAGACTCAAGAGCACCCACATGGTCAGCGCCCCGAGCACCATCCCGCCGAGGTGAGCCTGCCACGAGATCGACGCCCCGGGGAAGAACCCGAGCGCGAAGTTGAGTCCGATGAGCACGGCAAGCGACGTCACATTCGCCTTCGCCGCACGGAACGCGATCAGCGTCGCGATCAACACGCCGAAGATGGCTCCCGACGCGCCCACCGTCGGTACACCAAGCGTGGCCGGGTCGGCGTACACCCAGAGCATCACCGCGAGGGATCCGCCGAGCCCCGACATCAGATAGAGCACGAGGAACTGCACGCGCCCGATCATCTGCTCGAGATTTCGCCCGAAAAGCCAGAGCGCGAACATGTTGAAGAGGATGTGGAACAGGAAGCCCGTCGAGTGCGTAAACATCGCCGTCACCATGCGCCACGGTTCGAAACCGTATCCGTCCGGCAGGTACTGCCCGGGCAGCGAGTAGAGCGGGGCGTACCACAGCGCCGCCGTCACCTGGTTGTTGAGGAAGTACTGCGCGATGAGCTGCAGCACGAAGACGACGGCGTTGACCGCGATGATGGCGTAGGTGACGGGGGCGTCGAGCGCGGCGATCCGCCGGCCGCTCACGCGGGCCGAGCGTGCGGCGCGCTGAGCCGCGCCCGGCTGCGCCTGCTTGACGCATTCCGGGCACAGCACGCCCACGGCCGACACGACCTGACAGTCAGTGCAGATCGTGCGGCCGCATCGTTGGCACAGCGTGAAGCTGTGCCGCGTGGGATGCCGGTAGCAGACGTCCTCAGGGCCGTACTCGACGCGCTCGCCGTACGCGGGGCCGCCCGCCACCGGTGCGCCTCAGGCCTCGACGATGTCGACGCCGCTGATCACCACGTCCTCGACGGGGCGATCCATCGCACCGACCGGCACGGCGGCGATCGCGTCGACGACCTGCTTCGAGGCGTCGTCGGCGACCTCGCCGAAGATCGTGTGCTTGCCGTTGAGCCATGAGGGCGCCATCGTCGTCACGAAGAACTGGGAGCCGTTCGTGCCGGCCAGGCGGCCCGTGAGGTCGGGGCGCTGCCCCGCGTTCGCCATCGCGAGCTGGTACGGCTTGTCGAAGACGAGTTCTGGGTGGATCTCGTCGTCGAAGGTGTAGCCGGGGCCACCGGTGCCGGTGCCCGTGGGGTCGCCGCCCTGAATCATGAAGTCCTGGATGATGCGGTGGAAGATGACACCGTCGTAGAAGCCCTTCCCTGCCAGGTCTTCGAAGTTCTTCACGGTCTTCGGGGCGTGGTTCCCGAAGAGGTTGACGACAATGTCGCCGTGGTTCGTGTGGATGGTCGCTACGGAGGTGTGAATGCTCATGGAACCAGTGTATGCGTCGCTCCCTTCGCGTTGCCCACCGACATTTCCTCGGCGGTTCGGTGTAGCGTGGAACGTGCAGCGAACATGACTCGCCGTGCAAGGAGGACACGTATGGAACTCTCACGCAAACGTCGTCGTGAACTTCGCCGCTTGCGCGGTGAGGCACAGGATCTACTCGATCAGCAGCGCATCGTACTCGGGCACGCCGGTATCGTGCTGAACGAGGCGGGCCGGCAGGCGAAGAAGCTGAGCGATGAACACCTGGCCCCTCGGGTCGACGGAACGCTCGAGGCCGTGCGCCCGGCGATCGACCGAGGTGTCACATCCGCCCGCCGGGCGGCCGACGGCGTGCGCCGTTTCACCGCACCGTTTGTGGCGGCGGCGCTCTCGAAGACCATCCAGACGCTCGACGAGCTCGACAATGCCGACGCGGCCAAGCGGGTCCGCGGTTTCGGTGAGCGCTCCGGCTACTTGAAACCGAAGAAGCGCGGGGTCGGTGGATGGATCGCGCTGGGGCTCGGGATCGTGGCGACGCTCGGCGTCGGTTACGCGATCTGGCAGGCGTTCCGCACTGACGACGACCTGTGGGTGGCACCCGACAATCTTTGATGTGCACCGGTACTGATGCACACAGAATCGGGTTTGCACACAGATTCTGAGTTGACACAGTCACGGAGCGCGTTGACGGCGCCGGATCCCTCGAGATTCGGCGCCGTTCGCGTCTGCATGCCCGCTAGTTCTCGGGCACCCGCTAGCTCTTGGGCTTGACGGACTTTCCGGATCGTGGGCCGGGCTTCCCGCCCTGCTTCCCCTGCGGGCGTCGGCCGATCCCTGCCATGCGCATGCCGGTCTGCACGAGTGACAGCGTGCGCAATGATCGCACTTCGCGAATCGGCACCCACCGCGCCTCGTCTGACGAGCCGCCGATCTCGTGCCGCAGTGGGCCCTCTTTCACGGAGGCCCGGTAGACGATCCTGATCGTGTGCAGCTCAGGTTCCTGACCCGCAGGCACCTCCTCGCGCACCATCACTCGCGAGTCCACTCCGAGCAGGCGGCCGATCCGGGCTTCGAGCCCGGTCTCCTCCAGTACCTCGCGCACGACCGCGTCGCGCGGATCCTCACCCGACTCGATGCCTCCGCCCGGCAGGGTCCAGCCGTGCAGGTGGCCCCGACGCCAGTGCGTGAGCAGGATCCGCCCACGCCGCTCCACAACGGCGTATGCGGCGACTCGGAGATCCATATTACGAGCCTATCCGGTCGGCGGCTTGCCACCCGACGAGCCAGCGATCGAGGCGCGCGTACGCTTCCTCCCGCGCCTCAAGGCTCGACAGGAACACGTCGTGGAGCGCCCCGTCGATCCGTTCGACCGTGACGTTCGAGCCGAGCCTGACCGCGGCCGCAGCGACCTCGTCGACCTCCAGCACAGTGTCGGCTCGCGTCAGTTCCTCGCTCCAGCGCAGTGGCGCAGCCCAGGACTGCGAGAGCAGCGTGAGAATCGGCACTTCGATTCCGAGGCCGCTGTGCACGCGGGCGTGGCCGTCAAGGATCGCCCGCAGCCAGCCGGTGTGCACCGCGTGCGCCCGGGATGGGCGCCAGGCGTCGTTCACTCGCGCCAGGTCCTCCGCAGGGCCGACCTCGTGCTGCGCGCGGTCGTAGTACCCGTAGTCGAACTGCGGGCCGACGTCAAAGGCGTGGATGCGCGCACTCAGGTTGATGATCGGTGCGATGAGCTGCCGCGCCGTGGCCGAGAGTTGAAACTCGATCCACGGACTGTTGAGGATCACGGCGTCCGCGCGACCGGGGTGCGCGGCAGCCCACAGGCTGAGCACCAGACCCCCGGTCGAATGGCCGAAGAGCACGAGTCGCCGCTGCTCACCGGCGGCGGTCTGCTCGGCGATCTCCGCGAGCGCGAGCTCGATCTCCGCCCCGTAGTCGTCGAGCTGTGTGATGAATCCGGGGGTCTGCCCTTCGCGCAGGCTCCGGCCATACTTCCGGAGGTCGAGCGCGAAGAACCGCGCGCCGCGATCCGTGAAGAACCTGGCGAGTGAGGTTTGGAAGAAGTAGTCGGACCAGCCGTGCACGTAGAGCACGTCGACCGCCTCGAGGGGTCGTTCACGGCGCAGCAGCCGATCGAGCAGCGGCCGACGCGGCGGCAGTGCGCGGACGAGCGTGGCGGTGAGCGGACCCTCGTTGTCCTCACCGAGATCGAGGTCGAGTCGCTCGAATCCCTCCCCGAGGTCGTCACTTCGCCACTGCGCCATAGCGCCCAGTCTAAGAGTGCGGCGTCAGGATCACGCGACCCGCGGCAACCTCCAGGTCGATCGTCCGCACCGCACTTGACGCCGTGCGCAGTCCGCTGTCAAGACTGCCGACGGCAACCTCGGAGTTCACCCGGTAGATCTCGTCGGGCAGTGTCAGGTCGAGCGAGCCGGCGCTCACCTCGAGGTCCACGTCGCTCGGCGCCGTGCCGGTGAGCTCACCCCGCACCGAGCCTGCCGAAACCTCGATGTCTGCCCGACCGACGTCAGCGAGGTCGAAGGTGGCGCTTCCCGCGCCGACCGAGAGGTCCAGGGAGTGGGCCTCTCCGGTGAGTTCGGCGCGACCCGCACCCATCTCAAGGCCCAGGCTGTCGTACCTACCCGAGGTCGTCACGGCGCCCGCGGCGAGATCGACGTCGAGGTCGAGCAGCTTGGGCTCCAGCTCGCGGGGCAGCGTGAGCACGACCGTCTGACCACCGGTCCGGCACCAGCCGAAGCAGAAATCCCAGAACCGTTCGTGGCTCTTCACGAGGAGCCGATCGCGGTCGCGCGTGAGCTGCCACCGATCGCTGCGTGGCCCGTCGAGGCGCAGTTCGGCCTCGTCGACGTTGCCGAAGGCGACCGTGACGTCGGCGGCAGAGACTACGACGTCTACGCGGGTCACGCCGGCCGCGTCGGCCGTGTGGGTTACGAGGCTGGCGCCGAGACCGCCGATGATTCCGCCGCGGTCCAGGTCGAAGGCCGCGCCGAAGGCGGCGGACCCGCCCGCAGCGGCGAGCGCGATACCACCGACGATCGCGGTGGTGACCATGATCGGCTTCACCGCGCGGGATCGCAGACGGTCAGCGGACTGGGGCCGGTGAGGGCCGTCGGGGCTCTCGTGCGGTTCGGTTCCGGGCTCGGGGTTCATGATGCGTCTCCTATTCGTGGCATGTGCTGGTTCGGCGCTGTCTGCTTCGGCGCCGTTCTTGCGGGCCCGGGATTCGTCTCGCCGCCCGCGCTTTCGATGTGGGCGATCGCGGCGAGTACGCGGCGGTTGCCGTCCTCCGCTTCGAGTCCGAGCTTCTGGAAGATTGCGGTGATGTGTTTCTCGACGCTCGCCTCCGAGAGGAAGAGGAGCGCGGCAATCGCCTGATTCGATTTGCCCTCCGCGAGTGCCGCGAGCACCGTGCGTTCGCGGTTGGTGAGGGATCGCAGCCGCTCGTCGCGCGACCGTCGGGTGAGCAGCTGCGCGACGACCTCGGGGTCGAGCACCGTCGCGCCGGCCCTGATCCGTTCGACGGCGTCGATGAACTCGGCGACGTCGGCAACGCGATCCTTCAGCAGGTAGCCGAACGCGCCGCCCTGCGCCGCGATGAGGTCGCTGGCGTACCGCTCCTCGACGTACTGGGAGAGAATGAGGAGCGGCAGTTTCGGGTGCTCTCGTCGAATCTCGAGCGCCGCACGGATGCCCTCGTCGGTGTAGGTGGGCGGCAGGCGGACGTCGAGGATGCACAGCTCGGGATCCCTCGCGATCACCGCCTCGGCCACCCCCGAAGCCTCGGGCAGAGCCGCGACCACATCGTGGCCGCCGTGCTCGAGCAGCCGCACGAGCCCTTCTCGCAGCAGCACGGAGTCTTCGCAAATCAGGATGCGCATGGCACGCTCACCTCCAGAGCGGTCGGCCCGCCGAGCGGGCTGTCGAGCCGTGACGTGCCGCCGGCGGCGAGCACGCGGTTGATGATGCCGTCGAGGCCGCCGCCAGGGGTAACCTGCGCGCCCCCGATGCCGTTGTCTTCGACTCGTGCCCACAGGGTCGCCCCGTCGTCGTGGGTGCGAACGGTGACGCGGCACTCGGTCGCCCGCGAGTGCTTCGCGGCGTTCGTGAGTGATTCGGCGATCGCGAAATAGACCGCGGCCTCGGCGTCGCGCGAACAGCGGCCCGAGAGGCGCACGTCGAGGTGGACGGGGATGTGGGAGCGGGCTGCGACCGCGGAGAGCGCCGCGTCGAGCCCGCGGTCGTCGAGCACGGAGGCGTAGATGCCGCGTGCGAGCTGCCGGAGTTCGGTGACCGCCGCCTTGGTGGAGGTGTGCGCTTCAGCGATCAGCGCTTTCGCCGCTGCGGGGTCTGTGTCGATCTTCTGCTGGGCGAGGCCGAGAGTCATACCGACGGACACGAGTCGTGGTTGCACGCCGTCGTGCAGGTCCCGCTCGATGCGAGTGCGCTCGACATCCGCGGCGCGCACGGCGCCTGCTCGCTGTCGCGACTGCTCAGCCACGCTGGCCGTGAGCTCGGCTTCTCTGCTGCCGGCGCGGATGAGGGCGATCGCGAGGATCCGGTGCAGCAACGCGATTCCGACGATGAGCGCCGCCGCGAGGATGACGGTGAGGAGCGCCCAACCTCGGGTCGTCCAGTCCGGCCCGACGAACACGTCGACGAGACCGTGCGCCGCGAGCTGCGCGGCGAAGAGCACGATCAGGCCGAGCAGGCTCGCGATCGCGAAGTTCGCGAGGGATCCCCACATGCGGCCGTCAATGACCTGACGCCCCACCGAGCGCAGCCACGGGCCGAAGCCCGGGCGCTGCCGCGGCACGAGTCGGAGCAGCGGCACGCCGAGGTCGTACAGCTCGTCGACGCGCTGAATTTCGAACCAGGCGATCCCGTAGAGCGCGTAGACGACGCCGATGAGTACGACGAGCCCGATCCCGATTACGAACAGCAGCCCGAGGCCGGCGCCGATCAGGCCGAACAGTGTGCCGATGACGGCGAACCCCACGGTGCCGAGCGCGGCGAGGTGGAGGATCGTGAGCGGGATGCGCAACGGGGGTGGTGCGGTGCTGGTCATGCCTCAACGGTAACGGCGGGCGGGGCCGTGGTGACAGCGAGGCAGCCGGAGGGATCCCTTCGGGGTTTCCCTACTTTCTGGTCAACCCGATCCCTCGCCGATGCGTTGAGGGCTCGTCACCGTCGCACGTACCGCAGAAACAGGAAGTCTTCGGCGTCACTCACGTGGTGTGCGAGGCGGAAGCTGCGCGGATTCGCCGCCAGGGTGTCGGCGATCCGGCCACCCGTTCCGCCCACAAACGCGGGCGCGAGGGTGAGGCAGACCTCGTCGACGAGCTCGAGTTCGAGGAGCGAACCGAACAGGTGCGGCCCGCCCTCGCACAGCACCCGTGTGAGCCCGAGCTCGCGCAGCGCGTCGAGGGCCTGCGGGAGCCCGGTGTCAATGGACCCGCACACGATCACGTCGGCGACTTCCTCGAGGCGCTCGCGCGCGGGTGCCGGCGCCGCGGTTCGTGTGACGACGATCGGTCGCACGTCGCTCTGCGCGAACACTGGCATGTCTGGAGTGAGGTCGAGGGATCCGCTGACGACCGCCACCCGCGGAACCGGGGCGAGACCGAGCGCCTCGCGTCGAGTGATGAGCTCATCGGAGAGGTTCAGTCCGCCGTACCCCTCCGCGCGGACGGTTCCGGCCCCCACGAGCAGCACGTCGCACTGCGCACGCAGCACCGCCATGAGCGCGCGGTCGCTGTCGCCGCCCAGCGCGCCGCTGCGACCCTCGAGCGTGGCGGAGCCGTCTGCGCTGGAGATGAAGTTCACGCGCACGTGCGAGCGGTCTCCCGCGGTCCGAGGTGGCGGGTAGCCGCTCCACCAGTCGATCTCGGGTGTCGCTTGCTCACTCATTCGACTGATGCTCATCCGACTGCTCGCTCATCCGACTGCTCGCTCATCCGCCGACCTCTTCCATTGCCGCTGCGGCCTCCGCCGGCATGTTGTGCTGCAGGTAGGCGGGGTCACGCCAGCCCTGAATCGCCTCGAACATGCGCATGGCGTCTACAGTTTCGGGCACGTTGTGGGCGCGGACGATGCGCGCCCCCTGAGCCACGCACCAGACGGCGGTCGCGAGGGATCCGGGGAGCCGCTCGCCCCGCTCCCGTCTCAGCGTCTCCCCAATGAAATCCTTGTTCGACAGGGCGACGAGGAGCGGATACCCCGAGTCCGCGAACTCCCCCAGGCGGCGGGTGAGTTCGAGACTGTGCAGCGTGTTCTTGTTGAGGTCGTGACCGGGGTCGATGATGATCTGTTCGGGCCGCACGCCGCGAGACAGTGCGAGCTCGACGCGACGGTCAAGGAACTCGCGCACCTCGCGCACGACGTCGCGATAGCTGGGCGCCGGTGCTTCGGTGCGCGGCCTCGCGATGCTGTGGGCGATGACGATGCGCGCGTCGCTGTCGGCGACCACGTCGGCCATCGCGGGATCGTGCAGCCCCGTCGTGTCGTTGATGATTGATGCACCCGCGGTGATCGCACGTTGAGCGACCTCGGGGTGGAAGGTATCGACGCTGACCGGACCGTGCCGCGCGAGCTCACCGATCAGTGGAAGCACCCGATCGCACTCGACATCGACCGGCACCGCTGGGCCCGGTGCGAACTTCACCCCGCCGACGTCGACGATCGTGGCCCCCTCGGCGAATGCCTGGATGCCCGCGTGCACGGCACGATCGAGTTCAAATGTCGCGCCCTGATCGTAGAAGGAGTCGGGCGTGCGATTGACGATGGCCATGACCGCAACTCGGGTGCGAAGGTCGATTGAAACGGACCCGAGCCGCTGCACTGGCGCATCGATCCGCAGTGCGATCCCCTGCGAACCGGTCACGCGGAGCCCCGCCGGGTGCTGCGTGCTGGCGGTGCGACGGACTGGGCAGCGAGCCCGAGCAGCGCGCGGAAGCTCGGGTCGTCTGCGAGTTCGCCACGGAACGCCTGAGTGACCGCACTCGCGCCGGCCGCCCGCACGCCCCGGGTCGCGACGCAGTCGTGTTCGGCTTGGATCGTGACACCGACGCTGCGCGAACCCATCTCCTCGGAGAGGTAAACGGCGATCTGGGCGGTGAGCCGCTCCTGGATCTGGAAGTTCGCGGCGTAGTGCTCGACGACCTGAGCGAGCGCCGAGAGGCCGACGATTTCGTCTCCGGGCACGTACCCGACGTGGGCCATACCGCGGAACGGGAGCAGGTGATGCTCGCAGAGGGAGACGAACGAGATGTCGCGCATGATGATCGGCTCGGTGTAGTCGCCGGGGTTCTCGAAGCGGCTGAGCTCGAGCGTCTCGTTCGTTGTCAGGTCACGAAGGTTCTGTACGACGCGCCGCGGGGTGAGTGAGAACTGCGGGGAGTCGGGGTTGCGACCGAGCGCACGCAGCAGATCCGCGACGGCACGTTCGGCCGCGTCCACGTCGACGGCCGCACGCCCCACCGTTGCGCCTTCTGGGGTGTCCTTCGTGGTGGATGCCGGAGTGGAAGCGGATGTCGGGGTTGTGAGACGGTCCACGGCAGTCACTTCTCAGGTTCGTCGAGATCGGTGGAGAGACTCACGGGGAGCCACGCCTCGAGTTCGGCCGACGCGCTCGTAAGTTTGGTGCGCACGCGCTGCACCGCGTCGGGTCCGAGCGCGAGCCGGAACGGTGGGTCATCACCGTGCACGGCCTCGACGATTGCCCGAGCCGCCTTGAGGGGGTCGCCCGGTTGCTTCCCATCGAGTGCGGTGACGTTTCGGTTCAGCACCCCGTCATAATCGGGGATGCGGTCGTCTGCACGGTCGACTGAGCGATCCGACAGGAATTCTGTGCGGAAGAATCCCGGTTCGACGACGGTCACGCGGATCCCTGTTCCGGCGAGTTCCGCTGACAACGCCTCAGACATGCCCTCGAGTGCGGCCTTGGTGGCACCGTACACGCCGTTGCCGGCGCTCGCGAGGAATCCGCCGAGCGAGGAGATGTTCACGATCCGGCCAGTGCCTTGCGCGCGCAGGGTCGGCAGTACCGCCCGGAGTACCCGCTGCGGGCCGTGCACGTTGAGGTCGAAGAGCGCCTGGCTCTGGGCGATGCCCGTCTCTTCGACGGCGCCGAGCAGGCCGCGGCCCGCATTGTTGACGACGACGTCGAGTCTGCCGAATCGGTCGAGGGTCGCACGCGCGGCCGCGTCGACCGAGGCCGTATCGGTGACGTCGACGCGGACGGGTAACAGGTTGTCTGAAGCGTCGAGGGATCCCTCCCCCGGGTTTCGTGCACCCGCAGCGACGCGGGCACCGGACTCCAACGCGGCATCGACAAGGGATCTCCCGAGCCCCCGCGACGCACCCGTGATCAGCCAGACCGGACCAGAATTCACCGAACTCGACATACCTGCATGGTAGTCCTCCACCGCGCGCGGCACGAGCTTGCGACAAAAATGGTGGAAGCAATGGAGCGTTGTGGGAACAGGCGACCTCGGGTCGAGAGGCTGGTTTCCGCGTGGAATCAAGGGGTTTGCGCGGATGCAGAGTCCGACGGCGAGGCCGACGACCCGTTGATCGGCGCGTCGGCGGAACCAAAGAAACGACCTCGAACACGCCTGACCGACGAGGAAGTGGACGCTATGCGAACAGCCCGCGCACAGGGCATCAGCGTGAACGCCGTGGCTCGTCAGTTCGGGGTGCACCGGGGCACGGTGTGGGCGAAGACGCGGTGATGAACCCGACGGCGACGCGGGAGTTGAACTGCCGGGTGCGTAGATACATCTAGATACATCTGAATACCCAAAACCGCATTTTATGAGCAATCCTTCGGGGCCCATCTGCATGGAAGAACATCCCGAAGCACCTGAATACATGGCTGGTGCCCCATGGTTTGCCCCATCGAATACTCGGTGGCTGCTGACGATGGCACTCACTGGTCTTCCTCAGTGATGCAGAAGTCTAGAATTTCAGTGAGCGCCGTCAATACGCGGCAGCACGACGTCGTCTCGGAACTCCTCGGGGTATTTTGCGGGCATGATGATCATCCTTCCAGGCCAGCCGAAACTAGCCATGTTGAATGTCACCTAAACGTGCAGCAGGCCCTCGCAACCCAGGGTACAAGCTTAAGGGCTTCAAGAAGTTCAAGTTCATGCCGGGCTTCAACGAGTCGCGCGTTGCCGTAGGCGATGACACTCGTTGCACTGTCTTTGAGGACTTCATCGACCTCGAAAGCCACTCGTTTGCCCACGGCCGCGGCAAACAGTTTGTCGCCGGGCGCGCTGCGAATATATATTACGCCGGAACGTGTGGAACCGGGATGTGTAGCGTAATTCACTGGAAAGATATGGGGCTCTTCCGCAAGGGTTATGGCCATGCGTCCGAACTGGTGATTCTTGAGAAACGCACCGGCCTCCTCGAGAGAAAGGTCCCGTACGCTCTTTTCGCTCGTCATGCTCGGCAGACTAACACGATGCTCCCGTACATGGACGGTGCACAGATGGTGACCAGAGAAAAGCCGGGGTCACCCTAGCCTCGATCTACTGATGAACCTTGGGCGGGCCGGGGCTGTGTGATCGCCGCGTGGTGACGTGTCGAGGGCAGCGGCGAGGTCCGGGCGTCGCATCCCGGTCGTCCACGTGGATCCTCGGTCGTGCCGCGGGTGCGGCGGTGGTCGGCTGGTGACGGTGGTGGTGCGTGTGCGCGAAGAGCCGTGTGAACGCGTTCTGCCAGGGCCAGGCCTCGGGCAGGTGCAGCGTGACACGGCGCGCGGAGCGCGCCAGCCGCGCCGGGACGTGAATCAGGGTGCGGCGGATCGTCGCGGTCGTCGCTCTCGCCAACCGTCCGGCCCTGTCGGCGATCAGACCGGCCGTGCGGGTGAGGTTGAACGCGATCGCGGCGAGCACGAGCCAGGCGCTGTTCGCGGTGAACACCCCCGACGGGAGGTTCCCGAGCGGAAGGCCGAGGAGCGCAGCGCCGAGGGTGCTCGCGGTGCGGGCGAGGCCGGCCCAAGCCTCGTTGTCGGTGACCTCGCCCGCGAGCAGCGCCCCGATCGAGGGGGCGACGCCGACGCCGACGGTGCCGACGATCTGCGTGATCACGAGCACAGTCAGCGTGCGCTTCTGCACGAGGGTCGCACGCTGCACCGCTTTAGAAGGCTGAGGCGTGGGGAGCCGGGGGCGGGATGGAAGTCATGCCGGCCCCGGCTCGGGTCGTGTGCAACGCGCCCGTTCCTGCGGGGTCGATCTGAGCGTAGGAGGACGATCCCCCGGCGGTAGAGGAGGTGAATGAATCGTGGCATAGTCGCCGATTATGGCGGTGGGAGGGTACCGTGCGGCGTCGTCAGCACCCTGCCACCACAGCCAGCAGATAGGGGGTATTCACGGAGACGATCGCGGTCAGCAGCATCACCGTGTAGGCGCCTGCTGCTACGGCCAGTGCGGTGCTGGCTGGTGGCCGGGGCGCACCGATCAGCAGCCGCACTCGCTCCGATCCGGCGGCGTGCAGCACCGCCGATCGGGCATGCGCGTCGCCTGCGATGCCGGCGGAGGTGCCGAGTTTGAGCAGGGCCCCCGCGAGGACGGCGGTGCCGGTGACGCGTTTCGCCGATTGGTCGGCGGCGATCTCGAGATAGTGCGGGACGGCGTCGCGCACCGCTTGAATCAGGGGGACGCGCCTGAAGTAGTGGGTCACACCGCCCAGGAGCGCGAGCAGCAGATGGTGGCGCTGCCGGAGATGCGCCTCCTCGTGCTGGAGCACCGCGGCGAGTTCCGCGGGCGAGAGCGACGCGACCGCGCCGCGCGAGAGCACGATCCCGCCGGCCCGGCGGGGCAGGGAGTACGCGAAGCAGGAGTCATCGGACATGATGCTGACTCGATGCCCGAGCACGGTCGCCTCATGGCTCTCACGGAGCTGATGGGTCAGACGGTGGCGCGTCTGCCGCAGTTGGGAGAATTCGCGCCAGAGCCCGGCCGCGGCCACTCCGAAGCCGAGTAGCGGCAGCACGAGCGGCAGCACGGCGGGGATCGCGACCGACACCAGTGACTCGCTGAAGGGCGTTGCCGCGGCGAGGCATCGGCTGCACACCTCGGCCGCCTCTGCCGGGAGCCAGGCGGGGCCGCGGCTGACCCAGGCCACCACCGGTCCGAGCGCGAGCAGCGCGGCGATCCAGATCAGCGCGGTAGCGGCGAGCGTGGTCGCGGCCAGACGCGGCACGGTCGCCAGTGCGGGAGCTGCCTGCCGGAGCAGCCAAGGGCCGCCGAACGCGGCGAGCAGCAGCACGCTCACCAGCATCACGGCCATGAGCACCGTCGTCATGCGCTCCCTCCACGCTGCTCAAGGAATCGCCGCAGCAGCTCGAGATCGGTGTCGGTCAGCGTGCCCACGAAGTGCAGCATCGCGGCTTCGCGGTCGCCACTTGATTCGAGCGCGTGCTCGATCCGGCGCACGGTGAGTTCCTCGCGGGCGACACACGCGAAGTACCGGGTCGCGTGCCCCTCCTTGCGTGCGCAGACGAGCTCCTTCTTCTTCAGATTCGACAGCACCGTCGCGATCGTCGTGTAGGCCGGCTCAGTGGGCAACCGCGCAATGAGTTCGCGGACGGTGAACTCCTCCCCGCGCCAGAGCAACTCCATGATCTGCGACTCCAGGGCGCCCAGCCGTGCCGGCACCTCGTCGCGCCCCGCAGGAACCTGCGCATTCGTTCCGGTCACCGCGCGGCCTCCAGGCTGCGCGCTTGCGTCGCCGGCACAGGACAGGCGACCTGGCCGCGCAGACGCCACACCAGCGCGGCGCCCGTGAGGACCATCGCGGCCAGGGCGAGGAAGGGTTGCACGGGTGCGAACCAGGTGATCGCCCCGGAATAGCCCAGCGCCAGCAGCGCGAGCTTATTGCAGACCGGGCATCCCACGGCGAACCACGCGAGCATACTCCCGGCGATGCCCATACGCGCTGACCGCTTCTCGGCCGGGTCGTCGTCGGCCTCGGTCGGGGCGGGTGCGGCTCGTCGTGCCCCGAGCGTCGGTCGCAAATAGGTGGTGAGCAGCAGTCCCGTGAGCACGGAGGTGACCACCCACACGGGATAGTTCCACCACACCGGCTCGATATCGCGTGCGAACCACGGGTTGGGGATCAGCACGGTCACCACGCCGATGAGCAGCCCGAATGCCAGCGACGCTCCCGCGGCGAAGCGCCACTGCCGCAACGTCCACGCGCGCAGCGCCTGACCTGCAAACCCGACCGTCGCCTTGAGCCCCAGGGGGCCGTTCTGACATCTCACAGCTTCTCCGTGTCTCTCATGATTACTATGCTTCATAGTTGACTATTGATATTAGTCGACCACGGTGGCAGGGCGCGAGCGCCACCCGCACCGATCTTCAGGAGGCTCACGGCTTGAACGCGACACGAACCAAGCGCATGAATGCGACAGTTCCGCTCATCATCTTCGGTGGCATCGCGATGCTCATCCTGGTCGCGTTCCTGCTATCCCAGCGACCCGACGCGCAGCAGGAGAGCTCGGCCGCTGCGAACACTGCGGAGGAGCAGAGCGAGTCCGAGAGGCCGGACCTGACCCAGTTCGAGCGCCGCGACGCAGGCGACCTGCTCACCGCCGGCCCGGTCGATGCGCCCGTCGGCCTCATCGTGTTCTCCGACTATCAGTGCCCATTCTGCGGGCAGTGGAGCCATGAGACGCTGCCTACCATGATGGAGTACGCCGAGCGCGGCGATCTGCGCATCGAATGGCGGGATTTGAACGTCTTCGGCCCCGACTCCGAGCGCGCCTCCTACGCCGCATACGCGGCCGCCGAGCAGGGCGAGTTCTGGGAGTACCACGATGCGCTCTACCCAGGCGGAGAGAAGCGCGCCAAAAACGAGCTCAGCGAGGACGCCCTCATCGCGCTCGCCGGGGAACTCGGGCTCGACACCGAACGGTTCGCCGTCGATATGAACTCCGATAAGACGCGAACACAGATCGAAGAGAACCAGCAGCTCGGCTTCTCGCTCGGTGCGGCGTCGACGCCGGTGTTCCTCCTCGGCGGCGTCCCGATCTCCGGGGCGCAGCCGACGGAGGTCTTCGTGCAGGCCTTCGAGGACGCGCTCGCGAAGCAGGGCTGAGCGGTGGATATCGGCCTGGTCACCGCGTTCCTCGGCGGGATGCTCGCGATCCTGAGCCCCTGTGGGGCACTGCTGCTGCCCGCGTTCTTCGCCTCCACCGTTGGGGCCGGGCCGCGCCTGCTGCTGCACGGCAGCATCTTCTATCTCGGCCTGCTGCTCGTGCTGGTGCCCCTCGGAGTGGGGGCGGGTGCGATCGGCACGCTCTTCCTCACACATCGTGCGCTGGTCATCGGGATCGCCTCCGGCATTCTCGTGGTCTTCGGCTTGCTGCAGATCTTCGGCATCGGTTTCGACCCGGCAAGGCTCCTCCCCGGTGGGCAGGCCCTGCAGCAGCGGGCGTCATCTAGCGTCGGCGTCATCAAGACGTTCCTGTTGGGCTCGGCCAGCGGCATCGCCGGGTTCTGCGCCGGCCCCATCCTCGGCGCAGTGCTTACCCTCGCCGCCGCGCAGGGGGATCTCTTCACCGCGGGCGCGCTGCTCGCCGTCTATGGCGCCGGAATGGTCGTGCCGCTCCTGATCATCGCCGCGCTCTGGGGGAAGATCGGCGACCAGGGCCGACGGAGGCTGCGCGGGCGCAGCTTCACCGTGCTGGGACGAGAGTTCCACACGACCTCGGTGATCACGGGTGTGCTCATCACCATCGTGGGTGTCGTGTTCTGGGCCACCAACGGCCTCATCGATATGCCGTCGCTCATTCCGACGAGCGTATCGGCATGGGTGCAGGGGCGCAGCTCGATCCTCGCGAACGGGTGGGTCGACCTCGGCGTCATCCTCGCCGTCGCCGCGATCGCACTGCTGATCTGGTGGCGCTCCGCCAGACAGAAGCCCGTGAGCGCTGAACCGGGAGAGCACGAGACCAGATGAGCCCGATCGGAGTGCGTCGCGCCGGCACGCGCACCGCCGCGACCCGGCCACGGGAGTCGGTGGCCGGTTCCCCGGCCCTGCTCCCGCACGCCCTTCGTCGTTCCGGGTCGGTTGCCGCAGTGCTGGTGGCCGCGCTGCTGCTGTCGGCCTGCGCCGGACCCGGCACCTCGGTCGGGGGCTCGGACCCGGCCCCCACCGAACGTCGGCTCGAGTCGGTGGATCCGAGCGCGATCAGTCTCCCGACTGGTCTCGGCGATGCGGACGTGCTGCAGCCGGGCTGGGACCTCCCGCCTCGGGAACTCGATGGCGTGTTCGTGGGCCAGCACCTGGGTGAGAGCGGGTGGCTCGAGTTCACCGCCGTCGATGAAGACGGGAAAGTGCTCTGGCTGGCCGAGCGGCCGCCGAGTTGCACCGGGAACGCGCTCGCCCGCACCGAAGACGGGCGCCCCATCGCGATTCTCACGAATCTCGTCGCGACCCAGGATGCGATCGCCGCCCCGACCGCGACCGCTTTCGATCTGCGCACCGGGGAGCAGGTCTGGGGTCCGGTTGACGTCGCCGGCCCGTACAAGGGGCCGGGGCTCGTGTTCGCCGCAGCCCCGGAGGGGTTCATGGGCGACACAGGCGAGAAGATCGCGCTTGATCCCTCCGACGGGCGGGTCATCGCGACAGAAGCGGAGGACGCGACGCGACGGATCGTCGGTGAGTTCCGAGGGGCTTTGATCAGCGTCGACACCGAGCAGCTGACGGCTGAGCGCCCGAACGGTGACGGGGCGCTCGAGCCCGTCTGGTCACTGCCGTTGGCAGGGCAGGGCTGGGATTCTGTTGAGATCTCGAACCAAGCCCGCCGGATCGACCTCGGCGAGCAGTACATCGTCATCCCCAGCGGCGAAGACACTCTCGCGGTGCTGGAACTCGCCACCGGCGAGGTCATCGTGAACCATGCGCGTGACGTCGGATTCGACAAGCAATCCGGCACTCTCGTTCTCCTCACCGCCACGGAGATCCTCGGTGTCTCTGAGAGCGGTTGGTCCTGGAGTCACCCGTCACCGGAGCAGGCAACCCCGCACGGCATCGGCAGCGGTCTCGCCTACTTCCGTGATGGCGGACCCCATTTCGTCCTCGACCTTTCCGACGGTTCACTCGCGAGCCCGGAGTTCCAGGGAGCTCCCGCCTCCGCCGCCGGCCCCTTCCTCCCTACCCACACTACGGAGCGCGGAGCCGCGATCGTCGAGAACGGGCCGATAAGATACCTCGTCACGCGAGACTGAGGAAGAGCTTCTCGAGCTCGTCCTGATCGGCGAGGCCCTCGGCGTCCGGGTTGCTCTGACATTCCTGAAGCGCGCTAGAGATCACGAGGAACCCGGCGTGGTCGAGGGCCTTCGACACGGCGGCGAGCTGCTGCACCACCTCCCGGCAGTGCGCGTCCCGCTCCACCGCGGCGATCACCGCGGCGAGCTGCCCATGGGCGCGACGCAACCGGTTCACCACCTTCCGCTTCGCCTCATCATCGCGCGTCACTGCGTGAGCATCGGCGGGTTTCGTCTGCGTCATGATCTGCCTGCTTCCTGAAGTCGAACCGTATGGACTTGACACACATAATACCCCTAGGGGTATAGCGTGTGTTAGCGACGAAATACCCCTTGGGGTATCAGGCGAGTGAGTGAGGAGACATCATGTGCCGACCGGCGAGATGCCGCACCTGCGGCAAGACAACATGGGCGGGGTGCGGTCAGCACGTCGCCATGGTGAAGGCGAACGTGCCGGCATCGCAGTGGTGCGGCGGCAAACACTCCCAGGCACAGATCGACGCGGCAAAGGCCGAGCGAGGCGGGTTTTTCTCCCGCATCTTCGGCCGCTGAGGCACGAAAAGGAGCAACAGATCGTGGCAACCAAGAACCTGGGTCATGCAGACCTCGCGGAGACGATCAGCGGCGAGGGCATCGTGTTCGTCGACTTCTGGGCTGCGTGGTGTGGGCCATGCCGGGCGTTCGCCCCCGTATTCGAGCAGGCATCGGAGCAGCACCCGGACATCGTGTTCGGCAAGGTGGGTCTGCTGAGGCTTTGGTTGAGTCCATGACCTGCCCTACAGTTTGGTTACCCACCCTCGTGGTGAGTGTCAAGCTGGAACAAGTGTCCGTTCGTAGGCTACCTCGACCTCGATCGGGGTGCGATACCCGAGCCCTGAATGTCGTCGCTTCCGG
>JBBAFK010000018.1:0-59517 GCA_041655455.1 Leucobacter sp. | reverse complement strand
TCGATTCCCCTCAGATCCACCAAAAGTTCGAAAGTCGAAACTTGCCCCGCTTGAATGCGGGGCATTTTCGTTGTTGCTACCGGGCCTGCGCTGTAGGTGTTGATTCTCTGCGAAGTCACGGTGTCGACACCGGCCTGGGGCTGCAGCTCGACGTTCTCGTTCTCGTCCACGATGATGCGCGTGAACAAGGCTTGGTTCAGGAACCGGCGTTCAGCGGGTTCGCAACGCAGGTACAACCCTTGCAGATCGGTGAGCACGGCGAGCATGTCTTCGAGGCCTTCACGGGCGTCCGCGTAGCGGGAATGCAGGCTGTCGAGCCTGGTCTGGATCGCGCCGAGTGCGTTCTGGATTCGGTCTTGCTCGCTCTTCAACAGATCGACCGGGATCGCATCGGCGTAGTGCGCCTGCACGAGCTTCAACCGTTCGGACTCGAGGCGAGCCTTCTGCTCGGTGAGTGCCGCGCGCTCGTCGCTGGCCCCGCCTTCGAGCCTGTCGAACACCTCGTGCAGAATCTTCCCAACCCCGGCAGCTTGGTCTTCGGTGAGTGACTTCGTGGCGTATGCCTGCTCGACTTTCAGTTCGATCCGCTCCACCAGGATCGCACTTCGCGTGCAACTCGTGGTTTTGCGACGGCGACCTGAGCAGGAGAAGTAGTCGTACCGTTCGCCCGTGTTTCCCTGCGGACGTTCAAGCATGAGCTTTGCCCCACAGGAGCAGTAGAGCGCGCCTTTGAGGTAGTGGTCGTGCTTCTGCGGTCGCTGACCTCGCTGGTTGTTGCGGTCGAGAATCTGCTGCACTTTCGACCAGACCTCGGGTGTGACCATCACGTCGTGGCTGCCCTCGTAGACTGCGCCCTGAAACGTGACGAGGCCCTTGTAATACGGGTTCGTGAGTACCTTGTGCAGCATCGTTGTGGTGAGGGGCTTCTCAGGATGCTTCGGTGTCGGTCTCGTGGTCAGGCCGCGCCGATTCACTTCCTCGGTGAGCATCGAGAGTGTCCAGTCGCCATTCGCGTAGCTCTCGAACGCAAACTTCACAAGGTCGAATCTGTCGGGATCAGTGGTGACCTCGCGAATCTCGGCACCGTTCTCGGTGGTTCGCACGTTGAGGTAGCCGAGCGGGGCACGACCGGGAGTGCCACCCATGACTGCTTTCTGCCGGAGGCCCTTCACCACCTCCTGCGCGAGGTTCAGCGAATAGAACTCCGCGATCGTGGCAAGGATGCCGTGCATTAGCATCCCCGACGGCGACTCGTCGATGTTCTCAGTGACCGACACTAGCTGGATGCTGCGCCCGCGTAGCGTTGCATGGATCACGGCATCATCAAGGCGGTTCCTTGCCATGCGATCGACCTTGTTGATAATGCAGAACTGCACGGGGTTCACCGCCACATATTCCAGCATCTCCTGCAGCGCTTTACGGTTTGCGGTCTTCGCCGATTCGCCTGGCTCGATGAACTCTTTGACGATCACTGCCCCGAGCGAGGCGGCTTTCTTCTCGGCGGCTTCGCGTTGTGCAGGGATCGAGAGACCTTCTTCGAGGCCGTTGCGGGTGGCTTGATCCTTGGTCGAGACTCGCAGGTATGACACCGCGAGCGGGGTGCCATCACCGGGGGCGGGCTGCGGTTTGGCTTTGGCTGCTTGGGTAGCGAGCTTGCGGAGCGAGTCGAGGTCGAGACCGGCAGGGAGACCTAGGAGAGTCATTGCGATTGCCTTTCGTCAGGCAGCACCGAGCATGACTCGCTGCTGCGTGACGTGGCGGTCAGATTCGCAAGAGAGAAAGAACACTGCACTCCGGGCAATCGCCGGGGCCGTGTCGCAAGGGGTGCCACGTCTTGCTTGAGTATCTGTCTACGATGCTACTGCTTCACCGCGAGGGCGTCTTGGAAGAACCGGGAGAGACCGGCATTTCCGATATGCTGCTTGGCGGATTCATTCTGATCAGCAGACGCTGATGTCGAACGGAGTGCGATCCTGATGAGTACCTCCGCAAGCAACGGCACATCCACGGTCTCGCGGTCTTCGCAGCGCACCTTGACCTCCCGGCCTGCGGAAAGGGCTGGAGTCTTTCGCTGGTAGCTGCGCACCATCTCAATCACCGCTTGCGGCATTGCGGCGTGCTTCATGCTCAGCCACGAGAAGGAAGTAAGCGTCTTCGTCGGCACGGCGCGAAGCCACATCGGCTTTGACGAACTCTACGAAGTCGGCGTCTCGGTCAACGATGGGGGCCTCCGCCGCCGCAGGGTACGGGGTGTCGCCCGGCCAAGTGGTTTGCCGTGTGGGGCGGTCGCGGTCGATGCGGGTGCCGGAGGCTTGCACCCATTCGCGCAGGCGCATCCGCGCTTCGGTGAAGTCGCGGTGCCAGGTGATCGGGCCGCTGGCGTGCTGTTCAGGATCGTAGGCGCCGAGCCAATGACAATGCAGCGCCGAGAGTTCCCATACCAGCTCGGGGTGCCGGTGCCACAGCGGGGGCAGCACTGCCGGTGTGAGACCGTAGGAGAGTTTCAGCCAGGACACCCAGCTGTTGAGTTCGAGCCACTCGATCTCGGCTTGTTCGCTGGTGAGTAGGTTCCAGTTGATCGGTCGCGGCGGTGCGCTCACTCTGCCTCCCGCGTTCACCGGAGTGCCGAGACGCGGGAACTCTCGTGATGTCGATGCCGATGATTCTGACTCGGGCGCCTCCACGTCGGGAGGAAGTTCACTCGTATCCATGATGCCCTCGCTCATCGACTCACGCCGACTGATGCCGCGCTCACGTGTGTGGTGCGGTGCGGCTCAGGATGTGCGCTGACTGCCGTCGAGTGCTCCTGCGCGGCGCTGAGTGCCTGCCTCATCGCGGTGTGCTCTGTCGCACGCTGTTCGGCGCGGGGGCTGCGGTCGACCGTGTAGCGGGTGCGTCGGGTGTTGTGGCCGATCTGCTTGACCTCGAAGCGTTCCTTGCCAGTCTGCTTGCTGACGCGCACCACGCCCTGCGCGATGAACGAGTCGCCCTTGCGGTACTGAGCGAGGATTGTCTCGGCAGCACCCCAGTATGCGGTGAGCGCGTGAAAGGTCGGTTCTTCCTTGATCGTGCCGCCGGTCTCTAGGTCGTGAACGAATCGCTCGGTGCCGTAGCGGGCATAGATTTTGGGTACGCCGTCGCGGGTTCTGCTGGGCTTAGGCTCGGTTGCGAAGAACCCGATGATCGCATCGAGGGTTTCGATCGGCTCAGATGTGGGGGCCGGTTCGCTGCTGTCGTTCATGGTGGTGCTCCTTGGATGTCGCGCCGCGCCTCCGCGCGGCAACAAGCAGGTGAGGTCGCCACCCCGAGAAGCGGTTACCGCCCGATCTGCAACCCAGACGGTCTCAGCGGCATCGGGTCGAACGCACTGGGAGCAGCAGCTGGAGTATGGGGTCGCTGCTGGTCGGGTTCAGAGCGCACACCGCCCCGAGGCTGATACGCGCGCACCGCCTCAACCGTGAGTTCTGGGCGAGGCGGCGAAGCCGAGACCCGCTCAGGCTCAGGGGTGGGTTCCTCCGGGGTTTGCCGCTGCATAACGGCGATCTTCTTCTCAACCTTTTCGAGGTCGGCCTCAGCCGCAGAGAGTGCGAGGGCGTGCTTGAACGGCTGCCCGAGTCGTTGCTCGGCATCCTGCCGGGTCTGTTCGGCCCGCGCTAGATCCTGTTCGGCTTCGGTCAGCAGCTTCGGGAGTGCGGCCATACGATTCTCGATCCGCTGGATTAGGCCGACACCGCCTTGCAGGAACGAGTCTCGGGTGACTGTAAACGATCCCCTCGGAACTCCGTGCAAGCTGGTACGCACGAGCACGTCTCCGGCCATTTCGGGCACGAGCTCGCAGCTGATGTCGAAGCCACCGATCCGCCCGATCACGCCGTAGTCCTGTACTTGGTGACGCCCCGCGTACTGCATGTTCGCTTGCCTTGCCCACCCCATGAGCGCGTGGCCGGCATCGCTACGCGAATCGTAGAAGCGGCCTTGGATCGTGATGCGGAACTTCTCGGCCGTGGTGTCGATCATGTTCGGGATCGCTGCCCGTATCCCCTCGATGTCATCGGCAGCACGGGCAGCGTCTTGAACTGCCTGGGAACGGGTGTATTCAAGCATCCGCTCGTTGTTCTGGTGCGCCCGTTCGAGCCGTCGCAGCCGGGTAACTTCACTCTGAAGATTAGCCTGATCGAGCAACAGCGGGTTGCCGGACGAGATGGCTTTCGCCTCGGCAGCGGTGAGCGAGGCGGAGTCGATTTCTTCGATCTCGCGCACATCCAGCCTGCCGCGCATCACCTGCGAAATGAACTTCGCTTTACGCTCAACGCCCTGCCACATATACGAGTCGAAAGAACGCTCTGTGACGAGCCTAACGATCGCGACTTCCTCATTCTGGTTGCCCTGCCGCAGAATCCGACCCTCGCGCTGGGCAATGTCAGAGGGTCGCCAAGGGCAGTCAAGGTGATACAGCGCGATGGCCCGTGCTTGAACGTTGGTGCCGACGCCCATGCGTTCGGTGGAACCGAGAAGTACAGAGATGTGCCCGGCGCGGGCAGCCGCGAACAGGCGACCTTTCTCGAGGTCGTTGCGGGCCTCGTGAATGAACCGGATACCCTCGGCAGGCATCCCACGGTAGATGAGTTGGGTGCGCAGTTCCTCGTACACATTCCACCGTTCCTTGTTCGGTGTCGAGAGGTCGGAGAACACCAACTGCATCGCACCTTTGATCGGCGATGGCTCGCCGGTCACCGTATCGAGGTACTCGGTATCTCGGGTGTTTTCCCAAGTACGGAAGATCATGTCGGCCGCGACGTCGACCTTGGTAGGGCCGGAGGGATCGTCAGATACGATCAGCCGCATATCGAGTGCAGCTTTCCTGCCGTCGCTGGTGACCGAGAGCATGTTGTCCTCGCGCGGGTCAACACTGCCCGAGGCGATCATCTCGGCACGTTCACCGAGGGTCTTCACGAACGCCACCAGTTCGGACGATGGGGCTACGCCTCTGGTCAGCGGGGCACGGTTGCCATCGTCGCGAATGCGAATATCGGGAACGGGGAGCTTCAGATCCTCGGCGGCCTTCACATCAGCGAATGTGCTCCACATCCTGAGCATCTCCGGCACATTCTGAAACTTCGCGAAGCGCGTTTTCATCCTGAACGATGCTCCCGTAGGAGACATCTCCATCTGCGTGACCGTCTCGCCAAAAGTCGCCGCCCATGCGTCGAAGCTCTCACCGATCCCGGCAGCATAGAACAGATCTGGGCGCAGGTAGCGCTGCATCACATACGCCTCGGTGATGGAGTTCGAGATCGGTGTCGCCGTCGCAGCGGTCACAATCCTTTTCCTCCCCGTCGAACGGAGATACTCAAGCTTCATATGCAGATCAGAAGCGCGCTCGGAGCCCGTGATAGCGGCATCTCGAATGTTCGAAGGAGTGGCGAGGTTCTTAAACAGATGCGCCTCGTCCACAATGACGTAGTCGATACCGGTGTCCTCGAAGTTGATGCCCGAATCGCGCGGTTTGTCAGCGAGCTTCTTGAGGCGTTCCTCGGCCATCGTGAGGGCGCGCTGCATCCGCTTCACACTGATTCGATCATCCTTGTCGGCACCCTCAAGCGCGGCGCGGAGACCGTCGAGTTGCCGGTCACGATACTCGCGCTCAGTATCCACCCGCAGCGGCACGCGCTCGAACGCAGAGTGCGTCATGATGATCGCATCCCACTCGTTCGCCGCCGCTCGCGCGACGAACGCGCGCCGTCGATCCCGCGTCACATCCTGGCTCGACGCTGTGAGAATCTTCGCGTTCGGATATAACTGCAACCACTCACGCGAGAACTGCTCCAACATATGATTCGGCACCGAGACCACGGGCTTGTTGATGAGGCCCATACGTCGCATCTCCATCGCGCCGCACACCATCTCAGCGGTCTTCCCGGCACCGACCTCATGGAAGAGACCGACGGACGGTTCTGCGACCATCCGGGCTACCGCTGCGCGCTGGTGCGGGCGCAGCGTGATCGTGTTCGCAGCAAGCCCTGGGAATGTGAGATAGTCGGCTGCGCTCGTGTAATCGCGGAGCGCGATGCACGCGAACCTGCGGTTGTAGCCGTCTACCAGGGTGCGGGCGCGCTCGGGGTCTTCCCACACCCATTCAGCGAACCGCTCCTGCAGCTGGTTCGCCTTCTCCTGCGCAGCTGCTGTCTCAGTTGGGTTGAGTACCTGCCGTTCTTTGCCCTCTACGTCCTTTTCGGTGTCGTAGACGAGGATGGGCCGTTGCTCAGCGAGCGCTTCAAGCAGAACGGGCGCGGAGCGACGCTCGGTGCCCCATTCAGAGGTTGAGCGGATACCGTGCCTGCCGCCCTTCACCTGCCACATACCTGGCACCGGGTTCTCGACCACGACATCACGGGCCTGCAGAAGCTCGGTGAGGAACTGCTGGTGAATCTGCGCGCTGATCCACACCGCTCCGATCCTCGGCGTGATGTCTTCAGCGCCGAGAGGTTCGGGTTTCACTTGTTCCAGCGCGGTGATGTTCACCGCGAACTCGGGATCACGCTCTGCACGCTGACGGGCAGCGTCGAGCTTTTCGTAGATGTCACCCGAAAGGTACGCCGGGGCATGAATCAGTTCATCGGTCACCGGATCGGTGAACACCAGGCCGTCGAGCGCGCCGCGAGCCTCGTGCTCGCTCATGCCGAGCAGATCAGCGATCAAGATCAGGTCGATCCCGCCGGTACGGTCGAGACTCACCGCCACCGCGTCCGCAGGGGTCTCCACCCCTTGAATCTCAGGTCGAGGCACCACGACCCGCTCGCTCAGCAACGTCGCCGGAGTTGCCTCTTGAGTGGTTTCCTCGAAGTTCTCGAGCGCGAGCACGAGCGGCCCGAACGGGTCGCTGCGCAGCAGCCTGATCGGGGTCGGCACCGTGCGCGCATACTTCGGGTTGCCGTCCTCATCGAAGCGCCCCGTACTGCGCAGCTTGTAGCGATTCAGCGACCCATAGACGCCTACATACTTCTGGTAGGAGCGGCGTAGTTGCTCGCGTGCCTGATCGAGTTCAGGGGTGTCATCGAGCGAGTGCGCCTCCATCGTGAGCAGTGTCGACGCTTGATCCCGCAAACTGAGTAGCGCTCGTAGCTCTCGTGCCGCTGACTTCGGTACGGCGAACGGTACGATTGCGCCTGCGGCGACCACGCCGAAGCTGCCATTGTCGTGCGGCACGATTGACCCATCCCATCTGCCGGGCTCCGATGGCACGAATGCCGCGCGCCGCGCCTCGACCTCCGGTGCGGCCTCGGTCAGTGTCAACCCCTCTCGACGTGCCTGGAATGTCAGCTGGTCGAGTGCGTTCCGCAGGTGCTCGGCGGCGTGCTCGTGGTCGCCTTTCACGACGAGGGTGAGTGCCGAATAGAGGCCGTGCTGCATCCCGATGTCACCGAGCGCCATCTCCGGGCGCTCGTCAAAGTAGCGGTTCAGGTTTAACGGTTTCCCGTCGAAGTCGAGCTGCGTCACCGTCTCCCATGTGAGGTCGCGCGGTGGTTCACCGTCTGCGCGGCGACGGAACAGTAGCAGGTCGGTGACGATCTCGGTGCCCGCGATCCTGCGGTGCGCGCCGCTCGGCATCCTGACCGCGCCGATGAGGTCAGCGACCGCGTTCATTTCCCGGCGTGGGCCAGGGTTTCTCGCGTCGAGCGTGTAAAAGGAAGTAAGTACCGCCATCAGCCCACCGGGCCGCAAGAGCCTCAGCGACTTGATAATGAAGTGATTGTGGATCGCGTATTCAGAGGCGTTGTACACCCGGTCATGCAGCTGGATCTTCCCGTAGGGCACGTTGCCCACCGCGACGTCGAATGTGCCCTCGGGAAACCGGGAGTCCGCGAACGACTCGGTGCGAATATCCGCGTGGGGGTAGAGTGCGCGGCTGATCGCTGCCGTCATCGGGTCAAGCTCCACGCCAGTCGCATGGGCACCTTCGGGTGCGAGACCGATGAAAGTACCGGAGCCGCTACCGGGTTCGAGCACGCGACCGCCCGAGAAACCGAGGTCTCCGAGCGCCCGCCATATCTCACGCACGACATCGGGGTCGGTATAGTGCGCGTTCATCGTCGTGCGAGCCGCAGCCCGCCACTCGTCCTCACTGAGCAGTTCACGCAGCTCGGCGCGCTCGTTCTCCCACTCCGGTTTCGACGTATCGAAAACGTCTGCAACCGCACCCCAGCTCGACCAGCGCGCGAGCACCGACTGCTCAGCCTCCGTGGCCGGCCGTTGCTCCGCTTCAAGCTGCCGCAATAGCCGGATCGCAGCGATGTTTGCGTGGTAGCGGCTCTTTGCTCCGCTCGGCGGGCGAGCCTCGACCGTGCCCGGCACAAACCGGGGAGCAGTCGGGTGAGGCGGTGCTGGCTCGGTGGTCTCGGCTACTGGACTTCGCGGAGGAAGCGAATGTTCGCCCCTTCTTCCATGATCCCCTGATGCTCCTCCAGGTAACGATAGGGGTTCTCCGCTCCGATCAGGCCCTCGAAGAACCACATCGGGATCGCCCACTCCTGAGCTATCTCTTCCAGTTCCTCGGTCGCGTAGATCGGGTACGGGCTGTCCTGAATCCGATCGACGATCATCATCAGCCCCTCGTCCATCGGCCGGGTGTCCTCCCACTCCTGCCGAGCCTCGGTCAGCGTCAGCGAGGGATCGCTCATCCATGCGAGTTGATGAGTCATGGCGATCTCCTCCGCTATCTTCCGTGCCGTGGTCAGCAGTGCGACCTGGGTAAGATAATCCTCCCTCGCTTCGGGCATTTCCGCCAGCATCACGCGCGCCATGTCCTCGCTCAGCGAACTCACTTCGCCCAGCACTTCGGTTCCAATCTCCGAAAAGAGTGTCTCCAGCTCCTCGCTCGAAGCCGCCAAAGTCTTCATGTGGTTCGGGGCGTATCTCTCCCAATGTGCCCTGATCCGGTGCGTGTAGTGCGTCATTGCTCTCACCTGCTTCTCTTGTGCCAGCTTCGGCAATCTGTGCGTCAGCGGTTGTTTCATCCAGGCCCCAGAGGTCGAGCTCAAGCTGGTCTGGTGGCGGCTGCCGTCTACGCCTCGCCATCGGAAGCACCGCCTCTCAACGCGGATTCGAGCCGCGCCCGATCCGAGCGAAGCTGCGCCGCATCGTTACGGGCTGTCCAAGGCCGTAGATCGGTGATGATCGGGGGTGCGGCACGCAGCAGCATCACGCCCGTGCCGAACGGGATCATGCGCAGCTTCTCTGGCGGCATGATCGGTACCCTGCGGATCGACCGCTGCGAGGAACGCTCACCGAACGCGCCCATCGTGATCGAATCGGTGTGCTCGTCGCGTTCACCCAGCAGGGCGGAGAGGTCTTGCAGATCGCGCGTATTCGACGCGCCGCCGAGGATCACTTTCACGATCGACGCATCCCAGATCGCGTTCGCGGAGTTGTCACCCCATTTCTCGCGCGCCTGCGCGAGCGATTGCAGGATCGGCACGGTCGTAATGCCGGTGCCACCGCCCTCAGCCATGAGCGTCGGAAGCGACGGCAACGCGGCGATGTTCGCGATCTCATCGAGCACCAGCGCGAGCGGAGGGTCGAGCCGGGCACCAGCAGAGACCGCCGCCTGACGGCGGGCGGTCTCCACGATGTCTTCCACAAGCGCAGCGACGAGCGACGCTGACGCGCCAGCCCCGGCGCCGGTCGCAAGCAGATACAGGGTGCCCCGATCAGCGAGGAACTGCGCTGGGTTGAACTCTTCCCCAGGGCTGGGTGAGACGGTATCCAGCACTCGGGGGTCGGCTAGCGCTGCGAGACTGAGCGCGACACCTTGCCAAATGCTGTCGCGTGTTCTCGGGTCAGCGTCGATCACGCCACCGAGTGCGTCAGCCCACCCCGACGCCGCACTCGGGGTGCTCTCAAGGATCGTGACGGCCTCAGCAGCAGCGGCAGGATCGAGCGTCCACCTGAACAACTCAGAAGTGGGCCTCTCATCGAGCGCGGCAGCGTGCAGCAGCGACTGCAACGCCACCCGAGTCTTCGCCTCCCAGAAGCCACCATTCTCGGTATCGCCAGAAGCCAGCCCGGTCGCCGAGGCGAGGCCGGTGGCGCGGATCATCGCAGTGAGAGGATCGGTGCAGCCCCGCACCGGCGACCATCTCATTCCCGCAGGAATACCATCGGCGAGGCGCTGCGGATCGAACACCGCCACCGGACGGTCGCCTCTCCTGCGCGCCTCAAGCGTCGCGGTCACGTTATCGGGCCGAGTCGATGTGGTCACCACCGCGCCCGGCGCATCAAGGATCATGTTGATCGCGAGGTGCAAACCCTTTCCAGAACGGGGCGGGCCGAGCACGAGCATTGAGTCTTCGACCGATGCCCACACGGGTTTGCCGTGGGCGCTGCCGAGCCGGTAGCCAACATCGGGAGGGCCGGGGGATGCGAGCGAGGGGCGAAGATTTGATGCGCGTCGCATGAGTGCTTTCTCTGACGCTTGCGCCTCGATGTCTGCACGGGTCGCGATACCGACGATCCGGCGAGGATCGGCCTCTCGCTTCTTCTGGCCGCGACGCACCATCGTCCACGCCCATATTCCGACGCCTGCGAGCATCCCGAGGATTACGGCCGCGACGAGCCAGTATACGACAGGGTTCAGCCCTGGCGCGCCGAGCGGCGTACCAGGGTCGCCGGGAGTGAAGAGCACTCCGCCACCTGCCGCGATCCCAGCCTCCGGTGCGGGGAGCCCGGTCGCCCATGCGGTGATGGTGCCAGCGGCACGCAGCACGAGTGCGAGCGCGAACAGGGCGGCGAGGCCGGCCATCGCGAAGTTGGTGAGTTCGTGCCCGTACCCGCCGACTTGCCGGTTCATGGCGTCGCCCGAACGAGTTGCATGGTGCCCGAGACGCGCCCAATCAGCAACATCTCCTGCACATTTGCCGGTATCTGATCCTGCGCCACGACCGCGTTGACCTGCCCGTCTGGGGCGGCGCTGCCGTAGCCGATGATCGGCGCGATCGCGACATCCTCGCCAGCGATAAACCCGTGCCCCTGCACCGGCACCGGAGGCGCTTGCATGACCGGCACCGGATCAGACACGGGAGCGACTGGATGTGCGGTTGGGGCGCGCGACGGCATCACGATATCAGTGAATCTTGCGCCGTCGTACTCGGTGACGGTGACCTTGACCGCTGTGCCCAGGCTCGTGGTGATAGCTTCGAGCACTGCCGAGAACGCCTCCCTGCGCCAGGCTGGAGCATACGGCGGCGGCGCGTACGTCTCACCGTCAACGAGTACGATCATCGCCCCGTCTGACTGCACGGTCATCTGCACGAGCGGTAGACGAACTGGAGCTTCCACATCGGGCCGATGCGCCGGCTTCGCACTGTGTCGCCTCATCCGAATACCGCCCGCGTCAGGAGTTCGAAGGATATGGGCAGGGTTCGGTTACTGCATCTCATGCAAGCGAAGTGTGACCTTCCGACCGAAGCCCTGCACTGGTGAGCTGAGAACAGCGCTTTTTGTTCGCGAGTTACGGGTTAGGCGGCAGAGCCTACGCCTCCGATGCAGAGGATACGTTCGGGCGGGAACCGGCTTGATACCAGAGGTCGTGTGCCGCTATCAACCGTTAGATGAGCGAATGGGGCAGGAAATCAAACACCACTCGTGAGTAGAAGAGCGGCATCAACCTGAACACGCTTATCTTTGCCGCCGATGAAGGCCGGAGCATCGGCTTCGATTGCTGGTGGCTCCAGGCTGGTGGTAAGCCCGCCAAGTTCACCGCATTCAACCCGCACGCGGCGACTCCCGGATAGCAGGCTGCGGCGACAAAGCTCACATCGCAACTGTGCCAGCGATACGCTGAGCCTTGCGGCATACATTTTGGCTGGAGACACCTCCAGACCAGAGGCAGTAGAACTCTCAACAGGCGAATGAGCAGAAGCAGAAGGAGAATCTTGACTAGAGCGTGGCAGGCAGGCGGAATCTCGCTACCGCAGGAGCTTGATCGCGCGTTAAGTTCCGACAAACTTGTGTTCTTTGTTGGAGCTGGGGTCTCTTCCGCGTCGCCTTCAAACCTGCCAGGTTTTCTGGGCCTTGCGGCCGACATCGCAAATGACATGGGTCACTCGGATTGGGTGCCCGAGAAACCAGATCCTTCCATCCACTTCGATGAAATCATGGGGCGCTTGAATGATCTTCATGGAGACGCGCATGCTCGAGTGAGTGCAAGACTCAGGCCCATAACTGAGCCGAACACCTATCACGAGGATCTAATCGCCCTCGCAACGGTTAACGGCAACAAACCTCGAATCGTCACAACCAACTTTGACTTACTCTTCGAGGAGGCCGCGCGTCGAGCAGAAGTGGAATTGTCTGTCCACCATGCGCCGGCATTGCCGCTAGGCAACGACTTCAGCGGCTTGGTGCACTTGCATGGGCCGATCGATCCAACGCACTTTCAGCGTATGGTGTTGACTGATCAAGATTTTGGCCAGGCCTACATCACCGAAGGTTGGGCTACGCAGTTCCTTACTCGAATGCTCGAAGAGTACGTCACCGTATTTGTTGGATACAGCGCAGATGACGTCGTTATGCGGTACCTTGCACGCGCGTTGCCCACTGACGGGGGAACCCGATTCGCATTCATGCGCGAGGACTACAAAGACGAAATGACTGCGAAGTGGCAGCGCCTCGACGTCTCGCCCGTTCTGTATCCGAAAGCGGAAGGGTCAAATGGGCACGCTCGACTCCAAACTTTCTTCACGAACTGGCGCGAGCGGGTTACCTCTACAAGCGAAGACCGCTATGACGCAATTGTGGCACTGATCGATAAGGGACCGTCCGACCGAACTACTCCAGACCCGGAGCTTTCGTGGCTGCTAAGCGATGAGGAGTATTCTCGTCACTTTGTGGGTCGGGCTGACCCGACTGAGTGGATGCGACATGCTGAGGCAATCGGCATTTTGGATGTAATCTTCGAACCTGCAAATGAGCAAACTGCTCGAACTCAAGCCATGTGGAGTGCCTGGGTGACAAGGTCGATCTCTGTGGACCGCGGAGAAAGCATGCTGGAGATCCTTGCGAAGCACCGCGGGCAGATGTCTCAACAGCTATGGTTCGACGTATTTCGTCAACTGTATGAGGGCTACCAGCCGCATGATCACCTGAGGAAGCTCTTGATTCTGCTTACTGCCGCCCGTTCAGACAGCGACGACTCTCAGCTTTCGCTGCTGATTCAGAAACTTGCCGAGGTCGATCCGGAGGCCGCAGAGGTGCTCCTGCACCAGCTCCTAACTGCCCGGCTCGAATTCACCTCTCATCGCGGCATACTCGGTCGACCTGACTTCCTGACGACCGAGTTCGTGTTTCCCTGGCATCCTTCATCGATCCGAAAGGTATGGCCTCAGCTTCTGCAGAGCCTCAGAGATCCAGACCAGCTCCTTTCCTTAGTGCTCAGCCTTATCGCACACGTGGAGACCACGACCGCATTCTTCGACGGTACCAACTTCAGAAATCGATTCTCCACCCGCCGATATACAGTTGATGGCAATGAACGGTTCCTTATAAGTCGTGATGAACACGGCGTGCTTCTGGTCGACGTCGCACGCGACCTTCTCAGGGAATACGTGCGTCATGGCCGACCAGAACGCGCAAACAATCTGCTGGATAGTTCTTCTGAATTAGCACAGCGGCTCGGGATCGATGCGCTCACAGAATCACGACCATCCGAAGCAGACTCCCTCATCGGCCGAATGATCAGCCAAGGTTTGATCCTGAGTCGTTCTCACAAACCAGAAGTGTTCCGGCTACTCAAGGAAATGTACCCTCACGCATCCGCCGAGATCCGTGCGGAACTTCTGAACCACATTCAGGAAACAAGTGCAGCTCCAGGCGGGATCGAGGTCAGCGACTCTGAACGATTCAATGCGGTTGACTGGCTGACTCGGCAGGTAAAAGAGGACGACCCGGCACATCAGCTTCTTCGGGAGATGAAGCAGGAGCATCCCGAGTTCTCGCCACGCGAGGAACCCAATCTCGACGCAACACCAGTGACCTTTGCCCGAGTCGAGACCCCCAGTGAAGCTGAAGGGCGTTTCCGCGGCATGACGCCAGCAGAGGTTGCCAATAGCCTGAAGAGCGACCCGGATCTTGACGACATATTTGAGCAAGACACACTCAGTCTCGAGCTGAACGATTTCTTCGAGAATGAACCCTTTAGCGCTGGTGAGCTTCTCGCTGAGTTTTTCAGGCAAGGCCTCTATTCGTACAGTGCATGGGCCGTCGTGCTACTCATCCTCACACGCCCAGGCGCAGACTGGGAAGCTGAACCACTGCTGACCCAGCTGAGGAAACTTCCTAGACAACAAACCTCAGCGATCGCCCAGAACGTCGCATACACCTTGATGCGCCCAACTGCGACACAAGAGGAGGACCTCGAACAGCCAGACGAACGTTGCAAGCTCCTGTTCGGTCTATGGCGTCTCACGTTGCTTGAAGGCGATAGCGACATCGAACCTCGAGACCCGAACGAAGCAAACTCAACCGCTCGCGGAGTCGTCGCCAACGCATTCTTGGAAACCGTCTTCCGAACAATGCATGAGCAGAAGAAAGAATCCATCGACCCGGCATATTTGCTGGCATTCAGCGAGTTCTTAGAGGCCCAAGACAAGGATGTGAGAGATCCGAGTCCGATGATGCTCGCGCGATATGCGGCACACATTCAGCACTGGGATAACGAATGGTTTGACCGCAAGATCGCCGTCAAGTTGAACGAGATCGCTGATACGCCACAATCGAGGAGCTTTTGGGCCGGGATCTTTACCGCCAACAACGTGACAGATGCACTCATGGTGAGCACGAGAAGCGCGTTACGTACTGGATGGCTTCAAGTATCAACAGAGCTGCCCGGCTCGATCGAAGCGTATATCGATCTGCACTCGGCACAGTTCGCCTACTACACCGAACCCGAGGAATCCACCTGGGCAGACCCCTTCACCTTAAACGCTCCTGCCGCGACGAGAGCGCGCTGGATACGAAATGTGGCACACAGGGTTTCCCGCGTCGATTCATTCCCAGAGGTGCTCTACAGCTATTGGAAGCACCGACTGGACAAGCAACCTCCACTGACAGGGACCGAGCAACGTGCACTTCTAAGCTGGATCACAGTCCCAAGCATCGATATTGATCGTGCAGTAGATCTCTTCATTCAAGGCCCTGAGGCTTCACCCTCAGACGAGGATCGAGGCTTCGACTATTACGATCCTGGCGAGTTCCCAATAGACCATCCCTCAGCTCTTCTGAAGGTAGGGCTCCATCTGCTTCGGGGCCGAACCACCCTGCCATCGTTCCTGCAACCGATCGTTGAAGCCGCGAAGATCGCACCAGATGACGACCGCCATATCGTGAAGGAAGTCTGGTCCGAACTACTGCGCCTCGGTTACTTTCCGGCGAGAGATTTCCTCGACGACTGAGCTCCTCTCAGATAAGCGTCTTCGCGCATTGCCGGTGGCTGGTGGCGCTGGCCTGACCCTCTGCCGGACTGAGATCGCGAGTGTGTAGGACCCTGCTGAGACCCTGCCGTTGGGCCCGGCTTCAACTGGGTTCTGGCTACGAAGTGGGGCACATGCATGACAAGAGGCACGGCCCCGGTACAGGGGTCGTGCCTCTCTGGGGGAGTGTGCGTGTTAGTCGTTCATGAATGTGTCGATAGCATCACCACCCTTCCTGTCGACTTCGGCATCCTCATCATCCGCACCGTCTGCCTCGTCGCGCTGCTGAGCGAGGCGACGCCCGAACAACAGCACGCCTGCTGCGGCGAGAATCGCGACGCCCGCGCCGATGCCGAGAGCCCACATGCCGCCGTTGTCGCTGCCGGTGACCGCCAGCTCAGGCGGAGCGGTCAGCTCGGTCACGACCTTGGTGGTCTCGTTCGGGGCACCGCACTGGCCACGATGCAGCACGTCACCGTCGGGGCCGATCAGGGTCTCCACCCAGTAGTAGGTGCCGACGCGATCAAACACCACATCGTTCGAGCGGTAGTCGCCCGGCCTGTCGACCTCGATGGTTTCTGAGGTGAAGACCAGCTCGTCTGCGGTGCAGAGCGCCTCGCTGCCGCCCTGTCGGTACGCCTCGAACTTCAGCGTGGAACCCTCGGGCACGTTACCTGTGACGGTAGCGACGTCGTGTGCGGGATCACCGAGCAGTACCTCGGGCACTGCGTTCGTGACCACGCTCACTTCCTCGGGCTGCCCGGTGATCACGGTGGTCTCGCCCGGAGCGCCGCAGCGCCCCTCTGCGATCACTTCGCCGTCTTTGTCGTACAGGGTCTCGACCCAGTAGACATGGCCGGGCTGGTCGACGCTCGTGGTGCCGGAGCGGTAGACGCCTGCCTGGGTGACAGGAATCTGCTCGCTCTCGAAGAACGGTGCGTCGCACTGCGGCTCGGCTTCGGGATCGACCGGGCCGTGAGCGCGGAAGATCAGGTATGCGCCTTCGGGAATGTCGGTGCCTTGCACGAGTGCGAGATCCTCGAACGGTTCGCCGACGCGCGCCTCGCGTGTCGCCTGCGTGATCACCGACACGGGCTGTCGATCATCGGGCACGAAGAACCGCTCGCGAATATCGCCCGGCGAAGTCGTGTGCGGCTGCACCCGGTCGTCACCAGCGAAATGCGACACGATGACGTAGTAGCCGGGCTTCACCGGCTTGATCGCATCCTCATCCGTGTACCCGAGATGGTAGGTACCGTTCCGTGCGGGCGTCGTGATCGAGGTGAGAACGGGGGCATCCTCAAGATCGAGGTCATTGGTCAGCTCGTCCTCGGTCTTGAACGGGCCATACACCGTGTGCACGACCTCGTCATGGTCGGCACCCCAGTACCCGTCGCCCTCGAACTCGCCGTGATTCTCGGGGAACCCGCTCATCTCGATCCGGTCGAACGCGCGACCGCCTTTGAGATGCACGTTGTATTCCTTGACCTCGGAGACGATCTTGATCGGCCAGCGCACCGAGTGCGTCTCGATGTTGATGCCGTAGTCATCGGCCCAATCAGCGGCGAGGTAGGGGCGCACCCATTCAGGCTGGTCAGCGCGCTTCATCTCCCACACCCAGGTCACAAACCCCGCGTTCGGCAGAACGATCTCAGGGCTGGTGTAGGTGCGGGGGCCGGTCGCGGTGATCGTGACCGTCTCGATTGCTCGCGCATCAGCGGGCACCTGGCCGGCCTGCTCAGGAGGCAGCGTGCCGGGCACCTGATAGGCGGTGCCCTCGAAGATCACGGGGATGTGCTCGCCGTTGTGCTTGAGCCAGACCCCGTTACTCGAGGACACGGTGATCGTGTCAGTTACGGTATCGCCGGGGTTCACGAGCCGTTGGTCAGCGCGCGAGACCGCCTCGGGCTGGAACGGCACCACCGACGTCTCAGGTACGAGGCCGAAACGATCGGTGAAGCTCTCAGTGATGTACTTCGCGTTGCCTCCCTGCGCCTCTTTGTCGATCGACCAGACCCAGGTGTAGAAACCCGACTCGGGAGCGGTGATCGTGCCCGGCGACGTGTAACTGCCGGGGCCGGTCAGGGTGAGCTTCTCCGTGCCCGTGACAGGCGCACCGCGCGGCGGCGCGTTCGCCTCGGCGGGCTGCGCGTCGAACGGGCCGTAGAGCGTGCCGACGGCCTCGACCGGGATCGGGGAACCGTTGATGCGAATCCACGAGTGCTTCGTCACCGTCACGTTCACGCCGTCAACGAACTGGTCGCCCGCCTGTACGAACTTCGATGCGACCTGCGTGGTCAGCTCGGGCTGAAAATCGAGCGGGATCACGGGAGACTGCGCGGCGGCTCTCACCGGCTCGAAACTCGCTGCTGCGAGAATCCGCTGCTCGCCGGGAGTGTAGAACATATCCACCCCAGCACCCATCCCCGCAGCCCGTGACGAGAACGACGCACTCACACGGTACTCCGGCGCACCCTCAGCGGGGGTGCCGGTGATCGCGTGCGTGCCCGCACCGAGTGTCGCAGTAGTCGCACCGTTCGCAAACGTCGCATTGGTGAGCGTTACTGCACCCGTCAGCGACCCCGGCGTGGTGCTGATCGTGAGGCGACCCTGGTACTGGTCGCTCATCTCGATACTCATCGACGCGGACGGCTTCGCCACCGCGTTCTCGGCGGCGGCCTGCCGCATCGCTGCGAGGTTTCCGAGCACCGTCGACCGCGCACCAGCCGGTACACGCTCGATGAAGTGCGCCTCACCGCCGCGCGCGGCATAGGTGTCGTGGTCGGCGACATCCCACACGAACAGCTGCACCGCAGCCGTGATCGCCGGGTCTGACGATTCGCCCCAGGTCGCCAGCACATAGTTCAGCCGTGCGAGTTGCCCATCGGAGAGATTGTCGAGGGTGGTCTTCAGCTCGGGATGCTCGGTGTTCCCGTAGGGCGGCAGCGCGTCGATGTCCATGCAGTATGCCTGACGGCCGTGTGAGGAGAACGAACCGAGCCACAACTGCTCATTTCCATACCCGACGCCCAGGGTCGCGGCCTGCGCAGCCGGAGCAGGCATCATGACGAGGCTCGATACGAGCATCAGCAGCGCCAGCAGCAAGGCGGCGAACTGCGCTCGGAATCTTCGCTCCTGGGGATCGACCCTGGGCCGATCATCCGGTGGGCGGGTGGACGTGTAAGACATAGATCGCTCCTGACTCCTGTGTTGACAGGCCCCGCAATAGGGCGGTGACCCGACAGCGAGGTAAGACAGGAACCCCGAGCACGAAGAAACGGTCTGAGAAGCGCAGCACTTCTCAGACCGTTTGCGGAGATGAATTCAGCCCATGCGGGTGGTGGTGTCGAACGCTTCGAGTTCAGCAGGATGCAGTTGGTGCTGCGAAACGAAGCTCCTGCCTTTGATCTTCCACAAGCCTTGTCCGACGCCGAGACCGGGCAGCAGCGACTGTTCGGTTCGGGTCAGGCCGAGCGCCTGCGCGGTCGCGCCCAGCTGGTCGGGTTCCTGCCGGTAGATCACCCGCGTCTCGGCGTTTGCGAGCAGCGACGAGGCGAGCGCGCGCATGGCGGAGCCACTATCGCCTACGTTGTCGAGGTCTGAGAGCTTGTGAAAGACCAAGACGTTCGCGATCCCGTAGTGCCTCGCCAACCTCCACTGGCTGTCCATACGTCGAAGCAGCGAGGGGTAGGCCATGAGCCGCCAGGCTTCGTCGTAGATCACATACCGCTGCCCGCCCGCTGGATCGAGCAGCGCACCCTCCATCCACGCCGATGAGCAGGTCATCAGCACCGAGGTCAGTGCGGAGTTCTCGACCATGCGCGACAGGTCGAGGCTCACCATCGGCAGCGACGGATCGAAGCGAACGGTCGATGGCCCGTCGAAGATGCCCTGCAAGTCGCCCGCAACGAGTCGCCTGAGCGCGTGTCCAAGTTGGCGACCGTCTTCTTTGAGCCTGCCGTCAGCATCGCTGCCAGGCTCGAGGATACGGTCGACCACTTGCGGCAGGATCGGGGTGCCGTGCTCTCGCATCACCGCGCCAAGCGCGTGGTCAATGCTGGTGTGCTCCAGAGGGGTGAGGGGTCGTGCGAGCATGGTTTCTGCGAGTGCGCCGACGAGCTCGCGGCGACGCGCGGTGACCTGAGCCGCCCAGTCTTGATCGCTGATCCCTGCCGCACGATAACCCTCATCGAGAGGGTTGAGGCGGTGTGGCAAGCCACGTCCAAGAATGATCGCGCGCCCGCCGACCAGCTCAGCGACGGGAGAGTGCTCGCCTTTCGGATCGCCGGGCACATAGACTCTGCGCCCGAACGGCAGCGCTCTCGTGTAGAGCGATTTCACGAGCGCCGACTTGCCGCTGCCCACGATTCCGGCGATCACGATGTTCGGGGCGGTGATGAGGCCGCGCTGGTAGAGCGTCCACGGGTCGTACACGAACGAGGCCCCGGAGTAGAGATCCTGCCCGATGAACGCACCGTCTGAGCCGAGGCCGGCCTCGGCGAGGAACGGGTATTGCGCACCCAGCGTTGCCGTTGTGTCTTGATGCTTCGGTAGCCGAAATCGGCCAGGGGTGCGCAGCGACTCAGGGTACGGCTCGCCCGCTGCGGGGAGATAGACGGTGTTGCGGCGTTCCTCCCGTTCGGCCTCGCGCCTGGCTCGCTGTTCGGCATCTTCGCGGGCGCGCGCCTCCAGGCGCAGCTGCGCAGCCGCTCGGCGTCTTGCTTTCTTCAAGCGGCGGCGCTCGGCGGTCGGGGCGACGAGCACGCTTGCGTGCAGACGCTCTTCGTCACTCACCGCGATAACCCCGCATCGAGTCTCTGGGGTGCGGCCGTGCGGCCGGGGCCGTGCGCGGTCTTGGGCGCAAGGGTGCCCGAATCGAGCGCCTCCGGCCTGAGGTAGGTGGTGACGCTCGCAGCGGGCGGAGCATCGGGGCGATGTGGGGTCGGCCATTCGAGGAGCGAGAGGTGTTCGGAGGTGCGACCCAGGCGCGTCTCGGCACGGTCGACAAACTCTGCGGCTTGGAGAAGGTCACGGGCTGCTTCTTCGATCACCGCGACACCAGAGACGATGGTGCCGCCGGTTCGGATAATCGCCTCATCGTTGCGGGCGATCGCACGCGACGCGAACCTCCTGAACACGTCGGGCAGCAGCCGAGAGATGCCGAGCAGTTCACGGTTCAGATCGTAGAGTTCACGGGGCGGGGTCTCACGAACGGTGTGGGCGAGGTAACGGAGTGCGTCGTAGGCGGCAGTCGCCGCTTCGCGCGGGGTCTCATACTCAGGCATCAGTGGTGTCCAGTCAGTCAGGGCGGGTTCAGATGGGGCGGGCGAGCGGGAGGGCTGCGGCGGCGAACGCGCGGGCCTGCTGCCCGACCAAGCGACGGCATTCACATGAGGCTTGGATCGCGGCCTGTTCGACCGCCGCGACCGCTGCCTCGAGTTCCTCGCTGGTTGAGGCGGTGACCGAGATGAGGCCGGTGACGCGGGCGAGGCCGTGCCCGGCAGAGAGGTCGGCCTCTTGCTGCATTACGTCGACGTACTCGGCAGCGGTCGCGGCGTCTTCGATCTGCCCGATCTTCTGCCGCTGCGTCTTGTCCGAAATCAGTTCGGTGCGTTTGCGCCGCAGATCACGCGCCGCTTGATCGGCGCGCACCGGCAGGTAGTGCAACGAGAGAGTGCGCAGGATCCCCGACGAGAGCACAAGGGGCGAGAGGAACCCTGGGTAGACCTGGCTGCGCGGCCATTCGCTGACCCACAACACCGCATGATGCGCACTGTCAGACCTGATCGACTCCCACCGTTCAGTGACAGCGACCGGGCCAGCAGTTGCGAGATCGCGCCCAAGTTCGCCGTGACGTTCGAGCGCGGCAGCGGTCGCTGGATCGTAGGCAGCGCGCAGCACCATTGCCACATCGCCTGGGGTAAGCCACCCGTCGACCTGCAGATCTGCGGCACGAACCGCAGCGACCAGGGTATGCATCTCCTGCCGCAGCACCTGCGCAGCCCCGCGCACACCGCCGCCAGCGGTGCGAATCGCGCGTGCCGCGAGGCGCATATCGAGCGAGAGTGAGACGGTAGTGGCGTGCCGTTCCCCGGTGGGACCCGCCCGGTCGATGAGTTCGCCATAGACGGTCGCCGCCCACGACCCGTCAGCGTTGCCGTGCTCCTGCCACCATTGCGCCAGCCCGGTGCCGGAGTCGGGCAGGGTGCGCTCAGACACCTGGATGCGGGCGATCCTCCCCGACCTGCACGCGGAGGCGAGCACTCTGCCCCAACCGTCGACGCGGCGCTGCTGGTCGCCCGGATCGAGCAGCACGAACGCAGGATGAGAGACCCCGAGGATCGCGGTCAAGAGGTGCTGGTGCGGGTCATGGATCATCGCCGCCCCGGTCTCATCGTCCACCCACTCCCGCAACGCGGCAGCATCGCCAGGGAGCGCAAGGGTGCCCTCGGGTCGAAGCCGCATAAGCGCGCGTCGGTACTCGGCCTGCCCACTCGCTTGCTTCTGCCACCACCGCAACACGATGGGTGCCCACTCGACGATCTTCCGCCCGCCAACCGGCACGGTCGCGGTGACAGCGGCAAACCCCCAGACCGGGGCCGTCCAGACAAGCCCCGCACCACCCGTGACGTAGAGGCCGCCAACGGCAGTGACGAGACCGATCCCTAGCGTGACCAGCTGGGGCAGCGAGAGACCGAGCATCACGCCCCGCTTGGTGAGGCGCGAGAACTGCACGGTCGACAACTCGAACTCAGACATGACAGCTCCCTACGCTTTCGGGGTCGAACTATCGCCAGAGTTCGCACTCGGGCCAGGCGGCAGCGCGCGAGGCGGCGGTACCTGCCCGTGGCGTGCCGGAGGCGGATCCGAACTCTGCCCCGGCGTGCTCGCCCCCTCCATCTGACTGTCAGCCTGCTGCGCGACCTGACTGCCAAGCTCCGGGCCGAGGGTTGCAGCCTTCTTCGCCGCTGCCGCACCGAGCGCGATCCCAACACCGATCGGCCCACCCGCAGCACCCGCGCCAACGCCCGCTCCAGTGCCGCCACCGACACCCGCGCTCGCTCCGGTGCCACCACCTGCACCCGCAGCACCAGCACCACTCCCGCTCCCGCCGGTAGGCGTCGGCGCGGGAGGCTTGCCTTTACCGCCGGAGCCACCTGAACCGCCCTCGCCGCCCGAATCGCCGAGAACGCGAGACGGGTTCCCAGGCATCCGATTCGGCACCGGCACCGGCCGGTTGAGCGCCTGCTTCGCTTCGGACTCGGTGGACATGGCGTGGTAGTAGTCGGTACCGAGCCACGAGATCGCCTTATAGGTGATGTACGGGGCGAACGCGGCAACCGCGAGAAGCACAATCCCCGCTAGCGGGTCAGTGAGCGCCTGGATATCGAGGGCGATAGGCACCGAAATCTGCGCGATCGCGACCAACAGGATCACGGTCAACACGAGTTTCGAGACGATGAGCGCGACCACGAACATCAGCCATTTCCCCGCCCACCCGCGCGTGGTATCCCAGGAGAATCCCGCCAGTGCGAGCGGCGCGAGCGCGACCGTCAGCAGGAGCAGGCTCTTTCTCACGAGCAACGAGAACCACACGATCGCTGTCGCCGCGATTGACAGGCCGCCGAGGAACAGCGTGACGATCGCTCCGATACCTGGGGAACCGAGGTTCAACGTAGTCAGTGCGGTGATGAGCATCGTGATCTTGTCGCCCATTGACTGCATCGAGTTCCCGGTCGCTTGCACGACGCCGAGGCACAGCTGATCCACGATCTCTAATCCCAGCGCGACGAGCGAGACCGCGACGAACGAACCGAGGATGCTCTTCCCGAGACCGATCCCAGCACGGGCGAGACCACCGGGTTCGCGTTTCACCACGGCGGTGATGAGTTGGAAGCAAGCCAGCAGCAGAGCGATCATGACGCCGATGCCGAAGATGAGATTGTAGACGCCGACAAACTCGGCACCAGTAACGTCGACCAGCGTGGTCGAGTCGAATACGATCCAGAGGCCCTGGATGAACCAGGCCGCAGTCTGGCCGACACCATCGGCGATCCACTGGATCGGAGCGGTGGCGACCATCGCGGTGGCTTCGTCTCGCACCTCGCACAGCATCGACAGGATCGGCTGCTCACACAGACTCATCGGGAACTCCTTTTGAACCGTCGAACGCGAGGGTCAGACGGACTGGCCCACATCCCAGAAGAAATTGATCAATGTGACGGCGGCCCCACACAAGATCGCGGCCCCGCAGCAGATCAACACGCCAGTTTTCCCGCGCCCGGCCAGATGCGGGTTCGACGAGTTCGCCCCGAACGCCCAGACCACCGCGCTGATGATGAGGCCGAGCGCGGAAAGGATCAAACCGAACGTCATCACCGCGCCGACGATGAGCCGGAGCGCGTCGATGCCGGGAAGCCCGGAACTGTTGGGGTCGATGTCGATCATGGGGAAGCTCCTTAACGGGTCAGGGCGCGGGAAGTGCGTACCCGTCAGGTGCAGGCCATGCCCCGAGAACGAGCGAAGCCCGGCAGCAGACGCGAAGACGCGCCGACTGCCGGGCAGATCCCGAATCGGGTGGTTACAGAGTGGGGCCGTAGGTGAGGAACATATTGGTGATCGCGACAGCGGCTCCCGCCATCACCGCGCCGCCGAGCGAAACGAACACGCCGACCCTGCCGCGCATCGCGGTCTGCGGGTTGCCGCCCCAGGTACCTGCCGCCCAGGCGACAGCGGAGACGATGAACATGAGCACGCTCACCACGAGCACGATCATCAGTGCAGCCCCTATGGCGTCCTCGAGAGAGCCGAGGTCGAGCGAGCCGAAGTCAGGAAACACATTCATCCGGCCTTACCCCTTTGCTGCGGCTTCGGCATTGAGGTCGCATCCGGCGAGCGCGGGAGCATCGGTGCCGATGCCGGAAAGGTCGATAGCTCCGTGGGCGGCGAGCCACGGCTCAGGATCAATCGCTGCGGCGCGAGACCCGCCGGGTCGCACTTCGAGGTGCAGGTGCGGGCCGGTTGACCAGCCGCTCGATCCGACATCGGCGATGTGCTGGCCAGCGACGACGGTATCCCCGGCGTTGACGTGGATGCCGTGCGCCCACATATGCACATAGGCGGTCGCGACGGTCTGCCCGTCAATGGTGTGCTCAATCGTGATGAGGCCACCCCAGCCGCCATCCATCCCGGCGAACGTCACATACCCGTCAGCGACCGCCATGATCGGGGTGCCGTCTGCGGCGGCAAGGTCGAGGCCGGTGTGCGTGCGCGCCTCACCAGAGATCGGGTCGATCCTCGGCCCAAACTGGCTCGTGCGAACCCAAACGCCTCTCGCCAGCGGAAACACGATGCTCTTCGTCTCGGCCGGCCTCTCGGGTGCCAATGCCTCACCGCCCCCAGAAGTGGTGTCGGTGCGGGTGAGACAGGCCTCGCCGCCGGGAACCGCAACCAGCACAAGAGCGATGAGGCCGAGGCCGGGGAGCAGCGCGAGGGCGGCGAGGAACGCGAGAATCTTCACAATGCGATCCCGCTCATCGCAGTGGTTTGTCGAGCACGGTCAAGCGCAGCAGACGGCACTGTTCGTACGTCGGCTCGCAGGCGATGAACATGGTGAACGCGACTGGATGCTCAGTCGCGACCTCTTTGCCCTCCCATACCCCGGTGCGGTGCCTGGTGCCGTCGACGGTGTAGGCGATGGTGCCCGGTAGCAGCGTGCCCTCGCGTGCCTGCCGCTCCACCTCGGCCCAGGTGTCGGGCACACCGATCTGGTCGATCACGAGATGCTCCCGCGTCTCGTACCGTTGCAACTCGATCCACGCCGCCCGGTTCGGTACATAGGCGGCGAGGTCGGTGGCGAGGCCGTCTGTTTCTTCGTTTGCAGGGTCGGAGGCTTGATCGAGCATCGCCTGCACATAGTCGGTCGGCTGATACCCGTCTCGGGTATCCCACGCGAACAGGGCGAGCGCCGCAGACTCCGCGAAGCGATCAGCATCTCCGGTCTGTGCGACCGTGCCGAAAGGCGCAGACCGACTCGTGGGGCGCTCAGCGGTGTCGCCTGGGTCGGGGGCGACGGTCGAGCCGACCATCGGGGTCGGCTCGTCATCGGGTGGGCCGAGCAGCAGCCCGATCGTGGCGATGATGAGGATGAACAGGAGCCCGGTGCCGAGCACCGTGGCGACGATCATGCGTAACCGGCGCGCCCGCTCAGGATCAGCGGCCGGTTGCTGCGGTGAGGGAGTACGACGTTTCATACCGCACAGGTGCGAGACCGCACCCCGAACACCGGCTTGGGTCAGGCGGCTGCGCGTGCTTCTTGGAGTTCGGTGGCGAAGCGCATGGTGCCCTCAGCGATAGAGACGAACAGATCGAGCTGCTCGCCGGAGAGCTCTCGCACCATCTGCTCGACGCCGTAGTGTCGCCACCAGCCGTCGAGTTCGCTCCAGGTTGCCCAGAACGCGCGGGAACTGCGCAGCTTCGGCATCTCATCATCGGCTGTGAGCGCAGTGCGAGGGGTGGGGCGGCGCTTCGACCCGCTGCTTCCTTTCACTCGTTCGAGGGCGGCCTGGGCGAGGCGTTCCATCTCAGCGGCTTTCAGATCGGCCTGGCGGGCGCGAGCCGCCTCACGGCCTGCGCTTTCGCGCACGCTCTCAGGCTGGGTGGGATCTGCCGCGATGCGGTCGAGTTCGTCAAGCGATAGGGCGGCGTTCATGCGCTGATGCGAGGCCAGTACCCCGGCACCATACCGAATCCGGACGAGCTCGGCCTCGGCCTGCCCGCGAACCGCCGCCGAGACGGTGCCGTCAGCGGCGAGGTCTTCGATGCGGTTCACACGTTCGAGCATCTGATGGGAGTCACGCCCGGTCACCATGCGGGCTGCCTGTTCGCGTGCTTTCCCGTATTCGCGCGCCTCTGACGGTGGTGGTGAATCACCACCACCGGAGATTCTGGCGAGTCCAGGCTGCGCTCCGAAGCGAGTAGCGGCCTGCCGCAGCGCGGCTTCTTCCTCGAGCACGGCTTTCAGCTCGCGGTAGAGCGCCGCAGCTTCCAGGGTGGTGAGGGGCTTGTGTAGGGCATGATCGGCGTGCTCGCTGAGCAGTTGCCCGAGCCGGTCGGAGAGGCCTGATCGCACCCACACGTTGATCGTGCGCCAACCGAGTTTCCGTGCGGCAGCGACCCGGCGCACCCCGATCAGCACGAACCCTTCCGGGGTAATCGTCGGCGGTTGCAGCAGCCCGTGTTCAGAAAGCGACTTCGCCAGCAGGTCGAGATCTCCGAGGTCGCTGCGATGCCGGGTGCCAACCAGGAGCGAGTCGAGCGCCCGATCCAACTGAATCCCATACTGACCGCTCATCACGCACCGCCAGGTTTCGGGGCAGACTCCACGATCTGCCGCACCAGGTGCTCGTCACTCAGCAGTTCGGGAAAGCTCTCACCGATCACGATTCGCATGAACAGGCCACGGCCCGCGTTCGTTGCCGCGTAAGCAGGGTTCTGAGTGCCCAGCAGCACCGCGACGACGGTGTTCCAGGCATCTTTCGTTACGTCCAGGAGCGCGAGGGCGAGACGGTCTCGGCGCAGCACGTCGAACGCGCTCGTGCGGCTCCCGAGCCTTTCAAGGCCTTCGTAGATGTACCAGATCACATTCCGGGCCGTTGATTCAGGCCAACAGAGCCGCGAGAACAGGAACACTGCCTGCTCGATCATGGTCACCTCGGGAGAAGGTTCTTCTTCGCCTGCATCCTCAATGCGGGGCTCACCGACTTGGAACGCTGGGTTCCATTCGAGCAGCGCCTGGTCGCGGTCTGCGAACCGTTCCGCATCATGATTCGCGGAGACCTCAGACTTTCGAGCCTTATCGACCGAGCAGAGCAGCCCCTGCCCGCGCTGCTCATAAATGCACGTCAGCCGCACCGCCTCGGTCACCACGGCCCAGGGGTTGTCGGCGCGGGCGGTGCCAGGTTTCCGCATCGCCTCGAACGCGGCGGTCACCGCCTCCCAACGGTCGAGGCCGTACTTGCGGGCAAGACGCGCATACTTGCCTGCGGTGAACTTCGCGAGCTCATGCGCCTCGGTGTCATAACGCCACGCGCCGGGGCCGGCCTCCTGCAAACGAATAAGCAACGCCCGCAGCCCCTCCGGGGTCTCGAACTCGTGATCCTCGGGCGAAGCAGCGGCGATAAGTGATCTGGTCATGATGGCGCACCTCCTGCAAGAGACGTGCGATCCTCATCCCGAACGAGCAGAACCAGTCTGAGAGCGATACCGTGCATGATCCATCACCGTCACCATCAGCCCCGAGAGATCGTTTCGGGTTCGGGCATCGAGCGGTGCGGTGCATCCTGACCAAACGGGTTCATCGGAGCGAGATGCCAGGTGCCCTCACGCATCTCCCGATGGAAGTCTCCGACCTTGCCTCGGGCACGCTCCGAGAACGCGGCAGTGAGATCCATGCCGCGAGCGGTCACCCTCGCCCCGGCCTCCGCGAAAAGGTCGGTCGGACGTTTCCACGCCACCCGCACCCCGGCAGGTTTCTCCGGTTCCGGGCCGACAATATCGGCAGGATCATCCGTTGCGCGAGGATCGAAGCCGCCATCCAACTCGAGCGCATCCTCGACCACTTCGGCGTCGTAAATGAGTTCAGGGGAAGGTGTGTGCCGGGTGAGTTCAGCGTCTTCGATCAGCTCGGCCTCGATGATCTCTTCCTTGGTGTAGAGGTCGAGATGGGGTGGGAAACGATACGGCGACATCGCGCCGGGCGGTGGGGTGGTCATGATGGGGTCTCCTGTTCTTCGACGGGTTTGAGAAGCCAGCGGCCGACGGTGCTGCGATCAACACCGAACAACCGGGCAATCTGGGAGTTGTTGAGGCCGAGGCCACGCAGCGTTGACGCCACGGTGCGCCGCTCTTCGGCATTGACCTCGGCAAGTGGAGCCTCACCGTCAACCTCGGGGTCGGGCGCTGGCTCGTGAGCCTCTGCCGCCCGTAGTTGTGCGGCTGCCTGCGCGGCTTCAGCATCGACAGATTCATGATGGGCGGCGGCCTGGAGCACGGTGCGTGATTGACGAATCAAGATCGCCGTGAGATGCGTTGACGCGACGAGCACGACTGGAGGTACGGAAGCAACCAAAGCAGCGATCAAGTCGGGCACGTCGGGGTCTGCTGCAACGAGCGCGTGTACTGCGTTCGCAGCGACCGAGACACCCGCGCCGAGAACGAGCAGCAGCCACGGATACCAGACCACCCGTGTACCAGCCAGCGCGAACACTGCGAGCGTCGCCACGACGATGATGCCGTCTACGATCAACGGCCACAGCCACGCCAGATCAGGGTCGATGCCGCTGCGCGCGGCGAGGCCATGCAGCGCGGTGAAACTGAGGATGAACGCGGTGGCAGCAAGGAGAATCGTGCCCGCTTCAGCAGCGAAAACCGCGACCCGCAGCACCCGGAACGAGATACGCGCGGTATTCATGAGCGTACCCACCCGGCATCGCCATACGAATGGCCCGCGCGAGGAGATCCCGGCATCGCTGAGCGGGCCGACTGCGGCGACTGTTGCTGCCCGGTGGTCGGGTGTGCTCGTTCCCACGCGGAGTCGATCGTTCGCAGAATCTCCCGCTCACCAAGCCCCGCTTGCTCCGCTGCGGGGAGCAACACCCTCACGATGTCGGCCTTGGCGATGCCGTCCTCGGTCATCCTACAAGACATGAAGTACAACGCCCAGTTCCGGTTCCCCTCGGGCTGCGCCGCCACCCATCTGGCCCGCCCAGCATCACTGTTTCGCGCTTCACGAGGCGTGCTCGGCACCGGGCGGGCGCGGGCAGGCTTAGGCGGTGCGAGCAACTCGAGCAACCGCTGCGCATCCACCGGAGCGGTGGGGGCTGGGCTGGTCGAGCGCAGCACGTATGCGCCGAGTGTCCCATCTTTCTGCCGTACCCTCGACGGTGGCACGAGCACATACCCGCCATCGCCACGAAAATCGACCTGCGCAGACGCCGCCTGCCAGATCCGTTGCGGCCGATTCGGGTCGGCAGGAAAGTAAATGTGCAAGCCGCCTGAGGGCGTCTCGACCAACGAGGACCAGCCGCTCAGCAGCCCGGCATCACGAGCGCGACCGAACGACAGAAGCCCGGTGTCGCTGTCGCTGTGACGATCCACATCCACGACATCAAGACCCGACGCCGCACCGGTCGGCACGGCTAGATTTGCGTCAGGCCACCGACGCCACCAGGTTTCAACCTGCCGAACATCGACGGTTGCTGCCGTGAAACCGCCTTTCACTATTGGGCGTTTGAATCCAGACGCACATGGAAAGACGGGCACTCCATGTCTGGCAAGATACATCGCAGCGGTAGGCAGGCCACGGACAGTGCCCAACAGTCTGCCGAGCAGCATGAGCCGTTGATCGAGATCATTCATGTTGCTAACTCCTTCTCACCTTGAGTACTGGCGATAAGGTGCGACGAGGAGAACAGAAGACGCAAGTGACGTTCGGAGGGTACCGTTCGTCAGGCGTAGCAGTGACCCCGACACTATGGAATATCTGGCTTACCGCTAATCACTTCCAAGATGGAAGTGTCCTCTTTCAAACTGCCTCGCTACGGGCCCCAAGACCAACGATTTCGGCCCCCAAAGTCACAGAAGTATCACGCCTACGCGCGATCCGATATTCGTGAGGCGAGACTTGCATAACTGTACGAAAAAGCTTCGAGGCATGCGAACTACTTCTCCATCCGACAAGATGAATGCAATGCTCGACTGTGCTGTCTGTCTCCTGCAGCAACCTTGCCAACATCTCAACCCGGATCAATTGCAATCGGGTCCTTGGCGGATAGCCCCAGGCTCGAGTGCACAGTGTAGAGAGATGACCCGGCGAGAGACTAACTCGCCTGGCCAGCTCTCTAAGTGTCCACTCAAATTCGGGCCTCTCACGCAGGAGCGTTTCGACCTTTAGTACCTCAGGTCTGATCGGCGTCGGGCGCGTCGCACGGAGCCTTTGGTCGGACCCGGCGGGCGGAAATGCCTCCGGTCCACCAATACTGCGTGAAATTGCGTTTGCAAGGGTGAACCAGTGTGCCTGCATCTGGTTTGAATGTATGACAAAATCACTCGTTCTGCTCAGCGCAACCATTCCGTCGAGAATCGGTGCCAGTTTCTTAAGGCGTTTGCCAAGCCGCACGATAATTCGCATGTCACCGTATAAACGTTCAGCAAAGACGTGCGCCTCTGCGCGGTGAGAGAGTCGGCCGCGATACTGCCAATAGACTAGATCAAGCGCATATTCTGGGTCTAAGTAGATGCATGTAATTGAGGCTTGGGGCACCGGGACCACATGGAATACAGTCTCTGCGGGGAGAACTGTAATGTCACCGGTGTGCGCAAGGGTTTCATAGTTGTCAACCAACACGCGTAAGCTACCGCTTCGGACCGCAACAATCTTGATTTCACGGTATGCGGTTCTCTCGGTTGCTGATTTCAGGACATGATGCCGGGCCATGAGTGGAACTCTCGTTTCCACCAGTAAAACGTCCTTGCTCCGAGGTGAACTCTTCACCTGTGTCGGCCACGGCGATAGTGTGGGAATCGCACTAGATGGTTAGAGATAGGAAATTCCTACCCGCCCGACGCCTACCGCTATTGGTTCTCTCCTATGTTATTTCTATGCATTGAACATGCAGACTGTATTGCGGTAATAACACTTTTGAGTAACCTTGACTAGCGTCCGGTTTCATGTTGCAAGTGCTCTTCTCGCTCTGCTGAGGCGTGATCTGCTGCGGCATCAAAAGGTGTCATATCGGTTTCCTGGCGTACCGATCCGACTTCGATTTCCTTGCCTTTGAAGAATCCTGGGTTTATGAGGGAGTAGATCACCATTAGTATGATGCCGCCGCCGATAATGGCGACGCCGGCGACGAAGACGACTCCGACGCCGCCATCGGTAGAGCCGTCGGGGAGGGTGGTGCTGAAAAGCATGTTCCCGGACCCGAAGTCCGGGTCGGTGGCGGAGTCGTAAAGCGTCTTGACGAACATGACGACGAGCGCGATACCGCCGAGGAGCGGGAGAAGGAAGCGTCGGAAGAAGTTCCCGATGCTAGCGAACCAGGTGCCGCGGAAGTACCAGAACGCTGCCAAGCCGGTGATGCCGTAGTAGAAGCAGACCATGATGCCCATCGCGGTGATGGTGTCCCAGAGGGCGTCCTCGGAAACGAGGCGCATCAGCACGTAGAAGGTGACAGAGGCGACCGCCGCCCACACCGTCGCGGCGCCGGGTGTCTGGTACTTGGAGAGCTTGCCGAGGGTTTTCGGCACGGCCCCGTAATGTGACATCGCTTGCAAGGTCCGGGAGGGGGACACGAGCGTCGCCTGGAGCGCCGAGGCGGAGCTCGCGAAGACGGCGAGCGACATGATCAGTGCGAATGGTCCCATTACCTCGGGGGCGAGGGCGGCGAACAGCGCTTCTTGGATGTCCGGATTTCCGGCCCCGAGCCCTGTCGTGCCGATGCCGGTGTAGCTGAGCAGCACGATTGTGACGGTGAGGTAGGTGATCACGATCATGGCGATGGTGAGCAGTGCGGCCCGTCCGGGAGTGCGGCGGGGATCTTTGGTCTCCTCGTTCATCGTGAGGATGACGTCCCAGCCCCAGAACATGAAGATCGACAGCGAGAGGCCGGCCATGAGTGCGCTGAAGCTAAACCCGTCGGATCCGAGGAGCGCGGGGTTGAACCATTCCAGACTCACCGGGGTGTAGTCGTAGGCTTCGCCGTTCGCGATCTTGGCGACCGCTGCGATCACGAACCAGGCGAGGGCTATGGCCTGCAAGCCCACAAGCGCGTATTGAACGCGCTTGGTCTCCTCGACGCCTCGATACGAGATGTACGCGGCGATCCCCGTTAGGATCGCGACGACCGGGATGTTGACCCAGAGATTGCCCGTGAGGTCGGCGATGTCGGGGTTCTCGAACATCTGCGACAGCGCGATGAACAAGAAATCCACGGCGACCGCGGCGAGGTTCGACAGTACCAGGGCGGTCGACGCGACGAGCCCCCACCCGCCGAGCCAGCCGATCCACGGCCCGAACGCACGCGACGACCAGGTGAACGTGGAGCCCGAGTCCGGCATCGAGGAGTTGAGCTCACGGTAGCCCATGAGCACGAACATCATCGGGATGCATCCGATGAGCAGGATGAACGGGGTCTGCAGGCCGGCGACCGAGATCGTCGGCCCGTTCCCGGATGTCATGGTGTAAGCCGGGGCGATGCTCGCGATTCCGATGATCGCCCCGGCGAAGGCGCCGATCTTCCCTTTCTGGAGGCCCTTGAGCGTCAGGCTCTTGGTGGTCGCGGCGGGCTCGCGCTGTGTGGTGGTCACTGTGCTGCGCGGTCCGCCTCAAGGATGCGGGCGGCGGTGTCCTGCCCGATGCGGACGGCGCCGTCGACGTGCTGGTAGCCGAAACCTTGGATGTCGGAGCTGGCGAAGAAGATCGGGCCGACGGGCTGGTTCTGGGTCGCACCCCAGCGGCTCAGGCCGCCGAGATCGTAACTGGTGCCGTACGCGCCCCGGGTCCACTCCTCGGCGCCGAAATCGGAGAGGTAGAACGCGAGCGGGTTGCGCGCCTCGTCGCCGAGATACTCGGCGAGGGAGTTCAGGATCGTCTCGCGGCGCTCATCTTCGGGCAGCGCCCAGACCTTCTCCGCGTCGTGCTCCACGATGAATCCGACGAGAGTGCCGCGCTCGTCGCGGTGGTTCGTGTTGTCGTAGATGTCCTGGACTACGTTGTAGTAGCCGAACCCGGTGCCGGAGAGGCCCTGCTCGCGCCAGAATGGGCGGTCATAGGAAGCGTGGACCTTGATGACGAGGCCCATCGAGTGGTGCTGGTGCGCGATTTGCTGGATGCGGGGGAGGGCCGGAACGTACTGGATGCGGGAGTACAAGTTCGGCGGTACCGCGAGGATCGCGTGGCGGGCGCTCACGCGGAGGTGGTCGGTGATCGCGGTGACCGTGGCGGGGGCGCCTTCGGCGGTGTCCTCCCAGTGCAATTCGCGCACCGGGTTGTCGAGGAAGACATTTTCGGAGCCGAGTTCTTCGGCAATGCGGATGGAGACGCTCTGCATGCCGCCGACGACGCGCTTGTCGAGGAGGATGTCTTCGTCCACGAGGTTCTCGAACGACCCGGCCGAGGCGCCGAAGAAGATAGCCTGCAGCAGGGAGAACGAGTGCTTTGGCTTGGTGAGCATCGCCCCCGAGATGAAGTTGCCGATGATGAGGCGCGCCTCGGCGTCGTCGCTCTGGGCGCGCAGCCAGGCGTCGAAGGTGATCTCGTCGTACTCGGCGGCGCGGGGGTGCTCCCACGGGGCGGCTGGGTCGACTTCGAGGGAGAGTCGGGTGAGTTCTGCGCGGAGCTTGCGCATTTCCTCGAGGGTCTCCGGCTTGACGGGGAAGTCGCCGGTGAAACGGTGGCGGTTGCCCTCCTTGTCGATGAACACCGAATCGCCGTCGCGGTGGCGCTGGAAGAGTTCGAGTCCGAGTTCCGCCGCGAGATCCTGGATCGCGGTTTGTTCGGGCGCGATCCACTGGCCGCCGATCTCGAGGAAGGAGCCGTCGATCGTGTCCGACCATGTGCGGCCGCCGACGCGGTCGCGCGCTTCGAGCACGGCGACTGTCTTCCCGGTTTGGCTCAGGCGCCGCGCCGCGGTGAGTCCCGCGGGACCGGCGCCGATGATGACGACGTCGCGAGTGATTTCCTGCATGGTGCTTCTCCTTCTCAAGGGGTTCTCATGAATATGGCGAACTGTGCTCCCGGCGCGTGCGCGATGCGCAGCGGCAGGAGCCCCGGTCCGCCCGTGTGGTCAGTGGTCGAGCGCGCGGTAGTGAGCGGCGAGGCTGAACCGGCCGGGGTCGTAGAGTTCGCTGGCGCCTGCGTGGATCAGGTCAGCGGCGATACGGCCGAGGGCGGGCGCGAACTTGAAGCCCCGTCCCGACAGCCCGGACACGACGACGCGGCTGCCGTCGGGCGAGGCGTCGATAATCGGGGTGAGATCGGCCGTGTAGCTGTCCGGGTGGATGCTGTGGCGCACCGGCTCCGGGTGCAGGCCCGGAAAGTACCAGGTCGCCAGCTCGGAGGTCTGCGCGAGCTCAGTCCGGGTGTGCTCACGCTGCAGCTGCGCGACGTCGTCGACGAGCGGCCAGTCCGGGAACGCGGCACGGCTGATCTTCACGGCGTAGCCTTCGAGGCTCGGGGCGCCGAACAGGTGGGTGGTTCCGCGGTCCCGCACGAAGACGGGGAACCGCTCGGGAAGGAACTGGTCTACGCGTTTCGGCATGAACCACGTGAGCGGCACACTCTTCACCTTCGTGAACGTCTTCAACTCAGGGAGGATCTGCTGGCTCCAGGGGCCGGCGGCGATGACAACCTTCTCGGCGAGAATGTCGCCGCGGGTGGTGCTCACTAGGTGCCTCCCGTGCTGCTCGTCGATGCCGAGCACCCGAGTGTCGTCCCAGATCTCGGCACCTCCGCGCTCGGCGAGTGATGCTGCGGTGAGAATGGCGCGCTCGGGGCGCAGGCCGCCGCCGCCGAGATCGAGGATCGCCTCGTCGCCATCGTCAAAGTCGTGCTGCGGGAACCTACGTCGCAGCTCGCGTCCCACCAGATGCTCGTGGGGGAGGACGAAGCGCTCGGCGGCCTCGAGGGTTCCAGCGATCTTCGGAGAAGCGCCGGGGGCGATCGTGAGCGCTCCGACCTGCAAGTAGATGCTCTGCCCCGATTCTCGCTCGAGTTCTCGCCACAGCTGCTGCGCCCGGACGAGCAACGGAGTATAGTGCTCGCCCTCGTAGGCTGCGGTGCGGAACAGGCGGGACTCCCCGGCGTACGCGCCGTACGCGTGCGCGACGCCGTACTGCTCGATGCCGATGATGCGTCCGGGCACCAGCTTCGACAGCTGCCAGGCGGCCATGGCACCCACGGTGCCCATCCCGATGACGGCGACGGACGCCTGCTCAGTGCTGGACATCGATTCTCCTCGTGCGGCACGGCACCGTGCAGCCGTTGTGAAATTAGCTGGTGACCTCAGTGTTCCAGCTCCGGGGAACGAATCGAAGAGTCCCTCGATACCAGTTCTCACTAGATTCATGCGCTATTAGTCTGAATAAAAGCGGTTCTTTTGCGTTCTGGAAACGTTATCGAAGGTTAGCATCGCAATATCCAATACGGCACCCGGCGGTGAGACCGCGGGCAGGAAAGGGCAACGATGCACGACACTTCTCTCCGATTGCGTTACCTCAGCGAGCCCGAGATCATCGACGTCGGCGCCACGGACATGGCACGTTGTATCGACACGATGTGCGAGGTCTTCTCGCTGCTCGCGACCGGCGACTACCGCATGGGTGGTCCGAATCATAGTTCGCATGGGATCAAGGTCGACTTCCCCCTCGAGCCGGCATTCCCCGGTATGCCGCGCCATACCTCGGACCGCCGCTTCATGGCGATGCCTGCATACATCGGTGGGAAGTATCGTGCGACTGGCCTCAAATGGTATGGCTCGAATATCGAGAACAGCGAGAAGGGTCTGCCGCGGTCTATGCACCTGGTGGTCTTGAATGACACCGAGACTGGCGCTCCGATCGCCGTGATGCCGGGAAACCTGATCAGCGCCTATCGTACGGGCGCGGTCGTCGGAGCCGGCACTCTGCACCTCGCCCGAACGGACGCTGACTCGGTCGCGGTGATCGGCCCCGGGCTCATCAACCAGGTTGCGTTCCGGGCGATCCTAGTGACACGGCCCGCCATCGCCCGCGTCCGGATCGCGGCGCGTTCGCTCACGAGCCGGAACGCGCAGCGCTTCCAGGAACTCGTCCGCTCCGAGTTCCCCCAGATCCAAGAGGTGGAGATCGTCGATTCGATCCGGTCGGCGGTCACCGAGGCCGACATCGTCACGGTCGCCGCGACCGGTCTGTCCGGCGTCGCAAACTACCCGGTCATCGACCCGGAGTGGCTGCGCCCGGGTGCGTATGTCGCGGCGACCTCGAACATCCAAGTCGATGCCGGGTTCCTGTGCACTGGCGCTCGTAACGTCGTCGACCACACTCCGCTCTACGAAGCCTACGTCGCGAACTTCAGCCCTCCGTATCACGAGCAACTCGGGGCTCTCGGTGTCAAATACCAGGACATGCTCCTGGACGGGCGCCTGAACGTTGCCGACATCGCCGAGTTCGGGGACATCGTCGACGGCAGGGCACCTGGCTACGATCCGGCACGGCCGTCCTTCTTCTCCATCGGCGGGATCCCGGCCGAAGACGTCGCTTGGGCGACCGAACTCCTCTGGGAGGCGCAGCGCCGCGACATTGGCACGTTGCTGCCGATCTGGGATCAGCCCGCCCTAGGCTAGAGGCGGTTTCGGTCTACCCGGCGCTCCTGACTGCGGCAATCGTAGCGAGCAACCATTGGGGCCGATCGGCCAAGACGTTAATCCGATTCTCGGGTCGCATCGCTCGACACAGCGATCACCGGTACCACCGAAATACGGATGTTCTTTATCGCATCGGTATGAACGAACATGCGCGCGAGGATTCATGCTGTTCGACCCGTCGACTAGCTTCTCGCCCGCTCGCCAGCCCACTTGCTGGTTCGCCGATGTCAACCACGGAGGCTTCGAGGACCAGGTGACCCGTCAACTCCGGCGCCTCTTCGAACGCTGCGTGCGCGGTCTCGCCTTTCGGGTGCCCAAAGGTCGTCCTCGGCACGTCATGTACCCGCGGGGCCCTGAACACGGTCTCGGAACGCACGTCAAATGAAGCGACTCGGAATGCCGCTCATGCTGCGCGTACGGCACGCCCGGCCCCATCGGCTAAGAGATCCGAGCCCTGCCCGAGGTTACTTCTTGTGAGTGCAGCCTGGGCATGGGGATGGGGCATGCGAAGTGGCGGAGTGTATCCCTCGAATCGCTCCGGTGGTGCACTCCGCCACGCGGCGTACTATTTCGTGGCCTCAGGGACGCGGACGAGCTTCTTGTTGGCAAACTCGTTGATGCCGTAATGCGCGAGCTCGCGGCCGACGCCCGAGGCCTTGACCCCGCCGAACGGGAGATCCGGGGCTGTCTTGCTCGTGCTGTTGATCCAGACCATGCCCGTCTCGATCCGGTCGGCGACCCGTTGCGCCCGTTCCAGGTCGCCCGAGAAGACCGTGCCGCCTAGACCGAACGGGGAGTCGTTGGCGATCTGGACCGCTTCCTCTTCGGACGCGGCGCGGTGCACGACCGCGGCCGGGCCGAATAGTTCCTCTGCGTAGGCGCGCATGTCTTTGGTCACGCCTGACAGCACGGTCGCCGGATAGTAGGCGCCCGGTGCGTCGGGGGCCTCCCCGCCCAGGTGGACTTTCGCGCCGCGGTCGATGGCGTCGTCGACCAGCTCGACGAGATCGTGGCGGGCGGCGGTGGAGGAGAGCGGGCCGAGCTTCGTCTCGTCCGACGACGGATCGCCTGTGGCGTACGCGCGGCTCTGCTCGATGAACTTCTCGAGGAACGCGTCGTACACCGCGTCCAGGACGATGAAGCGCTTGGACGCGGTGCAGGCCTGCCCGCCGTTGGCGAAGCGACCGACCGCGGCTGCGGCGGCTGCCGCGTCGAGGTCGGCGTCGTCGAGCACGATGAACGGGTCGGATCCACCGAGCTCCAGCACGTACTTCTTCATATGCCGCCCGGCGACCTCGCCGACCGCTGAGCCCGCCCGCTCGGAACCGGTGAGAGAGACGCCCTGCACGCGCGGATCGGCGATCATCTCGGCGATCTGACCGTTGTTGGCGAACACGTTCGCGTAGACGCCATCGGGCAGCCCCGCCTCGCGGAACACCCGCTCGATAGCGAGGGCGGACTGCGGGCAATTGCGCGCGTGCTTGAGCAGGATCGTGTTGCCCAGGATCAGGTTCGGGGCCGCGAACCGTGCCACCTGGTAATAGGGGTAGTTCCACGGCATGATACCGACCAGGACGCCGACCGGTTCGGTCTTCACGATGGCGGTGCCGGGGCCGGAGATGTCGAGCACCTCGTCCGCGAGGAACTGCTCGGCGCGGTCCGCATAATAGTCGTAGATGTTCGCGACGAGATCGACCTCGCCACGCGCCTGGACGATGGGCTTGCCCATCTCGAGCGTGATGAGCGCAGCCAGTTCTTCCCGCTGTTCGCGGTGGAGCGCGGCGATGCGCTTGACCAGGGCGACCCGCTCTTGCAGCCCGCGATCCCGCCACTGCGGATAGGCTTCCGCGGCGCGATCGAGAGCCTCCCGTGCCTCCTTGTTGGTGATCTCGGGGAACTCGGCCAGCTGCTCGCCGGTTGCAGGATTCACTGTCGTGTAGACACCCATGTGCGACGACGCTCCTTCATTGTTCGGTGTGTGATCGCGGAACTCCGCGCGCACCAGTGCGCACGGATCCTCGACTATCACTGTTGCTCACTATTCATGTCGCGTCCAATACCAAATCCGCCCCCGCTCATGCGCTGGCATTAATAATGCTCTACCGCGCCCAGTGGAGTCCATGTGAGATTTTATGACGATAGTGTCATGAAATAGGATCTATTAGGTATTTGTGTGTTATTGGATTTCGCACCAAGCTGGAACATGACATGCACCAGGACTGAGTGTGCCTGGACGCGATCCGAAAGAGGTGGGGCTTGGTGGAAACGCTCACGGCCGAGCACAACGGCGATCGCACGATCGTGCGATTGAACCGGCCTCAGACACTGAACTCGATCGACCAGGCCATGGTGGATGATCTCCACGAGGTCTGCGACCAGCTCGAGCGCGAACCGCGCATCCTCATCCTGACGGGAACCCGCACCGACAAGGGCGGCATTTTCGCCTCCGGCGCGGACATCTCCCAGCTGCGCGACCGGCGCCGTCATGACGCCCTGCGCGGGATCAACTCGAGCATCTTCGCGCGGATTGCTGCCCTGCCGATGCCGGTGATCGCCGCGATCGACGGCTATGCCCTCGGCGGCGGCGCCGAGCTCGCCTACGCCGCCGACTTCCGGATCGCGACGACGCGGGTGAAGATCGGCAACCCCGAACCCAACCTCGGCATCATAGCCGCCGCGGGGGCATGCTGGCGGCTCGTCGAGCTCGTGGGCGAGCCCGTCGCGAAAGAGATCCTGCTCGCCGGCCGCGTCCTCACCGCAGACGAGGCGCTATCGATTCGGCTGGTCGGCGAAGTCTGCGAGCCGGACGAGCTCCTGGACCGGGCGAACGCGCTCGCGGACCGTATCGGCGGTTTCGACCCGTTGGCGATCCAGGTGACCAAGCAGGTGATCCACGCGCCGCGGGCGGCGCACCCGGTCATCGACAACCTTGCGCAAGCGTTGCTCTTCGAATCCCCGGAGAAGACCCGGCGCATGGATGATTTTCTGCTGAAGCGCAACGCGCGGAAAGGACGCTGAACCCATGGCATTGCCGAATCACATCGCCGTCGTCGGAGGCGGACGGATGGGGGCGGGCATCGCGCTCAGCCTCGCCATCGGCGGATCGCAGGTCACCGTGCTCGAACGCGATGCCGCGTCGGTGGACGCCGCCCGGGCGCGGCTCGATGACATCGCGCAGAAAGCGGTCGCGAAGGATCCCGCGGCCCCCGCCCTCGACGTGCTCCTAGGGCGCCTCGCCGTGTCCGAGGACTACGAGCTCCTGAGAGAAGCAAACCTCGTGATCGAGGCGGTCCCAGAGGACTTCGAGCTCAAAGTGAACACCCTCCGCGCGATCGAGGGGCGCGTCACCGAGACCACCGCGATCGCGACGAACACGTCGTCGCTGTCGGTCACGAAGCTCGCCGCAGAACTCTCCCACCCGTCCCGCTTCCTCGGGCTGCACTTCTTCAACCCGGTTCCCGCCTCCACCCTGATCGAGGTCGTCGTCGGCGAGCAGACCGGCGTCGGCCTCGTCGCCGCAGCGCGAGAGTGGACCGAGGGGCTGCGGAAGACCCCCGTCGTCGTGCATGACGCACCCGGCTTCGCGAGCTCCCGGCTCGGCGTCGCCCTCGCACTCGAAGCGATGCGGATGCTCGAAGAGGGCGTCGCTTCGGCCGAGGACATCGATGCGGCGATGGTGCTCGGGTACCGGCACGCCACCGGCCCGCTCAAAACCACCGACCTCGTCGGTCTGGACGTGCGGCTCGGCATCGCGGAGTACCTCGCCTCCACGCTTGGCGAGCGCTTCGCACCCCCGCAGATCCTGCGCGACAAGGTCGCTGCCGGAGAGCTCGGGCGCAAGAGCGGCACAGGCTTCTTCGACTACAGCTGAACGCTTGGGTCACGCGCCGCACCCCAACGGCTGGCCCGAACCACACACACGATCCCAGGAGGATGCAGATGCCCCAGACCAACGCCCTGTGGAGCGCCCAGGCGCACATGCCGACCGTGCTCTCGAACCCGCAGACCGTCATCGTCAAAGGCGACGGCGCCTACATCACCACTGCGGACGGGGACCGTCTCCTCGACGCCGCCGGCGGCCTCTGGTACGCCAACATCGGCCACGGCCGGGACGAGATCGCACAGGCCGCCGCCGAGCAGATACGCACCCTCGAGACCTGGCACATCTTCGGCCGGTACGTGAACGAGCCGGCACTCGAACTTGCGAACAAGATCGCGACGCTCGCCCCGTTCGACGACGCCAAGGTCATCTTCACCAGCGGCGGATCCGATTCCGTCGACTTGGCACTCAAACTCGCACGCCGTCACCAGCAGCTCCAGGGACAGCCGGAGAAGCTCACCGTCGTATCCCGTCAGGACGGCTATCACGGTCTCCACGCCTACGGTACCAGCGTCGCAGGCCTCTCCTTCAACAGCGACGGCTTCGGCCCCGGCACCCTCATCCCGGAGACACTGCTCGTCGATCAGTGGGACATCGACGCCGCCGAGCGCACCATCCGCGAACACGGCGGAGAGAAGATCGCCGCGTTCATCGCCGAACCCGTCATGGGCGTCGGCGGTCTCGTTCCGCCCCCGGCCGGCTACTTCGAGCGGATCAAGGAACTCGCGAAAGAGTTCGGTTTCCTCGTCATTGCCGACGAAGTCGTCACCGCCTTCGGTCGTCTAGGCACCTGGACGGCGTCCGAGCGCTTCAATCTCGAACCCGACATGATCACTTTCGCGAAAGGCATCACCTCCGGCTACCTGCCCCTGGGCGGCGTCATCGTCGCCCCCAGCGTATCCAGCCAGTTCTACGCAGGAAACGACGCGCCCATCTTCCACCAGGGCCTCACCTACTCCGGCCACGCGACCGTCGCGGCTGTCGCACTCAAGAACCTCGAGATCATCGAGCGCGAGAACCTCCTCGGCCGCGTCCGCGAGCTCGAACCGGTCCTCGTCGAGGAACTCGAACAGCTCCGCCACCACCCCGGCGTGAAAGACGTACGGCACATCGGACTCATGGGCGGCGTCGACCTCGCCGACGGCGTCTCCGGGCTCGACGTTGTCGCCGTCCTCGAAGGTCGCGGCGTGCACCTGCGGAACCTCCCGAACAACATCCTCCAGATCTCCCCGCCCTTCATCGTCACGGCCGAGGAGATCCGCACCATCGTGCGCGGCATCCGCGACGCCCTCGACACCGTACACGGCAGATAAGCCAGGTGGCTGCCCTGCGGGGAAGACAGCATCCGTTTCGCGGTTGCTAATCGCTGTGGGGCGCGACGGTGTGCTGCCCCGGCCGCTCACCAAGCTGCACCCCGGTTCAGCACACCGTTTGTCGTAGTGATCGTCGTGTCGGTGTTCGCACTGGCCAGCCTGGTACTCGACTTGAATACGGCGGAGTTTATGATCAGCTTCGGCGCCCTCGCGGCGTTCGCGATGGTAAACCTGTCAGCCATCAAGGACGAGTTCCTCCGGAAAGACAGGACGGGGAACCGCGCGAAGGGAGGCGTCCTGCTGCACCTGGTCTGCCCGCTGATCGGGTTCGCGCTCACGGTCTGGCTGTGGACGTCGCTGGAGCCCTCGACCTGACTCGTCGGCTGCATTTGGCTGACCATCGCCGCTACCGAGACGCCGGGTCTCAGTGAGTCCGTCCCGAAGCTCGACTTCTCCGGCGAAGCGCCCACGACCATCCAGATCGATTAGCTCAGAGGAATCGAGGCGGCCGCCGACCGGTGAGGCAGTTGGGTATGCGCGCAGTACAGCTGGCGGCGCCTACAGGACTTCGTCGGCGAGTGCCAGCACCGTGGCGAGTGCGGGGTTCCGCGAATCGGCGCGCCAGGCCATGCGCAGGAGCACCTCGTCGAATGGGTCTGCGACCGGGAGGAAGGAGAACCCGTCGGTGTGGGTGTTCTCTGCGACCGATGAGATCGTGAGATGAATGCCGACCTCGGCTGCGACGAGTGACAGCGCCGTCCAGGTGTCGGGGGCGACCTGCGCGATGAGGGGGTCGAAGCCGGCAGCGTGGCTGAGTCGGAGCAGCCGGTCTGTAAGTACTGATCCGGGCTGCGGGGGGAGCGTCACGAAGTAGTCGGCGGAGAGCTGATCCATGTGGACCGAGTCAGCGCCGGCCAAGGTGTGGGTCTTCGGGACGGCGACGACGAGTTGCTCGTTGATCAGAGTGCGGGTTCTGATGCCGGCTGGGACGTAGTCCCAGCGGCCAATGGAGATGTCCGCCTCATCGTTCAGGAGCCGGTTGATGGCGGGCTGGGCGAAGTTCTGGCTGGAGAGCTCGAGGGATAGGTCTGGATGTTTGAGACGCGCAGCGCGGGAGAGCTGGCCGACGAGAATCTGTGTGGAGGCGCCAGCGAAGGCGATACCGACATGCCCGAGTTCGCCGCTCTGAGCGGCGCGCACATCGTGCGCGGCATGCTTGAGTTCGTTGAGAATGCGGCGGGCCGGGCCGAGCAGAGCCTCCCCGGCCGCAGTGACCTCCACGGAGCGCGTCGTGCGGTGGAACAGCTCCGCGCCCAGTTCCTTCTCCAGTGCCTTTATGGTGCGGCTTACCGGAGGCTGCGCCAAATGGAGGCGTTCGGCCGCTCGCCCGAAGTGCAGTTCTTCCGCGACGGCGACGAATGCTCTGAGGTCCTGAATTTCCACTCGCCAATGATAGCACGAGGATCATATATCGTGTCGTATTTGCTTCATTTCAGGTCTCAGTGCGACGAACGATTGGAGAGGGACATATGTGCTGAAGGTATCAATAACGTGAAAATAGGTATTTGACGTGCACTAATCGCGCCTGACAAGGTGAAAACATCGAAAACGGTTCAACGGAAGAACGGTCCCGAGGTAGACGGTGGAAGATCACAACAGACTTGAAGAACTACTCGCGCGTTCGGGGCAGGGGCCGTTGAGCGGCACCATCATCGCTGACTTCGGCAGGGTGCTGGCCGGGCCCTACTGCACTATGCTGCTGGCGGACATGGGGGCGACCGTCATCAAGGTCGAGAGTCCGATCGGGGACGAGACCCGTGCTTGGATGCCGCCGGAGCATGAGGGCAAGTCGACTTACTACCTCTCGATCAACCGGAACAAGCTGTCGATCGAACTGGACTTCAGCGACCCCGGGGATCTCGCGACCGCACGCGAGCTCGCAGCTCGCGCGGACGTCGTAATCGAGAACTTCAAGCCCGGCGGTCTCGAGAAGTTCGGGCTGGACTATCAGAGCGTGGCGGCTCAGAACCCGGACGTGATTTTCACCTCGATCACCGGGTTCGGTACCGCGGGCGGGGCGAGCCTTCCTGGATACGACCTGCTCGTCCAGGCTGCCTCCGGGCTCATGAGTCTCACCGGGGCGCCGGAGACCGAGCCGTTCCGTGCCGGCGTCGCGGTCGTCGATGTGTTCACGGGTATGCACGCCTGCATCGGTATCCTCGCCGCCCTCAACCACCGGCGAGTGACCGGTGAAGGGCAGCGGGTGGAGGTCAATCTGATGAGCTCGGCACTGTCGGGCCTGGTGAACCAGACCGGCGCTTACGCCATCGCAGGCGTCGTTCCGACCCGCATGGGCAACGAGCATCCGAGCATCTACCCTTACGAGCCGATCGCCACCGGAGACGGGGAGATCGTGCTCGCGATCGGCAACGACAGGCAGTTCCGGGTGCTCTGCCGGGAGCTCGGCACGCCTGAACTCGTCGAGGATCCGCGCTTCGCGTTCGCGCCCGACCGCAGCCGCAACCGACTCGATCTGCGTCCGCTACTCGAAGCCGCGCTCTCGCATGCGACCGCCACGGAGTGGTTCGAACGGCTCACCGCAGCGGGGATCCCGTGCGCGCCGATCCAGGACGTCGCAGCCGGTGTCCAGTTCGCCGAGCGCATCGGCCTGGATCCGATCATTCAAGCCGGATCCGGGGATGACTCTCTGTCCGGGATCCGCAACCCCATCACCTTCTCACAGACCCCGGCGACCTACGACAAGGCGCCCCCCGAGCTAGGCGCAGATACCGAGCTGGTGCGGCGCTGGCTCGCGGGCTCCTCGCCGCTCGCATCGATCTCAGCAAAGGAAGCAACAGCATGAGTGCACTCAACAGGTCAGGCGTCAACGTGGATTTCTACGGCGTCGAGGACTACCTCGGTGAGGAGGATCGCGCGCTCGTCGCGAAGGTGCGAGCCTTCGTCGATTCTGAGGTCACCCCGATCATCAACGAGTACTGGGAACAGGCGGACTTCCCGTACCAGATCCTCCCGAAGTTCGGGGAGCTTGGCATCATCGGCACCGCGATCGAAGGGTACGGCTGCCCAGGCCTGACCCGGTTGCAGGCGGGACTGGTCGCCATGGAGCTCTCCCGCGGTGACGGGAGCATCAACACGTTCAACGCCGTGCACTCCGGCCTCGCGATGGGGACGATCAACCTACTCGGCAGCGACGAACAGAAGCAGCGCTGGCTGACCCAGATGGCGAAGCTCGAGAAGCTCGGCGCGTTCGCGCTGACGGAACCCGATCACGGTTCCGACTCCGTGGCTCTTGAATCCAGCGCCCGCCTCGACGGCGACCACTACGTTCTCAATGGCTCGAAGCGGTGGATCGGCCTCGGCCACGTCGCAGATCTCGTCATCATCTGGGCGCGCGACACCGCCGACGACAAGGTCAAGGCGTTCATCCTGGAGAAGAACGAGGACGGCAGTTACCCGTCCGGATACCACGCGGAAGCCATCCAAGGGAAGATCGCCAAGCGCGCGATCCAGCAGGCGCAAATCACCTTCGAAGACCTTCGGATCCCCGCCGAGAACAAACTCGAAAAGTCTCAGTCGTTCCGCGATGTCGGGGCGGTGCTCAACCGCACCCGCAGCACCGTCGCCTGGGAATCGTTGGGACACGCGACCGCCGCCTACGAGGCGGCAGTGCAGTACGCGTCCGAGCGCGTCCAGTTCGGCAGCCCGATCTCACACTACCAACTCGTCCAGAACAAGCTCGCCAACATGCTCGCTGACCTTACAGCGATGCAGCTGGTCTGCTTCCGTGCCGGCGCCCTGCAGAACGAAGGCCGCCTAAGCAACGAGCAGGCCTCGCTCGCGAAGATGTTCACTGGCGATAAAGCGCGGCAGCTATGCCGCGATTCCCGCGACCTGCTCGGCGGCAACGGCTTGCTGCTCGAGAACCACGTCGCCCGCCATCTCACGGACATGGAAGTCGTCCACACCTACGAGGGCACCGATTTCATCCAGTCCCTGATCGTGGGCCGCGAGATCACTGGGGTCTCCGCGTTCAAGCGGTAAGGACGGAGCGAGATGGGCGAGTACATCGTCATAGGCGCAGGACTCGCCGGCGCCGCCACCGCGTGGCGTCTCGCCCAACGCGGGCAAGACGTGACCCTGCTGGAGCGGTCGGCACCAGCCAACCCGTACGGCAGTTCGCACGGCTCCGCGCGGATCTTTCGCTACGCCTACCCGAGCGAGCTCTACACAGGGCTCGTTATCCGTTCCAAGCCGCTGTGGGACGAACTCGAACGGGAGAACGGTGCACGTCTGATCGAACCCACCGGCGCCCTCGACCATGGCGCGGTGAACGATCCCGTCGGCCTCGCCCGTGTCCTGGACGCGCTGGGTGTCGAGCATGAGCTACTGCCAGAGGCGGAGGCGGGCTCGCGCTGGCCGCAGTACGGCTTCGACGGCGCGGTACTCTATCACCCCGGCGCTGGAGTGCTTGATGCCCGCAACACGGTCGAGGCGTTCGTTCGCCTGGCCGCCGCAACCGGGCGGGTCAGACTGCTCACGAACTGGACCGTCAGCTCTATCGAGCGGCGCACCGGCGGCTTCCGCGTCGAATCCACGGTCGGCGACGTCGTCGAAGGCGAGAAAGTGGTCGTCGCGGCCGGCCCGTGGCTTCCAACCCTTCTGGACTCGCTCGCTCTGCCTGCCGGGTTCATCCACTCACTGCCGTCTTTCGAAGTGCGTGAGGAGCAGGCGTTCCACTTCCCCTACCGCGACGCCGGCGCTTCCGGCGCACCCTATCCGGCTTGGCCGACGTTCATGCACGAGAACGAGACGGTCGACATCTACGGTCTGCCAGGCGGCCGCGACGCCGGATACCACGGCCTCAAGATCGCGCACTTCAATGGCGGAACCGTAATCCCGAGCATCTTCGACCGCACCGGCCAGATCCGGCCGGAGGCCAGGCAACGAGCTCGCGACTACGTCAAGGAATGGGTGCCCGGTGTCGAACCGGATTCCTACGCGGAAGCGACGTGCATGTTCACCAGCACGCCCAGCAGCGACTTTCTGATTGACGAGGCCGAAGGCATCGTCGTCCTGTCCGCCTGCTCCGGCCGTGGTGCGAAGTTCGCTCCGCTGCTCGGCGAGCTCGCCGCCGACCTTGCTACCGGCGCCGGGACCGTCCCTGACGAGTTCCGTGCCGCGTATCACTCCAGGCGCTCCGCAGCCTGACCCACCTTACTCACAGAAAGACCACGGTTCACCCCATGACCTCGACGTTCATCTACGATGCCGTCCGCACCCCTTTCGGACGCGCCGCCGGTGCGCTCTCCGGGATCCGCCCTGACGACCTCGCCGCGGTCGTCATGAAAGCCGCCGTCGAGCGCACCGGCGTCGATCCCGCACGTATTGAAGACGTGATCTTTGGAGACGCGAACCAGGCCGGTGAGGACAACCGCAACGTCGCCCGTTTCGGCGCCCTCCTCGCGGGCTTCCCCTCCTCGGTCACGGGCGTCACCGTCAACCGGCTTTGCGCATCGTCCGTGGAGGCCGTGATCCAGGGTTCCCGGGCGATCGAGTCGGGGGATGCAGAGCTGATCCTCGCCGGCGGCGTGGAGTCCATGTCCCGTGCGCCCTTCGTTCTCGAGAAGTCCCCGAAGCCCTGGCCGGCGGTCGGCAACCAGACGCTCTGGAACACTTCCATCGGGTGGCGCATGGTAAACCGGGCCCTGCCCAAGCATTGGACCATCTCCAACGGCGAGTCCGCGGAGAAGATCGCCCAGGAGTGGGGGATCACCCGTGAAGCACAGGACGCGTTCTCGGTCCGCTCGCATGAGCTCGCCGCGAAAGCGTGGGCGGAGGGCCGCTACGACGCCGAGATCGTGCAGGTGCCCGGCGCTGAGATGGCGCGCGATGAGGGCATCCGCGACGGCAGCACCGTTGAGAAGCTCGCCGGTCTCAAAGCGCTGTTCGCCGCCGACGGTACCGTGACGGCCGGGAACTCGTCCTCGATCAACGACGGTGCTTCCGCGGTGCTGCTCGGCGCCGAGGACGCCCTCGACGCCGAACCGCTCGCGCGGATTACCGGACGTGCCGCCCACGGCGTCGACCCGGACATCTTCCCGATCGCGCCGATCGAGGCCGCGAACAAGGCGCTGGCGCGCGCGGGACGGACCTGGGCGGACGTTGACCTCGTCGAGCTGAACGAAGCCTTCGCCTCACAGTCCCTGGCCTGCCTCAAAGGCTGGCCCGACTTCGACCCGGAGAAGCTCAACATCCACGGCGGCGCCATCGCCATCGGTCACCCCCTCGGCGCCTCAGGCGGCCGGATCATCGGTCACGCCGCCCACGAGCTCAAGCGCCGCGGCGGAGGAGTCGCAGTCGCCGCGATCTGCATCGGCGTCGGCCAAGGGCTCGCCGTTGTTCTTGAGCGGTAACTTATGGCCGTAGTGTCAATGCTGTTCAGTTCATTCGTCTCGGGTGGTACGCAGCTCAGAAGCTGCACTGGACTCTAAGCGGCCAGGTTACCTTTTGGCTGATTTAAGAGTACCTAATCAAACGGCTTTGGCCTCCGTCATGACCTTGCCAGCGTTGGATGGCAGAGGGGGATCTTGCTCAGAGCCGTACCGCAGCAAGCTCGATGAATGTAGGTGGTTCGCTGTCACACTCAGCAGCATGGGAGCGGCTTGAAGTTTGCAGGGTTCTTTCTTCGAGCTCATCTTCCGACTCACATATCTTGCAAACATGGCTGAAGCGCCACGACTCGACTCTGATTTGACCGCGTAGCGCGGGGCAGTCGAGGCCACCTATCGAACGTGAAAGGTGGCCTCCGATGACAGTTTCGATGCGTCGCATGACGGCGGGCGATGGGTACAAGTACCTCCTGAAGTCGGTCGCGTATGGCGACGGCGATAGAGCCTTGTCGACCCCGTTGACTCGCTACTACAGCGAAGAGGGAACCCCACCCGGCAGATGGCTCGGTTCTGGCCTGAGTGGCCTCGCGGACGGTCAGATTGTGGGCGGGGATACGGTGACCGAGACGCAACTCCAACTGCTCATCGGGATGGGCCGCGATCCCGTGACGGGTGATGCGCTTGGGCGACCTTACAGCCAGTTCCAGACGCTCGATGAGCGCGTTGCCGCTCGCATTGCCGCGCTCGATCCTGAACTCACGCCATCACAGCGCGCCGAAGCGGTCACGGTGATTGAGGCGGAGGAAGCGGCGAAGAAGAGCCGTAAGGCGGTCGCTGGTTACGACTTCACTTTCTCGATTCCGAAGTCAGCATCCGTGTTGTGGGCGGTGGCTGATGGGGGCACGCAACAACTCATCTGGGAAGCGCACCATGCCGCGATAGCTGATGTGTTGCAGTTCATGGAGCGCGAGGTCACTGCAACACGGGGAGGAGCGCGCGGCCCTGACGGTGCGGTGCTGCAACTCGACGTCGCTGGGGTTGTTGCAGCCGCGTATGACCACTACGACTCCAGGTTGCAAGACCCCTACCTGCATACGCATGTGGTGGTGTCGAACAAGGTGCAGCACGCCCAGACCATGCGTTGGCTCGCGCTTGACGGGCGACCTCTGCACGCAGCGACGGTCGCGCTGAGCGAACTTCATGAGGCGATCTTCGCTGACTCACTCACCCGGCTGCTTGGGGTCTCGTGGGAGTCACGCGAGCAAGCTGCTGGTCGGAACCAGTCGTGGGCGATCAGTGATGTGCCGGAGGAATTGATCAAAGCGTTCTCGAGTCGCGCACGCGATATTGAGGTCGAGAAAGAACGCCTTATTGCGGAGTTCGTGGCACGGCACGGCCGCAGGCCGTCGTCGGCTCAGGTCATCAAGCTGTTGCAGGAGGCCACGCTCGCAACACGCCCCGAGAAAGACGTGCGATCGCTGGATGACCTCACGAGCGAGTGGCGGGATCGTGCAACAGTGATCCTCGGTGAAGATGCGACGGCGTGGGCGATCAGTGTTGCGTGGCAACACGACCCCAGAAGCTCGGGCGTGCGGTTGTTGCGCGCCGATGATGTACCACTCGACATGATCGCAGCCCTCGGGAAGCAAGTGATCGAGACCGTGGGCGAGAAACGTTCGACCTGGCGACGCTGGAACCTCATGGCCGAAGCAGCCCGGCAGTCCATGTGGCTCAGGTTCGCGTCAAGCGAGGATCGCGAGGTCATCGTCGGCATGATCGCGGATGCCGCCGAGCAAGCATCGCTCAGGCTCACCCCGCCCGAACTTGCCGTCACACCCGCCGAGTTCCGGCGCGCTGATGGCTCCACAAGATTCCGGCCGAAGCACTCGACACTGTTCTCATCGACAGCGTTGCTTGCGGCGGAGGATCGGCTGATCGCGAGAGCGCGGGGCATGGCCGGCCCCAGGCTCGCGCTCGACACGATCGAACGCTTCGCGAACGAACCCGATAATGAGGGGCGCACGCTCGGCCCCGACCAACGCGACGCACTCGCCCGGATCGCGGTCTCAGGCCGCACCGTCGATGTTCTCGTGGGGCCTGCAGGTACTGGGAAGACTACGACGCTGGGCGCATTGCGTCGTGCCTGGGAATGGAAGCACGGTGAGGGGTCAGTGGTTGGGCTTGCCCCGTCAGCAGTCGCGGCAGGAGTGCTCGCTGATGAACTCGGCGTCCCGACCGATAACACCGCGAAATGGCGGGAAGTGTTCGAGCGCACCGGGCAGACCTTCACACGCGGTCAGCTGGTGATTCTTGATGAGGCGTCGCTTGCGGGTACGCACTCGCTCGACCTCATCACCCGTGAGGCTGAGCGGGTCGGAGCGAAAGTGCTGCTTGTTGGTGACCCGGCACAGTTGCAGTCGGTCGGCGTGGGCGGCGCGTTCACCCTGATCGTGAACGACCGCGCTGAGGGCACGCCGGAGTTGACGGAGGTGTGGCGGCTGAAACACGACTGGGAGAAACGCGCCTCGCTCGAGTTGCGCCACGGCCGCGTCCCCGTGATCGACACCTATATGGAGCATGGCAGGATTAGGGGCGGCACCATTGACGAGATGGCCGAGGCTGCGTACTGGGCCTGGTGGGAAGACCGGCAGGCCGGGCGAGGAACGATCCTGATCGCAGAAACCGTCGAGAATGTCACCGAACTGAACCAGCGGGCACGCCGCGACCTCATCGCCCACGGCTACGTCGCCGCTGAACGCGAGATCGAACTGGGCGACGGCAGCCGCGTGAGTGTGGGAGACACGATCATCACGAGGAAGAACGACCGCCGCCTGCGCTCGGCACACGGATGGGTGCGCAACGGTGAACGCTGGGTCGTGACGAACGTGCGCGATGACGGCTCGGTCTTCGTGCGGCCACCCACCATGCGGCGCGGGGGCGGGATCTTGTTGCCCGCCGCCTACGTTGCCGAGCACCTCGACCTCGGCTACGCCGTCACCGCGCACCGTGCCCAGGGCGTCACCGTCGATACCGCACACACACTCGTCGAAGCCACCACGACCAGGGAAGTGCTCTACGTCTCCATGACGCGCGGCAGATACTCGAACCGAGCCTATGTCGCCACGGATCGGCTCGATCCCGCGCACAGCGTGCCGCAGCCCGGCGAGAACCCCGACGCGACTGCCCGCACCGTGCTCCAGGGCGTGCTTCAGCATGTCGGGGCTGAACTCTCGGCACACGAGACGATCACTGCCGAGCAGGAACGATGGGGCTGGATCGCGCAGCTTGCCGCTGAATACGAGACGATCGCCGCCGCCGCGCAACAGGACAGGTGGGCGCGGTTGCTTGCGGTATCCGGGCTGACCGACGCGCAGGTAGACGAGGCGGTGAGTGCGGAGACGTTCGGGGCGCTCGTCGCCGAACTCCGACGTGCCGAGGCCAGCGGGCACCCGGTCGATACGCTCATGCCGAGGATTGTGCGGGCGCGTGGCTTCGCGGATGCCGACGACATCGCCTCCGTACTGCACTACCGACTCGAACAAGCCGTAACGAGGCTCGGCGCTGGTAGTGCGCTGCCGCGCGCTCGGTTCATCGTAGGACTACTGCCCGAGGCGGTCGGAGAGATGAGCGCGGATATGCGTGCCGCACTCGATGAGCGGCGGGAACTCATCGAAGCGCGCGCCGCCGCGATCATCGACACCGCCCTCGAACGCGGCGAACAGTGGGTGATCGCTGTCGGTGCCGCGCCGGAGAATGAGCAGGATCGGGCGCGCTGGCGATCAGGGCTGATGACCATCGCCGCATACCGAGACCGGCACAGCATCGACCCCAGGGAGGCGCAGCCGCTCGGAGCCGAGCCGGAGAGCATCGGGCAACGCATCGACTACGAACGCGCCGGGGTGGCGCTCATCCGTGCCCAACAGATCGCCCGCCAAACAGCGCAGTCTGACGCGCCGAGGCCGACAGCCGGGCGCGAGCATCGAGGCCCGACACGATAGCGAACACGGTCAGTCAAGCGCACCTCGTTCTCATCCCGAGAGCCGTGAGCGAGGAGTGAGCGATGGCCGTGAAGCGAGCACCCGTCGACAAGTTCCTCGACTCTGGCTATCCGTCAGGAACTGCAGCGCGCAAAGCACGATTCGTGAACGCGCTACTCCGATTCATCGCAGACGATTACCCGGAGGACAGATTCACGAACCAGCTCTACGAGGGCCTCTACAACTCGGGCTACTTCGGGTTCATCGCCCACTACGACCGTGCAGGGTTCTACTACGAGCAACTCTCCACACCAGAGCGGCGCACCAGGTTCCTCACTGACCTGCGCCGCTCGTGCGACCGAGACCGCCATACTGAACGGCCCGACATCTGGAGCGACGTGAAAGCCGTGCTCGCCGAACGCTTGAACCCATCCGAACCTCAGACCGCGCGTGCCGCGCGAACCGCTCGAACGGCATCCGGCGCGCGTCGAGCCGCCGCACCAAAGTACGACGGCCCGACACTGTTCTGAGTAGACGGCCCCGCTACCGACGAGAAGTCGCAGGCTCGGCGCCGCACTCGTCAATAACTGTCTCTTGCGCCATGCGCTTCAGCTCGCGCGCCTCGCGCAACCTCGCTTTGCCGAGTACCGTCAGGCTGATCGGCCCCCACACGAGGAACTTGATCGCGTTCCAGATGCAGAGAATGAACACGAGATACAGCCACTCGGGAGCACTCACCTCGATCAGAGCGAGAGCGCCGCGTGCGATCAACAGGTAGGGGATCGAGAGCAGCATCGCCGGTACACCGTAGCGGAGATTTTCGCGGCGGTGCAGGAACCAGATCAGCCGGTTCGTCGGAGCGTACCGCTGCAACAGATCGTTCGCGAAGCTACTGAGATGCCAGATGATAGTGAGCATGACGGAGTCCTTTACAGATCTACCGGCGGTCAGATTCGTGTAAAAGCACTTCGCAGCTCAGGCTGCTCCGTCATTCCCCAGGCGGGGCTTATTTGCCGTGTGCTCCTAACTGTACGCCTGAAGGCCTGAAAAGCACAGCATGTTCAGGAACGGCTGAGACCCTGTGCCTCGGTGTATGCACAGGCGCAGCACTCTTGAGATGTGCAGCGGGGGCCTCAGTACTCGGCTCAGGCAAGGGTCGATCAAGAGCGGTTGATGAGAGGTCATAGCCGCCCCGGGGCGAGTATTCGGCGACGTGTCGAGTCGCGTAGCGTGCGCGCTCGGTGATGATCGGTGCACCAGACACTTGCATCTCGGCCGGGTAGTGCGCTGCGATCCATTTGCGGCCTAACTTGGTGAAGCCGCCGCCATCGCGCACCCGAATCTGCGCGGGCACGACTGGTAGCTCACGCCAGTTCGGGATCGCGTGATTGTGCCACCCCTCGACGCTATCGATTTCCGAGTCGCTGACCTGATGCCACTCGCATGGTTCGCAGACCGCGAGATACATGAGGTCGCCCGGCCCCTCGCACTTCGGCTCGGGGCGCAGGTCAGCTGAGAACATGACGAGGCGGTGATCGCCGTACTCGGTGCCACCATTGAGCCATCCGTATCCGGTGTGCCACATACGGCTATGCGGGATCGACCCGAAACGGCCATTGAGAAGCTGCCAATGCTCAAACGCGGCCTGTAGCTCGCCCGGCGAGAAGTAGTCGGTGGTGAAGTGCAGTGGCGCGCCCTGCCACTCGGGTGGGTTCGCGCGGAGATCCTCACGCACGAGCTCGTCAAGATCGAACGCAAGCTGACTGTCGTTGTTCAACGTCTATTACCACCACTCGGAGCCTGGACTATCTGGTGAGACTGTACTCACGAGCAACGGTGTGTTGCGGGGTATTCTGCGCAAGTGTCGCCGTGAGAAGACCACGCGGCGATGCATCTAAGAGTTCGGTGATGTCGGTGTGACTTTGCACGAGGGTCGCGCGACCCTCGCGGATGAGCGCGTTGGTGCCGTGGCTAGCAACATCGGTTGCACGCCCCGGCACCGCGCCAACAGGTCTGCCATAGGCTGCCGCATGGAACGGGGCGCCAGTCCAGCGGTAATCCCAGCCGGCCTGTTCCTCAACAACGGTCGTCATGCCGGAGAGCGCAGCAAGGAGACCGTTCGCGGTCAACGCGCTGGTATGTCGTATGTCGCTCGGCGGGCGATCAGTGACGAGCAGGCTGGTCGTTGCGGCCTGCTCCAGCCAGTCGTAGTTTTCGATCTGTGATTGATTGATCGGATCGGGCATGACGAGAATCACGCGGTCGTTGTGCTTGAGTGCGGAGGTGATTGCGGCCTCAGCGATGCCGTCATCGGGGAACGAAACGATAGTGCGCCCATCTGCGGCGAGATCAGCGGCCAGTGCTGTGGCCATCTGCAGTCCATATAGAGATGGGTTGGGGGTGCCAATAAGCGCGGCGCGGCTCGCCAACGAGTCTGCGAGCAAGGTCGTGTCTCCCTGCGTCCAGAGCGCGAGCGGCGTGCGGTGATCGAGAGGATCAAGCGCAGCAGGCCAATGAGGATCGCCGGGGATCAGAATATGCTGCCCGAGCCGTTCGCTTTGCTCGATTCCTTCAAACACCTGCACGGGGTCGGCGACATCGAATCGTCGCCGCCACAGGTGCAAGTCAGCGCGCTGCATCCCGACGATCAACTCGTTGCTCAGGGCAAGCCGGAGTGTATCGAGACCGTTCCCAGCGAGCCGAAGCACGGTGTTGGTCTGAAAATCGCCGGTTTCGGTTACTGACGCGATCACCGCCCGCGCGGTTCGCTCATCGGTTACGTTCTCAAACGTCATATCGGCCATGTCGCCCTCCTGATACACGGATAGTGTGTCGGGAAGGTACGACAACGGTGACGAGCAACTGAGGCGTTGTCTGCCCAGAGCAGACCAGAAGGGCACCTGCTCAGGGCAGACGATCCGCGCTCTACAAACTGATAACGTGACGGTGAGGAGCCATGCCCATCGGGGCATTGAGTGAAGAGACAGGGCTGGCATGAGTAGTTTCGATCCGGGAAATTCAGTTCCAGGGCTATTTCTTGTCGGCGGCACCGTGAAGTCACGGCTTACCGACCAAGACCGGCACGTCGTGCAAGACCACATTGCCTCACTGTTACAGGTTCAAAACCTTGTATTGCTTATCGGCTCGGGCGCATCATTCCATCTGGGGTCGCCGCAAACGCGTAATCTCAATAACGATGCAGTGCAATCACTCATTGAAGACGCCGGGGAACAGCTGGACAAGACGGACACAGATCTTCTAGCTTTCCTCAATCCCAAAGATGACGGAGACCTGGAGAAGCTGCTCAACGGGCTACAACTGGGAGCCTCGCTTGCCGATCAAACCGGACTCGCGGAGGTGACTTTTAGCAGCGGAGACAATGTAAAGAGTTTCACCAAGGAGCAAATCGAACAGCTCAAGGGCAAGATCAACGTTGCTTTTGCTCATGCCTGTGAACTCCCTACCTCAGACTGCCATCTTGAAGATCCCCTCGCGGCTCATCGGCAGTTCCTCTCGCGGATCGTTCGAAGCCGACGAGCCAACCTCCCAAGGCCCAAGCTGTTCACGACGAACTATGATCTCGTTCTCGAACGGTCACTCGATGAACTGGGATACCCCTATATTGACGGGTTCAGTGGCACGGTCGAACGGCGTCTGAACCTTGCTTACTACGGACTGGACTTCCACCGCGTCGAGACAACTTCGCAACAAGTGGTCGCCCGAGCCGACAGCGCGCTCTATTTACACAAGATCCACGGCAGTTTGAACTGGAAGCCACGCATCAGCGCTGAGACCGGAGTCACGACGCTCGAGGTCGTGCAGGTTCCAGAGGGCAGCGCTTCGATACAAGAGCCCGTACTTATCTATCCCACGGCCGCAAAAGAAGGCGATTCCCTTTCATATCCGTATTCCGATCTCATGCGCTTGCTGAGCGATGCAGTTCAACAGAATGACACCGCGGTAGTGACGATCGGCTATGGATTTGGTGACCCTCACATCAACCGGATTCTCCTGCGCAGCTTGGCGATCAACCCAGCGATCAATGTTCTGGCGGTCGATCCCTGTGCCATTTTGGAACAGGAATCGCTGCTGAAAGCTGTCCTCGACGATGACCTCGTAGGTACAACCCTGGCGACGCAGGGAATTGAGACGAAGGACACTCCGCTGGCTGCTCTGGCTGCCGGAGATGACTCGCGTATCGCCGTCTTGACTGGCAAAGCCGGAGAGTTCATTCACATGGTTGACCTGCTGCCCGAGTCGGGACTCGATCTGCAGGTCAACGCCCCAGCTGCGATCATGAACCTTATTGAATCGCTCGAGAACTTCACCTCCGCGCAGAAGAAGGAAGACTCTTCAGGCGATGAGTGAGGTAGGTGTTATCGGCCGGGTGACGGCCGTGCAGAGCACGACTCTGAAAGTGTCGCTGGATATTGGTTCGAAAGGTTTCACCAAAGTAGGGCCTGACGGTCTTCAGACTGTGGGAGTTGTCAACTCATATGTGACCGCACCGGCCGGTGCTCATCGGGTAGTAGCGATCATTACAGGTGTTTCCATCGTGAGGCGCAATGAGATAGCGCCTGGTCGCGGACTGCTCAGCGAGGACGACCAAGCTTCTTATGAGCTTGAGGCGTCGGTGGTTGGTCGTTTCGAAGGGGAGAAGTTCAAATCGGGGCTGACTGCCTATCCGTCGCTTCACGCGCCGGTCAGGACGGCGACTCCTGCCGAGGTCAAGAACATATTTCTTCCCAAGGAGGTGCCTTCAGTCCGTTTAGGCTCGTCAGCAATTGCTTCAGAACAAGACGTTTATCTCGATGCCAATCTCCTTCTTGGGCACCACTGCGCTGTTGTCGGATCCACTGGATCAGGGAAATCGTGCACAGTCACCGCACTAATCGACGGCCTTCTCGATAATCAGATCAGCAGCGGCCACATAGTCATCTTCGATATCAACGGAGAGTACGCTCAGTCCTTTGCGAACGACAGCTCTCGTGGGCAGAAAACGCGCACCATTGTCCTCGGCCCTGAGCCAGGTACTGAGTCGGGTCTGTTCTTGCCGCATTGGTTCATGAACAACGAAGAGCACCTAGCTCTCCTGCGCGCCAGCGAAGGCGTACAGGCTCCAGTGCTTCAGCGCGCGGTTGCAGACGCAAGAATCGCCGGTGCCACCTCCCACGTCGAAGCAGATCGGCTCGACAACGTGCGGAATACTCTCGCGATAGTTGAGGCGCAATTCTCGAACGACAAGGATGCGGAAGGGCCGACCTTCCGTCAGCTCACCGATCTTTCTCGACTTGTTGAGTTCCAGGCAAAACAGGCCTCGCCGATTAAGTCACATTGGGAGGCAATGGCTCCTCTCGTCACTAAAGCTATAGCCGACTCTGGACTGACCAATAATCCGAAGTGGGCAGCGCTCACGCCAAAACATCGAGAGATAGTCGGGAAACTCGTCCGTGAACTCAAACAGCACATAACCACTGCATTGAGTGAACTTGGTCTCGGCAGCGGTGCGACCGGTGCAGACTTCGACGCTCCGGTGTTCTATGATCTGCAACAGCTCTGTGACTTCTTCATGCCGAACCGTATCCAGCTGGAACAGGCTAATGACAACAAGATCGCTGGATACGTCGCGACACTGCAGATGCGCCTCAGCCGCCTCCTTGCCGATGGCAGATACGACTTCATGACCAGGGTCGAGAAACACGATGACCCCCTTGGTACCTATCTGCGTGCAGTGATGGGAGCCGACCCGACGAAGGACAACGATTCATCAGATTGGCCCGCCGCCGCAAATTATCGAGAGCAAACGAAGAACCACGATTCTGGCCCGTCGGTTACTATCTTCGACCTGAGCCTTATCGCCAGTGATGTACTTGAGAACGTAACGGCGCTGCTTGGTCGTATCCTCTTCGACTTTGCTGTGCGCAGTGATCCTCGCGCGAGACACCCATTGCTGCTGGTGCTCGAAGAAGCACACCGCTTCATCCCGGCTCGCCATGACAGCAACGGAGGCGGAAGCCGCTCAACTGCCGTCTTCGAACGCATCGCAAAAGAAGGCAGAAAGTTCGGAATATCCCTTCTGCTCGCGAGCCAGCGTCCGAGTGAGCTGAGTGAGACTGTCGTTGCGCAGTGTGGCACAGTAATCGCGCACAGACTTACCCACGAGTCAGATCAAGCACTGCTTCGTCACGCCACTGCGCTGAGTTCTCGTGCCCTTCTCGATCAACTGCCGGGCCTTGCTCAGCAACATGCTCTGGTTACCGGGGTGAGTACCGGAGTGCCAGTAGCGGTGCGTATTCGAGATGTTGTGGACGCCCCTAAGAGCAACGACCCCGATTTCATCGCAAGTTGGACTGATGAGGAGAGGATTGCCGAGCTACCTCAGCACATTGACCGGGTCGTAGTGGACTGGCAAGGCCACGCCTAATTAGGCTCGGACAGGCGACCTATCCCGGAGTATTCACGTGCAGTGGACGATTTATTTGCTGCGACCGTGGGTATCGCGCATTGCGACTCCTGAGTCGATGAGCCAGGTGCGCACTGTGCCCGCCGAGAACCCAAGTCTGCTGCCGACCGTTTCAAGCGAGTCGCCAGCCTCGTATCGGCGACGCATCTCATCGACCTCGTGCGGCTCAGGAGCACGGCCTCGGAGTTTCAACCCGCGCTTGCGTAGCTGGTGCGCAAGTGACTGGCGGCTGATTCCAAGGTCTGAAGCAATCGCCTTGAGAGTCGCGCCTGCTTCGTATCGAGCTTCAGCGATGACCAGCTTCTCCTCGCTCAAAGGCGGGAGATGAGTGGGGAGTTTCCGGCCGTGGCGACGCTGTAGCAGAGGTCGCTGTCGGATGAGATGATGGGTACTCACTATGCGGCGCAAGGGCGGGGCACTTTTCGACAGTATTCCCCTTACTTCCACCAGGTGAAGATGACTGACCAGGCACGTATCCTCCTCGATGGCGAGTCGCCTCATCGGGTAGCGCTGTTCTGACGACCCGGTAGCGCTCTTCTGTGGAAGTGGTAGCGGCCCGGACTGTTTGCCCGGGCCGCTGCGGTTTCACTCCCAGTAGGTGTCGTGGCT
>JBBAFK010000017.1:0-60088 GCA_041655455.1 Leucobacter sp. | reverse complement strand
CGCGTGTGCACCGCCGTTGATGATGTTCATGAGCGGCACTGGAAGCGTCGCAGCGTTCGGTCCGCCCAGGTAGCGGTAGAGCGGAAGCCCCGCCGACTCGGCTGCCGCGTGGGCGACGGCGAGGCTCACACCGAGAATGGCGTTCGCGCCGACGCGCTCCTTATTGTCCGTCCCGTCGACCTCTTTCAGCGCGGCGTCGATAAGCCGCTGATCGTCTGCCGAGAAGCCTTCGACTGCAGGCGCGAGCTCGTCGAACACCGCATCGACAGCCTTCGTCACGCCCTTGCCGAGGTACCGGTCTCCGCCGTCTCGCAGCTCGTACGCTTCGAAGGCACCCGTCGAGGCGCCAGATGGCACCGCGGCACGCCCTACAGAATCGTCGGTCAACCCCACTTCGACCTCCACGGTCGGGTTGCCGCGCGAATCGAGAATCTCGCGGGCGATCACCGCGTCGATAAATGCCACCATACGCTCCTTGTGGTCGTTTCGGCGCTGCGGATCCGCAGTTGCCGCCGGTTCGTCGTCGGGCGCGGAGAGGGATCCCTCGCACCGGCTCCCAGCTTAGTCCGCCGCCAGCGGACCTCGCCTGGAAATCTCGGCCGTGGGCGCAGTGGCGGGAGATGCAGCGGGGGCCGCCGGCGCCGCAGCGGGGGAAGCCGGCGCCGCAGCGGGAAAAGCTGGCGCCGCGGCGGGAGAAGCAAAGAGCGCCGCAATCCCTGTCGTGATGGGCACGGCCAGCACCAGACCGATGCTGCCGCACAGCGTTCGCACGATCTCGACGACGATGTCCTCTTGCGTCAGGAGCGACAGCGTCGGTCGATCGTAGAGGTAGAGCACGATCAAAACGCTTAACGCCGCACCGACGTACGCGAAGAACACGGTGTAGACGGTCGAGGCGATGTGATCCCTGCCGATGCGCATTGCACGCGCATAGATTTCGGTCCGCGACATCTCCGGCGCCGCGGCCCGCAACTCCCACACCGAGGATGCCTGGGTGATGGTGACGTCATTCAGAATGCCGAGCCCCGCGATGATGATCGCGCAGCTCAACAGACCGCGGAAATCTATCTCGCCGGCGACGCCCGACAGGAGCCCCGAAGCCTCGTCTCCGACCCCGCTGAGCCTCGTCGCGTGAACTGACACCGCGGATACGAGCGCCATGATGCCGATTCCGAAGAGCGTGCCGAAGAGCGCGGCCGTGGTGCGAAGGTTCGGGCCGTGCACCAGATACAGGGTGACCAGCATGATCGCGCTGGACCCCACGATCGCGATCGGGATCCCCGGTCCACCCGACACGAGCGCGGGGAGCATGAAGAAGAAAATGACGCCGGCGCTGATCCCTAACGCGAGAAGCGCGAGTGCGCCGCGGAATCTCCCCACCGCAATCACGACCGCGGCGAAAGCCAGTGCCAACAGTGCGAGCGGGAGCTCACGGAACACCCCGGAGATGTCGTAGAGGCGGGAGACCTCGTATGTCGCCGTAGCCGGTTCGGGTTCTCCGACGGCGTCGACGGAGGCGACCTGCGGCACGGCCATGAGTTCCACGTGGTCGCCAGTTCTTAGCCCCGCCGAGGCGTGCGCACCGCGAACCGCGACCTCGACGAGGCGCCCCGCATCGTCGCCGGTGAGCACGCCGACACTAACGGTGAGGCACTGCGGCGTGCCGCCCCCGTCGCCTGCGGCCGGCGCGTCGTCAGGCAGACGGGCTTGCGGGCCGGAGATGGTCTCGCACCCCTCCTCGATGTGAATGACCTCGCCCCGCTCGAGCGTCACCCCTGGCGCCACAAAGTCAACACGCTCCGCGACCGCACCCGCTCGATCGTAATCCGGCCACAGCATGACCAGGCCGATCCCGGTGCCCAGCGCGATGACCGCGAGCAGGATGAGGGTGACCACCCTCACCGGCACACTGCTGCGCGTCGCAGGAGAGGCCTCCGCAGCAGCAGCGTGGCTGTGGCCGTGGCCTTCCCAGAGTCTCATGACACCCATCTGATGTAGCCCATCCCGTCCGGACTACACGGGCGGTTCGAGATGTCGACTCAAATCATCGAGCATCGCACGGATCTGCGGTTCCACGAACCGCTCGATCGCCGTGGTGATTCGAGCCCGATGAGACATCACCGCAAAGCAGACCTCGCGCCCCACACTGTCCGCGTGCGCGTCAGCGAGTTCAATCTCCCTGCGAATCCGACGCTTCTCCTCCGGGCTGAGGGGCGGTCGCGGGAGGGTAGCCTCCGGCCGCGTCTCCTCGGCCAGTCCGGAGAGCGTGAACAGATACGGCTGCTCGCTTTCCTCCGGCTCAGGATCGGGGTCGAGCCCCTCGAACTCGGGGTCCAAGCCGGCAGCCGGATCATAGCCACCGCTGTTCCACAGGTCCTCGCCGGTGAGCTCCGCGTGCAGCGCAGGGAGCTCGTTCGCGGTGAACTCGTCGACGTCACGGTCGATGATTCGTTGCAGGCGAGAGACAAGCGCGTGCAACACCTGATGCGGAACATCCACATCGATCCCTGCGGCGGAGATCATCGGTGAACCCGTGCAGCGTCGGCACAGGCGTGCCCGACCACGATGCGTACCCGGGCTCCAGGTCGGCAGCCAGCGCAGCCAGGAATCGACCGCCGCGTCGACCCGCGTATCGATGCTGCTGCCCACCACCGTCAACCCGTCTCCTCGTCGCGCTCCCATGGCCACCGCGGCGGAGGCCGATCCGTGTACACCCGCCTCGAGAGCACCGCCCAGAAGATGAGCGCGGAAACCGCCCAGATCACTACAAGTGCGGCGGAGAATGGGCTCAGCCAAGTGTCGAGCAGCTGCATGCCCGCGAGCACACCACCGAGACACCACACGAGGTACGCACCGATGGCCACGACGAAGATACTCCCCCACTGGGGCTGGCGCCGGCCCTTGAGCAGGGTGACCGCCTGATTCCAAAGCGCCCACGCGAGCCCGGCGAGTAGGACGATGACGAACACCGGGGCGACCCACACCGGAACGCCCTCGGTCAGCACGGGCGACCGTTGCAGCGCGAGCGACAGGATCCCCCAGCTCGCGACTGTGAGCGCGGCAGCGACGACTCCCGTAGCTGCGATAAGCGCCCCCACGTACCCACGGGTGACGCCGCGACGGGCGCCCTCGCTCATCGTGCCGTCGCCTGCGCTTCTGTAAGGGCCTGCTCGTACTCTGCGAGCGCTTCAGCGTTCTGCTGTTTGATCTTCCGGCCACGGGCACCGATCCACGCACCGAACCAGATCGTGATCTCGCGCGCGACGAGCGCTGCAGTGAGCACCGGGATCTGCAGACCGTAGGCCGCCATGAGCTCAAACGGATTCCAGGAGACACCCTGGCCGAGAATGAAACGGTCGTGCAGTCCACCGCCGAGAACGGTCCCCGCCCAGACCAGGGCAGCGACGAAGAAGCCGCCGAGCACGTAGGCCCACCATCCGGCGCGGCCAACGATGATCACAAGTAGCGTGAGCGCGATGAAGAACGAGACGACGGCAGCCCCGAACCCGACCGATGCGAGGCTCGGAATGAGCCCCTCGTCGAGGTAGGAGGACGGCGGATACTGCGGCGCAAGCCAGAGCGCGATGACTCCCGCATAGACCACCGCAAAGCCCACCGTCGCGAGCAGCGCGATCAGCGTGCCTGCGCCGCGATTCCCCCGCACTTCGGGAGGGAGCGGCGACTGAGTGTACAGCGCGGCCATCGGATGGTCCGGGCTGATCCGGATCTCGCCGTCACGGGCAGGACCATCAGCGATCGGGGGAAGAGCGGAGACCTCGGTCGGCTCGGCTGCTGCGCTGGGGAGATCTGTCGGCGCGACGACTCGCTCGGGAGCGGGTACGGCAGTGCCGGGCGCCGCGGGCGCCGCTGCAGCAGGCACGGTAGCGCCGGGAACTGCAGTGCCGGGCGCAACGGTGCCGGTCACACCATTGGCGGGCACGTCAACATCCATCTGCGTATCGACCTGGGCTGCGGCTTCCCGGCGGCGCAGCTCCTCGATTGCATCCGATGACTCGTTCACCGGCCCGGCAAGGTGAGGTTCGCCAGTGCCAGCAACACTGTGCGGCGCTCCCTCAGGCGCGTCGGGCGCCTCCTTGGCGCGCTCCACAGCTTCGAGAATCTCGGTGCGACTCGCCTCGGTCTCTTCCACGGGGGCACCGACGGAGGGCGTTTCACGGTTGTCGCTCATGGCTTCACCTCTCGGAGGGCGGGGACCGGTCGGAGTGCACTCCGACCATGGACATTCTGCGGCCACAGTACAAGCTTCCGAGGCTTTGTCGGCGCGCACGCGCGGTGAATGCGAAAAAAGCTCGGGGCGCCCGCACCTGAAGTGCGAGCGCCCCGAGCGATATCCGGCGGGTTACTTAGCTGTAGTTGCCGGGGTTGAACTCGTCTGACGTGAAGCTGTCAAAGTCGACAAACGACAGGTCGTTCTCATCGAAGGTCCCCTCGGTCGAGAACAGACGGTTCGGGTAACGTTCCGCCTTCGCCTCTTCCGTGGCTTCGACATCGACGTCCCGGTAGGTACTCAGGCCCGTTCCGGCCGGGATGAGCTTACCGATGATGACGTTCTCCTTGAGACCGATCAGCGGATCCCTCGATCCCTCCATTGCAGCCTGCGTGAGCACACGGGTCGTCTCCTGGAAGGAAGCGGCCGACAGCCAGGACTCCGTCGCGAGCGAGGCCTTGGTGATACCCATGACCTCGGGACGCGCCGTCGCCGCACGCTTGCCCTCGAGCAGCGCCTCACGGTTGATGCGCTGGTAGCGTGAGCGGTCGACGAGCTCGCCCGGGAGCAGCTCGGTCTCGCCGTGGTCCACCACCGTCACCTTGCGCAGCATCTGGCGCACGATGACCTCGATGTGCTTGTCGTGGATCGGCACGCCCTGCGAGCGGTAGACCCCCTGAACACCTTCGACGAGGTACTTCTGCACGGCGCGCTCGCCCGGAATGTGCTTCTCATTCTCGGTCGAGCCGACCTGCAGAATATCCTTCGGATCGAGGGTGCCCGCGAGGAACGGCTCACCGAGCTCGACGTGATCGCCGTCTTCGACAAGCAGCGTGGCGCGCTTCAGCACGGGGTACTGCTTCTCCTCGGTGCCGTCATCCGGCGTGAGGATGATGCGACGGCTCTTCTCCGTGTCCTCGATGGTGACCCGGCCGGCCGCCTCAGCGATCGGCGAAGCACCCTTCGGCGTACGCGCTTCGAAGAGCTCCTGCACGCGGGGCAGACCCTGGGTGATGTCGTCGGCCGATGCCGAACCACCCGTGTGGAAGGTACGCATCGTCAGCTGCGTGCCCGGCTCACCGATCGACTGCGCAGCGATGATCCCGACGGCCTCGCCGATGTCGACCCGCTGTCCCGTCGCGAGCGAACGCCCGTAGCAGGTGGCGCAGACGCCGACTGCAGACTCGCACGTGAGCACCGAACGCACCTTGATCTCAGTCACACCCACCGCCACGAGGCGGTCGATGAGCACATCACCGACGTCTTCACCCGCGGTCGCCACAACATTGCCGTCAGCATCTGTCGCATCTGCGGCGAGCGTACGCGCATACACCGAGTTCTCAACGTTGTCGTCGCGCACGAGCACGCCGTTCGCGTCTTCCTCCGCGATGACGAGGTCGAGACCCCGCTTCGTGGCGCAGTCTTCCTCGCGGATGATGACATCCTGCGAGACATCGACCAGACGACGAGTCAGGTATCCGGAGTCTGCCGTACGCAGCGCCGTGTCCGCGAGCCCCTTACGCGCACCGTGGGTGGCGATGAAGTACTCGGCGACGGACAGGCCCTCGCGGTAGGAGTTGAGGATCGGGCGCGGGATGATCTCGCCCTTCGGGTTCGACACCAGGCCGCGCATACCGGCGATGTTGCGGATCTGCAGCCAGTTACCGCGCGCACCCGACGACACCATCCGGTAGATGGTGTTGTCTTCGGGGAACGCGTCCTGCATCGCCTGCGCAACCTCGTCGGTCGCCTCAGTCCAAATGTCGGTGAGCGCCTTGTGGCGGTCGGCGTCGCTGATCATGCCGCGGTCGTAGTCGCGCTGGACCTTCGCTGCGCGCTTCTCGTGCTCAGCGATGATCTCGCCCTTGTTCGTCGGCGTGACGACGTCGGAGAGCGCCACCGTCACCCCGGAGCGCGAAGCCCAGTAGAAGCCTGCGTCCTTGATACGGTCGAGGGTTGCCGCGACCTCCACCTTCGGGTAACGCTCCGCGAGATCATTCACCAGCCCGGAGAGGGAGCCCTTGTCAGCGACCCGCTCGAAGTACGGGTAGTCCTCAGGCAGCGCCTCGTTGAAGAGTGCCCGGCCGAGCGTCGTCTCCACCAGCATCGGCTTCTCCGAGGTGTTTCCACCCGCATCGGTGTAGCCGTCGAGGCGGATACGAATCTGAGCGTTCAAATCAAGCGTGCCCTCATCCATGGCAAGGATCGCCTCAGCGATCGAGCCGAATGCGCGGCCGCCGCCCTCAGCACCCTCCTTGATGGTGGTCAGGTGGTGCAGCCCGATGATCATGTCCTGCGAGGGCAGGGTCACGGGACGGCCATCCGACGGCTTCAGGATGTTGTTCGACGCGAGCATCAGTACGCGAGCTTCTGCCTGCGCCTCAACTGAGAGCGGCAGGTGGACTGCCATCTGGTCACCGTCGAAGTCCGCGTTGAAGGCGGTGCAGACGAGCGGGTGCAGCTGAATGGCCTTGCCCTCGACGAGCTGCGGCTCGAACGCCTGGATACCCAGGCGGTGCAGCGTCGGTGCACGGTTCAGCAGCACGGGGCGCTCGCGGATGATCTCCTCGAGCACGTCCCACACCTCGGAGCGCGAGCGCTCCACCATGCGCTTGGCAGCCTTCACGTTCTGCGCGTGCGACAGATCCATCAGTCGCTTGATGACGAACGGCTTGAACAGTTCGAGCGCCATCTGCTTCGGCAGGCCGCACTGGTGCAGCTTGAGCTGCGGACCGACCACGATGACCGAACGCCCCGAGTAATCGACGCGCTTGCCGAGCAGGTTCTGACGGAAACGCCCCTGCTTGCCCTTGAGCATGTCGGAGAGCGACTTCAGCGCCCGGTTGCCGGTGCCCGTGACGGGACGACCGCGGCGGCCGTTGTCGAACAGCGCGTCGACGGCCTCCTGCAGCATGCGCTTCTCGTTGTTGACGATGATCTCGGGTGCTCCGAGATCGAGCAGACGCCGCAGACGGTTGTTACGGTTGATGACGCGACGGTACAGGTCGTTCAGGTCGGAAGTCGCGAAGCGGCCACCGTCCAGCTGCACCATGGGGCGGAGCTCCGGAGGGATCACCGGCACCACGTCGAGCACCATCGCGGCCGGGCTCGCGCCCGTCTGCAGGAAGGAGTTGACGACCTTCAGGCGCTTGATCGCGCGGATCTTCTTCTGGCCCTTGCCCTCTGCGATCTGCAGGTGCAGCGCCTCGCTCTCTGCGGCGAGGTCGAAGGTCTCGAGACGCTTCTTGATCGCCTCGGCGCCCATGTAGGCCTCGAAGTAATCGCCGTAGCGGTCCATGAGGTCTGCGAAGACGGCGTCTTCCGGCTTCAGGTCACCGAGCTTGAGGTTGCGGAAGTCTTCCCAGACGCGCTCGAGGCGAGCAATGTCGTCCTCGAAGCCCTTGCGGATCGCCGCCATCTCCTTCTCGGCGGACTGCTCCGCTCGGCGGCGCTGGTCGGCCTTCGCACCTTCAGCTTCGAGCGCGGCGAGATCTTGCTCGGCCTGCTGCTGACGCTGAGCGATCGCGATGTCGCGCTGATCGGCGAGGGCCTTCAGCTCGAGACGCATCTCGGCCTCGAGCTCGCCGAGGTCCTCGTGCCGTCCCTCTTCATCGATGTCGATGATCATGTAGGCGGCGAAGTAGATGACCTTCTCGAGATCCTTCGGCGCCATATCGAGGAGGTATCCGAGGCGACTCGGAACACCCTTGAAGTACCAGATGTGGGTCACCGGGGCCGCAAGTTCGATGTGGCCCATGCGCTCGCGACGCACGCTTGACTTCGTCACCTCGACGCCGCAGCGCTCGCAGACGATGCCCTTGTAGCGCACACGCTTGTACTTGCCGCACGCGCACTCCCAGTCACGACTCGGACCGAAGATCTGCTCGCCGAACAGGCCGTCCTTCTCCGGCTTCAGCGTGCGGTAGTTGATGGTCTCCGGCTTCTTGACTTCGCCGAACGACCAGCTGCGAATATCCTCTGCCGTGGCCAGACGGATCTGCAGCTCATTGAAACTCGTACCCTCGAGCAAAATGTTCTCCTTGGGAATCTGAAAGCTAGTGTCTGGTCCGGCTTAGATCTCGTCGACCGTTGAGGTCTCGAAACGGCTGGACAGGTTGATGCCGAGTTCTTCCGCCGTGCGGTGAGCCTCGTCATCGTTATCGCGCAGGCTGACGGCTTGACCGTCCGCGCCGAGCACTTCCACGTTCAAGCAGAGCGACTGCATCTCCTTCATGAGCACTCGGAACGACTCTGGCACTCCGGGTTCCGGAATGTTTTCGCCCCGCACGATCGCCTCGTAGACCTTGACGCGACCGAGGATGTCGTCGGACTTCACAGTCAGGAGCTCCTGCAGCGCGTATGCCGCGCCGTATGCCTCGAGCGCCCACACTTCCATCTCGCCGAACCGCTGGCCGCCGAACTGGGCCTTACCACCGAGCGGCTGCTGCGTGATCATCGAGTACGGGCCGGTCGAGCGCGCGTGGATCTTGTCGTCCACCAGGTGGTGCAGCTTCAGGATGTACATGTAGCCGACCGCGATCGGGTACGGGTACGGCTCGCCGGAGCGGCCGTCGAACAGCTGCGTCTTTCCGGTGGAGTCGATGAGGCGCTCACCATCGCGGTTCGGGGTCGTGGAGTCGAGAAGTCCGGCGATCTCGGCTTCCGACGCACCGTCGAACACCGGGGTCGCAACCTTCGTGTCCGGGGCGGCGGCAAGCGCCTCCTCGGAGAGCTTCGCAGCCCACTCGGGCATGCCATCGACCTTCCAGCCCTGCTTCGCGATCCAGCCGAGGTGCAGCTCGAGCACCTGGCCGAAGTTCATTCGGCCCGGAATACCCAGCGGGTTGAGGATCACGTCGACCGGGGTTCCGTCAGCGAGGAACGGCATGTCTTCGACAGGCAGGATCTTCGAGATGACGCCCTTGTTACCGTGACGTCCGGCGAGCTTGTCGCCCTCGGTGATCTTTCGCTTCTGCGCGATGTAGACGACGACGCGCTGGTTCACGCCCGAGCCGAGCTCGTCATCGTTGTCGTTCTCCGCGTCGAAGACCTTCACAGCGGTGACAGTGCCCGAGACGCCGTGCGGCACCTTGAGCGAGGTGTCACGCACCTCGCGGCTCTTCTCGTTGAAGATGGCGCGGAGCAGGCGTTCTTCTGCGGAAAGCTCGGTCTCGCCCTTCGGCGTGACCTTACCGACGAGGATGTCGCCCTGCTTGACCTCAGCGCCGATGCGGATGATGCCGCGCTCGTCGAGATCCTTCAGCGCCTCCATGCTGGCGTTGGGGAGGTCACGAGTGATCTCCTCCTTGCCGAGCTTGGTGTCGCGGGCGTCGATGTCGTACTCCTCGATGTGGATCGAGGAGAGGGTGTCGTCCTTCACCAGGTTCTGGCTGAGGATGATCGCGTCCTCGAAGTTGTGGCCCTCCCACGACATGAACGCGACGAGCAGGTTCTTGCCGAGCGCGAGCTCGCCGTTCTCGGTCGCCGGGCCATCAGCGATAACCTCGCCGGCCTCGATGCGGTCGCCGGCCTTAACGATCACCCGGTGGTTGTAGTTCGTGCCCTGGTTGGAGCGATCGAACTTGCGCATGAAGTAGCTCTTGCGCCCGCCGTCATCCTCCATCACCGTGACGAAGTCCGCGGAGACCTCTTCGATGACACCCGACTTCAGTGCGGTGACGACGTCACCAGCATCGATGGCGGCGTAGCCCTCCATACCGGTGCCGACCACGGGCGATTCGCTGCGCAGCAGCGGCACCGCCTGACGCTGCATGTTGGCACCCATGAGTGCGCGGTTCGCGTCGTCGTGCTCGAGGAACGGAATCAGCGAGGTCGCCACCGACACCATCTGGCGGGGCGAAACATCCATGTACTGCACGCGATCGGAATCGACGAGCATCACCTCGGAACCGCGGGGGCGAGCGAGCACCTGCTTCTCCGCGAACGTGCCGTCCGCGGTGAGGGGGGCGCCGGCCTGGGCGATGAGGTACTCATCTTCCTCGTGGGCAGTGAGGTAATCGACCTGGTCGGTCGCCTTCCCGTCGACGATGCGACGGTAGGGAGTCTCGATGAAGCCGAACGAGTTGATGCGCGCGAAGGTCGCGAGCGCACCGATCAGGCCGATGTTCGGGCCTTCCGGCGTCTCGATCGGGCACATGCGGCCGTAGTGCGAGGGGTGCACGTCTCGCACCTCGACGCCAGCACGGTCACGTGAGAGACCGCCCGGGCCGAGTGCCGAGAGACGGCGCTTGTTCGTCAGCCCGGCAAGCGGGTTGTTCTGATCCATGAACTGCGACAGCTGCGAGGTGCCGAAGAACTCCTTGATCGCGGCCAGAACCGGCCGGGTGTTGATCAGGGTGTTCGGCGTGATCGCCTCGATGTCCTGGGTCGTCATCCGCTCACGGACGACGCGCTCCATCCGGCTCAGGCCGGTGCGCACCTGGTTCTGGATCAGTTCGCCGACCGCGCGGATGCGTCGGTTGCCGAAGTGATCGATGTCGTCGGTGTCGAGGCGGATCTCGACCGGCGAGCCGTCGCGGACGCCAGGAAGGGTCTGCGTGCCGGCGTGCAGCCCGACGAGGTACTTGATCGTGGCCACGATGTCCTCGACTGAGAGCACCGAGTCGGTGATCGGCGCATCGAGTCCGAGCTTCCGGTTGATCTTGTAACGCCCAACCTTGGCGAGGTCGTAGCGCTTCGGGTTGAAGTAGCTGTTGTCGAGCAGCGCCTTCGCCGCCTCGATCGCTACCTGCTCGCCCGGCCGCTGCTTGCGGTAGATGTCCTTGAGCGCTTCCTCCTGAGTGAGGATGCCGTCCTTCTCGAGCGTCAGCGCGATGGACTCGTAGCCGGCGAACTCCTCGAGGATCTCCTCGCTCGTCATGCCGAGCGCCTTGAGGAACACGGTGACCGACTGCTTGCGCTTGCGGTCGATGCGAACGCCGACCTGGTCACGCTTATCGATCTCGAACTCGAGCCAAGCGCCGCGGCTCGGGATCACTCGTGCGGTGAAGACGTCCTTATCGCTCGTCTTCTCCTGGGTGCGCTCGAAGTACACGCCGGGGCTACGGACCAGCTGCGACACGATGACGCGCTCGGTGCCGTTGATGATGAAGGTGCCCTTGTCGGTCATGATGGGGAAATCGCCCATGTAGACCGTCTGGCTCTTCAGCACCTGCGTCTCGGTGTTGTAGAACGCCGCCTCGACGTACAACGGCGCGGCGTAGGTCTTGCCACGCTCCTTGCACTCTTCGATCGTGAACTTCTGCTCATCGAGGATCGGGTTCTCGAAGGAGAGCTGCATGGTGCCGGCGTTGTCCTCGATCGGGGAGATCTCGTCGAAGATCTCCTCGAGGCCGCTCTTCAGGGCGACGTCATCGCGCCCCTGCTTCTGCGCCTCCTTGAGGCGCTCCTTCCACTCGTCGCTACCGACGAGCCAGTCGAAGCTCTCCAGCTGCAGTGCCAGCAGATTTGGCACCGACAGCGTGTCGGAAATCTTGGCGAAGGAGAGCCGCTTGTGATTGCGACCGTTCTTCGGATTATCAGTTGACGATGCGTTGCGCGCAGCAGCCAAGGAAACTACCTCCGTGGGCCCCGTCGGGCCGGTTGACCTGGTCTTGCGAGAATTGCATCGGATCACGCGGCGAGGCTCATTTGCGCTTTCGCGCCAGCTCCCGGGGCCTACCGCTATATGCAGGCATAGTGGTGTCCGTAGTGCAACTATCAACTGTAACACCATTGTTATCAGCTGTCCACTAACGTTTCGCAGACAAGTGTAACGGGAAGCGCCGGGCACTCGAGAGTCTGGGCACACAGCTTCAGCGGGGGCAAAGTCGAAGGCCGCGAGCATGCTGCACTCGACGTTGCCGCGCGCCGCAAGTGCATACGAATACCCGCCGCAACAGGGTGACCGGCTACCGTGATCCCATGTCCCGAAGTCCATCGCGCACGCTCGCCACCTGGGGCGGATCGCTCATCATCGCCGCAGTGGCGTTCGGCGTCTACCTGCGGTTCGTGGGGACCGGACCGCTCCCGGTCGACCGCTGGTGGATAGGGATCGCGCAGACCACTCGCGGGTCCGCGATGCACGCAGTGGCCGTCTTCTTCGCCGAGGCAGGCTCCATGCTCGGAGCCCTCGCCGTGACGGCCATCGCGGTCGCTCTGCTCCTCGTGCTTCGGCGGCGCCGCGACGCTGGCGCAGTCGCGACGGCTGTCATCTTTGGCGCGGCGGGGTCGGAGCTCATCAAGGCCCTCGTGCTCCGGCCACGGCCCGGAGACCAGCTCGCCGCTTCATTTGGCAGTTCCTACCCGTCGGGGCACTCGACCGCGGCCGCCGCGCTCGCCGTGTCTCTGGCGCTGGTCGTCGCGTACGCTGACGATTTCCCCGCACGCACCGCCGGATTCGCGTGGGCGATCGCGCTGACGTGGACGCTCGTCATGATGTGGAGTCGAACCGCGCTGCGGGTGCACTGGCTGAGCGACACTGTTGCTGGCGCTCTGCTCGGGGTCGGGGCGGCGCTGCTCGCGCGATCCCTATGGATGCCCACCGCGCACAAGCAAGCCGCAGGTTCTCTAATGCGCAAGTAGCTCACTCAGCTCACTCGCCCTACCCAGCGACTCCCTGTTCCAAACCGAAGGCCCGTGCTGGCTTTGAGCCGCAAACCCGCGCCCCCACACGAGCCAAATTCCTCTTTCTCTCTCCAGCGGGGTATCTCCCCTCTGCGTACCGCATTTTGCAGTTTTCGGTACGCAGACGGGAGATCCCCCGCGTTGCGGAGAAAGTGAGCGAAGCCTCGCGGAGAAGCGCGCGAAGTCGCGAAGTGCTGTGAGGCGCAACAAGCAGCCGGCGAGGGATCCCTGGCCAGGGATCAGCGCTCGAGCAGTTCCTCAGCCGTCGTGCCGGGCACGGACAGCGTGACCTGTGTGCCCCAGGGATCGTCCACCACGACCGAGCGCCCATTGTCGGCAAAGGGGATCCCTTGCCCCCGCAGACGTGTCACGAGCGCGTCGAGGTCCTCCCGACCGGGGAGTGTGATCGAGACATCCCCGAGCCCGAGACCCGCGGCGCGCGGGCCGGCGCCCCGACTGTTCCAGGTGTTCATCGCGACGTGGTGATGGTACCCGCCGGCGGAGGCGAACAGGGCTCCCGGGTAGTCGGTGACGGTCGGCTCGAATCCGAGCGCGTCCGCGTAGAACGCACGCGCCGTCGCGACGTCACCGACCTGCAGGTGCACGTGTCCGATGATGCCGCTGAGCTCGCCCACGCGCTCGAGTGTGTCCTCGGTGAGGTGCGTGTTGAGGTACGCGTTCGGGTCGAGGAAGATCGTGTCCATCTTCACGTTGCCACGGTCGTCGTACTGCCAGCGGTCGCGCGGGCGATCGAAGTACAGTTCGATGCCGTTGCCTTCGGGATCGGTGAAGTAGAAGGCTTCACTGACGAGGTGGTCACTGGACCCGGCGAACCGGCTGCGCGAATCCTGCGCGGCACGGTAGGTCGTCGCGGCGAGCGACGCCTGGTCTTCGAACAGGAACGCGGTGTGGAAGAGGCCCGCGTCCGAGGGCTTGACTGCGGGAAGGTCGGGGGTGTGGATGAGGCGGACGAGAGGTGTGCCCGCCCGGCCGAGCACGCGGTGCACCTCGGCACCGCGCGCTCGCTCTTCGACTGGTTCGAGCGCGAGCGCGTTCGCGTAGTACGAGGACATGTTCTCGAGGTCGCCGACGCGCAGGGTGACCGCGTCCATGGCCAGGTCACGGCTGAGCAGGCGCTCGTCGGTGGTGGGGGTCGGTGTCGACATGAGCGAACAACCTTTCTGATCTGGCCCGGACTGCCGGGTCCGCACGATAAGTGTTGAGTGGTGAGGAATCGGGGCGCCACGCCCCGGGGTCTTACTTAACTACCGCGAAGCCGCCGGACCACGACACCTTTTCGGCGACCGCGAGCGTCAGCTGCATGAAGCCGATGGCCTCGAGTTCGTGTGCGCGGGCGAGGGATCCTGCGTCAATCGCGTTGACGCCACCCGCGGCGATTGCTGCGACGAGCGCCGCCTTCGCATCGTTGTCGTCGCCGGCGACCAGCACGGTCGTCACGTTTTCGCCGACCTGCTTCGAGGCGAGCGTCGCGGCGAAGGTCGTGTTGAATGCCTTGACGACGCGGCTCTGCGGAAGCCTTGCCTGAATTTCGGCGGTTGCCGAGCTGCCCACGGGCACCACGAGCGAGTCGAAGGTCTCGAAGTTCAACGGGTTCGTGATGTCGACGACGGTCTTGCCGGCGAGCTGCTCGCCGTAGGCCTCGATAATCCCGTCGACCGCCGGGTACGGAACGGCGAGCACGACGATGTCACCGGTCACCGGTGCGCTGCCGACCTGCTCGTGGGCGATGTGCTCCACTGAGGACCCACCACTGGTGAGCACCCCAGCGATTGCGTTTGCCATGTTGCCGGTGCCGAAGATCGTGAAGTTTGCCATTGCCGTCTCCTTGTGTTCTGTATTGCTGTGCATGTCACGGAAATCCGAGCCGAACCACGCTTTGGTTTTAGGTACAACTAAACAGTAGCGCACGCATGGTTAAAGATGCAAGTAATTGATAGAATCAGTTTCATGACCACCTCACTCGCCCACCGCGAGCGCGTCGCGATCGCTCGCCTCCACGCACTCTTGGAGCTCCTCCCGACAGCGCTCGACCGCCACTTGAGCCCGTCGGGAATCACCTCCTTCGAATACACCCTGCTCGAGGCCCTTGCCGAAGCTCCTGATCATTTGCTCCGGTTAAGTGCGCTCGCATCACGCACGAACGCCACGCTCCCGAGGCTTTCCCGAGTCGTCTCTTCCCTCGAGAAACGCGGGCTCGTGGAGCGCCTCCCCTGCGCTGAGGATCGGCGCGCCACGAATGCGATCCTCACCGACTCGGGCGCGCAAGTGCAGGAAGAAAGCGCGCCGCTCTACGCGGCGGGTGCTCAAGAACTCATTCTGGAGGGCTTGAATAAGCTGCCCGGCGACGGTGTGCAGCAGCTCACGGACCTGAGTTACGCGATCCTCAGTGTGCTCGACCCAGATCAGCGTCTTGCGGTCACTGCGTCGGGGGATCCCTGCGCGGCCGATCCAGCTCCGGCTGCAGACGGCTGCGCGGCCGATCCAGCTCCGGCCGCGGACGGGTGCGCGGCCGACCCCGAAGCCGCACTGTGTGCCGCAGACCCGACGCCCGAGCCGTGCGCCGCGGATCCGATCCTTGAGCCGTGCGCTGCGGACCCCGCCCCGGCACGCACGAGTGTCGTACCTGCCGCGTAGAGTGTGCTCGACCCAACGCCCATAGGAGACGTCATGACCGAAACCCTCATCTTCGGCGCGGACTGGTGCGCCGATTGCCGCCGCGCAAAACTCATCTTCGACCGCGCCGGCGCGCCCTACCGTTACGTCGATCTCGTGAAGGAACCCGCGGCGATCGAGATCGCGAAGGAGATCAGCGGCCGCACGAACATTCCGGTCATCGTCTACCCGGATTCGAGCCACCAGGTGGAACCCTCGAACGCCGCGATGCTCAAGCAGATCGAGGAGCTTGGGCTGGCCTCCGGGAACACGCAGTGAGACTCCCCGGTCCGATCACGCTCTCCTCTGGCTTGACGGCGGAAATCGAGGAGGATCGTTGGGTGCCGGGCAGCGTGCAGCTGGTCGTGGACGGCACCCCGCAGTCTCACGTGAATTTGCGTGACCCGTCAGACCTGTTCTTCGAGTACGTGCGCCGAATCGGTCACGTCATCGATCTGATGAGCACTCCGGGCGCGCCGATCTCGGCGCTGCATCTCGGGGGCGGCGCCTTCACACTTCCCCGGTATATCGAAGCCACGCGGCCGGGGAGCCGCCAGCAGGTCATCGAGCTCGAGGGCGCACTCGTGGATCTCGTGCGTGAGGCCGCACCGCTCCCGTCTCGCGCGAGCATTCGCGTGCGGCGGGGCGATGCCCGCGATGTGCTCGGGAGGCTGCCCGAGGGGATGCGTGGCGCCATGGACCTCGTGGTCGTCGACATCTTCGCCGGCGACCGCACACCGGCTCACGTGTCGAGCATCGAGTTCTATGAGGCCCTCCTGCCGTTCCTGGCGACCGACGGCGTTGTCGTCGTCAACGCGGCCGATGGTACCGGGCAGCCGTTCGTGCGCGGCCAGGTCGCGACGCTCCTCTCGCTTTTCACGGAGGTCGCGGCGATCGCCGAACCGCAGGTGTTGAAGGGGCGCCGTTTCGGCAACGTCGTGCTCGTCGCGTCGACTCCCCGAGCGCAAGGCAACGGCGGCGAGCGTGCCCCCGCTCACGTGCGCGCTCGCCTGGATTGGCTGCCGCGCCTCTTAGCCGGCGGCCCGCATCCTGCGCGGATGCTCGAGGGGCGCGAGCTCGCCGAGTTCGCGTGCGGCGCATCCCCGATCACCGACGCCACCGCGGTTGACTCGCCTCGACCCGCACGAGAGCTGTTCGACCGTGGCTGACCTCGCGCGAGTCACGGTGTGGGCGGAAGCACTCATCCGTGCGCACCTCGATCCGGTGTTCGGTGAGGGATCGTGGTCGTTCGGCTTCGATCACGCCAAGCGACGCGCGGGGCTGTGCAACTACACGAACCGCCGCATCACCGTATCCCGCTACCTCGCTGCGCGCTTCGGTGACGACGAGATCCATCAGGTGCTGCTCCACGAGGTCGCGCACGCCCTCGCGGGCTCTGCTGCGGGGCATGGGGCGCAGTGGAAGCGGGTTGCGGCGGAACTCGGGTATGTTGGGGGTCGCACCCACGACGGAGAGATCGCCCACGAACGCGCCCCCTGGGTGGGGCGCTGCCCGTCCGGACACGAGCATTACCGGTTTCGTCGCCCCACCAGAGTCGATTCCTGCGCGAAGTGCTCACGGAAGTTTTCGCACGAGCACGCGATCGTCTGGCGGCCGCGACGCCTCGTCAGAGGTGCTGAGTAAGCGGCGCTGATTGATACGGACCTGAAAGAGCGGCGCTGAACAAACCGAGCTGAAAGAGCAGAGCCGAGAGTACAGAGCCGAGAGTACAGAGCCGAGAGACCCGGTTCCGAGTTGAGACCGCTCAGCAGCCGACCGTGGCGAGTGCTTGCGCGAGCAGCACACCTCGGCCGCCGGGGAGTTCTTCGCGCGTTCTCGGTGCGAGCGCTTCCTCCGGCGACATCCACGACACCTCGAGCGCGTCTTGTCGCGGACTGCACGACCCGGTGACGGGAACGACGTAGACGAGTGACACGGCGTGCTGTCGTTCATCCACGAATCGGGAGATCCCTGGCATCGGGAAGTATTCGGCGATCTGCGCAGGAACGAGCGCGGTCGGCATCTGCGGGAATGCCATAGGCCCGAGGTCGTTTTCGAGGTGACGGAACAACGCCTCGCGGAGCGTTTCGCCGAAGCGCACTCGACCGGAGACGAAGGTGCGCGTCATCGCACCCTCGGGGGTGCCGCGCAGCAGCAGGCCGACCTCGGTCACCTTGCCGAGGCCGTCGAGCCGCACAGGGATCGCTTCGACGTACACGACGGGGAGCCTCCCGCGCACGAAGGCGAGCTCATCCTCGCTCAGCCAACCGGGGTTTCCCGGGGGCGAGGGTCGATCCTCCGGCCCCTCCGGCTCGGGTAGCTCCGCGGTGTCGATGCTCATGCTCTTCATTGTGCAGCACGAAGTGCGTTCGCGGTGGGTTCCGCGCCCAGAACTCTCGATCCGCGGGCCCGAACCTGCTTAGCTAGTGATATGAATGAGCATCACGCCGCATCGGTCTCGCCGCGCAGCGTCACCGTAGCCCTGGCGCAGGTCGCGAGCCCTGACGACGAGCCCCGCGACGCACGCATTGCTCGCGTGGAGGCTCTATTGCGCGCGCATCCTGGTGTGGACCTGTTCGTTCTCCCTGAGCTGTGGAGCGCCGGCTATTTCGCGTTCGACCGCTACGCCGAGCTGGCAGAATCGCTCGAAGGCCCGACGGTGTCGATGGCGCGCCGTGTGGCGAGGGATCTCGGCTGCGCCGTACACCTCGGGAGTTTTGTCGAGCGCGGCGCGGACGGGGGGTTCAGCAACACCGCGGTGCTCGTTGATCGCGAGGGTCGAGTCGCGCAGGTCTACCGCAAGATCCACGTGTTCGGGTACCAATCGCGGGAGTCGGAGCTTCTCACCCCCGGCTCCGCGTTGAGCGTCGCGCCGAGTCCGATCGGCCGACTCGCGAGTACTACCTGCTACGACCTGCGTTTTCCTGGGTTGTGGCAGGAGATCAGTGCGCGCGGAGCGGAGGCCGCAATCGTGCCCGCCGCGTGGCCGGCGGCTCGGCGGGAGCACTGGCGGCTCCTGACGCAGGCGCGAGCCGTCGAGCATCAGCTGTGGGTACTCGCCTGCAACTCGTGCGGCCAGCAGGGCGGGACTCAGCTCGGCGGGTTCAGCCGAGTGGTGGACCCGTCGGGGCGCGTCGTCGCGGAGTGCGGGGACGGCGAGGAGGTGCTCATCGTCGACATCGACCCCGCACGGGTTGCGGAGGTGCGTGCGGAGTTCCCGGTGATCGCGGATCGACTGGATGTCGCCGACTATGCCGCGCTCTCCCACGACTCGGGTGCGGAACCCGGTGCGGGCTCGTGAGCAGGGTCGCCGTGACGCCCCCGGAACCTGCGGAGCGCGTCATCCGGGTGAGTGCCATCGTGATTCGTGACGGGTCGGGCCGGGTGCTGAACGTTCGAAAACGCGGCACCGGGTCGCTCATGCTGCCCGGCGGTAAGCACGAGCCGGGTGAGGATCCGAGCGACACCGCCGTTCGTGAGGCGCGGGAGGAGCTTGGTCTGCGGCTCGACAGGGATCGCCTCGACGCACTCGGCGTGTTCCGCGCGGCCGCGGCGAACGAACCCGGTCACGTCGTCGAGGCGACGGTCTTCGCGCACCCGTTCGCGGAGGAGATGGCGGCAGCGAAGCCGCGGGCCGAGATCGAGCACCTGGAGTGGGTGGATCCCGCGATCCCTCGCGAAGACATGGCTCCGCTCAACACGGAGCTCATCTTTCCGGCCCTGCTCGCCGAGACCAGCGGGTAGACACGCATCCCCGCACACCCACAGATGTCGAGGCAGCGCGCCGCGATTCAATCTATGCGCCGGCGATCTCCACACCGAGGAGCGCGTTTTCGGTGACCTCCATGAGCGCCGGGTGGGCCCAGTACTGGCCCCGAGCGGCGGTGTGCGCGTCGATGCCGAAGCTCATCGCCATGATCACGGGTTGGATGAGGTTCGACGCCTGGTACCCCATCGCGTGTGCGCCGAGGATCTTGCCGTCGCGCCGGTCAGCGATCACCTTGAAGATGCCGGTCTGATCCTCCATCGCCCACCCGTAAGCCGTGTCGCCGTAGCGCTGCACCTTCACGGAGACGTTCTCGGAGCCCACTCGCTCGATGGCTTCGCGCTCGGTGAGGCCGACCTGCGCGATCTCGGGTGAGGAGAACACGGCCGCGGGCACGGCGTCGCTATGCGAGGAGCGGAGATCGTTCGCGTGTTCCAGGTTGCGGCTGACGATGCGCGCTTCGTGGTTTGCGACGTGCTTGAGCTGCCACGGTGAGCACACGTCACCGAGCGCGTACATTCCGGGCACCGGGGCGCCGCCGGCGAGCACGCGCTGGTACTCGTCGACCACGATGCGGCCGTCGTCGTGGAGGTCGAGGCCCGCCTCCGCCGCGCCGACCAGGTCGGAATTCGGGGTGCGCCCCACGGCGACAAGCACGAGATCGGCTGCGACTCGTTCCGTGCGTTCCTCCTGCCCCTCGGCAACTTGAAATTCGACGGCGAGGGATCCCTCGACCTCATCGATGCGCGCAAGGCGCCGGTTGCACAGCAGTGTCCACTGCTTGCCCGCTTCAACGGCGAAGCTTTCGGCAATCTCGTCGTCTGCGCTGCGCAGCAGCCGGTCACCACGCACGGCCTGCACCACGTCGGATCCCAGTCCCGAGAAGACCGCCGCGAACTCGCACGCGATGAAGCCACCACCGATGATGACCACGCGTTTCGGGAGTTCGGGGATGCGCATCACCGTGTCGGAGGTGTGAACGCCGGGCAGGTCGATGCCGGGCACGTCGGGGAGCACAGCGCGCGAACCTGCCGCGATGACGATGCGATCGGCGGTAATCTTTGTGCCGTCGGCGGCGGTGAGGGATCCGGGCCCGTCGACCCGCACTCGCTGTTCAACGAGTTCGACGTTGTCGAGCTCGACGTCACGGTAACGTCGCCCAGCCTCGGAGATCGGGTCGATGCGCGAGAAGATGCGGTCGCGAATACCCCGCCAGTCGACCGCGGTGGTGACCTGGCTGACGCCCAGCCGGGCTGCCTCTTCCGGTCCGCGAGCGAGCGCGGCGGGCCGCACGAACATCTTCGTCGGAATGCAGCCGACGTTGAGGCAGGTGCCGCCGAAGGTGCCCGACTCGGCGATCACGACCCGCTTGTCGTCCCAGTACGGCGTGACGAGCGAGTTACCCGACCCGGAACCGATGATCGCGAGGTCAGCTGAGAGTGAGCGCATGGATTCATCCTAGGACGCCCTGCACGACCGCGAGCTGAGCCGTCGGGGCTAGGCTCGGAGCGTGACCTCAGACAGCGCGCGAACCGCTCGTCCTGGCCCGATGTTCTTCATCGGCCGGGCCGTGCTCCGACCGCTCCTGCGTCTCCGGTTTTGGCCGCTGGTGACCGGCCGCGAGCACGTTCCCGCGGCCGGACCGGTGCTACTCGTCAGCAACCACCTGTCGGGGCTCGACACGATCCTCATCCCCTCGTTCTCGCCCCGGCAGGTGCAGTTCCTGGCCAAGGCGTCGCTCTTCGATTCGCGCATCGGCGGCTGGTTCTTCAGAAGCATCGGGGCGATCCCCGTGCACCGCGAAACCTCGGCCGTCGCCCACTCGGCGCTGGAGGCTGGGCGCGAGGTGCTCGCGGCGGGCAGCGTGTTCGCGGTCTTCCCGGAGGGCAGCAGATCCCTCGACGGTCGCCTATACCGCGGTCGGAGCGGTGCGGCCTGGCTCGCACTCGAAACGGGCGCGGTGGTCGTTCCCGTGGGGCTCCGGGGTTCCAACCGTAAGTTGAGGAACCCGAGTACCGGCCGCCCCGATCGGGTCGAAGCGCGCTTTGGGGCGCCGATCCCTCTCGATGATCTGGCTGACCTTCCCGCAGGCCGCGCACGCCGTGAGGCCACGGAACGCATCATGAGGGCGATTCAAGCGCTCACCGGGCAGGAGGAGGCCGGGGAGTTCGCTGCCGGCGGCCGCGACGAGTGACCTCGGGGTGCGTTATTCGCGTCGCGTGGCGACACGGGTTAGATTGACCGGAGAGCTGCTCTAGGCAACTTGGAGCAGGTCAGGGTGACAACGCAAGGGGGCAACCGTGACCGATGACGGGCATGGCGCAGCATTCCGGCGAGCCGCAAGCCGCACGGACCTCGCCCGGGTCACCGAGACGGTGACGCTCGCATTCGGCGACGACCCGACCTGGTCGCCGCTGCTCTCCCCCGCCGGAACGCTCGATGCCGCTCGCGAGTACTGGCGATTCTTCATCGATTCGGCACAGCGATACCCGTGGGCGTTCACGAATGATGAGGGCAGCGTCGCCGCGGTCTGGTACCCGCCCGGAGCGACCGAGCTCACCCCCGACGAGGAAGAGCGCTTCCCAAGTGTCGCGCGCTGTCTCCTCGGCAACGCGCGAGCGACCGAGCTCCTCGAGGCCGTGGACCGATTCGAGGCTGCCACACCGAGCGGGGAGTTCTTTTACCTGAGCCTGCTGGCGGTGCACCCGTCGCGTCGCGGGCAGGGGCTTGGGATGCAGCTGCTCGCTGAGACTCTGCAAGAAATCGATGCCCTCGGCGTGCCGAGCTATCTTGAGTCGTCCAACCCGGCGAACGATGCGAAGTACGAGCGTCTTGGATATCGGAGGCACGGTAGCTTCACGATTCCGTCGGGGCTCGAGCTGACGACGATGTGGAGGGATCCCTCGCCCTCGACCGTCGCGATGTAGGCGGGCGGCAGCGCACGGCGGCGTACTGTTCGCGTCGCGGTCCACCGATTTCCGTGCCGACAGGATGTTCGGTAAAGTAGAACTCGCGCTTGAATCGATTCATGGCGCAATCGGGATGTGGCGCAGCTTGGTAGCGCACGTCGTTCGGGACGACGGGGTCGCAGGTTCAAATCCTGTCATCCCGACCAAAAAATCGCGGAAACTCAAGGGTTTTCGCGATTTTTTCGTTGGTGAGATTTGATCCGGTCATCACAAACCCATCACTTTGACACGCTGCTTTGCTGCGGCGCACACCGAGCACCTGTCTACCATGGATGCCTCGCACACAACCGCAGACAACCCGTGGGGTCTGGAGCCACTGCTCGACATCGGCGAGTTGGCCGATTACCTGGGCATCCCGGTCTCGACGATCTACGACTGGCGCACCCGTGGCCTCGGCCCGCGCGCATACCGCTTCGGCAAGCACCTGAAGTTCGCCGTCTCCGACGTACGCATCTGGGTCGAGCAGCAACGCGACGGCGCCAAGGCCTCCCCGTTCGACGGGAGGTGATGTGATGAGTCGCCCGCGCCTCCCCATCGGCACGTTCGGCACGATCGGCTTTCAGACCGCGTCGAACGGTCGCGTGACCGCCCGCGCGAGGTATCGCGACTGGGATGGAAGGTCACGCCTCGTGCAAGCCACCGGTGGCACGAAGCGTGCGGCTGAGCACGCGCTGAAAGCAAAGCTTGCAGACCGCACGCTGTTTCAACCAGCAGGTATCAGCCTGTCTGCCGATAGCCCGTTCCGAGATCTCGTCACCTATTGGCTCGAAGACCTCGACATCGAGGATCGCCTCTCGAAGACGACGCGGCAGCTCTACGAACGGAACATGCGCACGCTCGTGATGCCCGCATTCAAAGACCTCACACTCCGTGAGATCGGCGTCGCCCGCTGCGATCACTTTTTGAAGCATCTCGCGAAACAGAGTTACAACCGCGCAAAGCAGGCCCGCGTCGTGCTGCGACTTGCACTCGGGCTTGCAGTGCGACACGAGGTGTTGCACCGCAACCCCATGGATCACGTGTCACGCCTTCGACGGCCGGTGTCGACACCGAACGCACTCACTCCCGTCGAAGTGAACGCGGTACGCGCGGCAATCGCGTACTGGGAGGCCGGGCGCTCGCCGTCGGGGCCGAAACCCGACGGGCAGCTCGGCGCAATCATCGAGGTCATGCTCGGCACCTCCGCCCGCATCGGCGAAGTACTCGCAATCCGGCGCCGCGACATCGACGTCACGAGTGCGACCCCGTCGATCCGCATCACCGGCACCATCGTCAGCCGCCGTGGTGAGCCGACAACGCGGCAAGATCACCCGAAGACGGCGAAGTCCCGACGCACGGTCGCAGTCCCATCATTCACAGCGGAGGCGGTGCGGCGCAGACTCACCCGGCTCGAAGACGCCTCACCTGATGCACTGCTCTTCTGCAGCAGGGAGGGGACGCCGCTCACGACGAACAACGTGCGGCGCCAGTTGCGCCACGTGCTCGACCTCGCGGGGATCACTGGGGTCACGCCGCACATGTTCCGGCGCACGGTCGCGACCGCGATCAACGAACAGGCCGGTGTCGATCTCGCCGCGGAGCTGCTCGGGCACACAGACCCGAAGATCACTATCCAGCACTACATTCGTCGCAACGAGATGGTGAACCCGGTGACCGCTGAGATGCTCGACCGCGTCTTCGGGAAGGAACCGTGACGCCGACACGGCATTGATTGGGAGACTACATTGACGTACGTTAGCCATATAGACCTCGCGCTCGAAGTTGCACATTTGAGCCCAGTGTATGAATCCGGTGTGAGTTCATGGCCACGCAAATTTTGCGGCACCGTGACAACACCCGCATAGTTCCAGGTCCCGCCGAATCGGCGGGACCGTTGATCCCGCGAAATCGGGCTTCGTACGGGTTTGGAATGACTGTGGAGAGTGGCCCAGTCCGCGGCTCCCAAATGCACGGTCGTCCAGCCGAGGGTGACTTCGAACGCATGGGAATTCGACCTGGGAATAACAGCCTCCTCCCGCTCATCCCAATGAGTAGGTGCACACTACCTCCCATGTCATCGATCAGCTGTCACGACGCCCACTCAACCGGCCGCCCTCAAAGCTGCCACGCCTCTGGCAGATCGAGGTGAAAGGGGATCCAGGGAGATCAAGTTATCGCCTGCGGAGAGCCGACCTTATGAATGTCTGGGGTCGCATATACGGTAACTGCATAGGCGTTTCACTTGTTTGAGAGTGCACAGTGTTCGCACGGGAGAAGGTAGAGGGCACACGGCGTGAAAGAGCAGCAGCGAGCAGAACTGCATAAGACAATTTGGCAGGTCGCAAACGACCTACGCGGCTCCGTCGACGGTTGGGACTTTAAGTCCTATGTGCTCGGCATGCTCTTCTACCGGTTTATCTCCGAGAACCTCACCAGCTACATCAACCAGGGTGAACGAGAAGCGGGCACCACAGACTTTGACTTCACCCATCTCTCTGATGAAGATGCCGAGTTCGCCCGCGACGAGATCGTGGCAGAGAAGGGCTTTTTCATTAAGCCGTCTGAACTGTTTGCGAACGTGCGCAAGGCAGCGCCGAACAACCCGAACCTTAACGAAACGCTTGAGGCGATCTTCCGTGACATCGAAGGCTCCGCTGTGGGTACCGACAGCGAAGACGACCTCAAAGGTCTCTTTGACGACTTGAACGTGAATAGCACGAAGCTTGGCAACACGGTCGCGAAGCGCAACGAGAAGCTCGTGAAGCTGCTCGATGCGATCGGAAGTCTCCCGCTCGGTGGTGAGTTCTCTGATAACTCGATCGACTTGTTTGGTGATGCGTACGAGTATCTGATGCAGATGTACGCGTCGAGTGCCGGAAAGTCTGGTGGTGAGTATTACACGCCTCAAGAAGTGTCCGAGCTCCTCGCGCACATCACCACAATGGGTAAGAAACGCGTCAACAAGGTCTACGACCCTGCCGCGGGGTCGGGTTCGCTGCTGCTGAAGTTTGCGAAGGTGCTCGGCAAAGAAAACGTGGGCGGCTTTTACGGTCAAGAGATCAACCTCACCACCTACAACTTGGCTCGCATCAACATGTTCCTCCACGATGTGAACTACGAAAAGTTCGACATTGCACTCGGCGACACCCTGCTCGAGCCTGCGCATTGGGACGACGAACCGTTTGAAGCGATCGTTTCGAACCCTCCGTACTCGATTAAGTGGGATGGTGATGCGAACCCGCTGCTGATTAACGACCCGCGGTTTGCTCCGGCTGGCGTACTCGCCCCGAAGTCGAAGGCCGACCTTGCGTTCACGATGCACATGCTGCACTGGCTCGCGACCGACGGCACTGCCGCGATCGTCGAGTTCCCTGGCGTCCTGTATCGCGGTGGTGCGGAGCAGAAGATTCGCAAGTACCTGATCGACAACAACTACGTTGAAGCGGTGATCCAGTTGCCGCCGGATCTGTTCTTCGGCACCACGATTGGCACTTGTGTGATCGTGCTCAAGAAGTCGAAGAAGACCAACGATGTGCTGTTCGTGGATGCGTCTGCCGAGTTCGTGCGGAGTGGCAACAAGAACAAGCTCTCGCCTGACAACCTGCAGAACATTCTCGACGCGCTCGATGATCGTGAGGATCAGGATCATTTCGCGGTCACGGTCGCAAACAGCGCGATTGCCGAGAATGAATACAACATCGCCGTCTCCTCATACGTAGAGGCAGAAGATACCCGAGAGGTCATCGACATCACGGAGTTGAATGCCCGTATCGAGCAGATTGTGGCCCGACAGTCGGAGCTACGCACCGAGATTGATGCGATCGTTGCAGATCTGGAGGGTGCCCGATGACCACGCCAATGCCAAATTGGGAAGGGTTCATGATTCCGACCCTTCAAGTGATGAGCGATGGGGTTGTTCGTCACTGGAGGGAGTTCCAGCCGTTAGTTGCTGACCAGATGGGTCTCACTCAGGAACAGCGGCAGGAGATGGTTCCGTCTGGGACGCAGAACAAGTACGAGAACAGGATCGGCTGGGGCGTGTCGTTTCTGACTAACGTCGGAGCACTAGACCGGCCAAAGCGTGGACACTATGTGATTACCGAAGCTGGCAAGCAACTCATTTCGATGTTTCCCAATGGCGCAAAGGAGCGAGATCTTCGGGCATTAGGCGAAGACCCGAACTCTCCAATTCGCCCTTACCAAAAGACGGAACGCCAGACAGCGAAACCCCCTGCACCCGAGGCTGTTACTGAGTCGCTCACTCCGATTGAGCAGGTCGAGGATGGCATTGCACGCATCCATGAAGAGGTTGCGGAAGAACTGCTCACGCGACTCCAAGGTAAGGAGCCCGGCTTCTTTGAAGAAGCGGTCGTGAAGCTTTTGCTTGCCATGGGATACGGGGGTACGACTGGCGCCGGGAGCGTCACCGCGCTGAGTAACGACGGCGGCATCGATGGTGTCATAGACCAGGACGTACTGGGACTTAACCGCGTCTACATTCAGGCAAAACGTTACGCCGATGGCAACACAGTTGGGCGCCCTGACCTGCAAGCGTTTGTAGGGGCGCTGAGCGGCAAAGCCGACAGTGGCGTGTTCATTACGACGAGTCGATTTTCAGAAGGGGCGAAAGTTTATGCGCAGAACGTGCCCACTCGCATCATCCTGATCGATGGCACACGGCTCACGGACTTGATGATTCGCTACGGTGTCGGCGTGCAAGTGCGTGAGACGTACAAGGTCGTTGAAATTGACGAGGACTTCTTCGCATGAGCCGCATCGATGAACTGATTGCGGAGCACTGCCCGGAGGGGGTGGAGTTTCTTAGCCTTGGAGAGTTGCTCGATTACTCGCAGCCCGGGAAGTACTTAGTAAAGTCAACGGCATACGACACTTCTTTTAATACTCCGGTGCTTACTGCCGGTCAGACATTCATTCTCGGATACACCAACGAGGTCGAAGGAATTTACCGTGCATCAAGCTACGAACCAGTAGTTATTTTCGATGACTTTACTACGGCGTTTAAGTGGGTCGATTTCGATTTCAAAGCGAAGTCGTCGGCCATGAAAATGCTCACACCCAAGCCTGGTGTGAACCTTCGATATGTGTGGTTCGCGATGCAAACCATTTCCTATTCGCCTCAAGATCATGCCCGTCAGTGGATCGGGACTTACTCGCAGTTTCGTATCCCGGTTCCGCCGCTTGAGGTGCAGCGTGCGATCGTAGAGGTGCTGGATACGTTCAGTAAGCTGGAAGCGGAGCTGGAAGCGGAGCTGGAAGCCCGCAAACAGCAATACGAGCACTACCGAGCAGAACTTCTTGCCTCTGTGGAATCTGCTGAATTGAGTACCCTTGGTGCGATCAGTTCAAAAGTCTCATCGGGCGGTACGCCTTCGTCAGGCAATGCTTCTTACTACGGGGGCGATATTCCATGGCTCCGTACACAGGAAGTTGACTTCGATGTAGTTACGAGTACCGGGGTCTCCATCACTGAAGCAGGACTAAAGAACTCGTCTGCAAAGTGGATTCCAGAAAACTGTGTGATCGTTGCGATGTATGGCGCTACGGCAGCGAAAGTCGCGATCAACGCGATCCCGCTTACCACCAATCAGGCCTGTTGTAACTTGCAGATCAATGACTCAATCGCTGAGTACCGCTACGTTTTCCATTGGGTTTCTAATCAATACGAGAAACTCAAATCGCTTGGTGAGGGTTCGCAGTCGAATCTGAACGCCAAGAAAGTGAAAGACTTTCCAATCCCTGTTCCGCCGCTAGACGAGCAGCGTCGTATCGTCACGATTCTCGACAAGTTCGATGCGCTCGTGAACGACCTGAGCATCGGCCTGCCTGCCGAGCTTACTGCCCGTCGCCAGCAGTATGAGTACTACCGTGACAAGCTCCTCACCTTCAAAGAGCTGGGGGTGAAAGCATGACCGGCTCACATGTGAATTATGATCTGATCGCGTTCGGCGGAGAGTCGACCGTTGTCGTCGAATATGAACCCGATCCGCGCGATCAGGCGAGTTATCAGTCGGAATCTCAGCTCGAGAACGAATTCATTCGCCAGCTCGAGTCACAAGCCTACGAACGTGTGTACCTCACGAGCGAGACTGACCTCATCGTAAACCTGCGCGCGCAGCTCGAAGCGCTGAACGAATACCACTTCTCGGACGCCGAATGGGAACGGTTCTTCACCGAGCGTATCGCGTCGACCGGTGACGGCATCGTTGAAAAGACCGTGCGCATTCAAGAGGATCACGTGCAGTTGCTCACGCGTGATGATGGTTCGACGAAGAACATCACCCTGCTAGATAAGCGTGACATTCACAACAACCGACTGCAGGTGATCAACCAGTACGCGGTCGACCGTGGCGATGGTGCTGATGAACACAACGGCGGTGCGTCGTTCTCGAACCGGTATGACGTCACGATCCTGGTGAATGGTCTACCGATGGTGCATGTGGAGCTGAAGCGGCGCGGGGTGCCGATTCGCGAGGCGTTTAACCAGATTGACCGGTACCAGCGCGACAGCTTCTGGGCAGGCTCCGGTCTCTTCGAGTACGTGCAGTTGTTCGTGATCTCGAATGGCACTCAGACGAAGTACTACTCGAACACCACCCGCCGCCAGCACGTCGCAGACCAGACCGGTTCACGTCGCACGAAGAAGACCTCGAATTCGTTTGAGTTCACCTCATGGTGGGCTGATGCTCGGAACAAGCCGATTCTTGATTTGACGGCGTTCGCGAAGACGTTCTTCGCGAAGCACACCCTGCTCAACATCCTCACCCGCTACTGCGTGCTCACGAGTGACCGCCTGCTGTTGGTGATGCGTCCGTACCAGATCGTGGCGACCGAAAAGATTCTGCAGAAGATCGACATCTCCACGAACTACAAGACCCTCGGCACTCGCGACGCCGGTGGGTATGTGTGGCACACCACCGGTTCCGGTAAGACACTCACCTCGTTTAAGACCGCGCAGCTCGCATCCCGTGTCGAGTCCGTCGACAAGGTGTTGTTCGTGGTCGACCGTAAAGATCTCGACTATCAGACGATGAAAGAGTACGACCGCTTCGAGAAGGGGTCAGCGAACTCGAACACGTCGACGGCGGTGCTGAAGCGTCAGCTTGAGGATCCGTCGAAGAAGATCATCATCACGACGATCCAGAAGCTCTCGAATTTCATTACAGGGAATAAGCAGCACCCGGTCTATAGGGACCATGTGGTGCTGATTTTTGATGAGTGTCACCGTTCCCAGTTCGGGGACATGCACACCGCAATCACGAAGGCGTTCAAACGGTACAACCTGTTCGGGTTCACTGGCACCCCGATCTTTGCCGAGAACTCCGGCTCAGGCGGCAACCCGCAACTGAAGACCACGGAACAGGCGTTCGGTGACAAGCTCCACACCTACACGATCGTGGACGCGATCAATGACAAGAACGTGCTGCCGTTCCGTATCGACTACGTTGACACCATCAAGGTCGGCACCACTGGTGACAAGCAGGTCAGTGCGATCGATACCGAGAACGCTCTGCTTGCACCGGCACGTGTGTCGCAGGTTACCCGCTACATTCTTGAGCACTTCGACCAGAAGACGAAACGTCAAGAAGGCTACGCGCTCGGGGAGCGGCGTGTGAAGGGCTTCAACTCGATCTTCGCCACCGCATCAATCACTGCGGCCCGCACCTACTATCAAGAGTTCAAGAACCAGCAAGAAGCACTACTGCCAGATCAGCGGCTCAAGGTCGCGACGATCTTCTCGTACGCAGCAAACCCCGACAGCGAAGACGGATTACTCGACGAGGAAGGCTTCGAAACCGACGCGCTCTCCGGTGATGCACGCTCGTTTTTAGAGACGGCGATCTCGGACTACAACCGCATGTTCGGCACCAGCTTCGATACGAGCTCGGACAGCTTCCAGAACTATTACAAGGACCTCTCGCAGCGACTCAAGACCCGCGAGATCGATCTCGTCATCGTGGTGAACATGTTCCTCACCGGCTTTGACGCCACCACTCTCAACACGTTGTGGGTGGATAAGAACCTCCGCAGTCACGGCCTCATTCAGGCGTACTCGCGTACGAACCGCATCCTGAACTCGGTGAAGACGTACGGCAACATCGTGAACTTCCGTGACCTTGAGGAAGCCACGAATGATGCGATCGCCCTGTTCGGCAACAAGGATGCCACCGGGATTGTGCTGCTCAAGCCGTACCGCGAGTACTTCGACAGCTATGCCGAGAAGGTGACACTGCTCATGCAGCAGTACCAGCCGGGCGCGCAGATTGTGGGTGAAGAAGCCCAGGTCGAGTTCGTGAAGCTCTACGGTGAGATCCTGAAGCTCCGCAATATCCTCACCTCGTTTGATGACTTCGAGAACGACGAGATCCTCTCTGCCAGGGATATGCAGGACTACCAGTCCACCTACCTCGACCTGTGGAACGAGCGCAAACGCGCGGACCAGAGCGAGAAGGAAAGCATCATCGAAGATGTGGTCTTCGAGATCGAACTGATCAAACAGGTCGAAATCAACGTTGACTACATCCTCATGATGGTGCAGAAGTACCGTGAAGAACGCGGCGATGGCGAAGACAAAGAGCTGCGTTCAGGCATCAGCCGTGCGATCGATTCGAGCCCGTCACTGCGCAACAAGAAGGACCTCATCGAGAACTTCGTCGATTCCGTCTCGGTGAAGGGCGAGATCGAGGCCGAATGGCGTGCCTATGTTGCGGCGCAGCGCGAGAAGGAACTCGCCGAGATCATCGGGGCTGAAAACCTCAAGCCTGAGGAGACGGCGAGGTTCGTAGAAGCGGCGTTCCGCGACGGCGCACTCCGCACCACCGGCACCGCTATCACTAAGGTACTGCCGCCGGTGTCACGCTTCTCGAAAGACAAAAACCACAGTGCGAAGAAGCAGCGCGTGATTCAATTGCTTGGCGATCTCTTCGATCGCTTCTTTGGGTTGAGTTCAAGGTAAGAGAGCCACCAGAAACTCATCTCAATCACCCGCCAAACACAGTCACCAACCGACTACAATCGAAGAAGGCTATTCGCCTCGATTCCTGTAAACACCAGGGAACCCGAGACAATCCAAGATTTTCAGAAAAACCTGGCTTGACCAGGAATTTTGACGGGGTCGCAGGTTCAAATCCTGTCATCCCGACCAAATGCCCCGGTCAGAGCAAGTTTCTGGCCGGGGCTTTTCGCGTTCCTCGGCCGCACCCGATTCGGGGCCCACATTTGGCCCACATGAACCTTCTGGTCATGCCCACATGAACTTTCTGCTGCGCGCTCCAAGCGTTGCGACCTCTGCCGTCAATTGCGATGCAGACCTACGCCGCAAACGACGGCAGAGGTCGCAATCGACGGCACAGTCACAGGCCACCGGCACACGCACAGCCCACAGGCCCATGGGCACGTGGGTCCTCAGGCCCACAGCCTTAGCCCTCAGCCCCACAAACCCTCACGCGGAGACGGCGAGCGTCGCGACGACGACCGGCATGACCTGCCCGGGCCACGTGGCACGAAGCGTCAGCGTTCCGGCGGGCTCCACGAAGGCAGGGTCGAGCACCCGGCGCACCTCGAGGCGCGCGAGCCCGGCCTCGGCCCGCGACACCGACCCGGCGTGCGTCACGACGGCAGCAGCGAGGTCGGGCACGGGCGCGCCCGGCTCCCCCGACCCGCGCAACCGTGTGTGGAGCTCGCGATCGTACCGCTCCCCTGCAGGGGTGACGCCGATCTCCTCGGCTTCCCGCCCGCCCTGGGTGATCGTCTGCGCGAGCACCGCGCGATATACCGGGTCCCCGGCCGCGTCGTAGACCCAGCGCTTCCCGAGAATGCCGTGCTCCGAGTTGCCAACCAAAAACGCCTCACCGGCTTCGAGCCCCGCACCGCGGTAGGTTACGGGCACGTGGTACACGCGCTCGTCGCCCGCGGTGAGCAGGTGCCCCTCCATCCCGACTTCACCCTCGGGGTCGTCAAAGCGGTAGGCACCGAGAGGTTCAATCCGGGCAGCATCACCGGTGAACCAGGGTTGCGCGGGCAACCATTCGGCGAGCAGCTCCAACTTCGTCGGGTGCATGGTCGTTTCGTAGATGAGTGCCATGTCCCGAGCCTACGCGTGCGGGATCCGTTGCGGTAGGTGGCGAGGGATCCCGCAGCGCCCTACTGCTGGTTCTTCAGCCGCGAGGCCGCGCGTGCGCGAGCGGTCGCGTTGAGCTCGACCTTGCGGATCCGCACCGCCTCGGGCGTGACCTCCACGCACTCGTCTTCGCGAGCGAATTCGAGGCACTCCTCAAGGGTGAGCTGCCGCGGCGGCGTCATCGACTCAAAGTTGTCGGCCGTGGCCGAGCGCATGTTCGTGAGCTTCTTCTCCTTGGTGATGTTCACGTCCATGTCTTCGGACCGCGAGTTTTCACCGATAACCATGCCCTCGTACACCTCTTCGGTGGGTTGCACGAAGAAGCTCATCCGCTCCTGCAGGTTGATGATGGCGAACGGTGTGGCCACTCCTGCACGGTCGGCGACGATGGATCCGTTGTTGCGCGTGGTGATCGTTCCGGCCCACTCACCGTAGCCGTGGGAGATCGCGTTCGCGATGCCGGTACCGCGCGTCAACGTCATGAACTCTGAGCGGAACCCGATGAGACCGCGCGACGGAACGATGAACTCCAGCCGCACCCATCCGGTGCCGTTGTTCACCATGTTCTCGAGCCGCCCCTTGCGCGCCGCGAGCAGCTGCGTGATGGCTCCGAGGTGTTCTTCGGGTGTGTCGATGGTGAGGTGCTCGTAGGGTTCGTGCGTCTTCCCGTCGACCTCCTTCGTGACTACCTGCGGCTTTCCGACGGTGAGTTCGAAACCCTCTCGACGCATGTTTTCGACGAGGATCGCGAGCGCGAGCTCGCCGCGCCCCTGCACCTCCCACGCGTCGGGCCGGCCGGTGTCGACCACGCGGAGTGACACGTTGCCGATGAGTTCACGGTCGAGGCGATCCTTGATCATGCGGGCCGTCAGCTTGTGGCCCTTCACTTTGCCGACGAGTGGCGAGGTGTTCGCGCCGATCGTCATCGAGATCGCCGGCTCGTCGATGCTGATAGTGGGCAGCGGACGAACGTCTTCGGCGTCAGCGATGGTTTCGCCGATCGTGATGTCTTCGATGCCGGCGATGGCGACGATGTCGCCGGGGCCCGCCTGCTCGGCCGGGTAGCGGGTGAGCGCCTTCGTCAACATGAGCTCGGTGATGCGCACGTTTTGGACGCTGCCGTCGTGCTTCACCCAGGCGACGGTCTGCCCCTTGGTGATCTGCCCGTTGTGGACGCGCAGAAGGGCGATGCGGCCGAGGAACGGTGACGAGTCGAGGTTCGTGACGTGGGCTTGCAGCGGGTGCTCGTCGTCGTAGCTCGGTGCGGGGACGCGCTCGAGAATGGTCTCGAAGAGCGGCTCGAGGCTGGGATTGTCGGGGAGGGATCCGTCAGCCGGCCGCGTGTGCGATGCCGCGCCGGCGCGGCCGGAAAGGTACACCGTCGGCACCTCGAGCACCGCGTCGATGTCGATGTCCGGGTGCTCTTCGGCGAGGTCTGACGCGAGGCCGAGCAGCAAATCCTGCGCTTCGCCCTCGACTGCTTCGATCCGCGCGTCTGGGCGGTCGGTCTTGTTCACGGCGAGGATGACGGGGAGGTTCGCTTCGAGCGCCTTGCGCAGCACGAAGCGGGTCTGCGGCAGCGGGCCCTCGCTCGAGTCCACGAGAAGTACGACGCCGTCGACCATCGAGAGCGCCCGCTCGACCTCGCCGCCGAAGTCGGCGTGCCCGGGGGTATCGACCACGTTGATCGTGACGGGGCCCTGCTTCGCGTGCACCCCCTCATAGCTGATCGCGGTGTTCTTCGCGAGGATCGTGATGCCCTTTTCACGTTCAAGGTCGTCGGAGTCCATGACGCGGTCGCCGACTTCCTCGTGCGCGTCGAACGAGTTCGTCTGCGTGAGCATCGCGTTGACGAGGGTGGTCTTGCCGTGGTCGACGTGAGCGACGATGGCGACGTTGCGGAGGTCTTCGCGAGTGGCGAGAGCCATAAAGTTGGGTTCCTTACGAGACGGATGGAGCATCGGCGCGGCGGGTGCCGGATGCCTCCCAGAATGGGTCGGGAGAGCAACGCAGAGGCCGACGCACAATTCTAGCTGATGGAGTGGCCCGAGTTTCCGAGAAGATAAGATATGAGGAATGACCGCACAGCGCAACCTCACGCCAGGGCTGCTCGCGGTCCTCGCTTTTCTCGTGTCTGTCGGCCCGTTCGCGACCGACATGTATCTGGTGTCGTTCACGTCGATCTCCGCCGATCTCGGGGCGAGCGCCTCGGCGGTGCAGCTCACGATCACCGCGTTTCTCGTCGGAATCGGAGCGGGCCAGTTGATTCTCGGCCCGCTCTCGGATCAGTACGGGCGGCGCACCGTGCTGCTCATCACGCTGACGGTGTTCACGGCGTCGAGCATTGCGCTCGTGTTCACGCCGAATATCGAGGTGTTCATCGCGTTGCGGCTCGTCCAGGGGCTTGCCGGCGCCGGTGGGATCGTGATCTCGCGCGCGATCGCCGCCGACCTCACCGAGGGTGACGCGACGATCCGCGCTCTCAGCCTCATCGCGACCCTGATCGGGCTCGGTCCGCTCATCGCGCCACCGATCGGCGGCGCGGTCGAGTCGCTCTCGAGCTGGCGCGGCGTGCTCGCCGTGCTCGCGGCACTCGGCGTGGTGATGCTTCTGCTCGCCGTGTTCCTGGTTCCCGAGTCGCTCCCGAAGCATGAGCGGCACTCGGCCGGGTTCCGACCCATTCTGAGCGCATTCGGCACGCTCTTGAGGGATGCTCGTTTCCGGATGCTGCTCGGCACGTTCGGTCTCGCCTTCGCGGCGATTATGGCGTACATTTCGGCCTCGCCATTCGTGGGGCAGGTTGTGCTGGGCATGTCTCCACTTCTCTACTCGCTCGGGTTCGGGGTAGGCGCGCTCGGGCTCGTGGGGGGAAGCTTCGCGAGCGCTCGGCTCGCCGGCCGGGTTCGACCGCAGCTTCTGATCCTGCTGGGCGCCGCGCTGCTGCTTCTCTCAGGTGCCGTCGCCCTCACGACCGCGCTCACCGACACGATGACGGTCCCGCTCTTCATCGCCATGGCTTTCGTCCTCTCCGCAGGGTCGGGGCTCATCATGTCGAACTCGTCGGCTGTCGCCCTCGGTCTTGCGGGCAGGGCGCGGGGTTCGGCCTCGGCGCTGCTCGGGGCGACCCAGTTCGCGCTCGGTGCCGTAGTCTCCCCACTCGTTGGGGCCTGGGGCGAGGATACGGCGGTCCCGATGGCCGGCTTCGTCCTCGGGACGGCGATCGTCGCAGCTGCGGGATCCCTCGCCGTATTGCGCGCGGTACGCTGAGGCCGTGAACGATCTGCCCGCACCGCGCCTGCTGAGCCCCGCTCGCTCGCGGCTGTGGTGGGAGATCGGGATCGTTCTGGCGCTCTCCTTCGGCGCTTCGGGCGTCTACGCGATCGTCAACATCATCGAGCGGGTGACGCGCGAGACCGCACTCGCCTCGCAGACGGCGACCATCAACCGTCCGCTCGCCGAGCGGCCCGGCTTCGACCTCACCTATCAACTCCTCGGCTTCGCGTTCGGGCTCGCGCCGGTCGCGCTGGTCGTGTATCTACTCTGGCGAAGCGGCCGGCCCCACCTCGGCGCGCTCGGTTTGGGCTCGCCGCAGGGATCGCCGCGCAGGTGGCCCCGGGAGCTCACGGGCGGGGTTCTACTCACCGCCGTTATCGGCATCCCGGGCATCCTGTTTTACGTCTTCGCGAAGTCGATCGGGATCAACACGACGGTCGTTCCGACCGCGCTCGACGCCGCCTGGTGGACGGTGCCGGTGCTCGTGCTGCAGGCGCTCCGGGCCGCGCTCGGTGAAGAACTCATCGTGGTCGCCTACCTGTTCGACCGTTTCCGCCGCCTCGGTATCGGCCCGGTCGCGACGATCGTGACGAGCGCGCTCCTCCGCGGCAGCTACCACCTGTATCAGGGGTTTGGCGGGTTCATCGGCAACGTCGTGATGGGGCTGCTGTTTGGGTGGGTCTATCGCAGGTGGGGCAGGTCCCTCCCCCTCATCGTGGCCCACTGGATCCTCGACATCGTCAGCTTCGTCGGGTATCCGCTCGCTGTTGCCTGGTGGCCGACGTTGTTCGGCGCGCCGGCTACGTGATCGTCTTCACCCACGCGTCGAGCAGACCCCACACCTCGTCGTACAGCTCTGGCGCGGCTTCACAGCGCGTCTCCGGCTTCAGCACCTCGTAGGTGCCGTCGGCAAGCTTCGTCGCCCCCCAGGCCTGCCGCATGGCGGCGCAGGAGTCCGGGAACGAGTTGAGCAGATCGTTCGTCAAGACGAGATTCACGCCGTCAGGGATCGCGAAGCTCGTCTGCCCGAAGCGCTGCGAGAGTTCGGAGGTCGCGTTCCACGGCCCGATGGGCATCGTGTTCGTCGGCCCGACCTCGACCGAGGGTGCGGTGTCGGGTGCGTCCTCCTCGTCGTCGGCCTCTTCGGTGGGGGTCGGCGAGGTCGTCGTCGGTGCCGGGGCGCTCGTCTGCGTCGGCGTCGGCGTGGGGGTTGCGGTCTCGGCCGGCGAATCACCCGCGCGGGCAAGATTCAAAATCACGATCGAGGCAATGAGCGCCACGACCGTGATGATCCCGACGATGATCCACGGCTTTACCTTGTTCGCCCGGTCAGATTCTGCGGTGTCTCGACCTCCGGCCGCACCGTCTCGGTTCGGTGGTGTTGCCGAACGCTCGGCTGCGGGCAGGGGCGACGTTCGCACGCGTTCCGCCTGCTCGTAGGCGAGGCGTTCGCGTGCGGGCACCGGCTGGGGTTCCTCTTCGGCGGGGCCGAAAAGTTCCTCGAATGGGTCCTTACTCACCTTGACAGACTAACCGTTTCCGGCTCTTCGTCGAATCCCACACGCACTCAGAGAGCGCTTCGAATCGCTTCGCGTCGCGCATCGAAGGCCCGCACGCGCGCGTGGTGACGGTCCATGATGCCGGTGTCACGTAGCGCGAGCGTGCCTGCGTCGCCGCGTTCGATGCCGGCCTGCCAGCGCGCGGAGATCAGTCCCATCCGGTGGTCGACGGCTTCGAGAAGCTCGCCTGGTTCCACGCCTCCGTAGGCGTCGGCGGCGAGCGCGATGCGCCGAGCGGCATCGGCGACGGGGATTTCTCGGAGCAGTGGCACGCCCGACCAGCACAGGAACGCGAGGTCGTCGAGCGGGAGCCCGGGGCCGGCGCGATCCCAGTCGATCATGCCGGCGAAACCTCCCTCGGCGACCACCCAGTTGTAGAGCCCAGGGTCGTTGTGGCACACCACCTCGTCGGCGCCGAGCGGTTGCACGCCCTGCCGCCATTCGACGGCGCCCGGCCGGAAGTCTTGCACGGCGTCGTGGAAGCGCCGCAGCCAGGCCGCCGCGTCTGCGAGCGCTCGGTCGGACACCTGGTGGGTTTCGGGGTCGAGCGTCTCGCCGGGCAGGTAGTCGAGCACTTCACGCCCGGCATCGTCGATGCCGTGCACGCGAGGGATCCCGTCGAGTCCGCGCGTGTGCAGGTGTTCGAGCAGCGCGTGCACCGCGGGGGTCCACGGGCCGGTCGGGCGGTGGACGCGCGTGATGCCGTCGGGGCTCACGACACGCCAGACGCCGCCGGAGCCGCCGGGGAGGTGCTCGCTCTTCACGGTACGACCCTACCGCCAGGTCGCGGGCTTCGCCGCGAGACGCCGGTTAGACGCGCCGAATGTGCTGCTGCACGGCCTTGAGGGAGAGCGGCGCGGTTGCGGGCGGTGCCCCGTGCAGTTGCACGTGCAGGCGTTCCATTCGCGTGTCGAGTTCGGCCGCGGTCTCGGCGGCGTCCTTGAGTTCGCCGATGAGGGTGTCGGGCACGTGTCGTTCGTACTTGTAGTAGATCTTGTGTTCGAGGCTCGCCCAGAAATCCATGGCGATGGTGCGGAACTGCACTTCGACGGGCACGTCGACGCGGCCGGTGGACAGGTAGACCGGAACGGAGATGATCGTGTGGAGGCTCTTGTAGCCGTTCGGTTTCGGCTGTTCGATGAAGTCTTCGACTTCGAGCACGGTGATGTCGTCTTGCTGGGTGAGGAGGTCGAAGAGTCGGTAGACGTCGCGGATGAACGCGCAGGTGACGCGCACGCCCGCGATGTCGTGGATCTCTCGACGGATATCGTCGAAGTCGCTGCCCACACCGCGACGCTCGAGCTTCTCGACGAGGCTGTCCACCGTCTTCACGCGGCTGGAGACGTGCTCGATCGGGTTGTATTCGTGCATGTGGAGGAACTCTTCGCGAAGGATCGCGAGTTTCGTCTCCACCTCCTGCATCGCGAACCGATACTCGAGCAGGAACCGTTGCATCTGGTCGCCGAGTGACTTCAACGCGCTCGGGGAGATCGTAATCTCGTCTCCCACCGGTTGGTCAGTTTCGGGTTCTGCGAATGCGCCGATCGCGGGAGTGCTCATACATTCAGGGTAGCCCGGGTGCGTCAGAAGGCGCTAGGACTTGCGGACTCGCTGATTTTCGAGATCAGGGATCCCTCTGAATCCCGCTACCGTAGTGAGCATGTCAGCGCAGTTGCCCATCGGAACCCGCCTCGACGACGGCATGCCCGCCGCCCTGCTCGCCCCGCGGCTGAACCGGCACACGTTTTGGTGCGGCCAGAGCGGGTCGGGGAAGACCTACGCGCTCGGGGTGCTGCTCGAACAGGTGCTCCTGCGCACTCGACTGCCGATCGTGGTGCTCGATCCGAACTCCGATTTCGTGCACCTCGGCCGCACCCGCGAGGAGGCGCCGGCGGAGCTCGCTGCAGAGCTCGCTACTCGCGACATCCGCGTGCTGCGCCCCTCCGGCGCGGGTGACGGTCGCCTGCGCGTCCGCTACGTCGACATGGATGTGCGGTCGCGTGCCGCGATCCTGCAGCTCGATCCGGTGCTCGATGCCGAGGAGTACAACGTCATGCTTCGGGTCGGCCTTGACAAGCTGTCGGAGGTCGAGGGATCCCTGCCCGACTGGCTGCGCGCGTCCGGTGACCCGCGGTTCGAGCGCATCGCGCTGCGGCTCGAGAATCTCGGGGTCGCGGAGTGGGGCATGTGGGCGTGGGGCGACCGCGGCGTCACGGACGTCGTGGATGATCGCGCCGACGTGACCGTGGTGGATCTCGGCGAATTCGGCTCGCGCGAGGAGATGCAGACTGCGGCCCTCGCGGTCCTGGATCAGCTGTGGGCGCGGCGCCACGAGCGGGTCGGCCGGCTCGTGGTCATCGACGAGGCCCACAACCTGTGCCCGCCAGACCCCTCGACTCCACTGGAGCGACTGCTCGCCGACCGCATCGTGCAGATCGCGGCCGAGGGGCGAAAATTCGGAATCTGGCTGCTGCTGTCGACGCAGCGGCCGTCGAAACTGCACTCGAACGCGATCTCGCAGTGCGACAACCTCGCCCTCATGAAAATGAGTTCCGCAGCCGATCTCGAGCGAATCTCACGAATCTTCGGGTTCGCACCCGAGGAGCTCGTGCAGCGTTCCCCGGGATTCGCGCAGGGGCAGGCTCTGTTTGCCGGTGGGTTCTCCGCGGCGCCGCAACTGGTGCAAATGGCCGACCGCCTCACCCCCGAGGGCGGGTCGGACGTGCCGATCGAACTGCGCTGAGACCGCAAGGCCCTGGTGCCGCGGCACGGGTGAGCTCTAACCTGGAGGTACGCACGGGGGCGCCTGCTACCGTGGCGCCGCTGGCGCTCAGTTCCGGGCACCGGTGCGCAGTCCGCTTCGATCCCTGGGAGGAATCATGCCGAAGACCATCGTGAACAAGGCAAGCACCGTCTGGAATGGTGACCTGTTCACCGGTTCGGGAACCACGAGCCTCGACACGTCGGGGCAGGGCACATTCGATGTCGCGTGGAAGTCACGCGGCGAGGAGTCGGGCGGGGTGACAACTCCGGAGGAGCTCATCGCGTCGGCCCACGCCACCTGCTTCTCGATGAACCTCGCAAACACCCTCGCGGAGAACGGCACGCCGCCGACCAAGCTCAACTCGTCGGCCGAGGTGTCGTTCGTGGCGGGCACGGGCATCACCGCCATCCACCTCACCGTCGTCGCGACGGTCGACGGGCTCGACGCGGCAGATTTCCAGCGTCTCGCCGAGAAAGCCGAGCGCACCTGCCCCGTCTCAATGGCACTCGCCGGCGTGAAGGACATCACGCTCTCCGCGTCGCTCGCGTAACTGCAGCCTTACACAAGCTGACGGCTCCCGGAGCGAACCGCTTCCGGGAGCCGTGCTAGTTCGTCGCGTCGCGGCGACGGCGGTGTGCTAGAGCAGACCGGCGCGGAGTTCCGCCGCCGAACGCGGGGAGAGCAGGCCGGGCGCAACATCGAAGGGCGTCTTCGCCCCGTGATCCCCCGCACGCTGCATCCTCGCGGCGGCCCGAGCGTACGCCACGAGCACGCTCGCCGTGAACTCCGGGTTCGAATCGAGGTCGAGTCGGTACTCGATGACCTGGCCCTGCGACGACGACGTCTCCGCGCTGCGGATCACGAAGCCACCGTGCGGCATGCCCTGGTGGTCACGTGCGAGCTCTTCCTCGGTAATGAAATGCACCGTCGTGTCGTACGGTTCGAAATAGTCGGGCATGTTCACGATCTCCGCGCGAACCGCGTCAGCGTCGGCCCCCTCGTCGAGCACGACGTAGCATTCGCGAGTGTGGCGCTCACGGGTGGTGAGTTCCGGGTTCTCGCCCGCCCGCACCCGCTCGATCGCGGCCTCCGAGGGCAGCGTGTACTGGACGCCGGCCGCGACACCCGACACCCGACGCAGCACATCCGAGTGCCCCTGGCTTAAGCCCCGCCCCCAGAACGTGTACGTGGATCCCTGGGGCAAGATCGCCTCGCCGAACAGTCGGTTCAGCGAGAAGAGGCCCGGATCCCAGCCCGTCGAAATGATGGCGGTCGTGCCTGCCGCACGGGCCGCCGCATCGACGGCTGCGAAGTGCTCGGGGATCTTCGCGTGGTTGTCGTAGCTGTCGACGAGCGTGTACTTGGCGGCGAGCGCCGGGCTCTGCACGGGAAGGTCGTCGCGTGACCCGCCGCACAGCACGAGCACGTCGATGTCGTGGAGATCGCTGTCGAGGTCGGTCATCGGGAAGACCCGAGTCTGCGGGTCCACGGTGGCGACGCTCGAGGGATCACGGCGGGTGAAGACGCCGACGAGCGCCAGGTCGGGGTTGAGGCCGACGGCGGTTTCGACGCCGCGCCCCAGGTTGCCGTAACCGACGATGCCGATGCGGATCGGTGCGCTCACGCGGGTTGCCCTTCTCTCTGCTTCTGAGCCGGAGGCCCGACTCACCACGCCGATTCTAGTGGGGTGCCCCGCGGCCGGGAGTGTGCGAGCCTGTGAACTCGTTGCCGCTGTCGGTGGCCTGGGCTACGGTCGAAGGTACGCCGACGGAGAGGGATCACCGATGAGCAATCTCGATGCCGAGCCGCAGGTTGCGGTGCTCGAACCGGGCCAGCCGTGCACGGCGATCGAGGTGCTCGAGCCGCGACTTGTGCCGCTCGGTGGGCTGCGCGCCATGACGGTGCACCGCACGCTGCCGCAGCGGCGACGGTCTCTCATCGGCGCGTGGTGCTTTCTCGATCACTACGGCCCCGACGACATCGCCGAGACGGGCGGAATGCGGGTGCCCCGGCACCCGCACACGGGGCTCGCGACGGTGTCGTGGCTGTTCTCCGGCCGGATCGAGCACCTCGACTCGGGTGGCAACGCGGCGTCGGTGCTGCCCGGCGAGCTCAACCTCATGATCGCCGGGCGCGGGATCACGCATCAGGAAATCGGCTCGTCAGAGGTGCCCGTGCTGCACGGCGTGCAGCTGTGGTACGCGCTGCCGGAGTCGACGCGCTTCAGCGAGAATCACTTCGCGCACTACGAGCCCGCCGCGGTTCCAGTGCGGGGCGGGTCCGTTCGTGTGTTCATCGGTGAGCTCCTCAGCTCCCGCTCCCCCGTCGATACGCGAACCCCTGAGCTGCTCGGCGCCGAGGTGCTCATCGAGCCGGGGGCGACGCTTGAGATTCCCCTGCGCCGTGATTTCGAGTACGGCGTGCTCGCCGAGAACGCGGACCTGTCGGTGAACGGGCTCGAGGTGCCGCATCGAGCGCTCTCGTACCTCCCGACTGGCGCCGACACGCTCGTGCTCAGGGCAAGCGTGGAAGCGGATGCACCGGTACGTGCGCTGCTGCTCGGCGGTGTTCCGCTCGGCGAGCAGATCATCATGTGGTGGAACTTCGTCGGCCGCGACCACGACGAGATCGTCGAGTACCGCAGGCGCTACCAGGCCGAGCTCGGGTTCGAGCAGGCCGACCCTGCCGACGCAGGTAAACGGCCGCTGTTCGGCGAGTTCCCGCCCGGTGAGCGGCCCCCGATCCCGGCCCCACCGCTGCCACTGTCGCGGCTCCGTCCCCGAAGCTGAGTGCCGCTGATCCTCACGCCCGGCCCGCTCACTTCCACGCCGCTTCTGTTCGACACACACCTCTCAGGCCCGTACCTCTCCAATCCGAACTACTTCCGATCCGAACCTTCAGGAGGAACCATGACCGACGAACGATTCGATGTGGAGCACCGCCGAGAGGAGTCGCGCTACGTGCTCGTCGACCGAGAGCACAGCTCGGGGCACGCCGCGGCCGAAATTGGTGAGGAGCAGTACGTGGAGTTCGCGGGCGATAAGCCGGTGCGCATTTTCTATCACACCGCCGTTTCCGAGGAGTACGGCGGTCAGGGGCTCGCTTCCACGCTGGTGCGTGCGGCGGTCGATCAGGCGGTGGCGGAGGGGTTCGGTGTGGTGCCGGTCTGCCCCTACGTCGGCAAGTGGTTCGAGAAGCACCCGGAATATGCGGGGCACGCCGTGCAGGCGCGGCCCGAGCACCTCGCCGCGGTGCAGAACCGGCACGGCTGACGCTGCGTCACTGATTGGGCACGGTGGTTGACCCGGTGTCACTGATTCGGCACGGCTGACGCAGCGCGGCTGGCTCGGGGTCGCTGACTCAGCGTCGCCCCAGCTCCAACCTTTCAGACCGGTTGCTCTACCAGGCGACAACCCTGGCCGGGGCGCCGTCCGCACCCGCGAGCGGCAGCGGAAAGATGCCAATGCGGGCGCGGCCTCCGAGCGCGTCGAGTCCGCGCAGGTTCTCGACGATGAGCCCGTCGGCTTCGAGCACGAGGCGGTGCACTGGGAGCCCATCGCTTGAGCCGGTGGTGTCCGCCGTCTCGGCTTCGTCGCGGTCGACGCTCGGCATGTCCACCGCGAGCACCCGCATTCCACGTTTCAAGAGTTCCGCGACGAGGCCGGGGTCGAGTCGCGGGTGTCGCAGGTAGTTTTCGCTCCCGAACCATCGATCCCAACCGGTCGCGATGACGACGATGCGCGGGATGTCGTCGAATCGTTCGAGTTCGACGAGCGCCGCGTCGATCAGGGATCCCTCGCGGACGCGATCGACCACATCGATGATCAGCGCGTCACCGACCAATTCGTCGAGGCTGAACGCATCGAGGGTTCGTCGCCCGTCGATGAGGTGAGCGGGTGCGTCGACGTGGGTTCCCGTGTGAGAGCCGAAGGTGAGCTCGGCCACTTCGACCCCGTCGCGGTCGCGCGTCAACGCCGGGGAGACCTGAACGGCTGGATCCCCGGGGGTGACCTGCATGCCCGAGAAGATCGGGTGGCTGAGATCGATCATGCCGCCATGATGCCACGTCGGCCAGGTGCCACGCAGACGAGATTCCATCCAGCCCCGCTGCCTTTCGCGCGAAAACCCCGCCTCGCGTGGCCACGCGGGGCGGGGTTTCTCGTCCTGAACTAACCGACGTTAATTGCGGGCTGCAGGCTCCTGCTCGCTTCGGCCCTCCACCAGGTCTTCGAGCTCATCACGTTCGGGAACGGAGAGGTAGCGTTCGAGGCTGTCGTCGAGTTCGCGCAGCCACGGCGTGTGGTGCTTGGCCGCCATCGTGCCAGTCATGACCGAGCGGTAAACCTGGTCGCGGTATTCGAGCACGTTCTCCTCCTTCGACCGGATCCAGGCGAGGAAGATGCGGTTGACCTCGTCGATGTCGAACATCGGATAATCCGTGAGCCCAATGAGTTCACGAATGTAGTCGCCCTGGAAAAGCACCTCGTCTTCGGCGGTTTCGAGGGCGTGGAAGCGTTCGAGCCACTCGTCCATGTGGCGGCGACGATCCTCGGCGCTCGGTAGTTCGGTGCGGCCGAGGATCACGTCGCGCACGTACCACGCCTGCGCGTCGAACATGTTAAACGTGTACCACTGGTCCTGCGCACCGAGGTGGAAGAGGCGGTCACTGCCCTCGCGCACGACACCACGGTAGAGCCCCTCGGGGTACACGCAGTTCGGGGAGTGAATCGAGAACTCCGAAGGAAGGAACGGGGTGTGGTGCAGGTAGCCGGTGCACAGGATGACGGCGTCGAACTTGCGCGAGGTGCCATTCGAAAAGTGCGCGACGGATCCCTCGAACCGTTCCACGAGTGGCAGCTCTTCCATGCCCTCCGGCCAGTCGAAGCCCATGGGCTGGGTGCGGTAGCTGAAGGTGATGGAGCGGGCGCCCATCTTGTAGGCTTGCACGCCGATGTCCTCGGCGGAATAGCTCGAGCCGATGAGCAGGATGTCCTTGTCGGCGAGGCCCTCGGCGCCACGGAAGTCGTGCGCGTGCATGAGCGTGCCGGGGAACGAGTTGATGCCCTCGAAGTCGGGCACGTTCGGTGCGGTGAAGTGGCCGGAGCCGACCACGACGTAGTCGAACACGCTCGACGAGGTTTCACCGGTCTTCAGGTTCTCGACGGTCACGGTGAAAGTTTCGGTCTTCTCGTCGTAGTCGACCCACCGGACCGCGGTCGAGAACTGCACGTAGTCGCGCACGCCGCTCTGCTCGACGCGGCCGTTAATGTAGTCCCAGAGCACCTCGCGCGGCGGGTAGGAGGAAACGGGCCGGCCGAAGTGCTCGTCGAAGGTGTACTCGGCGAACTCCAGGGCCTCCTTCGGGCCGTTCGACCACAGGTTGCGGTACATGCTGGAGTGGACGTTTTCGCCGTACTGATCTGTTCCGCTTCGCCAGGTGTAGTTCCACTGGCCGCCCCAGTCGTCCTGTTTCTCGTAGCAGACGATTTCGGGAATTTCAGCGCCGGCCTTCTCTGCCGATTTGAATGCTCGCAGCTGCGCCATGCCGCTGGGTCCTGCTCCGATGATTGCTACGCGTGTACGCAAGCGTTCCTCTCCGGCCTTCGGGCCTCAATCTGTATTCATCTTTTCGTCGCGCGAAATCCACGGGAGGGCACCTTTGTGTACGCTCAACCGTCGCGCGATGTCTGCTATCGACGTTGCGACCGCACCCGAGGCAGACGTTCTGCACCTCGGGGGTTACAACCGAAGAACCGCTTTCCACACGGAAAAGCAGACTTCCACAGTCTATCAAACTTTCAGGTGAAACTTTTTGAGGGTGGCGCCTCTCGAGTCTTCCGCTACTGAAAGGCGGGCGGCGGGGCCTTCTTTCCGGAGGTCGTGACTGCCCGCGAGATCTCTTCGCTCTCGGCCTGCGCGCGCTCGACGAGTGAGCGGTCGCCGGGTCGACCCTGGTCGAGCCACTCGTCGTGCAGGTGCCTCGGAAGAATGAGTGGCATGCGATACCAGTACTCGTCCGCCTCGCTCCCCTCGGGAGCGTCTCGCGTCACCATCGAATACGAGAGCAGCCGGCTCCCGTCTTCGAGCACCACCGTGTTCGTCACGGCGGCGATGCCGAACATTTCGTGGTCAGGAAGGTGGAACCGGCCCTTTTTCTCAACGTACCACGTCGCAGGGAGAAGCGCTCGCGTCGCGAACGCCTGCCGCCAGGAGGTGATCAGCTTGTCGTCTCGTGCGTTGAACGCCGTGAACTTCGCGGGGCCGCGCGCGTCGGGCCAGAGCCACCACCATGCCATCACGAGTTCTCGGCCGTCTTCGCCGGCGCGAATGATCGGGTTCAGGTTGCGCGCGATACGCCCCGTGATCTTCGCGGAGCCAGAACTCTGTTCCATCCATTCGTCGAGCAGCCGCAGCGACGCGGGCTCGCTCAACGGTTCGAGATCTCCCGGAAGAGGGATCACGCGACCGAACCCGCCCAGCCCGTAGGAGGCGCACATGGTTACCGCACCCGTCCGGTGCTCTCAACGCTGCTCTTCCTCATGTGCGTAACGGTAGCCACCGTCGCGCCTCAAGGGAAGGGGGTCGGATGAAGGATTCAGGAGAGTTCGGCGCGCACGATCTCCGCCCCGGCCGCAAGGGCGATCATCTTGTCTCGGGCAACCGTGCGCGCGAGCGGCGCCATTCCACAGTTGGTGCTTGGAATGAGCAGACCCGCGTCAACGAACGGGAGCGCGCTGCGCAGGGTGGCTGCCACCTCCTCGGGAGTTTCGATCGTCTCATTCGCGACGTCGATGGCGCCGAGCATGACCTTCTTGCCGCGCAGTAATCCAATGAGGTCGACGGGCACGCGGGAGTTGTGGCACTCGAGGGAGACGATGTCGAGGGTGGACTGCTGCAGCAGCGGGAAGGATTCCTCGTACTGGCGCCACTCCGACCCGAGCGTCGCCTTCCAGTCGGTGTTGGCCTTGATCCCGTACCCGTAGCAAATGTGCACGGCCGTTTCGCACCGCAGCCCCACGGTGGCACGCTCGAGCGCGGCAACTCCCCACTCCCGCATCTCGTCGAAGAACACGTTGAACGCGGGCTCGTCGAACTGGATGATGTCGACGCCTGCCGCTTCCAGCGCTTTCGCCTCCTGGTTGAGGATCGTCGCGAACTCCCACGCGAGCCGTTCGCGGCTGCGGTAGTGGTCGTCGTAGAGCGTGTCGATCATCGTCATGGGGCCGGGCAGCGCCCACTTGATCGGTTGGTCCGTGAGGGATCGCAGCCGTTTCGCGTCGTCCGCGAACACCGAACCGTCAAGGCTGACCGCGCCGACCACGGTCGGGACGTTCGCGTCGTAGCGGTTGCGGATGCGCACCGTCTCGCGTCGTTCGAAGTCGACACCTCTCAGGTGCTCGATGAAGGTGGTGACGAAGTGTTGGCGGGTCTGCTCGCCGTCGCTGATGATGTTGAGGCCTGCGCGGCGTTGCTCGTCCGCTGCGAGTGCGAGCGCGTCGAGCTTGCCTTCGCGCAGTTCCTCACCATTCAGCTTCCAGGGCGACCAGAGCTTCTCCGGTTCCGAGAGCCAGGAGGGCTTCGGCAGGCTTCCCACGATCGAGGTGGGCAGGAGTGTCGTCATCGATGGTTCCTCACGTTTCGCGTGGTCAGACGAGGGCGGGCTCGGCGACCCAGTGTTCCAAGACGGAGCCGTACGGCGCCATCAGGTACTCCTCGGTGTACTTGCCCTGCGTGGTCGCCAGCTGGCTGCGCTCGACGCGATCGTACTCGACCTGAGTGGGCGAGTAGTCCTGATGTTCGAGGCTCGGCCGGAACACCTCCGCTGCCGCGGTGTTCGCGTTGTAGATCTCCGGGCGGTAGATCTTCTGGAACGACTCCATCGTGCCGATGGTCGCGGCGAGCGCGAGCGGTGAGTAGTCGTTGAGCAGGTCGCCACGGTGGTAGAACGCCAGGGGTGCCGCAGCGCCCGGGGGCATGAAGTAGCGGACCTTCAGCCCCATCTGCGCGAAGTAGTCGTCGGTTCTGGAGAAGTCGTCCTGCTCGTATTCGACGCCGAGGATCGGGTGCTCGTTCACGAGTCGACGGTACGTGCGAGAGGTCGAGACGCTGATGCAGATGACGGGATCCTGCGGGAAGCGGGCCCGGTATTCCACCGAGTCGACGAACTTCTTGAAGATCTTGCCGTGCAGCTCGCCGAAGCCCGCCGGTGCAGCCGTGTCGGCGCCGCTCGCGGCGTGCTTCGGAAGCAGCACGCTGAAGTCATAGTCGCGAATGTACGACGAGAAGTTGTTGCCCGTGATCCCCGCCGTACGCTCCCCGGTTTGGGTGTCGAGGATCTGCACGTCGAGCACCTCGATCAGCGGGAACGCGCTCCCCTCCCCCGCGGCAGGGATGTGCAGGTCGACGGTGACGATGTCGAGTTCGACCCGGTACCGATCCCTCGTGGGGTTATCCCAGTGCACGAGATCGTTGCACCGGTTGTTGATCATCATCATCGCGTTGCGCAGGTTCTGCTGGCGGTTCTCGCCGCGGGCGAGGTTCGCAAAGTTCGTCGTTGTCCGCGAGCTCGCCGACGGGGTGTAATCCTCGTCGAAGCGAGTCGTGCTGATGCTGAACGCACAGTCGTTCGTCATGATGATGATGCCTCAAATGTCTGGAATCGGATGGCGGGATCGGGGCCCGCCTCTGCACACTGAGCAAGCGTGCTCGGTACTGCGCACTCAGTGTATGCAGATCCCTCAGCCATAGCCCCATCGGCATCTGCGATGTGCAGCCAAAGGCATTTCCTATATCCCAGTCTACGTAAGGAGTTCGACGCCAAAACCGGCAACCACGTCGCGCATCTCTGTTACGAAACGTTGCGCTTGGGCCGTGAGTGAGACGGAGGAGTGGCCGATCCAGCCGATCTCGATGCGCTCATCGACGTCGAGCGGCACCGCGATGATCGACGGGTCGAGGTCGTCGGAGATGATGCCGGTGGAGATCGTGTATCCGCCGAGGCTGATCATGAGGTTGAAGATGGTCGCGCGGTCGCTCACCCGAATATCCTGCTTCGACGAGCGGGTGGAGAGGATCTCTTCGGCGAAGTAGAACGAGTTGTTGGTGCCCTGATCGAACGTGAGCCGGGGCAGCTCTTCGAGATCGTCAAGGGTGACCCGCGATCGCTCGGCGAGCGGATTCGACCGCGCGATGAAGATGTGCGGGGTGGCGAGGAAGAGGGGTGTGAAGACGAGGCCGGAATCTCGGAGCAACTTGTCGATGACGTTGCGATTGAAGTCGTTCCGATAGAGCACGCCGAGTTCGCTGCGCAGCGTGCGCACGTCCTCGATGATGTCCCACGTGCGGGTCTCACGCAGGCTGAACGCGTACTCCGTCGCGTCGGTCGCCTTCACCATGCGCGCGAAGGCGTCGACAACGAAGGAGTAGTGCTGGGTGGAGACGCCGAGGAGCCGGCGTGAGGGCGGGCGCCCGAGATAGCGCTGCTCGAGCAGTTCAGCCTGCTCGGTGACCTGGCGCGCGTACCCGAGAAACTCGGCACCGTCCTCGGTAAGTGTCACGCCGCGGGCCGAACGCGTGAACAGGGTGCGGCCCACCCGGCTCTCGAGATCCTTCAGCGCCGCAGACAGGGTCGGCTGCGACACGTAGAGCAGGTCGGCGGCCGCGCTGATCGATCCCTCAGCCGCGACCTCAACAAAGTATCTCAGCTGCTGCAGGGTGATGCCGCGCGCGGCCCCCGTCCCGTCCCGAACCATAGTGAAAAGCTATCCCATCGCTGGAAGGGATCGGCTCAGCTTGTGCGGCGACCGTCGGCCCCGCGCGGCCGCACCGGGTGTTCGCTGAGGATCGAGATCCGGTTGAAGAGGTTGATCGCGGCGGCAACCCATTCGGCCGCGGCGAACGCTTCGTCACCGAGCACCGTGCGCGCCGCGAAGAGGTCGGCCCGCGATTCCTCGGTCAGTGGCAGCACGGTCGCCGCCTCCGCGACCGCGAGCACCGCCCGTTCGCGCTCACTGTAGAAACCGGTCTCGCGCCATGCGGGAAGCAGGTCGAGCCACTGCTGGGTCACGCCGGCCTGACGCGCCTGGCGCGCGTGCAGATCCAGACAGAACGCGCAGCCGTTCAGCTGCGAGGCGCGCACCTTGATGAGCTCGGCTTCTTCATCCGTGAGCCCCCGCGCGAGCGCCCCCTCCCGCACGGATGCCGAGAAGCGCTCCGCATCTGCCCAAACCTCTGGTTGTGCCTTATCCATGAACAGGCTCATGTCACTCCTTCTTGCCCGATTCTTCCGGCTGTGCCGGCTCTTCCTGCTTTGCCGTTTGCGCTGCCGTGCTCGCTTCTTGCTCGACCACCGGATGCTCCGCGGTCTCAAACACCTCGACGAGCGAGTCGTCGGTCGAGTCGTCGCCCCACGGGTAACCGTCGTTCGAGTGATCGTACTCCTCCGGCACGAGCGCGAAGTCATCGCCATATTCTTTGAGGCCCGTGCGCACGCTGTGCCGCAGCGCCTGGCGCGCGTACTGGTCGCGCAGAATCAGCGGGTCTCGGGTGAGGTCTCGCATGAGTGCCACCATCATCAGCACCAGGATGATCGCGAACGGCAGTGCCGCGATAATCGTCGCGTTCTGCAGCGCCCGCAGCCCGCTACCCGCCTCACCTGCGACGAGCAGCACGGCCGCGATGACGCCGACGAGGGTTCCCCAGGTGATGGTCACCCACCGTTTCGGGGTCGGGCGGCCCTGCTGCGACATCGTGCCCATCACGAGCGAGGCCGAGTCGGCGCCGGTGATGAAGAAGATCGCGATGAGGAAAATGAGTGCCACCTGCGTGATACCGGCGAGCGGGAGGTTCTCCAGCACACCAAACAGCACGTTCTCGGGCGGAGAGGTCGGTAGCTCAGCGCCGTTCATCTGCTGGTGGATCGCCGTCGAACCGTAGATCGCGAACCACACGAGGGAGATGACCGAGGGCACCAGCACCACGACGAGCACGAACTGTCGCACGGTGCGGCCGCGCGAGATCTTGGCGATGAACATGCCGACGAACGGCGACCAGGAGATCCACCACGCCCAGTAGAAGATCGTCCAGCCCGCGAGAAACTGCTGCGTCATCTCGCCCTGCGCGGCCGAGCGGCCCATCATCTCGGGCAGGTCACCGATGAACCCGAACACGGTCATCGGAATCACGTTCAGGATCAGCAGTGTCGGCCCCACGAAGAACACGAAGAACGACAGCACAATCGCGGCGACGGAGTTGATGTTCGAGAGGACTTGGATCCCTCGCGAAACGCCCGATGCGGCCGATGCGATGAAGCAGGCCGTGAGCACCGCGATCACTGCGATGAGTATCCCGTTGCCGAGCTCACCGGCGCCGGAGATGAGTTCGACGCCGTGCCCGATCTGGAGCGCACCGAGACCGAGGGAAGCCGCCGTACCGAACAGGGTGACGAGGATCGAGAAGATATCGATCGTCTTACCGATGGGGCCGGTTGTTTTGCGTTCGCCGAGGAAGGGCGCAAACACCGAGGAAATCAGCGGGGTGCGACCGCGCCGGAACGACCCGTAGGCGATCGCGACCCCCACGAGCGCGTAGAACGACCAGGCCTGCGGGCCCCAGTGGTAGAGCACCTGCGCCTGCGCGGTCTCCATCGCTTCGAGCGTGCCGCCCTCGACCGTGCCGGGCGGCGGGTTTTCGAAGAAGGTGAGCGGTTCGGCTGCACCCCAGAACACGAGCCCGATCCCCATGCCGGCGGCGAACAGCATCGAGATCCACGAGAACATCGAGAACTCGGGTTCTTCGTCGTCGCGGCCGAGTCGGATGCGCCCGTACCGGCTCACGCCGAGGAAGATCATGAACAGGAGGATCGCGGTGGCCACGGTGGTGAAGAACACACCCGCGTATTCGATTATCCAGTCGAGCACCGTCTGCGTTGTGTCATAGAGGCTGTCGCCTCCGAGCACGCCCCACGCGATGAACCCGATCGTGAAGGCTGCGGCGATACCGAACACCAGCCAGTCGGTGCGGTAGACGCGGCCCGTCTGCTCGACGCCGACCCCGGGGATGAGCGCCGGGTGGATCCCTCGCGGCGGCACCCCCTTCGGGGCGAGGCCCTTCCAACCGCGGGCGAGACTCCGAGCTACGCCCGCCGCCTTCGTACCCGAGCGTGCCGCCTGCGGAGTCGTTTCCGCCTTCCCTGAACCTGCTCTGTTGTCGTTTGTCACACCTCCCATACTTGCAGCAAGGGATCGCGGGCGCAGCCTTCGGGTTTTCGGTGGTCAGGACCCGAGAACGCGGCGGAGGTGCCCGTTCATGAACACCTCGCCCGGGTCGAGCCTGGCGCGCAGCGCCGTGAACTCCCTGAAGCGGGGGTAGAGCTCGGCAAGATCGGCGGCGTCTCGCCAGTGGATTTTGCCCCAGTGGGGTCGCCCGGCGTAGCCGCGCATAATCTGCTCGACGGCGCGGAAGTACGGTTTCGGGTTTTCGCCGCTCGCCCGGTGCACGGCGATGTACGCGGTTGTGCGGCCGTGCGCCGTGGACATCCACAGGTCGTCGGCTGCGGCGAAGCGCACCTCGATGGGGAACGAGATGCGCGCTCCCGCCCGGTCGATCGCGGACCGCACGTCGTTGAATGCGTCGAGCACGTGCTCTGAGGGGATCGCGTATTCCATCTCGGTGAAGCGCACGTTGCGCCGGGTCGCGAAGACTCGCGCTGAGGGGTCGGAGAAGGTGCGCTCCCCCGCGAGCCGCGCGGCGACCCGGTTGATGGTCGGCACGGCGGGTGGCGCGAGCTTTCCGAGAGCGCACGTGGCGCCGAACACGCCGTTCGCCATGAGGATCTCGTCGACCCACCGGCGCACGGGCGGGATCGGCGCGCGCCGCACGCCCGCCGCGACCCGCGTGTTGGTCTTGGTGAGCGCAAGTTTGGTGTGCGGAAACCAGTAGTACTCGAAGTGGTCGGCTGCGGCCACCCGCTCCTCGAGTGACGCGAGCACCGCCGCGAGCGGTTCGGTGCGTTCGACGGCGTGGAGGTCGAACGCGTCGACGCAGCGCAGGGTGACCTCGACGAGAATGCCGAGCGCGCCGAGCCCCAACGCGACCGCGGGTAGCAGCTCCGGGTGGTGGTCGGCGTCTACCTGCAGCAGGTCTCCTTGTCCGGTGACGAGGACCGCACCGATGACCTGCGCCGCGATCCCTCGAAATGCGGCCCCGGTGCCGTGGGTGCCGGTGGAGATGGCGCCGGCGATCGACTGCCGGTCGATGTCGCCGAGGTTTTCCATGGCGAGCCCGTGGGGCGCGAGGAGCGCAGGGATCGCGTTCAGCCTCGTGCCCGCCCCGAGGGTGACCGCGCGGGTCTCTCGGTCGATGCGGATGAGCCCGCTCAGTCCGTCGAGGTTCATCAGGATGTCGTCGGGCGCCGCGATGGCAGTGAAGCTATGACCGGCACCGACGGGCTTCACCCGTCGACCAGTTTCGACGGCGGCGCGCACAATGCGTTGTACCTCGGCCACCGAGCACGGTGCGACGACCGAGGTGGGCCGCGCACGAACGGTTCGGCCCCAGTTGCGCCAGGCCCGGGTCACAGGAACGCCTTCCCCTCGCCGCGGTAGGTCGGCACGCGGTCGACGATTTCGCCGCCGTCGATCACGACGAACTCGTTCACGCGCTCGCTCAGCTCGCCTGATTTGGCGTGCCGAAACCACACCCGGTCGCCGAGCGCCAGCCTGCGTGTGGCGCGGCCCTTCAGTGGTGTTTGGACTTCACCGGCCATTTCGCGCGGCACCATGCGGAGCCCTCGCGGGTGCTCGACGCTCGGCAGGCGGTCGCGTCCGGGTGGGCCGGAGGCGACCCAACCGCCGCCGAGCACCGTGACGCAGTCGCGGCGGGGGCGGCGCACGACACTCAGGGCAAACCCGGTCGCGGGGCGCTGCGAGAAGGTCGCGTACGAGTCGAAGTAGTGGCCGGCGAACAGCCCGCTGCCAGCGGCGATCTCGGTCACGGATGGGTCGGCCGCGGTGCTCTCGATGGACCCGGTGCCGCCACCGTTGACGAATTCGAGCGGGGCGACCTGTTCAACGGCGGCAACCGCTGCGGCGCGTCGTTCGGCGATCTCGGCTCGTGAGCGTCGCTTCACCCAGGAGATGAGTGCGTTCATCGCTCGCCGGTGCGGCACGTTGTCGGCGACGCCCGCGATCTGGGCTTCGTAGGCCATGACTCCGACGAGGGTGAACCCGGCGCGCCTCTGCAGGGCTTCGGCGAGGGATCGCAGTTGTTCGGGGGTGCGCTGCGGCGAGCGCAGCACGCCGAGCCGGCCGAGGGGTGGCGGGCCCTGCCATGAGGCGTCGAGTTCGAGGCAGACTCGGATCGGTAGTCGGTGGTTGGGGGCGACGATGGAGTCGATGAGGTCGAGGTGGGCGACGCTGTCGACCATGAGGGTGATGTTTTGAATCGCGTGTTCGTCGGCGGCGAGTGCCCGGATGGCGGCGCGGTCGGTGGTCGGGTAGCCGACGACGATGTCGCTGCAGGTGGGTGACAGCCAGAGCGCTTCGGGGAGGGTAAAGGCGAGGGCGCCCGTGAATCCGGGTGTTTGCAGGAGCTCTTCGATGACGGGCCGGACCCGTAACGATTTGGTTGCGAGCCGGATGGGGGTGCCGGCCGCGCGACGAACGAGGTCTTCGGCGTTCGCGTGGAGGGCCGCGCGGTCGAGCACCGCAAAGGGTGGTTCTTCGTCTGCGGTGGCTTCGCTCCATGCGTTCCACGGCGCCTTTGCGGTGCGCATCTTCGCCTCCTCGCGTGAGCATCGTGTCGGCGAACCCGTGCGGGGTTTCGCGCTGATGCTCGTATCGTATCCGAGGAGAGAGCGATTTGTGGCGGCAGCGGACGTAGGCTGTTCGTATGGCTGGGCATCGCATCTATAAGCTCGCGTTCAAGGATTTGTACCCGAATTACGTGCACAAGGTTGAGCGCAAGGGTCGTTCTGTTGCCGAGCTGGACGAGGTGATTCGCTGGTTGACGGGCTACTCGCAGGAGGAGCTCGACGCGTTGACTACACCTGATGCGACGACGAATCTCGAGGAGCTCTTCGCGGAGGCGCCAAACCTCAATGTCGAGCGGGCGCAGATCAAGGGTGTTATTTGCGGGGTTCGTATCGAGGAGATCGAGGATCCGCTGATGCGAGAGATCCGCTACCTCGACAAACTCGTTGACGAACTCGCACGGGGCCGCGCAATGGAGAAGATCTTGCGCACCCCAGCCGGGTGAGATCCGGCCGGAACTGTAGAGCCGCCGCGACAGCGGGTCTGGCTGTCAGCCGCTACTTGGGCGACCAGCCTTGCTGCTGCGACCGTGCATTCACCCGCTGCTACTTGCGTTGCCGCAAGGCTAGGTTCCTTCATCGATGAGCTCTTCGACTGGCACGAATGCAGCGAGCGGTTTGGGCTCCCGAGTCACGTCGTATTCGCGCAGCAGCGCGATGTACCGAGCTTTCTCAACAGCCCAGTCGTATACCTCGGCTACTGATTCCGTGTCTTGGGCGGCGAAGAAGACGAGGTCCGCTAGCAGGCGCGTGGAGCGCCCATTGCCGTCGACGAAGCTGTGGATACGCACGGTCTCTGCGTGAGCTGCAATGCCGAGTTCGCGTGGCGTCCAGTCGTCGGTGTGCTCCCACCGGTACCGAATGGTATCGAGCGAGCTACGGAGCTCAACGGCGATCTGTTGCGGGGCTACACCGATGTTGAGATCTCGGGTGCGATACCGCCCGGCCCATGTCCACAGGTCACCGTAGAGTTTGTAGTGCAGTTCACGTAGGAACGAATCTGTGAGGAAATCATCGACGGTGAGCTACCCCGCCACGACATCAGCGAATAGTGCAAGGCCGACCTCGTTGCTGATTTCTTGCTCCACCTCGTACAGATCGAACTTCGTCGGATCGTTCCCAAACGTCGCACGAGCCTGAGGTGTGAGAGCAGCGGCCTCGTCCGGGTCGAGCGGAGTTTCACCGTAGCCCGGCTCAATCAGCATCAGGCTCGCTGTTTGCGTTCAGCAAGAAATCGTTCGACTCGTGCGGAGCGCACTCTGTCGACAGGAACCGCACGGTTCTCCAGCGCAGCAGAAGCCCTTGTCGAGCGCATGGTGGCACGGCGAAGCGCCTCCCGAGTGACGTTCTTGCGTTTCATTTGCTCACCTCCGACTACCGGACGAATGGCTCCATTCTACGCTTCCTCTTCGCTCGCACCAGAGCTCGGCTTCAACTCCGAGCGCTCCTGTTCAGTTGGCGAGTAGCCGTTTCGGAGAGTGCCAGTCCACGTATCGGATGCGGAATCTCGGTACATCGTAGGTATCAGTCAGCAATCTGGTCACCAACTCGCGCCAGGCACCATTCGGCAGAAACCATCACAGGTATACTCGACCTGTAACAGATTCCGTTGAATAGGAGTGGTGTTGGACATCTCGACACTGCCTGATCTGCTCGGATACGACGACCTGGCCACACTGGGCCTCACCCGGTATAGCCTCGACCGATTGATCGAGTCCGGCGACTTCGAGCGCATTGCCCCTGGGCTATTCCTCAGATCAAGGCTTACGGACGACACAACGGCAGCGTGGATCGCCATTGCAGCCAAAAGAGCTGACGCCACACTGTGTCTCTTGTCAGCGCTGTCGCTGCACGAACTGACCGACGAGATCCCCACCCGGAGCGACATCGCAATCCCGCGCGGCATGCAGCCGGTCACCGTTCACCATGCGCCCATCGCCTGGCACCGTTTCGATGCCGACACGTTCAGGATCGGGCGCACCGACCATGCGCTGCCGGACGGATCATTCATCGGTCTATACTCAGCTGAGCGGACCCTCATCGATCTCTTCCGTCTGCGTCACGCGTGGGGTAGCGACCTCGCTCTCGGCGCACTCAAGCAGTGGTTGCACGGGCGCGGCAACATCCCCGGTTCGCTGCTCACGATGGCCGAGGAGTTCCCGAAGGCGCGCCCCGCGCTCCAGCAAGCCTTGGAGATTCTGCTATGAACCCAAAGCTGCAGCAGGCCCAGCGTTGCATGCCGCTGAGGTTTCCGGTAGCAGTGACAAGGTTACTGCGGCCCGGTATTGAGCACGTATGACAACCGCAGGAGCCGGTGCCTTAGGTTAAGGCATGATGGAGCTGTGACGAAGCCCCTCTCCCTCAATGAGATCCGCACCCGTGCTGCGCAGTTCGTCATCGACTGGCGGGACGCCGCCGGTGATGAACGCCAGGACGCACAAAGCTTCGTGCGGGACCTGTTGCAGGTGTACGGACTCACGGAGACGCGGGCGGCGTTCTACGAGAAGCGCGCACAACGCATCTCCACGGGCGGGCAGGGTTACATCGACGCCCTCGTGCCCGGGCAGCTCCTCATCGAGATGAAATCAGCAGGCAAGAACCTCGGGCTTGCGGAGATTCAGGCACTCGACTATATGGAGAGCCTCACCGACACCGAGCAGCCAAGGTACGTGCTGACCAGTGATTTTAAGCGGTTCCGCCTGCTGGACGTGCTCGCAAAAGGCACCGACGGCGTCACCGAATTCGCTCTGGAAGAGCTCCCGCGCCACGCCGGCGCTCTCGTTTTCCTCGCCGGCTACCAAACCAGAAGCTTCGGCTCAAGAGAGCAGGAAGCAGCGTCCGTCAAAGCGGCGCGGTTGATGGCGGAGCTGTATGAGGCGCTCGAACATTCCGGCTACGACGACCACGAGGCGGGCATCTTCATGGTCCGCACGCTTTTCGCGCTCTACGCCGATGATTCCGGTGTGTGGGAGCGCGACATTTTCACGGAGTACATTGAGACACGCACCAGTACGGACGGCTCCGACCTCGGCGCACAGCTAGTGATGCTGTACCAGGTAATGAACCGGCCGATCGAAAGCCGCCCAGCCTCCCTGGACGGCATCGCGGCAAGGTTCCCGTACGTCAATGGTGGCATTTTCTCGGAGCCGCTATCGATCCCCTACTTTGACCGGAAAGTGCGCGATCTCCTCCTGCGCGCGTGCGCTTTTGACTGGCGGGAAATCTCGCCCGCAATCTTCGGTTCCCTTTTCCAGGCGGTGAAATCGCCGGAAGCACGCCGGAGCCTCGGCGAGCACTACACGACCGAGACCAACATCATGAAAACCCTCGGCCCGCTCTTCCTCGATGAGCTGCAGGACCGCTTCGAGGCCGTCCAGCATGACGTGAAGGGGTTAAAGCGGCTCCGCGCTGAGCTTGCAGAGATTCGCGTGCTCGACCCTGCATGCGGGTCCGGAAACTTCTTGATCGTCGCCTACCGCGAGCTCCGACAGCTGGAGCTCAACATCTTGCTCCGGCTGCAAGCCCTCGGCGACACCGGCTCAATCCCGACCCTCTACTTTGACCGCGACGACCTCGCCGTGAAACTTGAACACGTCGCCGGCATCGAAATTGAGGAATGGCCGGCGCAGATCACCCGGACAGCGCTGCGCCTGGTGGACCATCAGGCAAACATGCTGATGGAGTCCGCGCTTGGGAAGGCACCGGATACACTCCCCCTCGACACGGTACGGATCATCCATGTGGGGAACGCGCTCACCGCTGATTGGAACGACGCGCTCACCCCGTCAAACTCCACATACGTCGCCGGAAACCCGCCATTCCTCGGCCACGCGACCCGCACACCTGAACAGGCAGACGAGCTGCGGGAAGTCTGGGGGCGCAAAGACATTGGGCGCCTCGACTACGTGACAGGATGGTTTAAGAAAGCGATCGACTATCTCGCTGATTACCCTGGCGCACGCTTCGCTTTCGTCTCCACAAACTCGATCGCGCAGGGCGAGCCCGTACCCGCCTTGTTCCGTCCCATCTTCGAGGCGGGCTGGCGTATCCGGTTCGCGCACCAAACATTCGCGTGGACCAGTGAGGCCGCAGGAGCAGCCGCCGTGCACTGCGTGATCACGGGGTTCGATCGAACCCCGAAAACGCCCGCAAAACTATTCACGTATGGCGACCTTAGAGGCGCACCAACAGAGGTACCGGTAGAGAGCCAGATCAATGGATACCTGATCGACGGGCCTGTGGTGTTCGTGGAGCAGCGGCGCGATATTTTGAGCCCGATGCTGCCGCCACTTGTGTTCGGGAATATGGCACGTGATGGCGGAGGGCTTCTCGTAGAGGTCGATGAATATGTGGCCTTTGCCGCAGACCCGGTCGCTGCGAAGTACTTACGGAAGTTCATCGGCGCGAAGGAGCTCATCCATGGAGTGGATCGCTGGTGCCTGTGGATGACGGAATTGGAACCCAGTGATCTCGCGAAGTCTAAACTGCTCCGAGAGCGGCTCGAATCAGTGCGAAAGTTCCGTGAAGACTCCAGAGCTGAGTCAACTAGACAGATGGCGGATACACCCCACCTTTTCGGGCAACGGGGGCACAAAGAGTTACCTCACGTAGTTGCGCCTCGACACTTTTCTGGAACCAGAATTTTCACGACAGTTGCACACTTTGACGCCAACGTTGTCGCTGGCGACGCAAACTTCACAGCAGAAGATCCCGACGGTTTCGCGTTCGCAGTTCTCAGTAGCTCAATGTTTGTGACGTGGATTCAAACCATCGGCGGGCGTTTGAAGTCAGACTTACGACTGTCCAACACACTTGTCTGGAACAACCTCCCCCTCCCTGAAGTCCCGGATGCCCTCCGCCAGCAGATCATCGATGCCGGGCAGGGCGTCCTCGCTGCACGGGAGCTCCACCCGGATCGAAGCCTCGCCGAGCACTACAACCCGCTTGCGATTGATCCGGCGCTTCTAAAAGCTCACGCTGCCCTCGACAAAGTTGTGGACCGAGCGTTCGGCGCCACGTCGCCGCTCAGGTCGAACGAGGAGCGCCTACAGCTCCTCTTTGAGCGGTACGCGGAGATGACTAAGACGCAGTAGAGGCGGTAGCTGCGGTAGCCACCCCACCCCCTCCGCCATTCTCGAATATATGCTCGAATCGACACTCGCACTCGCGCCGCGCAACTGGGGTGTGACACTTGGTGTAGACAGTCGTTACCAGGAAGACGAATTACGACATGACCATCAAGAAGCCCCGCCGTCAGTTCACTGACGAGTTCAAAGCCGACGCCGTGCAGCTCGTGATCCGAGGC
>JBBAFK010000016.1:0-60721 GCA_041655455.1 Leucobacter sp. | reverse complement strand
TCACGCACAACCTCGCTCTTGCTTGCGTATACGCCGGACGCGACGCGCTCTTTAAGAGCGTCAGCCATGCTGTTGGGGAGAGTGATACTGAGCTGCTTCGTGGTGGACGATGTGGCGCAGACCGCGGATGCGACCGAGGAAGACGACATCGACGAAACAATCAGCGATGACCTTCCTGACGAGGAACCCGACCCGCAGCCCAAACGGAGCCGACGCGCCACCGGCACACTGACGCCCGCGGAACTGCGCACCCTTCGAGCGGTCGCCCGACACGAGACGACGACCGCCGCGGCGAAACACCTCACCCTCAGCGTGCATACCGTTCGGGACCACATGAAGGCCGTCTATCGGAAGCTCGGCGTGAACACGCGAGCCGACGCCATTCAAGCCGCCGCCGCAACCGGTCTGCTCCCCGCCTCACTCGCGAGCTGAGGCTGCTCCACCGGCGCGCCCTCACACGCCAGCTACACTCAACGCATGATGAGCACGACGGAGCCGCAGACCAGGAACCCACTGCGACCGTCACCACTCGATGCTCGCCTGTACGCTACGCACGAGACGTTCCTCGCCGAGCGGCCGGCCGGCGCCGACGAAGACGTGCACATGTTCGCCGCGGCAGTCGACCACGTCATCGAGCGCTGCAGCGGACCGGGCGACACCGTCTTTGACCCGTTTGCAGGCTTCGGCACCACCCTGCAACGCGCGGTCGCTCTCGGACGACAGGCCATCGGCATTGAGCTACTCCCCGAACGCGTCGCATACATCCAAGACCTTGTTCCCGCAGCACGAGTGGTCGAGGGCGATGCGCGAGAACTCTCCCGGCTCCTGCACCGCGAACTCTCCGCGCCGCCGGAAGAGCACATCGATCTCATCCTCACCTCACCTCCGTACATGACCGCGAGCGACCACGAAGCGGACCCGCTTACCGCATACGAACGCGACGGAGGCGACTATTCGCGCTACCTCGCCGAACTCGGGCTGGTCGCGGCGCAGTGCGCACGCACGGTCGCGCCGGGCGGATACGTGGTGTGGAACGTCGCCGACATTCACCACGAGGCCCGCACCACGCCACTCATTGCGGACTGCGCACGAGTGCTCGGTCGCCACCTCACCCCCTGCGCGCCGACGGAGATCGTGTGGGACCGCTACCCGCACGACCTCACCGCCGACGCGCTGCTCGTGTTTCGAAGGGAGACCTCACTTCCGGTTCATCCGTGATTCACCGCGGTGGTGTGCAATCGAAGCATGAGAGGTCGCTGCGGCACAGGGGTCAAGAACGGTGCAGGGAGCAGGATAAGCACAGGGATCAGGGTCGGCGTTGCGCTCGTTGCGGCTGGATCCCTCGCCCTCGCCGCGCGCGTGCTGCTCACGCGGCAGGCCGCGATCGCGCGGGCGCGCATCGGTAAACCCCTCGGTGAGACCTCGATCGATGCGGACCGGGTGTGGCGCAGCGCACTCGACGGAGAGCCCGTCGAACTGCTCGTGCTCGGCGACTCGCTCGCCGCGGGGCTCGGCGCCGAACGCCGCAAGGAGACCCTCGGGGGACGGGTCGCGAAAGGGCTCGCCGCGCGCGTCCACCGACCGGTCCGGCTGCACACCGCGGCCATCGTCGGGTCGGAATCTCACATGCTCGCTGAGCAGCTCGACGGACTCCCGAACGCCAATCGCGCGGACATCGCGGTGATCGTCGTCGGCGGAAACGACGTCACCCACCTCATCTCGGCAGAGAGCGCGTCGCGGCACCTCGAACGCGCAATCTCGCGGTTACGGGAGCAGGGCACCCGGGTCGTGGTCGGCACCTGCCCCGACCTCGGCTCACTGCGCCCGGTACCGCAACCGCTGCGGGCGCTCCTCTCCCGCATGTCGATGCGGATGGCGTGGGCGCAGGCGCGCGCGTGCCGGAGGGCGGGCGCCGTACCCGTCGACCTGCGTCGGGCCGTGGGCCCCATCTTCCGGGCGGACCCGGGGGAGATGTTCAGCCTCGACCAGTTCCATCCGAGCGCCGCGGGGTACCGTCGCACCGCCGAGGCGCTCCTCCCCGCAGTCATCGACGCGGTGATCGGACAGGCACAGCCGATGCTCCAGTCGCAGACGCGGTGAGCGGTAGGCGCCGTTAGGGACGGCCCATACCGCGGTACTCCCAGCCGTCCGCGCGCCATTCTGCCGGGTCGAGGCAGTTGCGGCCGTCGACGATCCGTTTGCCAGCGACGAGGGATCCCGCCGCTTGCGGGGTGAGCTCACGACGATAGCGATCCCACTCGGTGACGACGATCACGCAGTCGGCGGCGAGGAGGGCCGTGTCGAGATCCCTCGCGAACTCTAGTTGCGGACTCACCGCGCGGGCATTGTCGATTGCCTGCGGGTCGGTGACGACCACATCCGCGCCAAGCCCGTGCAGGCGCGTGGCGACCTCGAGCCCGGGGGAATCGCGAACGTCGTCGCTGAACGGTTTGAATGCGGCTCCGAGCACCGCGATCTTCCTGCCGAGCACCTGGCCGCCGAGTGCCTCGACGACGAGCTCGACCGCCCGATCCCTGCGCCGCAGGTTGATCGCGTCGACCTCGCGGAGAAACGAGACGGAGTCGCGCAGCCCGAGCTCCTCGGCGCGGGCCGCGAACGCGCGGATATCTTTCGGCAGGCAGCCGCCACCGAACCCGATACCGGCCCCCAGATAGCGGCGGCCGATCCGCTCGTCGAGCCCGATCGCGTCGGCGAGCTGCATCACGTCGGCACCTGTGGTCTCCGCGATCTCCGCCATCGCGTTAATAAAGGAGATCTTCGTCGCGAGGAACGCGTTGGCCGAGACCTTCACGAGCTCCGCGGTCGCGTAATCGGTTTCGAGGAACGGCGTGCCCGCCTCCACCGCGGGCCGGTAGACGCGCCGCATGAGGTCTGCCGCCTCCGCGCCCGCTGGGCTGTCAGGGATCCCAACCACGATGCGGTCAGGCTCGATCGTGTCCTTCACCGCCCACCCCTCGCGCAGAAACTCGGGGTTCCACACGAGCGTCGCGCCGGCCTCGCCGACCCGCTCCGCGACCGCAGCGGCGGTGCCGACGGGAACAGTGGACTTACCGACGACGAGGTCACCGGGCGACAGGTGAGGGAGCAGGGACTCGATCGCGGCGTGCAGGTGCGAGAGATCTGCGGCCGACCCAGACTTCTGCTGCGGTGTGCCGACGCACACGAAGTGGATCGAAGCGTTGGCCGCCGCCGCGATTTCGGTGGAGAACGTGAGGGCGCCACGTTCAGTGCCGTCGCGCAGCAGCTCCGGCAGGCCCGGCTCGAAAATCGGCGGAAGCCCGGCGGCGAGCGCACTCACGCGCGCGGCGTCGACGTCGATGCCGGTGACGCGGTGACCGAGCGACGACATCGCCGCGGCGTGGACCGCACCGAGATACCCGCACCCGATGACGGAGAGGTGCAGCATCAGGCGGTCGCCCGGAAACGGCCGGAGCGCGCGGCGCGGGCGGGGGGCACGGTGCGAGCGAGGGACGTCGCGCTGCGGGTGGCTGGCGGGGCGTCGGCCGCGTGGCGGAGCTGGATTGCCTCCTCGTAGTAGCCGAGCAGCTGCTCGCAGAGCACCGGCCATGTGCGGCGACGCACCCCCTCGCGTGCCGCCCGCGAGAATGCCGCGCGCTTTGCCGGGTCACCGATGAGGTCGGCGACCCGGGCACCCATTTCCTCGAGGTTTCCCGGTGCGTAGAGCCAGCCGTCGATACTGCTGCGGACGAGGTCGACGGGCCCGCCCCGACCGGTCGCGACCACGGGCACGCCGCTCGCGAATGCCTCCTGCAGGGTTTGCCCGAACGTGTCGGATTCGCCCGGGTGCACGAACACGTCGAAGCTCGCCATGGCGGTGGCGAGTGCGGATCCCTCGAGATGTCCGGTGAAGTGCGCGTCGGGCATCTGCGATTCGAGCGCGGCCCGGCTCGGTCCGTCGCCGACGATCACGAGCTGCACGCCGTCCATGGTGCTGAGTCGCCGCAGATCTTCGACCTGCTTCTCAGGCGCGAGCCGGCCGACGTAGCCGACGATCCGCCGCTCACCTGCGACGGCCTGTCGCCAGTGCGTGCTGCGATGCTCGGGGGTGAAGCGCGCCGTGTCGACGCCGCGACCCCAGTGGCGGAGCTGCCCGACCCCGAGCGACTCAAGGTCCGTGTGCGCCGCGGAGGACGGGAAGAGCGTCAGCGTGGCGCGACGGTGAATCCGCGACAGGTGCGAAGCGACGACCGGAGCGCCTCCAGGAATACCGTACTTCTCCGCATACGAGGTGACATCCGTCTGGTAAACGGCGACGCAGGGAATGCCGAGCGATGCCGCCGCCCGGCCCGCCGCCCACCCGAGGGTGAACGGCGATGCGAGGTGCACGACGTCGGCACCGAACTCCCGAAGCATTGCCGCGATCCGCGCCGGCCGCACGAACACCATCCGCACCTCGGGGTATGCGGGGAGCGGAAGGGATCGCACGAAGTGCGTCCGGGCAGCCCGCAGGCTCGCGTCAAACTCGCCCGCATCGAAGTCGCCCGCTTCGGGAGCGATCAGCAGGAGCTCATGACCCTGCCGAGACAGGTGGCGGAGCACCTGCAGCACGGAGCCCGTGACGCCGTTCATGTGCGGGAGGAAGGATTCGGCAACGATCGCGATCTTCACGCCTCCATGCTCGCCGCTGCAGCCCGGGCCCGCGCTCCGATCGGCGCGGAATCGGGGAGAGTTCACCCACTGCTCGCCGTCCGGTCTCACACAGGTGAGGTGCGGCCACGCGTCGGCTACCTGTGGTTCGAATTTCGTTGCGGGCGTTCCACTGTCGGAACCGCCCGGTTGTTCGGGTTTGCACAGCGTACTACGGTGGAGGTGTGCGTCTGCGCCGATCGGCGGGGCGCATTCTTTGCGCGGGTGTCGGCTCTTCTCGGGTGCCCGCGGCGGATCGGAAGAAGACGGAAAGCAATGTCGCTGAATTTTGATACCTATCCCCAGCAGCCCCACGGTGGGCGCCTCGTCGACCAGGTGGTGACCGGAGAGAAGCGTGAGCGCGAGATCGAGCGTGCGCGATCCCTGCCGAGCATTCGCGTGGATCTCGAAGCGGTCATCACGATCGAGATGATCGCGACGGGGGTGCTCTCACCGAACCGCGGGTTCATGAACGAGCGGGACTACCTCTCAGTGCTCGAAAACGGTCGGCTCGCCGACGGTCTCGTCTGGCCGGTGCCGCTGAGCTTCGCGCCGACCGGCAAGAAGAACGCCGAAATCATCGCGCGGCTCTCGGCGGGCGACGACGTCAGCCTCGTTGACGAGCAGGGCGAACCCGTCGCGATCCTCAGCATCGAAGACGTCTTCGCGTACGATCGCGACCACCGCGCCGAGAAACTCTTCGGCACGACCGACCGTAACCATCCGGGCGTCGACTCCATCTACCGTCGCATGGGCGAAACCTCGCTCGGCGGCACCCTGCACCTGCTCAACCGGGTGAACTGGGGGCCGTTCGAGAAGCTCCGCCGCGAGCCGAAAGACATGTGGCGACTGTTCTACGAGGAGCGGGAGTACCGCTCCGTCGCGGGCTTCATCACGGGCGCAAACCCCCTGCACCGCGGCCACGAATACATTCACCGCAACGCGCTCGAAGAGGTCGACGGCCTCTTCCTGCAGCCGCTCGTCGAACTCGCGAAACGCGAGTACATTCGCCACGAGTTCCGCATGCGCGCCTACCAGAACGTGATCGACACCTATTACCCGAGCGACCGTTCGATCCTCTCCCCGCTGCGCGTCACCTACATCTTCGCCGGCCCGCGCGAGGCGATCCTGCACGCGTTGATCATGAAGAACTACGGCTGCACTCACGCGCTGATCGGCAGGGATCACGCCGGCGTCGGCGACTACTACGACAAATACGCGAGCCACTCCGTCTTCGACGAATACCCCATGGAGGAGCTTGGCATCGACGTTCGTCTCTTCCACGAGGTGTTCTACGACGTGCGCGCGGCGACCCACGCGACCTCGCAGACGTCGAGCAACGACGACCCCCGATACCGTCTCAACATCTCGGGAACCGGTATTCGCGAGATGCTGCGCTACGGGATCATGCCGCCGAAGGAGATCGTGCGCCCGGAGTCGGTGCTCGCCGGGATCCAGGGCGTGCAGCCGAAGGGAACGGACTCCGACGGGGTGGCCGTCGCGCAGCCTGTCGGGAAGATCATCAAGAGCATGTTCCCCTACTACCTCGACTACACGGGGCTCGGCGGGTTGGCACGCTCGACGCCGCTGCGGGTCGAAGATCTCACCGTCGCAGACCTCGAGGCCGCGGTTCGTGACGTGAGGGAGCACGCCGGCCTCGTCTACGAGGACATCTACAACGAGTACGCTCAGGTGCTCGACCGCGACCGCTCGATGCAGCGGCCGTGGCGTGAGGAGGGGCGCGAGCAGTTCCGGCGGCACCAGGAGCGGCTCGTCGCGGAACTCGAGGAGAAGGTCGGCTCGGCTCCAGAGCAGGCCTCCGACGAGTTCATGTATCAGGACCGCGCGGAAGCCGAACGCGAACTCGACGCGGCAAAGCGGCTGCTCGAAGAGATCCCGGGCAACCTCAGCGGAGAGGCGCTCGAGGCGAGGGTGTGGAACCAGATGCCATACGAGAGGTATCGCGGAGCCGACGAGGAGTAGCGGTAGGTCGCGGTGTGACCCGGTTCACTCGGTGACCGGGACGCGCGGTGTGGTCCGGGGTAGCGTGGACAGCGCGGAACAACGAGAAGCAGCGAGGAGCAACGCATGGTGCACGGCGACTGGTCAAAGCTGATGGGGCGTGAGCTCCCCAACTGGTACGACGACGCGAAGCTCGGCATCTTCGTGCACTGGGGGCCGTACTCCGTTCCCCGCTGGGCGCCGCGCGTCTCCGACATTCAAGAGCTGCTGCGCACGCGGGGGCCCCGCGCGATGATGCGTTACAACCCGTACTCCGAGTGGTACCTCAACACCTCCGCGGTGAAGGGCAGCCCCACCTGGAAGCATCACCGCGCTGTCTACGGTGACGCCCCGTACGAGAGGTTCGCTGACGAGTTCACCGAAACCACTGCAGATGCCGACCTCGACGCAATGGCCGAACTCATCGAAGCGTCTGGCGCGGGGTACGCGGTGCTCACGACGAAACACCACGACGGGTACACGCTGTGGCCGTCGAACGAGGTGCACCCCGTGCAGGGCCGGTACGGGTCGAGGCGCGACCTCGTCGGCGACTTCGACCGCGCCATCCGTGCTCGTGGCATGCGCACCGGGCTGTACTATTCGGGCGGATACGACTGGCCGTGGAACGGCGCGAAACTTGCGGGCCCCGCAGATTCGATCCTCGCGATCCCTACCGATCCCGCCTACGCGCGCTACGCCGAAGCGCACGTGCGTGAACTCATCGAACGCTACGCACCCGCCGTGCTCTGGAACGATATCGCCTGGCCCGAGGCGACCGACCTGCCCGCGCTGATCGCCGACTACTACGCAGCCGTTCCCGAGGGAGTCGTGAACGACCGGTGGGCGCAGCACGACGTGCCCGACAGCAAAGCGCGCGTCGCACTCGCGCGGCTGGGCGGCGGCCTCGTCCAGACGCTCTGGAAGCTGCTGCCCGAAAAGCAGCGCGAACTCAGCTTTGTGTCGATGGGGCACGTCGACTTCACGACGCCCGAATACGTGAGCTACGATGAGATCGTTGAGAAAAAGTGGGAGACCACGCGCGGCATCGGCCTGTCGTTCGCCGCGAACCGCAACGAAAAACCGTCAGACATCGTCTCGGCCGAGGAACTCATCTGGCTCCTCGCCGACACGGTGAGTAAGAACGGCAACCTGCTCATAGGGATCGGCCCGCTGCCCGACGGCACGACCCCCGACGCACAGCAGGCGCCGCTTCGAGCCCTCGGAAATTGGCTTGCGAAGAACGGCGACGCGATCTTTGCGACCCGCCCATGGCATCGGGCCGCGACCGTCGCGGCCGACGGCACCGACGTGCGCCTCACCCGCAGCGGCGCGGACACGTTCCTGATCACTGGCGGCTCGCCGCGACGAAGTCGCTGGGAACTCCCCGAGCTGGCAGCCGTGGGCGAAGTGCGCGCCGAACTGCTTGAGACCGGTGAGGAGCTCGTTGTCGGGGCGGGGGCTGCGGTGGGCGAGGGATCCCTCGAGATCCAGTTGCCCGACCGGCTGCCGGTTTCACCGGCGCACGCGATCAGACTCGTGGGCGACGTGCGCCCGCGTGCGCGTGGATGATGCGGTGCGGTGCTGAGGCGGCGCGGACGACGATGACGGTCGTGCAAGCGGGCCGGGCACCCGGAACCGGGGGAACGCCGTGAATTTATCCGAATGCTGTTGCAATCGCGGTCGGACGTGTAGTGTTACTTGCGATGCCTCGGCTGAAGTCGGTGGCAGCCACCGTACGCCGATCGCAGCGGCCCCGCGCCGCACATCTCCACCGTCTCGAGGCGGAATCTCCTCCTCACCCTGATCGAATCGAATTTCTTATCTTTGCAGTGCTTTCTCCCCACGGGTGCGGATCTTCGCAGACCCCGGGATTTCGGGCTGCACCAGCGAGGCGCCCGGCGCCGCGCACACATACTCCGCGGCACACTCTGTCCGCGCGCAGACTCCGCGGTGGCACCATTGCCGCGGTTACGCGGGTCGTTTAGACGACCCAGAACAATGAAGGAAAACGCTATGGCAACTGGCACCGTGAAGTGGTTCAACTCCGAGAAGGGCTTCGGCTTCATCGCTCCCGACGATGGGTCTCGCGATGTGTTCGCGCACTTCAGCGCGATCTCGGGCTCGGGCTACCGCAGCCTCGAAGAGAATCAGCGCGTCGAGTTCGAGACCGAGGAAGGCCCGAAGGGTCCCCAGGCCGCGGACATCCGCGCCATCTGAACTCAGCAAAGGCCGGCGTCATTCACGTGACGTCGGCCTTTGTCGTCCCCGCGGGCGGGCCCGGAGTCGGGCGTCCTGCGTGCGGACGGCCCGCGGGCGGGCGGCCCGCCGCCCCCAGTTGGGCGGCCTGCGGTCCCCAGTTGGGCGGACCGAATACCTGGGATCAGCGAAAGATATGGCGATCCCTTGCGAAAGCGGGATATATTCTGCTGATCGCATATATCTTGCAGGCGGCTCCAAATCTTGCAGGCGGCTCCGCTGGCGCGCCGGCTCGCACCGTGGCACGTACCAGCTTGTTCGCGCCGCGCCCGAGTTCTAAGCCTCACGTTCGGGATGGATGCTAGCGTGTTCGAGGAGTGCGTCTGCATCTAGCGGATGAGGGAGGGGCGAGATGGCACAGCGGGGGACTGGCAAACTGAACCGAATACTCGGGTTTGTCGGAGCGGCAGTCTTTGTTGCGGTGCTGCTCGTCGGTGGACAGGGATCCGCCACCCCCGCGATGGCACTCGACCTTCCGACCTGGGAAGACGTCGAAGCGGCCAAGCAGAACGAGGCCGCGGCTGCCGCGAAAGTCACCGAGATCGAGGCTCTCATCGCGGAGGGCGAGATCGAACTCGAACGGCTACGCAACCTGCACGCTACGACGATCGAAGAGCTGCACGCCGCGGAAGAAGCCCTCATGGTCGCCGCCGAGAAGGCTCAGACCTTGAACGAGCAGGCGGCCGCGAGCCGCGAGGAAGCCGACGCCGCAGCTGAGCGCGCCGGAGTCATCGTCGCGCAAATGTACCGCTCGGGCGGGATCGACCGGAGCGCAGAGCTTTTCCTTGAAGCCGAGAGCGACACCGCAGACGCGCTGCTCGACCGGCTCGCCTCCATGTCGAAAGCTACCGAACGCAACACGAAGGTGTCGCAGGAAGCCGAGCAGGCGGCAAACACCGCGGACTCTCTCGCGAAGCAGGCGAAAGCCGCCGAAGAAGAACGCGAGCGACTGCGCCAAGACAAAGAGCAGAAGGAAGCCGCGGCCGCCGAAGCCGTGGAAAGCCAGGGCGCACTCGTGCAAGCCCAAGAAGCTCAGCAGCGCGATCTCGCCACAAAACTCGAAGCGCTCAAAGACACGACAACGGAGACCGTTGCCGGCTACCAGGAGCGGTTGCGCATCGAAGAGGAACGGCGCCGGGCCGAGGAGGCTCGCCGGGCTGAAGAAGCTCGGAAGGCTGCCGAAGAGGCGGCGCGGCGAGCGGCCGAGCAAGCGGCCTCCGGCGGCGGTGGTAGTAGCGGCGGTGGCGGTTCGTCCGGTGGTGGCGGCGGTTCGTCCGGCGGCGGAGGTGGCTCCGGCGGTGGCGGCGGTGGCGGTGGTGGTGGTGGCCCCGTCAGCAGCGGCGGATGGGTCATTCCCACGTACGGCTACTACGTCTCCGAGGGCTTCCGCTCACCGGGTCGCTGGAACCACACCGGCATCGATCTCGCAGCTCCCTGCGGCACTCCAATCTTCGCCGCACAGTCCGGCACTGTAGCGATGGCCTACTGGGACGGCGGCGGTGGCGGCAACATGGTGAGCATCAACCACCCCAACGGGTGGCAGACCCGGTACGCGCACATGCAGTACTGGTCGAGCGTGGGTGCGGGCCAGTGGGTCAACGCCGGGCAGGTCGTCGGCTACGTGGGCACCACCGGGTTCAGCACCGGCTGCCACCTGCACTTCGAGATGCGGCCGATGCAAGACAGCGGCTGGTACGGCTTCGTCAATCCAGCGCACTACATCGGGTTCTAAACGGGGCGAGGGATCCAGCGCGTAGGTTTCGCCGGATCCCTCGTCTTAACTAATGCCTCAGTGCTGAACGAGTGCCTCAGTGCTTGTCTGCGAGGCGCTGCTGCGCCTCGACAATCAACTGCTCGGCGTCGGCGGCGGAGCCCCACGCGTCGACCTTGACCCACTTGTTCGGCTCGAGATCCTTGTACCGCTCGAAGAAGTGCTCGATCTCCTTGCGCGTGTACTCGGGGATATCCTCGACGTCCTGGATCCAGGTCCAGCGCGGATCCTTCGCCTGCACCGCGATGACCTTGTCGTCGCCGCCGGCCTCGTCGCTCATCTTGAGCACGCCGACCGGGCGCACCTTGATGCCCACGCCGGGAAACACCGGGTAGTCGAGCAGCACGAGCACGTCGAGCGGGTCGCCATCCTCACCGAGCGTCTCCTCGAAGAACCCGTAGTCTGCGGGGTAAACGAACCCGGTGTAGAGCACGCGGTCGAGGTACACTCGCCCGGTCTCGTGGTCGACCTCGTACTTGTTCCGGCTTCCCTTGGGGATCTCGATGACGGCGTCGAATGCTGCGGCCATGGGCGGCGCTCCTTCATGATTTGCGGCGGGCGGCGCCCGTCCGGGTGGTCTTGCCGCCACTCAGGATACCCGAGGGGGTAGCGTGGGGGCGTGGTCCAGCGCGCGCTTCTCGACACTCGGCTGGCGGCGCGGCGAGCGCTCGCCGGTCTCGCTCCCACTGCCTCGGGCGGCGAGGGATCCCTTCCCCTCGTTCTCGTCGCCCTCTCAGGCGGTGCCGACTCGCTCGCGCTCGCCGTTGCCATGGCGTCGGAAGCGCCGGCCTTCACGCTCCGCGCGGGGGCGATTGTGGTCGACCACGGTCTGCAGCAGGGATCGGCGGATGTCGCTGCGCGGGCCGCCGAACAGGCGAGGAGCCTCGGGCTCGAGCCCGTACTCGTGCGGCGGGTGCGTGTGCAGGACGATCCGGGCCGCGGAGGTCCCGAAGCGGCCGCGCGCGAAGCCCGCTACGAGGCGTTTGTCGACGCCGCTGCGTCGAGCGGGGCGGTCGCGCTCCTCACCGCGCACACGCGAGACGACCAGGCCGAACAGGTGCTGCTCGCGCTCGCCCGCGGGTCGGGGGCGCGCAGCCTCGCGGGGATCCCTCCCAAGCGCGAACTTGTTCCGGGAATCTCGCTCGTCAGGCCGTTCCTCGGAGAGCTTCCGAGCATCACGCGTGCTGTGACAGAGGCGGCCTGTGCGGAGGCGGGGCTGATGCCGTGGAGGGATCCGCACAACGAGGATTCCGCGTATACGCGGGTGCGAGTGCGGCGCGAGCTGCTACCAGAGATCGAGCGCGTGCTCGGGCCGGGGGTGCGCGAGTCGCTCGCGCGAAGCGCCGACCTGGCACGGGAGGACGCGGAGGCGCTCGACGCGCTGGCGGCGCTGGTGGTGGGAGCCGCGCGGGAGGTGCCGACCGGGCAGCCCGACGTGGACGCGGCGGGAGTGCGGATCGACGTGGACGCGGCGGTTGATCCCTGTGGTGTTCAGAGCGCTGGTGCAGACGCGGCGGCGGGAGTGCGGATCGACGTGTCGGTGCTCGCTGCGCAGCCGGCCGCGATCCGCAACCGCGCCATCCGGATGATCGCCGAGCGCTGGTTCGGCGCGCATCTCGGTCGCGAACACACGCTGGCGGTCGCGGCGCTGGTCACGAGCTGGCGCGGGCAGGGCCCCGTGTTCGTGCCAGGGCTGCGCGTGATGCGGCGCGAGGGTGGGCTCGTGTTCGTCGCGCAGGTCGGTTCGCCGCGACGCTGAGTTCAGATCGCTCTGAGGGTGAACGTGCACGTGGGGGGTGAAGGTGTACACGGGGTGCTGATCCCTATGTGCACATTCACCCCCGAGGTGCACACTCGGACCAGGGACCAGGGACCAGGGACCAGGCGCGACACCAAGGAGTGCGTTGTCGGCGACACAGATGGAAGAATGGAGCGTATGGACGCGAAAACGCTGGGCGATTCGATCACGACCGTTCTCCACACCGAAGCCGAGCTGCACGCCCGACTGGCGGAGCTCGCCCGCGAGATTGAATCCGACTATGGAAGCGAACCGCCGCTTCTCGTGGGCGTTCTCAAGGGTGCCGTCATGGTGATGGCGGATCTTGCCCGCGAGCTCAGATTTCACGCGCAGATGGACTGGATGGCGGTCTCCTCGTACGGTGCAGGCACAAAGTCGAGCGGCGTCGTGAAGATTCTGAAGGATCTCGACACCGACATCACGGACCGTGACGTGCTGATCGTCGAGGACATCATCGATTCGGGCCTCACGCTCTCCTGGTTGAAGGAGAACCTCGAAAGCCGCGGCGCGCGTTCGGTGCGCATCTGCACGATGCTTCGCAAGCCCGAGGCACTGAAGGTCGACGTCGAGGTGGCGTATGTGGGGTTCGATATCCCGGTCGAGTTCGTGGTCGGTTACGGTCTCGACTACGCGGAGGACTACCGTAATCTCCGTGACGTCGCGGTGCTCGCGCCGCACGTCTACACGGCCGATGGCTAGGGATCCGAAAGCTCGCGCGCGGCAACCTCTTCTGCGCCGTAAGCGTACACGCGGCCCCGCCCCAGGCCCGTGTCAGCGGTATTCGTTACGCTAGCTCCAGCTGGAAGACCCCGGCACGTCCATTCCGAAAGGCGCCGACTTGGCAGACAAACCCTCGAAGAGCACGCCGAAGAGCCGCAAGCTGCTGCGCGGACCGCTGCTCTACCTGATTCTTGCGCCGCTCATCGTTTTGCTCGGATGGTCGCTGCTCTCCGGCGGTAGTAACCGTGAGATTACGACCGAGCGCGGGCTCGAGCTGCTCGCCGCGGGAGAAGTCTCGAAGGCCGAGATCATCGACGGCGACCAGCGGGTCAACCTGACGCTGACCGAGGTCGACGAGGAGGCGGGCTCGAACGAGGTCTACTTCTTCTACGTCTCGCAGCGCGGCGAGATGGTGGTTACGGCCGTCGATGAGGCGGCGCCGGAGGAAGGGTTCACGGATAAGGTTCCGCAGCCGAACCCGATCTGGTCGTTGCTCGGTTTCTTGCTGCCGCTGCTGCTGATCGGTTTGCTGATCTGGTGGATGCTGTCGTCGATGCAGGGCGGCGGTCGCGGGGTCATGCAGTTTGGCAAGAACCGCGCGAAGCTTGTCTCGAAGGATACGCCGCAGGTGACGTTCGCCGATGTTGCTGGCGCCGACGAAGCGGTTGAGGAGCTGCACGAGATCAAGGATTTCCTGCAGGACGCTTCGCGGTTTCAGGCGGTCGGCGCGCGCATCCCGAAGGGTGTGCTGCTTTACGGTCCGCCCGGCACGGGTAAGACACTGCTGGCGCGCGCCGTCGCCGGTGAGGCCGGGGTGCCCTTCTACTCCATTTCGGGCTCCGACTTCGTCGAGATGTTCGTTGGCGTCGGCGCGAGCCGCGTGCGCGACCTCTTCAAGGAGGCGAAGGCGAACGCTCCCGCAATCATCTTCGTCGACGAGATCGACGCGGTCGGTCAGCGTCGCGGCCAGGGCATGGGCGGTGGCCACGACGAGCGCGAGCAGACCCTCAACCAGCTGCTGGTTGAAATGGACGGCTTCGACCCGAAGACCAACGTCATCATGATCGCGGCGACGAACCGCCCCGACATGCTCGACCCGGCGCTGTTGCGGCCCGGCCGTTTCGACCGCCAGATCGGTGTCGACGCCCCGGACATGCCTGGCCGGCTGAAGATCCTGCAGGTCCACGCGAAGGGCAAACCGCTCGCGCAGAACGTCGACCTCGAGGTCGTCGCGCGGAAGACCCCGGGCTTCTCGGGTGCGGACCTCGCGAATGTGCTCAACGAGGCCGCCCTCCTCACGGCGCGTTCGAACGCGCAGCTCATCGACAATCGCGCGCTCGACGAAGCCATCGACCGCGTGATCGCCGGGCCGCAGCGTCGCACCCGCGTTATGAAGGATCGCGAGAAGCTCATCACCGCCTACCACGAGGGCGGTCACGCGCTCGTCGCAGCGGGCCTCAACCACACCGACCCCGTGACGAAGATCACCATTCTTCCTCGCGGGCGCGCCCTCGGTTACACGATGGTGATTCCGTTGGAAGACAAGTACTCGGTGACGCGGAATGAGCTGCAGGATCAGCTCGCCTACGCGCTCGGCGGCCGTGTCGCTGAGGAGCTCGTGTTCCACGACCCCACGACGGGCGCCGGCAACGACATCGAGAAGGCGACCGGAACCGCCCGCAAGATGGTGGCGGAGTACGGCATGTCCGCGACGATCGGCCCGGTCAAACTGGGGCAGGCGCAGCCCGGTGCGTTCCTCGGCGAGTTCGGGCAGAGCCGCGACTACTCCGAAGGGGTCGCGGAGGCGATCGACGTCGAAGTGCGCGCGCTGCTCGAACAGGCGCACAATGAGGCGTACGAGATCCTCGTGATGAACCGAGACGTTCTCGACCGGTTGACGCTCGAACTCCTCGAGAAAGAGACCCTCGACCACAATCAGATCGCAGAGATCTTCCATGACGTGCAAAAGCTGCCGCCGCGCCAGGTGTGGCTCTCGCACGACGAACGTCCGGTATCGGACCGGCCGCCCGTCGAGGTTCCCGAGTCGGTGCGCACGGACAATCAGCACGCGACCGACGCCGATGCGAAGGGCCCGGAAACGGCCGTCGCGGGTGACACCTCTGACGCGGCTCCCGCGGCGGGCTCGCCCGCCTCTCCCGACGGCACGCCTCCCGCGCCGTATGCCGGTGGAACTGCGGCTCCGGCCGCTCCCGCGGCACCGACGACTCCGGGGGTTCCACCGACGACTCCGGGCGCACCACCTGCCGCCCCGAGCCCGGTGCCCCCCGCGCCGGGTGAGACGAGCCAGCCGCCGCGCAACCTCGGCGCCCCGGATCGGGACGACGAGCGGTAACAGCCATGGCCGATGGAGTCGACCGGACGCGCATCTCCGCAGCCGTTCGCGAGCTGCTCGGCGCAATCGGAGCGGACCCCGACAGCGCCGAGCTGTCGGCGACGCCCGATCGCGTCGCCGACGCCTACACGGAGTTCTTCGCGGGAATGCGGGAAGACCCGCTGGCGCACCTGACTGACGCCATTCCCGCGGGCGAGCGCGTCGGCGAGCTCGTGCTGATGCGCGACATCGACCTGCGGTCCATCTGCGAGCACCACCTCCTACCCTTCCGCGGTACGGCGCACATCGCCTACCAGCCCGGCGCTCGGGTAGTCGGTCTGAGTGCGCTGCCGCGCGTGGTCGAGACCCTCGCCGCGCGGCCCCAAGTGCAGGAGCGGCTCGGAGAGCAGATCGCGCAGGCGCTGGAAGACGGGCTCGAGCCCGCGGGAGTGCTCGTGGTTCTCGACGCGCAGCACGGTTGCGTCGCCGACCGCGGCGTGCGCGAAACCCGAGCCCGCGCAGTGACGGTCGCGGCGCGCGGATCCCTCGCCGACGTTGCCCAGCAGGCGGCCGTATTCGCGTTGATCGGCGGCTCCGTTGAGTGAGGAATCCCCGTTGAACGAGGAGGCCCCATTGAACGAGGAGGCCCAGTTGAGTGAGGAGGCTCCGATGAGTGGACTCGTTGCGACCCGACCGGCCGCTCCGCGACGAACGCTCGTCATGGGCGTGCTCAACGTCACCCCCGACTCGTTCAGCGACGGCGGCCGCTACGTCGAACCCGACGCAGCCCTCGCGCACGCGCGAAACTTGATCGCGCTCGGCGCCGACATTATTGACATTGGCGGTGAATCCACGCGGCCGGGCGCCGTTCCGGTGCCGCGCGACGAGGAGCTGCGGCGCGTGCTGCCCATCGTGCGTGAACTCGCAGGGCACGGCATCCCGCTCTCCGTCGACACACTGCACGCGGAAACCGCGCAGGCCGCGGTCGCCGCCGGAGCCCGCTACATCAACGACGTCTCGGGCGGCCGTTTCGACCCCGCGATGATGGCGGCGGCGGCGTGGGCCTCGGCGGAGCACGACGCCACGTTCATCATTGGTCACTGGCGAGGGATCCCGGACCCCGCCCACGAGCGCTCGCAATACGCAGATGTCGTCTCAGAGGTGCGGGACGCACTCGCCACGCTCGCGACCGACGCGATCGACGCCGGCGTCGACCCGCGGCACATCGTGCTGGATCCGGGCCTCGGTTTCGACAAGACGGGTGCGCAGTGCTGGCAGCTGCTGCGCCATCTCGACGAGTTGCAGGCGCTCGGCTACCCGGTGCTCGTCGGCGCCTCACGCAAGCGGATGCTCGCCGAGGTGCTCTCCGACCTTCCGGGCCGCAACACGGGGCCGCGGTCGCGCGACCTCGCGACCGCGGTGGTCAGTGCTCTTGCCGCGCGCGCCGGCGCTTGGGGCGTGCGGGTGCACGACGTCGACGCCACCGCGCAGGCGATCGCCGTCGAGCGCGCCTGGGGCACACCACCCGCCGCGCGTGAGCGCGCAGGCCAGGCGGATCGCGTCACCCTCACCGGGCTCGAGGTGTACGCGCACCACGGCGTCTTCGCGCATGAGCGCGAGAATGGGCAGCGGTTCCTCATCGACGTCGATCTCGACGTGGATCTGGGTGCGGCTGCGCGCGGCGATGACCTCGCCCGCACCGTGCACTACGGGGACCTCGCCGACGCCGTCGCGGCGGCGGTCCGGCGAGACCCGGTGGATCTCATCGAGACGGTCGCAGAACGCGTCGCCGCCGTCGCGCTCAGCTTCGACGGGGTCGGCGAAGCGCGGGTGACCGTGCACAAGCCTGAGGCGCCGATCGCCGAGACGTTCGCGGACGTTTCCGTCAGCATCGTGCGCCGACCCGGTGAGGTGGCGTCGTGATCGCCCAGATCGTGCCGGTGCTCTTCGCGTTCGGGGCGAACCTCGGCGACCGCGGCGAGACGATCCGCGCCGCACAGCGCGAACTCGCCGAGCAGCCCGGCATCACCGCGTTCCGCGCCTCGCCACTGCGCGAGACGATCGCCGTCACCCCTGCAGGGATCGATCCTGACGCGCCACGATACCTCAACGGCGTCGCGACCGCGGAGACCACGCTCGACCCCCACCGACTCCTCGACCTGATGCAGCAGATCGAAGACCGTCACGGCCGCGTACGCACCGAACACTGGGGTGATCGCACCCTCGACATCGACCTCATCCTGTACGGCGGCCGGGTGATCTGCGACGAACGGCTCACCGTGCCGCACCCGAGGGCGCACGAGCGCGACTTTGTGCTCGCGCCGTGGCGAGACCTCGATCCGAACGCCGTGCTCATGGGGCACGGCCGGGTCACGGATCTGCTCGACCGAATCGGCGACGCCACCAGCCCCTACACGGAGCCGGGCGATGCACAAACTTGACCGAGTGAACCCGCTTGCACTCGTCGCCGCGGCCGCGATGGGCGGCGCGATCGCCCTCGTCGTCCAGTTCGCGCTGTCGAGCCGCGGCAATCCGCCGTTCGTGCCGCCGCTTTCGCTGCCCTCGACCCTGGTGCTCCTCGCCGTGGTTCTCCTCGTCCTCGGGGTCCGTCTGCGTCGCGCCCTCACAAAGCAGGGGCGTCAGGTCAACCCGTTCCATGCGGTCCGGCTTCTCGCGACGGCCCGCGCTGGCCAGTTCGTCGGAGCGCTGCTCGGCGGTGCTGGCGCCGGGCTCGCCCTCGCCCTCCTCGGGCGCAGCGTGCCCGCTCCGACCGCCACCTGGCTGCCCATGATCCTTACCCTTGCCACGGGGGCGGTGCTCGTGGCGGCTGGCGCGGTCACCGAACACCTGTGCCGGGTGCCACCCGGCGACGGAGATGAGGAGGACGGCGAGTCGCCTGATCCCTCGCCCGGACCTGCGGACCGGCCCGCATACCGAACCGACCGCGGCCGCCACCCGAACTCCCCGTAACCTCTAAGGTGGAACCGTGACCTCACTGCGCGACTTGGCGACAAAGTACTCTCCCCTCGGCGAGGAGGAGATCGAGTGGCTCGAACAGTTGACCCTTGATTGGTCGCTCATCGCCGACCTCGCGCTGAGCGACGTCGTGCTGTGGATCCCGACGAACGACAACGGCTACCTCGCCGTGGCGCACAGCCGCCCCGCCGGCTCCGTCACGCTCTTCTACCGCGACGTCATCGGTGACCTGCTGCGACCCGACTGGCGGGAGCTCGTCGACGAGGCGATGCGAACGGGCGAGCCCGCGATCTCGACGTCGCCGGCCTGGTACGAGGAAAGCCCCATGCGCCTGACCGCGCACGCCGTGAGCCGTCGAGACAGCGAGGGCAAGCTGCACGGTCCCTTCGCCGTCGCCACCGTGCACACGAGCGTGGCCGACACGCAGCACGCCTCACGCATCGGTGCCGCCTTCCACGAGGTCGCCGACGATCTCTTCAACATGATTGAGCAGGGGCTCTTCCCGCCGCGCGGCGACACCCGCGGTGGTGAGCAGGGATCACCCCGCGCGTCCGACGGGCTCGTACGCATCAACCTCGAGGGCATCGCCACCTTTGTGAGCCCGAACTCGCAAACCACCTTTGCGGGGCTCGGATACCGCGATGAGATGGAGGGCGAGAACTTCGCCGAGGTGATCGCACAGGTCGTGAAGGGCCAGTTCGACACAAACGAGTCGCTGCCGCTCATTGCGCAGGGCAAGATCGCGAAGCGCGCCGAGATCGACGCGCGCCGCACGACCGCGGCGCTGAGGTCGATCCCTGTCGTGCGAGACGGAGAAAAGGTCGGCGCGATCGTGCTCACCCGCGACGTGTCGGAACTGCGGCAGCAGGCGCAGGAACTCATCACGAAGGACGCGACGATTCGCGAGATCCACCACCGCGTGAAGAACAACCTGCAGACCGTCGCGTCGCTGCTGCGCGTGCAGGCCCGCCGCGCACGCAGCGAAGAGGCGAAGCAGGTGCTGGGCCAGGCGATGCGCCGTGTCGCCGCGATCGCCGTCGTACACGACACGCTCGCCTCGGGCCTCTCACAGATCGTCGACTTCGACGAGGTGTTCGACCGGGTCCTCGGTCTCGCCGCCGAAGTCGCGAGTCTGCACAACACGATCGTGCACCCGCACAAGGAGGGATCGTTCGGCGAACTCCCCTCCGAGTACGCGACCCCGCTCGCGCTCGCGCTCACCGAAATCGTCACGAACGCGGTCGAACACGGCCTCGCCGGCCGGGAGGGCGAAGTTTTCATTCGTGCGGACCGCAACGATCAGCGTCTCGAAGTCGAGGTCATCGACACGGGCACCGGTCTCCCTGGCGGCACCGTCGGCGATGGGCTCGGCACGCAGATCGTGCGTACGCTCATCGAGGGCGAACTCGGCGGCAGCATCACCTGGGGGCCTGACGAGCGCGGTGGCACGAAGGTGGCGATCCAGGTGCCGCTGCACTGGATCATGGCGCAGACTCGCGAAATCCCTCGCGTTCGGGGCTGAGCCCCGAGGTTCAGCTCCAGCCCGGCAGCCACAGGTGCGCCCGCCAAAACCACTCCGCGACGGGAACCCCTGACCAGGTTGGGAAGAACAGCACCGCGAGCAGCGTCGCGGTCGCAAGAAAGCACGCGACGGCGACCCTGCGGCCGCGCAACTCGGCCGGGTCGATGCGAGCCGCGCGGCCCGCGTGGCCTGTGTGGTCTGCAAGGCCCGCGTGGCCCTGGCGGCTCACGGCGTCCTCACCGCCCTCGCCACCCCGACGGCTCTCGGCGCCCGCTGATCCCTGCCAGATCGCTCCGAGCACCAGCGCGAGCGCGAGCGCCGCGAACGGCGTGAGTACGACCGCATAGAACTGGAACACCGCGGAGCGCGAGAACGTAAGCACCCACGGCAGCCAGCCGGAGAGGTATCCGGTGACGACGAATGCGGCGGCGAGATGAGGGGTGCCGAGTGGGAACCCGCGGCGGAGATCGCGGACGAGCCACCACAGCAGCACTCCGAGGGCGATCACACCGGCCCAGGTCACGATCGGGTTCGGCAGCGCGGTGATGCCCGAGAGGCACGACTCCCAGCCGCACCCGTCCGCCCGACCCCAGACCGCCTCGTACATCGCGGTCGGGCGCAGCGCGAGCGGCCACTCGAGTGGGTGCGACTGGTAAGGGTGGGGGGCCGTGAGCGTGCCGTGCCACTCGAGCATCCTCGCGTGATATCTCGCGAGGGACAGGGGCCACGCTTCACCGGCCGCCCGCTCCCACCCGCCCGCAGCCACGACCCAGCCCGTCCAGCTCGCGAGATAGGCGACCGCTGCGGCGGGGAGCGCAAGCAGCGCCGTCGCCCCCGCCCGGAGCGCGCCGCGCAAGACGGGGCGCGGGGATCCCTCGCGAACGCGCGCGATCACATCGGCCACGGTGACGAAGACGAGAAACGCCGCGAGCGGGTAGAGCCCCGACCACTTCACCGCGGTCGCGGCGCCGAATGCGAGCCCGGCAGCGAGCAGCCACGGGCGTCGCCAGGCGCTCGGGTTCGTGGCACGCGAGCGGAGGTCGCGCCACACCAGCAGCGCACCGAGCACCACGAAGAACGTCAGAAACCCGTCGAGGAGTGCCACACGGCTCAGCGTCACGTGCACCCCATCGATCGCGAGGAGGAGACCCGCGAACCAGGCCACCAGGTGACTGCGGGAGAGGAGAAAGCCGAGACGCATCGTGACGCCCACGGTCGCGACGCCGACCGCGGCGACGGCGCTGCGCCACCCCCATCCCGAGTCCGGCCCGAAGACGAGCACGCCGAGCCCGATGAGCCACTTTCCGAGCGGCGGGTGCACCGCGTTCGAGGCGGCATCCGTGAAGGCGAGGGATCGCGAACCACTCATGCTCGGGTCGTCATCCGGCCACACTGTCGGGTACCCGTGCGCGAGCTGACTGATCGCGTCGCGCACGTAATAGAGCTCGTCGAAGACCAGGGTGCCGGGGCGATCGAGCGCCCAGAACCGCAGGAGCGCCGCGACCGCGAGCACGGCGACCGGTACGAGCCAGCGGAGAGACTTCACGTTCTCAGCGTAGATCCCTTCCCGCACATTCTCGGCCCGTGGCAGGTCCGCGGTCGGCCTGCGACTGGCTCGCGGTCGGCTTGCGGTCGGCCCGTGTGGTTGGTGCGGCGGCTCGCGGCGCTACGATGGTGGGGTGATTACGCGCCTCAGCTCCTACTTTCTGAAGACCCTTCGCGAGGATCCCGCCGACGCGGAGGTGATGAGCCACAAGCTTCTCGTCCGCGCCGGCTACATTCGGCGCCAGGCGCCGGGCGTCTTCGGATGGATGCCGCTCGGGCTCCGTGTGAAGGGGAAGATCGAGCAGATCATCCGCGAGGAGATGGCCGCAGCCGGCGCGCTTGAAGTGCACTTCCCGGCGCTCCTGCCGCGCGAACCTTACGAGGCGACCGGCCGCTGGGAGGAGTACGGTGAGGCCCTCTTCCGGCTGCAGGATCGGCACGGCGCCGACTACCTTCTCGCGCCCACACACGAGGAGGCCTTCACCCTCATGGTGAAGGACATCGTCTCGTCGTACAAGGATCTGCCGCTGTGCCTGTACCAGATTCAGGACAAATACCGGGATGAGGCGCGCCCCCGCGCCGGCCTGCTGCGCGGCCGCGAGTTCACGATGAAAGATGCCTACTCGTTCGACGTCTCGGATGAGGGGCTTGCCGCGTCGTACCAGCGGCAGCGCGACGCCTACGAGCGGATTTTCACGCGGCTCGGGCTCGAATATGTGATCGTCGCCGCAGACGCGGGTGCGATGGGCGGGTCGCGCAGCGAGGAGTTCCTCCTGCCGATCGCGGTCGGTGAGGACACGTTCGTGCGGACCGCGGGCGGCTATGCGGCAAACGTCGAGGCCTATGCGTCGCCGGTGCCCGCCTCGCCGTCGGCCGAGACCGTTGAGGCGACGCCTGCGGCGCTCGTGTACGACTCGCCTGACACGGCGACGATCGACACGCTCGTCACGCACACGAACGCGGTGCTGCCGCGCACGGACGGTCGGGAGTGGACCGCGGCTGACACGCTCAAGTGTCTCGTCTTCGCCGTCACTGACCTGGAGGGCGAGCGTTCGCTCGTGGTCATCGGTGTGCCCGGCGACCGCGACGCCGACATGAAACGCGTCGAGGTCGCATTCCCGAACTGCGAGGTCGAGCCCGCGACACCAGCGGATTTCGCGAAGCACCCGGGCCTCGTTCCCGGGTACATCGGCCCGGCCCGCGTCGACGCGTCGGGCGGCACGACCGCGGTGCTCGGTGAGGCAGGGTCGACAGGGATCCGCTTCCTCCTCGATCCGCGCGTCGTCGACGGCACCGGCTGGGTGACCGGGGCCAACGAGTTCGAGAAGCACGTCGCCCACCTCGTCGTGGACCGCGATTTCACCGCCGACGGCGTCGTCGATGTGGCGACGGTGCACGAGGGCGACCCCGCCCCCGACGGCTCCGGCCCCGTGACGCTCGCGCGCGGTATGGAGATCGGCCACGTGTTCCAGCTCGGCCGCAAATACGCGGAGGCTCTCGGCCTGAAGGTGCTTGACGAGAACGGCAAGCTCGTCACTGTCACGATGGGCTCCTACGGTATCGGTGTGACTCGCATCATGGCCGCGCTCGCAGAACTCAACCACGACGATCGCGGGCTCGTGTGGCCGCGAGAGATCGCCCCGTACGACGTGCACGTGGTCGCCACTGGCAAGGATCCGGTCGTCTTCGAAAAGGCCGAAGCGCTTGTCGCCGAGCTGTCGGCCGCTGGCGTCGAGGTGCTGTTCGACGACCGGCCGAAGGTCTCGCCGGGGGTGAAGTTCGGCGATGCCGAGCTGCTCGGTGTGCCGCGCGTCGTGGTCGTCGGACGCGACGCTGCTGAAGGCTTTGGTGAGGTTTGGGATCGTGCCGACGGGTCGAAGGAGCGCGTGGCGCTCGACGAGGTGCTCGCGCGTTTCGTCTAGGCGCGATGGGATCCCTCATCGCGTGATCACCCCTGCGTAGGGTGGCGCGCTCTTCCTCCACAGGTGACGGTTTCGAGGGATTTGGCGGAAACTGTTCCGCACGGTGTATTTGGGCTTGCGGGCCGACTGTGGGTGCGGGCTACGCTGACCGTATCGCGCGGCGCCCGCACCACTCGACCCCCGCATCGCGGGTGCCGCGCGTGACAACTTCGACGGGCACTTTTCGGGGGGCTGGGGTAGTCTGGTCGCTTGATCCGCGAGCGGGTCGACAGCTGAATAGACATCTCAATACTCAAGGAGGCCACCGTGAAGATCGAACTCGTCACGCTTCGACAGATCGAGCGCGAGAAGGAGATCCCCTTCGACGAACTGGTCGAGATCATCGAGCAGGCGATTCAGTCGGCGTATCTGCGTCACGCCGAGAACCAGAAACTTCCGGTGCCCTCAGAAGACGCGGTCAAGGTGACCCTCGACCGTAAGAGCGGTGAGATCTCGGTGCTCGTTCCAGAGCTCGATGATGAGGGCAATGCGATCGGCGAGGCCTACGTCACCACCGACGAATTCGGCCGGGTGGCTTCAAGCGCGGCGAAGCAGGTCATCAACCAGCGACTCCGCGACCTCTCGGACGATGCCGTGCTCGGCTCCTTCAAGGACAAGGAGGGGCAGATCGTCTCGGGTGTCGTGCAGCAGGGGCCGAACCCGCGCATGGTGCACATCGACGTTGGTGACTTGGAGGCGATCCTGCCGCCCGAGGAGCAGGTGCCGGGGGAAGAGTACCCGCACGGTCTCCGGCTCCGTGTCTACGTGACGAGCGTCTCGAAGGGGCTGAAGGGGCCGCAGGTGATCGTCTCCAGAACCCACCCGGGGCTCGTGCGCAAACTGTTCGAGCGGGAAGTTCCCGAGCTCAGCGAGGGGCTCGTCGAGATCGTTTCGCTCGCCCGCGAAGCCGGGCACCGCACCAAGGTGGCCGTGCGTGCGAAGCAGTCGGGCATCAACGCGAAGGGCACGTGCATCGGTGAGATGGGCAGCCGCGTGCGCGCCGTCATGAGTGAACTCGGCGAGGAGAAGATCGACATTGTCGACTACGCGTCAGAGCTGCCGAAGTTCGTAGCGAATGCGCTGTCGCCCGCGAAAGTGACCGACGTCTTCATGCTGAACGAGTCGCTGAAGCAGGTACGGGCGCTCGTTCCGGACTTCCAGCTCTCGCTCGCCATTGGTAAGGAAGGGCAGAACGCCCGCCTCGCCGCCAAGCTGACGGGCGCAAAGATCGACATCCAACCGGACTCGATCATGAATGATTGAGTCGGATGCCTGGAAATCATCCGAGGGTACACGGGGAGAGTTCAGGACAGGAAGCTGGTAGAATGTATCCGGTTCGGACCTGCGTGGCGTGCCGTAAGCGAGCGTCGCGTGCGGACATGCTGCGGGTGGTGCTGAGCGACGGACGTCTGATCTTGGACGAGCGCGCGAGGCTCCCCGGTCGAGGTGCTTGGGTGCATCCGACTGCAGAGTGTCTGGATCGAGCAGTGACGCGCGGAATGTTTCCGCGTGCACTACGGGTGTCGGGGAAGCTCGACACCAGCCCACTAGAGAACAGGCTGAAAACACTCATGGACAACTAATGAGCGGCTCACGATGAGGCCCGTCCGATAATTATGGTTCTCGCCTGTCTGGCGTGAACCCAGACAGGAGAAATGTGGCAAACCCACGCGTACACGAGATCGCTTCCGAGCTCGGTGTCGACAGCAAGGTCGTGCTGGCCAAGCTGAAGGAAATGGGAGAGTTCGTTAAGGCGCCCTCTTCCTCGATTGCGCCCCCGGTGGCGCGCAAGGTGAAGGCGGCGCTCGAATCTGAGGGCGTCGCAAAGCCCCAGGGCGACGCGAAGGCCGACGCGAAGCCTGCCCAGAAGAAGCCGTCTGGCCCGCGTCCCGGTCCGAAGCCTCCCGCGGCTCCGGCTGCGCCCGCAGCTGATGCGGCCCCGGCCAAGCAGGCTCAGCCGAGTGCGGCGCCGAAGCCGGGCGCTGCGGCCCCGAAGTCGGCTGCTGCACCGAAGCCGGGTGCTGCAGCCCCGAAGCCGGGTGCTGAGAAGCCGGCTGCTGAGAAGCCGGGCGCCGAGAAGCCTGGAGCCCCGCGCCCGGGTGGCGCGCCGAAGCCGGGTGCACCTAAGCCCTCGGGCCCGCGTCCGGGGAACAACCCCTTCGCTTCAAGCCAGGGCATGGGTATTCCGCGTCCGCCGCGTCCGGGGAACAACCCGTTCGCGCCGAGCCAGGGCATGGGACGTCGACCGAATCCGGGGAACATTCCTCGCCCTGCGCCGCGCCCTCAGGGTGCTGGTGCGGGCCGTCCGGGTGGCGGCGGTCGCCCCGGTGGCGGTCGTCCGGGTGGCGGCGGTGGCGGTTTCAACCGTCCAGGCGGCGGACCCGGTGCGGGTGCCGGTGGCGGTTTCGCCGGGCCGCGTCCCGGTGGCGGTTTCGCCGGTCGTGGGCGCGGTGGGCGTGGAGCCGGTACCGCGGGCGCGTTCGGTCGCGGCGGCTCGAAGAGCAAAGCTCGTAAGTCGAAGCGGGCGAAACGGCAAGAATTTGAGATGCGGCAGGCGCCGTCGATTGGCGGCGTACAGGTACCCCGCGGCGACGGCTCGACAATCGTTCGTTTGCGCCGTGGCGCTTCGCTGGGCGACTTCGCGGACAAGATCGATACGAGCGCTTCGAACCTCGTCACTATTCTCTTCCACCTCGGCGAGATGGCGACGGCGACGGAGTCGCTTGACGAGGCGACCTTCGAGATCCTCGGTGACGAGCTGGGTTACAAGATCCAGATCGTCTCTCCCGAGGATGAGGACCGCGAGCTGCTTGAGGGCTTCGACATCGACCTCGAGAGCGAGCTTGAGGATGAGGGCGACGACGTATTGCAGCCGCGACCCCCGGTGGTCACGGTCATGGGTCACGTCGACCACGGTAAGACGCGACTGCTCGATGCGATCCGCAAGGCGGACGTGGGCGGTGGCGAGGCCGGTGGCATCACGCAGCATATCGGCGCGTACCAGGTGCACACGGTGCACGACAACGTCGATCGCGCGCTGACCTTCATCGATACCCCGGGTCACGAGGCGTTCACCGCCATGCGTGCCCGTGGTGCGCAGGTCACCGATATCGCGATCCTCGTGGTCGCGGCCGATGACGGCATCATGCCGCAGACGATCGAGGCGCTGAACCACGCGCAGTCGGCCGGTGTTCCGGTCGTGGTCGCCGTCAACAAGGTCGATAAGGAGGAGGCGAACCCGGAGCGCGTGCGTCAGCAGCTCACCGAGTTCGGCCTCGTTCCTGAGGAGTGGGGCGGCGAAGCGATGTTCGTCGACGTCTCGGCGAAGAATGACATCGGTATCACTGAGCTCCTCGACGCAGTGCTGCTCACGGCGGATGCCGGGCTCGACCTGCGGGCGAATCCTGACAAGGATGCTCGCGGTGTCGCCATCGAAGCGAAGCTCGACAAGGGGCGCGGCGCGGTTGCGACCGTTCTCATCCAGTCGGGTACGCTGCGCGTCGGCGACGCGATCGTTGCGGGCACGGCCTACGGCCGCGTGCGTGCGATGAGCGACGAGAACGGTGAGGCCGTGGAAGAGGCCCTGCCCTCTCGCCCGGTGCAGGTGCAGGGGCTGTCATCGGTGCCGCGCGCCGGTGACAACTTCATCGTCACCACCGAGGACCGCACGGCCCGTCAGATCGCCGAGAAGCGTGAGGCAGCCGAGCGCAACGCGCAGCTCGCCAAGGCGCGCAAGCGCATCAGCCTCGAGGACTTCACGAAGGCGCTCGAGGATGGCAAGGTCGAATCCCTCAACCTCATCATCAAGGGCGACGTGTCGGGTGCCGTGGAGGCGCTCGAGGAGTCGCTCATGAAGATCGAGGTCGACGATTCGGTCCAGCTGCGCATTCTGCACCGCGGTGTGGGCGCTATCACCGAGTCGGACGTGGACCTTGCCACGATCGACAACGCGATCGTCCTCGGCTTCAACGTGCGCCCCGACGTCAAGGCTCGCGAGCGTGCCGCCCGCGAGGGCATCGACATCCGGTTCTACAACGTCATCTACAACGCGCTTGATGACATTGAGGGCTCGCTCAAGGGCATGCTCAAGCCGGAATACGAAGAGGTGCAGTCGGGCGTTGCGGAGATCCGCGAGGTCTTCCGCTCGTCGAAGTTCGGCAACATCGCCGGTGTGCTCGTGCGCAGCGGTACGATCACGCGCAACGCGAAGGCTCGTGTCATCCGCGAGGGTGTCGTCGTGGCCGATGGTCTCGCCATCGAGTCGCTGCGTCGATTCAAGGATGACGTGACCGAGGTGAAGACGGACTTCGAGGCCGGTATCGGGCTCGGCAAGTTCAACGACATTCAGATCGGCGACGAGATCGAGACGACTGAGATGGTCGAGAAGTCGCGCGACTGATCCCTCACGGCTCCCAAATACGAAGGGCTCGGACGGTGTGATACCGTCCGAGCCCTTCGTATATTTGCGGGGTTCAGGAGAAGTCGAAGCGACGCCCCTCCGCCTTTGACGGCATCAGCGCAAGCACCAGCACGGCGATGCTTCCGAGCCAACCGACGTAGGGGATGATCGAGGCAAAAGTGAGCAAGTACAGTGGGCCCGCGAAGTTCGCATCGTGCATGCGGCGCCAGCCGACTGCGAGCGACGGGATGAGCATGGCGAGCGAGATGAGGAACGCCAAGATCCCGCCGATAATGATCAGCGCGATGGATCCGGCTGCGGGGCCCGCGTTGTAACTACTGGAGTAGTAATCGTACGAGAATGCAGTGCTCGCAATCACGCCGATGATTCCGATGACCAGCAGCACCATCGGAACGAGCTGGACAAGGAACGAGAACAGGGCGATCCACCAGTATTCACTGCGCGACGCGCGGCCGCTGAACTTCGCGTAGCCGCGGAAGAATCGCTTCACTGCCTGCCCGAAGGAGGCGCCGTAGAGCGGGCGGCTCATGTCGTCCGGGTTGGAGGCGCCGTCGTAGAGGCCGCCGGGCCCAGGGGCCACACCGATCGCCGGCGGGAACTGCGGAGCCGCATAGGGCGTCTGGTAGGGCTGCTGCTGGTGCGGTGCCGCATACTGCTGCTGCGCCCCGTACTGTGGCTGCGCACCGTAGGTCGGCTGCTGAGGCGCCCCGTACGGCTGCTGGGGTGCACCGGAACCGGGCTGCTGAGGCGCCCCGTATGCGGGTTGCTGGGGAGCGCCGTAGGTCGGCTGCCCGTACGGCTGCTGTGCGCCGTACGCGGGAGGCTGCGGCGCTCCGTAGCCTGCACCCTGACCGGGCTGCTGCGGGTACTGGGGCGCCTGCGGCGGCACACCGTTCTGCTGAGGCGCTGCATACTGCGGAGCCTGCGGCGGCTGCGCGTACTGCGGCGGTGCGTATTGCGGTGGCGGCGGAGCCTGCGTGCCGGCAGGGGGCTGAGCGTCTGCTGACGGTGGCGCCTGGTCACCTTGGGGGGCGTGCGTCTCCGGTTCTGGGGGTGCAGGAGACACCTGCGGGCTCTCCGGCTGCTCAGGCTGACCGGAGCCACCTGACTGATCGGGGTTCGGCGGGAGCGTCACGATGTCGACTTTCTGTCTAGTGTGCGGGGGGCAAACACAGAGGGTGCGGCCCGTGTGGCCCGCACCCTCTGTGCAGCGCGTGGGTTCAGTGCTCCTGAACCCACGGCAAGTTTGACGCCTTCGACTTAGCGGCCGACGTCGAAACGGCGACCCTCAGGCTTCGACGGGAGCAGCGTGAAGATGAGCACGATGATGCTACCGATGGAGGGGACGAAGGTGAGGAACCAGAACGGCCCCGCGAAGTTCGCATCGTGGAGGCGTCGCCAGTGGATGGCGATTCCCGGGATGAGCATTGCGAGCCCGATCACGATCATGAGGATGAGGCCGATGGTGAACAGCGCTGTGCCACCGCCGGTTCCGCTCGCATCCATCGCAACGATGTTGCCCTCGGAGTCGACCGTGGTGCCCGCAGCGAGCGAGGCGGTCATACTGCCGAGGCCGATCACGTACAGAATGAACGGGATGAGCTGGATCAGGAACGAGAACAACGCGATCCACCAGAATTCGCTGCGCGATGCGCGGCCCTTGAAATTCGCGTAGTTCTTGAAGAAACGTTTGATTGCCTGACCGAAGGATGCGCCGTAGAGCGGACGGCGGAGGTCATCGGGGTTTGCGGCGCCGTCGAACGGCTCGCCCGGGCCCGGCGCTCCAGCAGCGGCACCGTAGCCTGGCTGGTTCGGAACTTGTGACTGGTAACTCACGATCTCGTCCTTTCATCGGAAAAACCGGTATCTGGTCAATAGACCAGCTGTATCTAACACTAGGGCTATCAACCTGCCGATGCGAGCCTTTTTTGCGCGGTGTCGCCACACGCACGGTGACGTGCATGGAGAACCAGTGCCTCCGATATGGCGTGCAGGATGACGTGCAGAAGCGGAGATGAGATGCCATATGCTTGCGGCATGAGTAATCCACGCGCGGGCAAGGTGGCGGAGCGGATCCAGCAGATCATCGCGAAACGCATTGAGAAGGGGCTGAGGGATCCTCGCCTCGGCTTCGTCACGATCACCGACGTGCGGGTGACCGGCGACCTGCAACACGCGAGCATCTTCTACACCGTGTATGGGGACGAGCAGGAGCAGGCCGATTCAGCGGCGGCGTTACAGGCCGCGACGGGTATGTTCCGCACCGAGGTCGGCAAGCAGCTCGGCACACGGCTCACTCCCACGCTCGAGTTCATCCACGACGAACTGCCCGAGTCGGCGCAGCATCTCACAGACCTGCTCGCTGAAGCGAAGCGGCGCGACGAGGAGGCGGCTGCGCTCGCGGCCGGCGCGACGTATGCGGGTGACGCGGATCCCTATGTGAAGCCAGGAGAGGGCGACGAAGACGAATAGCCTGGAGCCCGAGCGGCGAGTGGCAGAACAGTGCCCGGTTCGCGCCGAATAGGGGCCGTTTTTCGCCACTCGTGCGGGTGGTTGCCACTCACGGGCCTACGGGAGCCTCACGCGCCCTTCGAATTCGACGATGAGCCCGTCGGCGAGGAGCGAGTCGTAGGCACGCCGCGGCTGTTCGGTATCCGATGAGGGATCCGCGGCGGCGAGCGCCTCCGCGACACTCACGCTGCCCTGCGTGTCCCGCAGCAGCGCCATGATCCGTCCGCGGGCCTGCCGATCGCTGCCCTCGAATTTTGCCTGCCGTGGCCGACGTGCGGGGGCGTTGTCGGGGTAGCCGGCGCCGCGCCACTCGCAGAGGGACGCGAGCGGGCAGCGGTCGCACTGCGGCGTGCGTGCGGTGCAGACGGTGGCACCGAGCTCCATGGCGGCGGCGTTGACGACCGCGGCAGCAGCGGGGTCGCGGGGGAGGAGAGCTTCCATGTCGTCGAGGTCGCGGGCGGCCGGCATGCCCGCGGCTGCGCGCCCGTGCACGGCGCGTGCGATGACGCGCCGGGTGTTGGTGTCGACGACGGGGTGCCTGAGGCCGTAGGCGAACACCGCCACAGCCCGTGCGGTGTATGGGCCGACGCCGGTGAGAGCGAGGAGTGCGTCGACGTCGTGTGGCACCCGGTCGCCGTGCTGTTCGGTGATTTCGACCGCGGCGCGGTGCAGCCACAGGGCTCGCCTGGGGTACCCGAGGCGGTCCCACGCTTGCACCGCCGCACCGGGACTATCGCCGGCGAGCGCGGAGGGCCTCGGCCACCGCTCCACCCACGCCTGCCAGCGGGGCACGACGCGGTCAACCTGCGTCTGCTGCAGCATGAACTCGGAGACGAGGATGGCCCACGGGGAGGTGCTGGGCGCCCGCCAGGGGAGATCTCTCGCAGCGGTCGGGTACCAGGCGATGAGGGCCCGCGTGATGGTGGGGCCGTGTTCGTTCCTCTCGCGGCGCTCGTTCGTCACGCGGCCCAGTCTAGGCTTCGGCATTCGGTTCCGGCGTTAGGCTTCGGCGCTCGGTTCCTGCGCTCGGCTCCGGCGCTCGGCGATTGGCTCCGACGATAGGCTGGTGGGGTGACCCAACATGAACCTCAGTTGCCCGCGCAGGGCGCCATTCTCTTCATTGACAAAGCCGAGGGGTGGACGAGTCACGATGTCGTCGCGAAGGCTCGTCGTGCGCTTGGGGCGCGGAAGGTGGGCCACGCTGGCACGCTCGATCCGATGGCCACGGGGCTCCTCGTGCTCGGTGCGGGCCCGGCGACGCGGCTGCTCACCCACCTCGTCGGGTTAGGGAAAACCTACGAGGCGACGATCCGGCTCGGGATTTCGACGGTGACCGATGACCGAGAGGGCACGATTCTCGACATCGCCCCGCCGGCGGACGTGGAGGCGCTCGCCGCCGACCCTGCGCGAATCGCTGCGGCGGTCGAGGGGTTCAGGGGTGCCATTGAGCAGGCGCCGAGCGCGGTGAGCGCGATCAAGATCGATGGGCGGCGTGCCTACGACCGGGTGCGGTCGGGGGAGCAGGTGGATCTGCCGAAGCGGCCCGTCACGATCGACGCGTTCGAGATCGAGGAACCGAAGCTTGCAGCGGCGCACGGCCTCTCCGGCGGGGACATGCCCGTCGACGTGATCGATGTCGATGCGATGGTGGAGTGTTCCTCGGGAACTTACATTCGCGCGCTGGCGAGGGATCTTGGCGAGTCGCTCGGGGTGGGTGGCCACCTGACCGCGCTGCGTCGCACTCGCGTGGGCCCCTTCGATCTCGCCCGAGCGACGTCGACCGCGGAGCTCGCGGACGGGAAGCCGGGGGTGCTCGTCGAACCCGCGGAGGTCGCGAGGGTGCTCTTCCCGGAGCTGCCGCTCACGATGCAGCAGGCGGTCGACCTCGGTCACGGCAAACGCGTCGAGGTCGATGCAGAGCGGTTCCCCGATGCCGAGCTCGCCGCTGCGATCGCACCCGACGGGCAGCTGGTGGGACTCGTCCAGGTGCGGCAGGGCCGTGCGCGCGTGATCACGAACTTCCCCACTCCGGACGCCGGCGGTGCTGGCGCTTGATCCTCTGGTACGGCATCGTCATCATCGCGGTGGGGCTCATCGCGGCGGTGCTCTGTTTTGTCGCGTCGGCGCGGAAGCGTGGGCCGAACGACTACACGCTGGGCGCGACGCTTCTCGGTGCCCTGCTGTTGCTGGTGCAGATCGTGATCTCGGCGATCGCCCCCGCGGCGGGGAATCCTCCCGAGGGTGATCCGCTCGAGTTCTGGATGTACCTCATCATCGCGTTCCTGCTACCGCCGGGCGCCGCGTTCTGGGCGCTCGTCGACCGGACGCGCTGGGCGAACCTCGTGCTCGCGGTCGTGAACCTGTCGGTCGCGGTGATGACCTACCGGATGCTTGTCATCTGGGGGTAGACGGGGACAGGGATCCCTGGCCAAGGCGTGCGCCACTGGCGCGAGCCAGAGCACGCAGCGAATGAGTGGAGCAGATCTGCGGAGCGCCCGTTCAGCGGGGCGGCGGTAGACTGGAACTCGTGTCAGATTCGCGGAACCGTGACGTCGCCGTTGACGGCGACTCGGGGGCGGTCGGCGAATGGCTGAGCGGTGTGGGCAGCGTGCTCATCGCTGTCTACATCATTTTGGCCATCGCTGCGACGGCCCGCTCGGTCTTCCAGATCCTCACCCGGTTCGACGAGGCTCCGCTCGCCTACACGCTGTCGGCGGTGGCGGGAGCCGTCTACATTCTTGCTACGGTCGCGCTCATCATGGGGAGGCGCCGTGAACGGCGGGTCTGGCGGGCGCTCGCCTGGGCAGCACTCAGTTTTGAGCTCGCGGGGGTGCTCACGGTCGGCACGCTGAGCCTCACGCACCCGGAGATTTTCGGGCACGAGACGGTGTGGTCGCTGTACGGCGCCGGGTACATTTGGGTTCCGCTCGTTCTGCCGGTGCTCGGTATGCTGTGGTTGCGACGCGAGGGTACGACGGAAGACCCCGAGCCCACCCCAGACCCGAACGAGAGCTTGTATTGATGCGTGTGTTTCCCTCTATCGAGTCGATTCCCGACGCTGATTTCGCGCAGGGATCGGCCGTCGCGATTGGCAAGTTCGACGGATTGCACCTCGGCCACCGCGCGATTCTCGGCCACGTGTTCGATGCGGCCCCGCTCACTCCGGTCGTCTTCACCTTCCGGGGGAACCCGCTCGAGCTTCTGAAACCCGAAGCCTGCCCGCGTCCGTTGATGAGTCGTGAGCAGCGCTTGGAAGCATTCGAAGCGGCGGGTGTTGACACCTGCGTGATGGTCGACTTCGACGAGAAGTTCGCGGCGATCCCCGCCGAACGTTTCGTCGAGGAGGTGCTCGTCGGTCGCCTGAATGCCATGCGCGTCGTGATGGGTGGCAACTTCCGCTTCGGTCAAGGTGGTGCCGGCGGTGCGGCGCTCATGCGACAGCTGGGTGAACGCTTCGGGTTCACCGTTGAGGTTGTGGATCTCGTGCCTGACAGCGAGGCCGGCTCGTCGGTCGGACCGGTCTCATCCTCTCGCATTCGTGAGGCGCTCCTCGCCGGTGATGTCGCGGCCGCCGTGCGCATGCTCGGGCGCCCCCCGGCGGTTCGCGGTGAGGTGGTGCGCGGTGACGCGCGCGGGCGGGATCTCGGTTTCCCGACGGCAAACCTCGGCGGACGGATCGAGGGGCTCGCCCCGGCCGATGGCGTGTATGCGGGAACCGTCGTGATCGATGACGTCGAGTATCCGGCCGCGATCTCCGTTGGCAACAACCCGACCTTCACCCCCGATGAGCAGTCCCGCGTCGAGGCGTTCCTGCTCGACTTCACCGGGGATCTCTACGGGCGCACGATGGAGGTGCGTTTCCATGCGTACATCCGCGGAATGATCGCGTTCGACTCGCTCGACGAACTCATTGTGCGCATGGGGGAAGACGTCGAGGTGACGCGATCCCTGCTCGCGAGCTGAAGATTCACTGATCTCGTCGATCCGCACGGAATCGACTGATACGATAGGGGCAGGTCGCATATCGCGAGTGCTGTAGAGCCCCATGCCGGGCATAAGGTCAGGCTCTGAATCCGCGAGTGACCCGGCTTCGGTATTCGGGGCCGCACAACGCCGATCAGGAGATCCATTGGCAACCACCACTGCCACGCGCCAGTCAGCCGCGAAGAGCCAGACGCGCTCGAACGCGCGCCGTAAGCCCAGCCACAACGAGGGCATCATCCCGCTCCTCGCCCGAGCCGTTCGCGAGGTCGAAGCTTCGGCCCAGCGCGGTAAGGCCACGCCCACGAACCGCACCAAGTTCCAGGTCATCGCGCTCCTCATGCGCGAGGAACGCGCGCGGGTGAAGACCGATGAGGCGACGAGCGACGCGGAGCGCGCGGAGACGCTCAAGCGTCTCGACGGGGTGGCCGCAATCCTCGCGAAGACCGCCGCCCGCGACACGAGCCTCATCACCCTGCTGGAGCCCGCCGCGCCCGTCACCGAGGCCGCACGGCAGCTCAAGCGCAAGATGCTCACCCAGGCCGGCATCGAGCTGCCCGAGGAGGAACTCGCGACGCCCGAGCCCGCGCAAGTGATCGTGCCGCCAGAGCTCGCCGAACGTCAGGTGCAGCCAGCAGGTATCGAGGGCAGGATGCTCGCGAACCCGTTCTTGAGCCCCGACCTGCAGCCCCCCACGCAACCGACCCCGGTCGTGCGACTCGCGAACTGGGAACTGCTCGGCCCACTACTGAAATCGTTCGAGCAGGGCGGCGGCGGCGCGGCGTGCATGCCGTTGCCCGCCCCGCCGGTACCGGACCGGCTCTCGCCTCCCGGGTTCGACCTGATGCCCCACCAGGCCCGTTTCCTGGCCAGCGTGCACGAGGGGCACCGCAGCTTCCTGCTCGCTGATGAGCCCGGGCTCGGCAAGACGGCGCAGTCCGTGCTCGCGGCCTCGGTCGCAGACGCATACCCACTGCTCGTTGTCGTGCCGAACGTGGTGAAGATGAACTGGGCGCGCGAGGTCGAGCGGTGGACGCCGCAGCGCCGCGTCACCGTCATTCACGGCGACGGCCAAGACATCGATCCGTTCGCCGACGTCTTCGTGGTCAACTACGACATCGTCGACCGGCACCTCAGCTGGATCTCCCGCTTCGGTTTCAAGGGAATGGTCGTCGACGAGGCGCACATGATCAAGAACGTGCAGTCGCAGCGGTCACGAAACGTGCTCGCCATCGCCGAACGCATTCGAGAGCGCACCCCCGGCGTTTCGCCGCTCATGATCGCGCTGACGGGTACCCCGCTCATCAACGACATCGATGATTTCCGCGCGATCTGGCGTTTCCTCGGGTGGACCGACGCTGAGAAGCCGGGCCCCGAACTTATGGCGCGCCTCGAGAGCAACGGGTGGACGCCGGCCGACGCCACGTTCTACCCGGAGGCGCGGCAGAGCGTGATCGACATGGGCATCGTGCGGCGCCGCAAGATCGACGTCGCCGCTGACCTGCCCGCGAAGCGCGTGGTGGATCTTCCGGTCGAGCTCGATGACGAATTCGGGCGCGGCATCAAGGAGGCCGAGGCAAAGCTCGCAAAGAAGCTGCTCGACCGGTTCATCGCTGTCAAGGGCGGTAAGCTCGGCGAGAAGCTCTCCGACGAAGCGATCATCCGCATGGTGTGCGCCCAGGAGCTCGAGGAGTCGAACGCTTCTGCCGACGGCATGAACGTCTTCACGATGGTGCGACAGATCGGTGAAGCGAAGGCCGGGCTCGCCGCGGATTACACCGCCCAGCTCGCCCGCTCGGTCGGTAAGGTCGTCTTCTTCGCGAAGCACATCGACGTCATGGACCGGGTCGAGGCGCAGCTCGCCGAGGCCGGACTGCGGACGGTCTCCATCCGTGGAGACCAGACGGCCTCGTTCCGGCAAGACCAGATCGACGCCTTCAACAAGGATGATTCCGTCTCGGTCGCGGTATGTTCGCTCACCGCGGCAGGGGTCGGCGTCAACCTGCAGGCCTCGTCGAACGTCGTGCTCGCCGAGCTCAGCTGGACGGATGCCGAGCAGACGCAGGCGATCGACCGCGTGCACCGCATCGGCCAGGAGGAGCCGGTGACGGCGTGGCGGATCATCGCGGCGCAGACGATCGACGCCCGGATCGCGGAGCTCATCGACGGCAAGGCTGGGCTCGCGGCGCGTGCACTCGACGGCGCGGCCGCGCCAGAGGAAGACGCCGATCCCGTGCAGCTTCTCGCCCTCATGGGGGTGCTTGAGCAGGCGCTCGCGGCGCGCAACTCCTGACCGGCGCACTCGGGCCCGGCGCGTTCGCCCGCCCGGTGTGACGGGCCGGTGAACGCGTGGTGCCCGCTGCGTGACGCCCCATGGCAGGGCCTGCCCCGCGGCTACGATGGTGGTGGCGGAGGTGGCAGATCCTCCCGACGGTGAAAGGGAATCATGCGGATCGGTGTGCTCTGTTCCGGAGGCGACAGCCCGGGGATGAACGCGGCGATCCGCGGTGCGGTGCTGCGCGGCGTCGACGTGCACGGCTTCGAGATGGTCGGCTTCATGGACGGCTGGCGGGGCTTTCACGAGAACGACACCGTCGCGCTCGACCGTTCCGCAGTGCGCGGGCTCTCCCCGCGTGGCGGCGTCTTCCTCGGCACGAGCCGGGTGCCACCGTTCCCCCGCGGAGAGGAAACCCCCGAGAGCGTCGCGGCGGTGCGTGCGCGTGCCGAGGAGTACGGCCTCGACGGGTTCTTCCTTATCGGCGGGAACGGGACGCAGACGGTGTCGGCGATGCTCGACCGCGGAGGGATCCCTGTCGTGGGGCTCCCCAAGACCATCGATAATGACCTCGAAGGCACCGACACGACCTTTGGTTTCGACACCGCCGTCTCGATCGCGTCGGAGGCCATCGACCGGCTCCGCACGACCGGTGAATCGCACCGCCGCTGCATGGTGCTCGAGGTGATGGGGCGAGACGCCGGCTGGATCGCGCTGCACGCCGGCATGGCCGGTGGGGCGCAGGTGACACTCACACCAGAGTTTCCCGAATCGATTGAACAAATTGCGCAGTGGGTGCTCAGCGTGCGAAATCGCGGCCGTTCATCGCTCGTCGTCGTGGCGGAGGGGTTTCGGCTGGAGGGCGCCTCGGCGGCCGTGACTCGTGAGGGGGTCGACGGCTTCGGCCGCCCGCGGCTGGGCGGTATCGCCGAGGTTCTCGCGCCGCTCATCGAGGAGCACACCGGGATCGAGACCCGGGCGACCGTGCTCGGACACGTGCAGCGCGGAGGGTCGCCGACCGCGTTCGATCGTGTGCTCGCGACTCGGACCGGGATCGCCGCGGCCGATGCGGCGCTCGCCGGGAACTGGGGCACGATGGCCGGCGTGCGCGGAGAGCGGATCGAGATGGTGCCGCTCGCCGAGGCGGCCGGCCGACTCAAGACGGTGCCGGTGGATCGCTACCACGAGGTGCGCCTCAACTTCGGTTGAACACGGGACATCGCCCGGCATGATGAGTCGAGACACGCCCCAGGTGAACGGTGGGTGAACTTCGGTTGTCAGCTTGACCCGACCACGGCGAGGTGAAACCATAAGGGTGGCGTGTTTGCGGGCCGAGAGTCATCTGAACGACAGGTAAACTCGGGCGGCAGATCGTCCGCGATTCCGACCTCGAACCCGATCGAAAGACGCCGGTGGAACTCACACTCATCGTGCTGCTGGTCATCGTGCTGGCGCTCTTCTTCGACTTCACCAACGGCTTCCACGACACGGCGAATGCGATGGCCACGCCCATCGCTACCGGCGCGCTCAAACCGAAGACCGCGGTGCTCCTCGCCGCCATCCTGAACCTGGTGGGCGCCTTCCTCTCAACCGAGGTCGCAAAGACCATTTCGGGGGGCCTCATTAACGAGGGTGACGGCGGCGTGCTCATAACCCCGGAGATGATTTTTGCCGGGCTCATCGGCGCAATCGTGTGGAACCTCGTCACCTGGTTCTACGGGCTGCCCTCGAGTTCCTCGCACGCGCTCTTCGGGGGACTCATCGGAGCCGCGATCGTGGGCGCCGGCATACAGGCGATCAACGGTGGAGTCTTCCTCTCGAAGGTGCTCATCCCCATGGTCGCCGCGCCGTTGACTGCGGGGATCGTCGCGTTCACGGCCACCCGCGTGGCGTACGCCATCACCCGCCGCCATGACGGGCGTAAGGACGGGCGCGGCCGTTTCCGGTACGCGCAGATCGCCTCCTCCTCACTGATCGCTCTCGCGCACGGCACGAACGACGCGCAGAAGACGATGGGTGTCATCACGCTAACGCTCGTTGCCGCGAACCTGCAGGATCCGGGCACAGGCCCGCACTTCTGGGTGATCGCCGCGTGCGCGATCGCGATCGCGCTCGGCACCTACTCGGGCGGGTGGCGGATCATCCGCACGCTCGGCGCGGGCCTCACACAGGTGAAGCCGGCTCAGGGCTTCGCGGCGGAGACGAGCACCGCGGCGACGATCCTCGCGTCGAGTCATCTCGGGTTTGCGCTCTCAACCACGCAGGTCGCCTCGGGCTCGGTGATCGGCTCCGGTCTCGGGCGGCGCGGTTCGAGCGTGCGCTGGCGTGCCGTGGGGCGCATCGCGATCGGCTGGCTGTTCACGCTGCCCGCCTCCGGGGCTGTCGCAGCGATCGCAGCACTGATCGCGCACATCGGGCCGATCGGCATCGTGATCGACGCGATTCTCGGCTTCGGGTTCATCGTGTTCATCTTCCTGCGTTCAAGGCGGAACCGCGTCGATAGTTCGAACGCGATCCCCGTGCCCGACGTCGCCGAATCCGGATACGCGGTGCGCATCCGGAAGTCGAAGGTGAAGAAGCTGCGCACGAAGACGGGCACGGTTCCTCCGCTGACCTCTGTGGCGCAGTCTGCGGTGCGCGACGATCTTGCCGCGCGCGCGGCAGAACGCGCGGCGGCCGAGGCCGAGAAGGCTGAGCGTGCGATCCGTGATGCGGAACGGCAGAAGAAGTCTGACGGGGGTGCGCAGTGAATATCGACTGGATGGCCTTCGTCATCGTGTTCGCAGCGTCGCTGTTCGCCGCGGTGTTCGTGGTGGCGCTCTATTCGCTCGGCATTCGTTTCCTGGCAACCCCTGCGCCGCCGGTGCGCCGTGAAGACGGCACGTTCGAGCCGAACGGGCCATCCCGCGATGACGAGGACGACGACGTCGACGCCGTGGGGCGGCCACGGTGGGCGACCGTCGCCGCGAATATCTGCTTCATCTTGTCGGCTTCTGTGGTGCTCGTCGGTATTCTCCTGATCGTTCCTGCGCTCCACTTCTGGTGAGTGCGGCTTGAGGGCGGTCATGCCTTCTCCCGCGCTCTGAGCGCGGGCATTCGGCGTACGCGGTCGTCCGGACTCAGGGAGTCGCACTCGCTCGCGCGGACGTCCTGACTCGCGCTGGTATTCCCGCTCGCGCGTGTTGACTCGCGCCGACATCCCACTTGCTCAGATGACTGCGCCGTTGCCGCGGTGTCCTCGCGCTGTCTTCCCGCACGCGTCGGGCTTGACATCACGCATACCCCAGGGGGTATAGTGGAATTCATATACCCCCCGGGGTATTGGGATTCGTTTGGATCCCTCCCCAAAACCAAAGAGGAGCAGCGAATATGTGCAGTCCGGTGAAGTGCCGCACCTGCGGCAAGACGACATGGGCAGGATGCGGTAACCACGTCGCTGCCGTTCGAGCGAGCGTGCCCCGCGGCGAATGGTGTGGCGGTAAGCACTCGCAGGCCGAGATCGACGCGGCGAAGGCCGCACGGCCCGGCTTCTTCGCGCGCCTCTTCGGGCGCTGAACCCCACCCACCCCGACTCTCGAGCACTGACCTAAGCACTGACCCGAGGAGGGCAGCATGGCAACAAAAGACCTGACCTACGACACCTTCAACGACACCGTCGAGAGCGCCGACATCGTGTTCGTCGACTTCTGGGCGGCCTGGTGCGGCCCGTGCCGATCCTTCGCGCCGACCTACGAGAAGGCCTCCGCGCAGCACCCCGACATCGTTTTCGGCAAGGTCGATACGGAAGCGGAGCAGCGCCTCGCAGCCGAGTTCCGCATCACGTCGATTCCGACTCTCGCGGTGTTTCGCGAAGGGATCCTCGTCTATGCACAGCCCGGTGCGCTCCCGCCCGCGCAGCTCGATCTGCTGATCGAGCGCGCCCGCGAGCTCGACATGGACGACGTGCGCAAGCAGATCGCCGAGCGTGAAACCGAGGCAGCTGCAAGCTGACGAACCGCGCGCTCGCGATGTCACACGCGCGCGCAGACCACCCACCACACATCACCACACTTGAAGGAGGCACGACCGTGCTGCTGGAACGCATCTATGACGAGGACCTGGCCCAGGCCAGCTATTTCATCGGCTGCCAAGCGAAGGGGGAGGCCATCGTGGTCGACCCGCGCCGCGACCTCGACGTCTACCTGGAACTCGCCGCGAAGAACGGCATGACCATCACCGCCGTCACCGAGACGCACATCCACGCTGACTACCTCTCGGGCACCCGCGAACTCGCCGCCGCGACCGGCGCGCAAATGTACGTTTCCGACGAGGGCGGGCCCGACTGGACCTACTCGGAGGTCTTCGACGACGCCGTGCGGATGAAGCACGGCCACCGCATCACGCTCGGGAACATTGCGGTCGAAGCGGTGCACACCCCTGGCCACACCCCGGAGCACATGTCCTTCCTCATCACCGACGGTGCGCAGAGCTCGGAGCCTGGCTTCATGCTCACGGGCGACTTCGTCTTCGTCGGCGACCTCGGCCGGCCCGACCTGCTCGATGAGGCGGCCGGGTTCGTCGACACACGCTTCCAGGGGGCGAAGGATCTGTTCGCCAGCCTGCGCGACCACTTCCTCACCCTGCCCGACTACGTGCAGGTGCTGCCGGCGCACGGTTCCGGTTCGGCCTGCGGGAAAGCGCTCGGCGCGATTGCGGCATCGACCGTCGGTTACGAACGGAACTTCTCATGGTGGAGCCCCTACCTCAAGAACAACGACGAGCAGGGCTTCGTCGATGAGCTGCTGAGCGGTCAGCCCGATGCGCACGCCTACTTCGGCCGTATGAAGGTGCAGAACAAGGTTGGCCCGGCGGTGATCGGCGAGGCGCCCGCGCTCGTCGAGTTCACCCCTGAGCGGCTCCGCAGCGAGCTCGACGCCGACACAGCGATCTTCGTGGACACCCGCCAGCACCGCGAGGTGCACACCGGAACCGTCGAGGGTGCACTGAACATTCCTGGCGTCGCGAAGGCGGCGAGCTACGGGTCGTGGGTGTACGACCCCGAGCGGGAGTCCAGGCCGCTCGTGCTGCTCGCGGAGTCTCGCGAGGAGGCTGAGGCGATGAGGGATCACCTCGTCCGCGTCGGCATCGACACCGTCACCGGGTTCATTACCTCCCTCGAGGGCCTTGACCTCGTCACGCCGCAGCTGGTTCGCCCGGAAGACCTCGCAGGGTTCGACCGTGCGCTCCTCCTCGATGTGCGGAACAAGACGGAGTTCGCTGAGGGGCACCTGCCGAATGCGGCGCAGCTGTCGGGCGGCCGCGTGCTGTGGAACCTCGATCAGCTGCCGGCCGCCGACGCGGGCACGATCGTTACCTACTGCCAGAGTGGTGTGCGCAACTCCGTGACGGCGAGCGCGCTGCGCCGCGCCGGATACGACGTCGCCGAGCTCGAAGGCAGCTACCTCGGGTGGGTCGGGGCGGGGAACACTCCCGTGGTCGACGCTCCCGCTGCACAGGCCGCGTAGGCGGGCGGGGTCGTGACGATGGATACGGCGCTGGTCGTCGCGCTGCTGCTCGCGGTGCTCGTCGGCGTGTCACTCGGCCTGCTGGGCGGTGGCGGGTCCATCCTCACGACCCCGATTCTCACCTACGTGCTGGGGATGGAGCCGCGGGTGGCGATCGCCTCGTCGCTCTTCATCGTCGGGGTGACGAGCGCCGTCGGCCTTCTCTCCCACGCACGAGCGGGCCGGGTGAGGTGGAAGACCGGGCTGCTCTTCGGTGCTGCCGGCATGGTCGGTGCCTTTGCCGGTGGCCTGCTTGGCGGAGTGATTCCCGGCGCCGTGCTCATGATTTTGTTCGCCGTGATGATGGTCGCGACGGCGGTTGCGATGATTCGCGGCCGCAAGGAGCGCGGGGCGCAAGCCGGGGGAGAGGGTGGACTGCCGCTCGCGCGCATCCTCCTCGACGGATTCGTCGTGGGTATTGCTACTGGACTCGTCGGTGCCGGCGGGGGTTTCCTCGTCGTGCCGGCGCTCAATCTGCTTGGCGGGCTGCCGATGGCGATCGCCGTCGCCACGTCGCTGCTCGTCATCGTGATGAAGTCGGCGTCTGGGCTCGCCGGCTACCTCTTCTCGGTGCAGATCGATTGGCCGGTGGTGCTCGCGTTCACGGGCATCGCGATCGTCGGGTCCCTTCTCGGCGCGAAGCTCGCCGGCAGAATTCCGGAGCGGGCGCTACGCAAGGGCTTCGGCTATTTCGTGCTCGCGATGGGCGCGTTCGTGCTGGTGCAGGAAATCCCGAATGTGGTGGGTAGATTCAGTTGACGACGAGTGCGGTGAGGGATCGGCCCGGGCGGCCCCGCGTGGGCCGAATCGTGCCCGGTTATGCGATCCCTGTCCTGAATGAACGCGAGGCGCGGGCAGGAGCGGGCATTCTGTTTCTTCCCGGCATTATTCTCTACGTGATCGCCTGGGTGACGGGATCCGCGGAACCGCTCAAACCCTTCGGGGCGATTTTCGTCATCGACATGATGGTTCGGGTGCTCGTTGGCGACCGTTTTGCGCCGTCGCTCGCGCTGGGGCGGCTGATGGTTCACGGCCAGCAGCCGGAGTGGGTGGGGGCACCGCAGAAGGTGTTTGCCTGGTGGATGGGGTACGCGATGGGGATTACCGCGTGCGCGGCCACCGGCCTCCTCCAGGCGCCGCTGTGGGTCACGCTCGCGCTGTGCGGGCTCTGTCTCTTCTTTCTCTTTCTCGAAACGGCGTTCGGAATCTGCGTGGGCTGCAAACTACAAACGCTGTTCAGTCGCACCCCGCCGATGTATTGCCCCGGCGGCACCTGCGAGGTACCCGAAGACACCGGCACCGCCCGCCGGTAGTGTGGGGTCATGGCGGATACTTCTCTCGAACGCATCCCCGACATCGTCACCGGGCTGCGATACGGCTTCGATCAAGGGATCACCCGGCCCGAAAGCTGGCGTCGCGAACAGCTCCAGCGGCTCCGTGCCGTGCTCCTCGACCGCACCCCCGAGATCGAGGCGGCGCTGCACGCCGACCTCGGCAAGTCGGGGGCTGAAGCGCAGGCCACCGAGCTCGGGTTCCTCGCTGCGGAGATCGATCACGCGCTCGCCCATCTCGGTCGCTGGATGCGGCCGAGGCGCGCGCCGCTCCCGCCGGCCCTGCTGCCGGGGTCTGCGCGCGTCGTCCGTGAGCCGCTGGGCGTCGCACTCATCATCGCTCCCTGGAACTATCCGGTCCTGCTCGCACTGTCGCCGCTCATCGGGGCGATTGCCGCCGGCAACGCGGCGATCGTGAAGCCGAGCGAGCTCGCCCCGGCGACGTCGGCGGTGCTCGCCCGGGCGCTCGAACACGGCCTCGATCGTCGGGCCTTCGCCGTCGTCGAGGGCGGGGTGCCACAGACGACCGTGCTGCTCAAGGAGCGTTTCGACCACATCTTCTATACGGGCAGCGGCCGGGTGGGGCGGATCGTGGCGCGCGCTGCGGCGGAGCACCTCACCCCGATCACGCTGGAGCTCGGCGGAAAGTCGCCCGTCTACGTCGATGGCACCGTCGACATCGACCGCGCTGCGAAGCGCATCGCCTGGGGCAAGTTCATCAACGCGGGGCAGACCTGCGTTGCTCCCGATTACGTGCTCGGCACCGGCGAGGTGCTCGCACAGCTCGGGCCGGCCCTCGTGACGGCGATTCACGACCTCTACGGCAGTGCGATCGAGCGCAACCCCGATTACGGGCGAATCGTCACCGACGCGCAGTTCGAACGACTCGTCGGCTACCTGGAGGACGGGGAGCAGGTGACCGGCGGCGGCTCCAACGCGGCCACGAGGTTCATCGAGCCGACCGTGCTCGCCGGTGTCTCTCGCGACGCTCCCGTGATGCGCGACGAGATCTTCGGCCCGATTCTTCCGCTCGTCGAGGTCGACGACCTTAACGATGCGCTGTCGTTTGTACGGGGGCGCGACAAACCGCTCGCCGCGTACGTGTTCACCGCCGACCAGCTGGTTCGGGAACGGTGGGAGCTCGATACGAGTTCCGGCGGTCTCGGATTCGGGGCACCGGTGCTGCACCTCGTCGCACCCGACCTGCCCTTCGGCGGCGTGGGCGCGAGCGGCACGGGGGCCTACCACGGCGAGCGGTCCTTCCTGACCTTCACCCACGAGAAGGCGGTGCTGACGAAACCGCTCGTTCCCGAGACGCTCAGCTCGACGGTCATGCCGCCGTTCACGCCGCGCAAGGAGGCGCTCCTGCGCGGCTGGATGCGCAGGCTCCTGTGACGGGACGCGGAGCGGCATACGCCGGTCGGTAGGATTGTGCCGTGGATGACACCAAGAGCGAGGATGCGGCGGAGCCGGTCCGAAACGCGTCGCAGGAGCTGCCGCTCGGCGTGCGTGTCGCGGCCGCCTGGTCGTGGCGGCTGATCACGATCGGTCTCGCGCTCGCCGGAGTGCTGTGGCTCATTATCCAGATCCGGATCATCGTGATCCCGGTCCTCATCGCGATCCTGCTCACCGCGCTGCTTGCACCCATCGTGCACCGGGTCCAGCAGCTCGGCGCTCCACGCTGGCTCGGGGTCATCTCCGCGCTCGCGATCTTCATCGTCGCGGTCGGTGCGCTCGTCACCCTGATTGTCACTCAGTTGCGCAGCGGATTCGACGACCTCGCCAAACGCACCGAAGCCCAGTGGCACGACCTGCTCCACTGGGTGGAGAGCAACAGCCTTGGAATCTCTGCGGAGCAGATCGACGGCTATGTCGACCAGCTCATGAAAACAATCGACGAGCACCAGTCAGAGATCTGGAACGGTGCGCTCGGCGTAGCGACCACCGCGGGGCAGATGGTGGCGGGGCTCCTGCTCACACTGTTCTCCCTCATCTTTATGCTGATCGACGGCAAACGGATCTGGTACTGGGTGCTCGGGTTCCTACCCGCGAAGGCGCACGCCCCCGTCGATGCGGCCGGCAGCGCCGGCTGGGTGTCGGTGGGGCAGTACGTTCGCGTGCAGATCTTCGTCGCGTTCGCGGATGCGGTCGGCATCGGCGTTGGCGCGGCGCTCCTCGGGGTGCCCATGCCGATCCCGATCGCGGTGCTCGTGTTCCTCGGCTCGTTCATCCCGTTCCTCGGTGCGATCACGACCGGCGCGCTCGCAGCCTTCATCGCGCTCGTCTACAACGGGCCGATCAATGCGCTCGCGATGCTCGGCGTCGTGATCCTCGTCAACCAGATCGAAGGCCACGTGCTGCAGCCACTCGTGATGGGCAGCGCGGTTCGTGTGCACCCGCTCGGGGTCGTGCTCGCCGTGTCCACCGGCGCCCTCGTCGCCGGTATTCCCGGCGCGCTCTTCGCCGTCCCGATCGTCGCGTCCGCGAACTCGATCGTCAACACCCTCGTCGAGAAGCGGTGGATTCCGGGCTCAGACCCGGTGGCCGACTATCACCGCCGCGAGAAAACCCATCACCGTGCGCGGAGTCGCGCGAAACTTGTCGCCCGGCTGCGCCGGAAGGAAGGACACTCATGACCACAGCCCCGTCGCTCGAAGAGTTCGAACGCGCTCTCGAGGTCGTGCACCGGATTACGCAGCGCACGCCGCTCGAATCGTCGCGATACCTCGCCGAGGTGATCGGGGTTCCGAACGTCTACATGAAGTGTGAGAACCTGCAGCGTACGGGTGCGTACAAGCTGCGAGGCGCCTACAATCGGCTGCTGCAGCTCAGCGACGAGGAGCGCAGCCGCGGTGTTGTCGCGGCGTCCGCGGGGAACCACGCGCAGGGGGTCGCGTTCGCGGCCCGCGAGCTTGGTATCAAGGCCACCATCTTCATGCCGGCGGGCGTTGCGCTGCCGAAACTGCAGGCGACCCGCAACTACGGGGCCGAGGTGGTGCTCGAGGGGGCAACCTTCGATGAGACGAACCGGGCGGCGCAGGCGTTCGTGGAAGAGAACGAAGCGATTTTTATCCCGCCGTTCGACCACCCGGCCGTCATTATCGGGCAGGGAACTGTCGCGCTCGAGATGCTCGAGACGCAACCCGAGATCGAGACGATGATCGTGCCGATCGGCGGTGGCGGGCTCATCTCGGGCGTCGCGGTCGCCGCGAAGAAGCATGCCGAGCGGGCCGGCCGGAGCATCCACATCATCGGTGTGCAGGCAGAGAACGCGGCCGCGTTCACGCCCTCGCTCGATGTCGGTCGACCCGTCACGATCGAGACGCACCCGACCATCGCCGACGGCATCGCTGTCGCACGTCCCGGCGACCTCACCTTCGAACTCGTGCGCGACTACGTCGATGAGATCGTCACCGTCAGCGACGATGACATCGCGCGCGCCATCGTCATGCTGCTCGAGCGGGCGAAGCTCGTCGTCGAGCCCGCTGGCGCGGTGGGCGTGGCCGCGATACTGGCCGGCAAGGTGCGTGCGAAGGGCATCACCGCGACGATCCTCTCCGGCGGCAATATCGATCCGCTGCTCTTGCAGCGCGTGATCGGTCACGGCCTCGCGGCCTCGGCGCGCTACCTCAAGCTGCGCATTCTGCTGCCCGACGTGCCGGGCCAGCTCGTGCGCACCGCGAGCATCGTCGCCGGGCAGAACGCCAACGTCGTCGAGGTCAACCACACCCGCCACGCGACGGAACTGCCCGTCAGCCAGGTCGAACTCGAACTGCACATCGAGACGCGCGGCCACGAGCACGGTGAGGCCGTAGCGCAGGCCCTGCGCGACGCCGGCTACGCCGTGCGGGTCGGCGAGCGGTACTGACCGCCGCGGATCCCTCTGGATGATTTACTGAGGGATCCGCGGACGCGTCTTAGCCCGCGTACGTCTCGACCGCGAGGATCTTGACGGGGATCTGGTTGCCATTCGGGGCAGCATAGCTCGTCTCGTCGTTGATCGCGAGCCCGAGAATTGCGACGCCGAGCGGGCTGTCGGCACTGTAAATGTCGAGGTCTGAACCGTCGGCGAGCTCGCGGCTGCCCAGCAGGAACCGCTCCTCATCACCGAAAATGTCGGCCGTGACGATGGTGCCGATCTCGACGACCCCGCTCGCCTCCGGCGCCTCGCCGACGACCGCGTGCTTGAGTAGCTCTTCGAGGTCGCGAATCCGCGCCTCCATTTTGCCCTGCTCGTCTTTCGCGGCGTGGTAGCCGCCGTTCTCTTTCAGGTCGCCCTCTTCGCGTGCCGCTTCGATGCGTGCCGCGATGTCCCGGCGACCGGGGCCTGTGAGCTCCTCGAGCTCGTTCTGCAGTCGATCGTAGGCCTCCTGCGTCAACCAGGTCTGTGTGGACTGGGCCATCGTCGATCCTCGCTTCCGTGTGCGTACATTCGTGACTGACCGCTGACGCGGATAACACGAACGCCCTGAGAAGCTCAGGGCGTCTGGGTCAGTTTACCAGCCGGTGCTGTGGAGTCTGCGCAGGCGGGGTCAGGGTTTGGTTAGCTTTCCGGCGCCTCGACGATCCAGCACTCGCGTGCGTGGGCTGCCGTGGCGGGAGTCGTCGTGAGGAGCTTCGTCGTGACCGTGTGCGAGTAGCGGTCGGAGACGGGCACCTCCACGATGCGCCAACCGACGACCGCCTTTGACACGCTGAGCGCCTCGACGGCGCAGGCGACGCGCGCTCCGACGGGGGCGGTGACCGTGAACTTCACCGACACCTCCCGGTCGCTCTGCTTGTCGAAGCCGATGTCTTGCGACTGCACCTGTCCGCTCTCCTGCCAGCCGCTCAAGAAGAGGTAGGCGAGCCCGGCGATCAGCAGGGCGACGACGGCGAGCCAGGCGAAGCGGCGGTCGAAGCGTTGACGTTTGCCGGAACCGTAGCGCTCCTCGAGGCTTGCCGCTGCGGCGGGGGACGGGTCGGGTGCTGCAGGGGGGTGCGCCTCCGACACGGAAACCTCCGAAGTGTGCTGAGTAGACTGGGTGCCTGTGCCAGCGTAGCGGGACCGCCCGGGAGGCACTTGTGAAAGGACGCGTATGACGCTCAGGCTGATCGCCGTACACGCGCACCCCGATGACGAATCGAGCAAGGGTGCCGCGACGTACGCGCACTATCTCGATCAGGGCGCGGAGGTACTGATCGTCAGCTGCACGGGCGGCGAGCGCGGCGATGTGCTCAACGAGCTGGTTGCGAGGGATCCGCGCAGCCGCCGCGACCTCTCCGGTCTGCGGCGTGACGAAATGGGGCGGGCGCGCGACATCATCGGGTTCGAGCACCGCTGGCTCGGGTATCAGGATTCCGGTCTCCCGGCCGAGGGGGAGTCGATCTCCCCGCTGTCGTTCGCCGATATCCCGAAGGAGATCTCCGCGGAGGCTCTCGTGCGCATCGTCCGCGAGTTCAAACCGCACGTGATGATCACGTACAACGAGCAGGGCGGTTACCCGCACCCCGATCACATCCGCTGCCACGAGATCAGTCGGATCGCGTGGGAGCTCTCCGGGGATTCGGAGAGCTACCCTGACGCGGGTGAGCCGTGGACGATGAAGAAGCTCTACTACGAGTCGATCTTCAACCCCGACCGGTTTCGGCGCGTGCACGAGACGCTCAAGAAGCGCGACCCGGAGTCTCCGCTGCTGCAGCAGTTCGAAGAACTCAATCGCCGTTACGAGCAGCGGGTCTCTGATGCGACGACGCGGGTGGAGGTCGGCAGATTCTTCGAGCGTCGCGATGAGGCGCTGCGGGCGCACGCGAGCCAGGTGCCGCCGGACAGCCCGTTCTTCTTCTGGCCGAATGAGCTGCAGCGCGAGGCCTGGCCGTTCGAGGATTACCGGCTTGCGGCGTCGCGGGTTGCGACGAGTGAGTTTGAAGCCGACCTGTTTCAGGGCATTGATAAGGAGTCTGCGTGAGCGCACTGATGAACACTTGGGCGGCCGTGGGTCGCGTTGCGGAGGACGCGGAGTTCGACCCGACGATCGTGACACCGGGGGTCGAGGGGTTCATCATGACGGGCATCTTCGCTGTCGCGGTGATCGTGCTCGGTATCGTGCTGGTGCGGCGGCTGCGCCGCAACGCGTACCGCACTGAGGCGCGGGAACAGATCGCTCGCGAGCTCGAGGAGCAGGGCGGGACGCCCGATTCTGCAGGGCCGTCGAGTGAAGGGTCCGAGCGGGGCCCTGACGACTCCGACGAGAGCGCCGCGTCAGACGCCCGCAGCTGACCCTCGCATGACCGCGCAGACGCACGTCGGAGCGGACCCCCGCGCCGTGCTCGCGGAGGTCTTCGGTTACGAGTCGTTCCGGGGTGACCAGGAAGCGATCGTCCGTCAGGTGATCGGCGGCGGCGACGCGGTCGTGCTCATGCCGACCGGCGGTGGCAAGTCCATCTGCTATCAGATCCCTGCCCTCGTGCGCGAGGGGACGGGCATCGTGCTCTCGCCACTCGTGGCGCTCATGCACGACCAGGTCGCGGCGCTCCGGCTCGCCGGGGTGCGGGCGGCCGCACTGAACTCGGCGATCAGTAGCGACGAGCGGCACGACGTCGAGCGCGCCTACCTCGCCGGTGACCTAGACGTGCTCTATCTCGCGCCGGAACGACTGGCCGCGCCGGGCACCGTCGAGCTCCTGGAGCGGGGGCGCATCGCGCTGTTCGCGATCGACGAAGCCCACTGTGTGTCGCAGTGGGGGCATGATTTCCGGCCCGACTACCTGCGCCTCGGCGCGCTCGCCGAGCACTGGCCCGACGTGCCGCGCATCGCATTGACGGCGACGGCGACCCCCGAGACGCACCGCGAGATCACGGAACGGCTGCACCTCGAGCGCGCCCAACACTTCGTCGCGAGCTTCGACCGGCCGAACATTCGATACCGCATCGAGTCGAAGCGGAACGCGCGGGCACAGCTCATCGAGTTCGTGCGCGGCGAGCACCGGGGTGAGGCGGGCATCGTCTACGCGCTGAGCCGCAAACGCGTCGAGCAGACGGCGGCCGCGTTGCGGCAGGCCGGCGTCGACGCGGTCGCCTACCATGCGGGCCTCCCGGCCGCGCAACGGCTCGACGCGCAGACGCGTTTCCTGCGCGAGGACGGGGTGGTCGTCGTCGCGACGATCGCATTCGGTATGGGGATCGACAAGCCCGACGTGCGATTCGTCGCCCACATCGACCTGCCAAAATCCATCGAGGGGTATTACCAGGAGACCGGCCGCGCCGGCCGCGACGGGCTCCCCTCGGAGGCCTGGCTCGTGTACGGCCTGCAAGACGTCGTGCAGCAGCGGCAGATGATCGAGTCGGGGGATGGGGATCAGGCGACCCGCGCGAATCAGACGCGGCACCTCAACCAGATGCTCGCGCTCTGCGAGGGGGTGGAGTGCCGACGCTCATTCCTGCTGCGCTACTTCGGGGAAGAGGTCGCCCCGGGCACCGCGTGCGGGAACTGCGATGTGTGTCTCGAACCGCCGAAGACCTGGGATGCGACGATTCCCGCGCAGATGCTGATCTCGACGATCGTGCGCACGCATCGCGAACGTGACCGCACGTTCGCCGCGGGGCAGCACATCGACGTGCTGCGCGGAGTAGGATCTGAACGCGTCACGCAGCTGCGCCTCGACGAGCTGACGACCTGGGGGATCGGGGCAGACTGGTCGGTCGCGCAGTGGCGCGGTGTCGTGCGGCACCTGCTCGCGGTCGGCCTGCTCGAGGCGCGCGGCGAGTGGGGGGTGCTCGCGCCCACCCAGGCCGCGCTCACCGTGCAGCGCGGCGAACAGCAGGTCTTCATGCGCGAGGAGGTCATCAGCCGCGCGGGGAGGAGCGGACGAAGCGGATCCGGTGCGCCGAAGCGCTCGGCCGCCGCAGCCGACCTCACCCCCGAACAGGCGGAGATCTTCGAACGGCTCCGCGCCTGGCGTGCCGCCGAAGCAAAGGAGCAGGGCGTGCCCGGTTACGTCGTCTTCGGCGACGCGACGCTCGCAGCGCTCGCCGTGCACCGGCCCGACACCGACGAGGGGCTGCTCGCCATCTCCGGCATCGGGCAGGTGAAACTCGAACGCTACGGCGCGGCCGTGCGCGAGGTGCTCGGGGAACGCTGAGGGATCCCTCGCCCCATCAGCGCAGATGCACCGGGTCTAGCGCGAGCAACAGCGCTGCCGTCCACTGCGTCAGGTAGGCGAGCACCGTGAGCGCGTGGAAGATCTCGTGGAACCCGAAGACGCCGGGCACCGGGTTCGGGCGCTTGAGCCCGTACACGACCGACCCGAGCGTGTACATGAGTCCGCCCGCGATCACGAGAATCATCGCAGCGAGGTTCGCCGCCGCGATATCGACAATGAACATCACCGCCGCCCAGCCGAGGAGCAGATAGAGCGGCACGTAGAGCCAGCGCGGCGAACCGATCCAGAAGACCCGAAACCCGATGCCGAGCAGCGCTCCGGTCCAGACGAGCGCGAGCAGCAGGATCCCTTTCTCGAACGGCAGCGCGAGCAGCGCGATCGGCGTATAGGTGCCTGCGATCAGGAGGAAGATGTTCGCGTGATCGAGCCGGCGATAGATCTGCTTCGTACGCGGCTTCCAATTGAACCGGTGATAGAGCGCCGACACCCCGAACAGCAGCATGCTCGACAGCATGTAGACGGCCGAGGCCCACTTCGCGACCGCGCCGTGAGCGAGCGCGATGAGTACGATACCTGCGGCAACCGTGATCGGAAACATGCCCGCGTGAATCCAGCCGCGCCACGTGGGCTTGCGCTCCTCACCCGGCGCGGGAGGCTTGCCTGGCTGATCGTGAGCGTGATCGAGTGCGTCAGCGAGAAGCGGCAGCGACAGCGCGTCGGGCTCCGGGAACGGGCGCTCAATGTGGGGGCGTTCCACGTGCGGGCGGGCTTCGAAGTCGTCGTGCTCGGCGTCGCCGTCGTGGGTCATCCCTCGAGTGTATGCTCCTTACAGGTCCGAGAACGCATATATGTGGGAACCGACTAGAAAGCGCTTCCTGGGTGCCGAACGATACACTCTGAGGGTGAAACCCCTCCCGCCGCAGCCGCGCACCGGACTGCTGTACCGGCTCTACCAGCGCCGGCTGCGACGCGAGATCGACCCCTCGCGGGTGCCGCAGCACATCGCTGTCATCGTGGATGGCAACCGCCGGTGGGCGAAGCAGCGACTTCAGGAGCGTGCGGCGTTCGGTCACCGTGCCGGTGCACGGAAAGTGCTCGAGTTTCTCGGCTGGTGCGAGGAAGCGGGAATCGGGACGGTGACGCTCTACCTCCTCTCGGCCGACAACCTCAAGGCGAGGGATCGGCAAGAGCTCGACGACCTGGTCGGTATCATCGCCGAACTCGCAAACCAGCTTGCAGAGAACCCGCGCTGGCGAGTGAAACATGTTGGTACGAGTGAGGGGCTCTCCGACGAACTGTGCACCGCGCTCGCCGCAGCCGAGGAACACACGGCCGGTCACACTGGCCTGCACGTGAACCTCGCGGTCGGGTACGGTGGCCGGAGCGAGATCACGGAGGCCATGCGCAGCGTGATCGCTGAGCACCAGGCGGCGGGCGGGACGATTGATACGCTTGCGGACCGGCTCACCCCCGAGATGATCGGTGAGCACCTCTGGACCCGCGGCCAGGCGGACCCGGACCTGGTGATCCGCACCTCCGGGGAGCAGCGCCTCTCCGACTTCATGATCTGGCAGTCGGCGCACTCCGAGTTCTATTTCGTCGAGGCGCTCTACCCCGACCTGCGCGAGGTCGATCTGCTGCGCGCGCTGCGCGACTACTCGTCGCGGCAGCGTCGACTCGGGGCGTGAGGTGCCTGTGTTGCAGGTTGCGGCCGACACCGGTCGGCCCTGGTCGGCGAATCAGTGACACCGAGCCCCCATCCGTGCGCCGATCACCGATGATGGACTCATGATCGAATCCGCTGAGACGACCGTCCTTCGCGCCGACGCCATGCTGACCCCGGCGGGGCCGCTGGTCGGTGCGGAACTCGCCTTCGACGCAGGCGGACGCATCACCTACGCGGGATCCCTCAGACCGGGGAGCGCCGTCACCCACGACTTTTCCGGGCATGTACTCATGCCCGGGCTCGTGAACGGTCACACGCACTCGGCGATGGCGCTGCAGAGGGGTGTCTCCGACGACGAGGGGTTCGCCGCCTGGCTTACTGCCGTGCAGGGCCTCGAGCAGCACCTCACACGCGCCGACGTCGAAGCCGGGGTGCAGCTCGCGCTCGTCGAGATGATCGAGACCGGTACGACGGCCTTCGCCGACATGTACCACTGGGATGAGGGGCTCATCGAGCTCGTGCGCGGCTCCGGGATGCGGGTGTTCGCCGCGCTCGCGACCTTCACCGCGGAAGCCGTTGGCTTCCCGGGGGTTGCCCTGTGGAGCGGTGCGGAGGCGACCGCGGAGACGGAGCGGCTCGCGGCGAAATACGCGCGTGACCCGCAGGTGCGCATCGGCTTCGGGCCGCACGCCCCCTACACGTCGCCCCCCGACTTCCTCGCGGACCTCGCAGAGCGCGCGGTGCGCAGCGGCATCCCGATCCACACCCACGTCTCGGAGACTCGCTCAGAAGTCGAAGACATCAAGCGGCGCTACGGGGCGAGCCCGGTCGAACACCTCGCCTCGCTCGGGCTCTTCGACGCCGAGGTGCTCGCCGCGCACTGCGTGCACCTCACGTCCGCAGACATCGACCTGCTCGTGGAAAACGGCGTGGCCGTGAGTCACAACCCGGTCTCGAACTTGAAGCTCGGCTGCGGTATCGCGCCACTACCCGACCTCATCGACGCCGGCGTGCGCCTGAGCATCGGCACCGACTCGGTCGCGAGCAACAACACCCTCGACCTCTTCGAAGAGATCAAGCTCGCGACGCTGCTGCACCGCGGAGTGCGAGAGGACGCGGCGGCCGTACGCGCCGCGACGGTGCTCGACATCGCGACCCGTGGGGGCGCGGAAGCCATCGGGTTCCCCGCGACTGGCGCGCTCGAAGTGGGGAAGCTTGCGGACGTGATCGCGCTCGACGTGCGCGGCACGGCGGCGACCCCGCTCGATCTCGAGGGATCCCGGACCGCGCTCCTCTCACACCTCGGCTTCACGACAACCGGGGCCGACGTGCGCCACGTGTTCATCGGCGGGCGGCACGTGTACGCGAACGGGGAGCACCTGACGCTCGACGCGGAGGCGATCCGGGCGCGGGCGAGGGAAGCGCGGGCGCGGCTCGTGCGGCGTGCGGAGCGCTGAACCCTCAGGCGATCCCTATTCCATTCCGGCAGTTGTGCGCGTTATTTCCGCGAAATAGCCTGCACAACTGCCCGAATACATCTTGGGGCGAGGGATCGCGCCTACGCGATCACGGATCGGTCGAACGCGTCGATGCTGATCCCTTGCGAGAGCACCTCCCGCGACCACTCCTTCGCCGAGTGAAGGCTGTGATCGCGGTAATTGCCGCAGCTCACCGCGGTGGTGCCGGGCACGTCCTCCCAGGTGACGCGTTCGGCGATGTCTTCGAGGGAGGTCTTGATCGCGGTGGCGACCTCTGCGGGGGTGGGTTCTCCCCACACGATCATGTGGAATCCGGTGCGGCACCCGAAGGGGGAGATGTCGATCAGCCCGTCAAGTCGCGTGCGCAGCAGCCCCGCGATGGTGTGCTCGATCGTGTGCAGCCCTGCGGTCGGAATTTCTCCCGCGTTCGGTTGCACGAGGCGGATGTCGTAGTTGGAGATCGCGTCTCCCTTGGGGCCGTGCTCGACGCCGATGAGGCGGACGTAGGGGGCACGCACTTTCGTGTGGTCCAGGGAAAAGCTCTCTACCTCGGCAAGTTCGACGTCGCTCATGCCGCCAGTGTAGCGAGGCCGCGTGAGCGGGGCGCGGCGCTCCCGGTGCTCCCCGCGCTTCGAGCGAGGTCGCGGCGCGTAAACGCGATACGCGCCCTCGAGCCCTCGGGGTGCGGCGCGATTTGCACATCCCAACCGGCTCGGTCGAGGCGGGTGAGGTCGTGCCGCGCGTCCTGCAGTCGATCGGTGTCGACCAGGTACAGGGTGCGGCCGGCCGAGCGGTAGACGGAGCGGTGCTGGGCCCATCCTGGGATGTGCATGTCGCCGTCGCCGAGTGAGTGGTAGGGGGTGCGCTTCGGCGTGGTGGGGGCGGGTTGTGGTCGTGACTTGGTCGTCATCGTGAGTTCCTTTCGATGGTGCTCTGAGCGTCGGTGCTCGCGAGCGGTGTAGTTGATTTCGCGTGGTTCGCGATATGCGAGGTCGTAGGGCTGCGCTGCGCGTCAGACGGACGGCCAGCGCGAGCGTCGGCTCGCGGATTTCGGACGACAGGGATCACCGAGGGATCACCGTCGCCGGCTGAGAAGCACATCTGATCATGCGCGGAGTTGATTGCCGCCCGCGGAGTGTCTGACCGGGGGAAACGCGGATCACCTGCGTGCTCAGCTTTACAGTTTAGAACATTTATTCGAATCGCGCTAGTCTTGCAGAGAATTTCCTTCGCTGAATTGCCTCGTGAACCTGGAGAGAACATGTCCGCCGCAGCACCGCTCCTCGTTTTCGCGCACCGTGACGAAGCCTCGGCGTTTGCCGATCTGCCGCACCTCGTTACCGGGATCGGCAAGATCAACGCGGCAGTCGCACTCGCGACGGCGCTCGCATCAGACCACATCGAACGGGTGATTGTGCTCGGTACCGCCGGCGTAGTGGGTGACGGGGACGCGAGGCTCGATCTCGACACGGTGGTGCAGGTAACCGAGGTGGTGCAGCACGACTTTTCACTCCCGTCGCCGGCGCTGCGTCCGAGCGGTGAGCACCTGTTGCCACCGTCGCAGCACGCCGTGATGGCGACCGGCGACGCCTTCGTCAAGGACGACGCGCAGCGAGCACACATCGCGGGGCTCGGGGCCGGGCTCGTCGATATGGAAGGGTACGCCTACGCGGCGGTGTGCGCGCGGCTGGACGTGCCGCTGCAGATCTTCAAGATCCCTTCGGATTTCGCAGACAGTTCCACGACTGACGAGGAGTGGGATGAGATCGTCTTTCGGAAGAGCGAGCAGCTGCGAGCATTCTGGGACGACACCCTCCGCTGAGGCCGGCAGCGAGAATTGACCGGCTCCCCGCGCACGATGCCGCGGGTACCACCCGGCAGAATGAAAAAAGCGAATGTTCGCCGTTGAACACTCGCTGCAACCACCATCCCCTGTAAACCCGATTCGTGCAAGCTGAGGTTGCCGATTCGTGACCTTTGAGCCCCGGCCGACTTCCTGCCGGGAGATTTCCTTCTCGGTCGGGCCGCCTGAAGTCCGACGACTGGCCGCACTTGCGAGAATACGGGAGGATAGGTGCGCCGGCCCGTCGGTGGGGGAACAGCGAAGCAGCCCGCCGGGTGATCACCGTGGGAACACCGGCGTATTGGCGACCGGAGGGTGAGCGGTGACGGATGCGCAGTACTTCGAACAGACTCCGACGGGCAGCATCGACCGCGGCAGTCTCACCAGCACCGCGCTCAGTCTTGCGGGGCTCGACACTCACGAGGTTGTCGAGATCCTCGAGCGCCTGCCACCGCACCGGGCGGCCGTACTGTACCGGCTGCTTGAGAAGGATCGGGCATTGGCGGTCTTCGACGCGCTCGAGCCGGCGATTCAGGCGGATCTCCTCGCCGGGCTGAGGGCCGACGAGGTGCGTACGCTTTTTGCGAGCCTCGACCCCGACGACCGGGCGCAGCTCGTCGACGAGGTGCCGGCAAAGGTCGCCGTACGTCTGCTGGAGGATCTACCACCAGCAGACCGGCAAGACACCGCGGAGGTGCTCGGATACCCGTCGGGTACGGTCGGGCGCAGGATGAGCCCGCACTTCGCGAACGTGCACCCAGACGCGACTGCCGCAGAAGCGCTCGACCTCGTGCGGGCACAGGCCCGCCGCGCGGAAACCGTGTACAGCGTGGTCGTCACCGGGAGCGGCCGAGAACTTGTCGGAGTGGCGAGCCTGCGCGAGATCATCGCGAGTGACCCGACGGTCCGAGTTTCCGAGCTCATGAGCGAGCCGATATTCGTCGAAGCCACCGAGGATGCGGAGAAGGCCGCCCACCTGCTCGTCGATCATGCCTTCCTGCTGCTGCCCGTCGTCGACACGGAGCAGCGCCTCCTCGGCATCCTGACGCTCGACGACGCCGCACAGATCCTCCGAGAAGAGGCGGATGAAGACGCCGCACGCGCCGGCGGCGCCGAACCGCTGCGTCGACCTTACCTGTCGACATCGGTATTCCGGATCGCCAAATCGCGGGTGGTGTGGTTACTGATACTTGCGATTTCCGGCCTCCTCACCGTGCAGGTGCTCGAAATCTTTGAGACAACGCTCGACCAGGCCGTCGTGCTCGCCATGTTCATCCCGCTGCTCACGGGTATGGGCGGCAACACCGGGTCGCAGGCGGCGAGCACGGTGACTCGCGCGATCGCGGTCGGTGACGTGCGAAGCAGTGATGTCGGTCGGGTGTTCCTGCGGGAGGTGCGGGTCGGGTTCGTGCTCGGTGTGCTCCTCGGATCCCTTGGATTCCTGCTCACCGCCGTGTTCTACAACTTGCCCACGGGGATCGTGATCGGGACCACGATCGTTTCCGTCTGCACGATGGCCGCGGCGGTCGGCGGCGTGATGCCCTTGATTGCGAAGGCGATCAAGGTTGACCCCGCGGTGTTCTCAACGCCGTTCATTACGACCTTCTGCGATGCGACCGGGCTGGTGATCTACTTCTCGATCGCGAAGGCCGTGCTCGGATTGTGAGGGGTGTGATCCCTGCCCGCGGCGGTGCGTGAACAGGGATCGAGCCGAACGAAACAATCAGTCGCCGAAAACGTCCTTCGCGGCGTCCTTCGCTTTCTCCGCTGCGTGCTTGGCGTCGCCCTTCGCTTGATCGAGCTTTCCTTCGGCAACCATGTCTTCGTTGTCGGTCATCTTGCCGACCGCTTCCTTGGCCTTCCCCTTGATCTTGTCTTTGCCGGCTTCGAACTTGTCATCGAGACCCATGCTGAATCTCCTCCTCTGTGATCGCGGTACACGGCTACCCTGTCAGCGTTGAGGCTCGGTTGGGAGGGGGTTGAAATGCAGTGCAGCGCGCGAGTAGAGAAGAGCACGGCGCGGTTGCCAAAATGTTGCCACCGAGAGTTCTGAGGAATGACGAAGACCCCGACTTCCCAGTGTTTCCTAGGGGAGTCGAGGCCTTTCACATGGCGGTGACGGTGGGATTTGAACCCACGGTGCAGGGTCACTACACACGACTTTTCGAGAGTCGCACCTTCGGCCGCTCGGACACGTCACCGCGAAAAAGAATACGGCATTCGCGTCGTCAGCGCGAATCGAGGGCGGCTTCCCGTTTCGGTGCGAGAGACACTGAACGGCCCGCCAGAACCCCGAGGGCGCGTAACTGTTCGGCGAGTTCATCTCGCGAGCTCGCCCCAAGCTTTGCGCGTGCCTGTGAGATGTGAGACTCGACGGTGCGCACGCTGCAGCCCATCTCCTCCGCGATACTCCGGTTGGTGAGCCCCGACGCGGCGAGTGTGGCCGCGGTGGTTTCACGCGGCGTGAGGCGTTCACGCGTCGGCTTCGGCAGTTCTTCGGTTTCGAGCCACGGCGCATAGCGTGCCGCGCGTGCACGCACCTCGGCGAGTCTCGCGTCGGCGGTGCCGACGCTTCCGCTCGCCCGACGCTTGAGAAAGATGCGACGCGCCTCCTGCAGTGCATAGCTTGCTGGGGCACAGAATCCGAACTCCATCAGCCCGTCCGCCGCCCGCATGAGTGCGAGTGGGTTTTGGGTGCGGTGCGCGTCGAGGTGCGCGCGGATGGGGGCGATCTCTGAAAGCTCGGCGATCCCTGCGCGATCTTCCTTGCTGAGATTGCCGATGAAGGGCCCTGGGCGTTCGCGCAGCGGCGCGAAGGCGGCCCCATTCACGTGGTCAAGGGTACCGGCGAAATAGCCGAGCACCTGTTGGGTGTTCCCGATGAGGGAGTGTGCCTCGTTGCCTTGTCCGGTTTCGGCGGTACGTGTCGCGCCCATACGTTCGATGATCGCGCTGAGCCGGCGAGGAATGAAACGCGGGGTGCGCCGCACGAATTCTGCCCATTCGGCGTGGGCACGTTCGAGGTCGCCGACGAGCATTGCGATACGTGCTGTGTGGATGTGCGTCGCCCAAACCCGGTGCCGCGTGGCACCGGGCAGACGGTCGGGAAGTGAGATGAGCGGTCGGTCGGCGCGCTCCCCACCAGACGTGAAAAATCTGATGACTGCCTGTGTGACCGACGCGCACACGAGTGCGTCTCGACGGCTGGCGACGGCGCCGATTGCGAGGCGGGATATGCGCTGTTCAACCGGGAGCTCGGAGAACGAAGGGTAGGAGCATCCGATGAGTGCGGCGTCGAGGGCGAGGAGCTGCTCCGCAAGAAGGGCGACCTCCGGCTGTTCGTGCGTGCGGGCGATGCGCAGGAGGTCAGACCGATCCTTCCCGAGCGGGGCGGTGTCGTTCCACCGCTGTGCGACGAGGAGTGCGTCCGCGAGGGCGGGATCGTCGGCCGCGAAGTCGGCGGCAAAGTCCGGGGGGAGACCGGCTTCGGCAGAGAGGTGCCCGCGAAGGAGTAGATGAGCGAATTGTTCCTGTGCCTCGAGATCCTTGAAACTCGAGGCGCTGCTCACCTGATGGGAGGAGACGAGGAGTTGGAGGCCGCTGTGAGCATCGCTCAGCAGCGCCGTGAGGCGCGCGCGGGTGAGATCGTCGATATCGTGCCCGCGTGTGCCCAAGCGCAAGAGGAGATCCCTCGCCTGATGCCCTTCGCCGAACGACGTGAGATCATCGATGATGCGTAGGAGGAACTCGGCCTGGTGGTCGTCAAGGTCCTGTCCTTTCGAACGTTTCCCGTTGCGGCCGAGTGCGCGAGCGCAAAAAATTGACTCTCGACCGGCGAGCGGGATGCCGATCGCTTCTTGTGCGAGGAGGTGGTCTGCGATCCGGGTGCGTGTGCGAGTGAGCGTGTCGGCGTCGGTGAGACGTTCGAGCGCTGCAGCGTAGAGCTCTGGGACCCCCATGAGGTCAGTGTCGTCGGCCGGTG